>JBBQGC010000007.1:0-133004 GCA_038322705.1 Bryobacterales bacterium | reverse complement strand
CACAGATCGCCTGCGTAAGCGAAGACGATGTTGGTTGCATTCACCGTCGGATGATGCGCCAGGGTGGGCGGCGCGAGTTCGGCGGCGGACAAGAAAGCTGCGGCGAGAGAAAGGACTGCGGCGAGTCGAATCACGGTGCGTACTCCTCCATGCATCTTAGTACGGACGATTTGAGGAGGAGAACGTGTGGGCCTGAAGCGGAGTTATTGGTGCCTGGTGAGGAATTGTTCCAGCGTCAGTCCGGCTCTAGCGATCAGCGCTCGAACCGATGCGGGCGCAGGACGGGAACTGACGGCATCAGACCGCGACTTCAGCTTCTCGCCGGCAGCCGAACCGCTGATTGACAACCGGCGCGACCGTCTTCGAGAAAACCCTCAACCGCACTGCCGACGAACTGGTTTCCGCCGAGCGCCGGCCGGGGCGGACGCGATGGTGCAGTTGTCCAGGTCCACGTGCGAGCCGCGATCGTCACGTCATTGGTCGCGTGCATGGACGCCGTTACGCCCACCGGGAATCCGTCGAGGGTCACGTTCACGAGCCGAAGGGCGGATGAGGTGTAGTGGTGGGATGGATCCTGGTTCGTGGACCACGCGGGAAGGGTGTCGATTTATACGGAGTTCGGCCGGACATCGCCAAGTCGCTGCGGATCCGGAATGGAAACGGTTCCAGGAGAGAGCCGAGTCAGAGGGCAAGATCGCCGAGGAACTCACGGACGTAGCCCTCCCATTTGGCGGGCGCGCCATCCGGGTCCTTCGGATTAGTCAGGCGTCCGTTCCTGGACCAGGCTCGATCAGGTGATGGCGCTGCTGCCGACTACGACGGGCAGCGCCGCGCGCTAAGAACGTGCGAACGCCAGCAGCGGGCCGATGTCGTGATTGTCGGCCGACTGCAGGGCCGCGATGTAACGCCGTCGCAGTACGCTGGCCTCCAGCAGGCTGCCGCTTCCCCACGAGAACCGCTCACGGCCCAGCTTCATCACCAAGGAGATCGGCCATCAGGCGCGAGTGGCGTCCGTTGCCGTTCGGGAACGGGTGAATCTGCACCAGCCGGTGGTGAAAGCGTACGGCGATTTCATCGGGTGGATATGTGTTGCATTCGATCCATGCTTTTACATCTTGAAGCATCTGCCGCAGAGCCATCGGAATTTCAAAGAAGGCAATCCCCATATTTCGTTCGCTCTTCCTGAATTTTCCAGCCCATCGCCACACATCGCCGAGCATGCTCCGGTGCAGGTCCATGATGAACTTCTCAGTCAGCACGTCGCGTCTGCGGCCGAGCGCCCATTCCTGCCCCCGCGCAATATTTTCCTGCTCAGCTTCGTTCAGCTCGCGGCGATACGCTATATACGCGGGGATCAACTCGCGCATTTCCTCGGGCGTCAAGGGCGTGGCATGATCCGGCTGCTCGAAGAGGTCCCTCACGGCCTAGTCCCAGAACAGGCGTGGGTTCGTCTCGCGCACAATCTCGTGGAGCCGCGCTTCGCTATCTTTTTCCTTTACCTTTTGGTCTTCGAGCAGCATCGAGTGCTCAACCGGCCCGCGGCGATGGCGGACGAATGCGCGCGCGCGGTCGACGATGATCGTCTCCAATGGTTTGTTGGGCACGAGCGCATAGACGAGCGTGCAGTCGAGCGCTTCTGCGGCGCGCCGCAGGGTCGCGAGCGAGATGGTCCCCTTCGCTTCGGACTGTTCCAAATCCGTCACCGACGGTTGTCTGATGCCGAGCCGCTTCGCCATTTGCTCCGTTGTCATGCCGAGCGCCACCCGAACGGCCTTGACCCATCCGCGGACGGGCGGATTGTAGCGCGCAACGGGTCCGAACCCCTTGAAGCGTTCATCCAGGTGCGAACGGGACTGGGCTGTGAGCCGGGCCTTTTTCATAGATTATAACCTATCAAATTATAAAGTTAAATAGAGTATACCCTATATATTTGATGTTTTCAATAGGCTATAATCAATAAGAAGAGGTCCGCTTCTGCATGAACTCGGAATCCCGAACGGATACATCCACCCCGTTTTTCCAAAGCGCCACTTGTGTGCCGGACACGTGCGTTTTGACGATCTCGCCCTTCAGCAGTTCCCACCGCTGAGGACGATTCGAATTTAGATCGGTGGTCTTCTAATCTCCGCGCTCCAATTCGGCGGGTGCGCCTCCGGCTCCTAAATATGTCCGAATTGGGCGTCATCGAAATCGCCGCTTCGCATCCGCTTGTGAACGAGGTGCTCCGGGTCCTTCGAGATATCGGATCATGCCGGGCATGAGCGGCTCAGCCGGGTCACCCAGGCGCGTTGTTCCCACCGTAACATTGCACGTTATCGAGCACGATCAGCGAGGATAAAGTTATCTCCGGGCGATGGCCGTAAGGGCGGGCAGTGTGGAATGATGAGCGCTCCGACGACAGTGAGCCGTTCATACATCGCCCAGCCCCTGCGGTTCCATGCCGTATCCTGAAGTAACGCTCTATGCGCATCGTGAAAATATCGACGGCGGTCCTCGAAGCGAACTTCGACTGGACCATCGTCAAAGTGGAAACCGACGAGAACATCACCGGCTACGGCGAGGCGTTTGTCGGGCCGGGCGTGACGGCCGTGATCCGCGAGTTCGCCAGCATTCTCATTGGCGAGGACCCAACGTCCATCGACCGCCTTCTGCGCCGGATGCGGGCCGTCACGATCTACTGCTCACCGGGCATCGTCTATCACGCGATCGGCGGTATCGAAACGGCGCTGCTCGACTGTATTGGCAAGCGGCATCGTATGCCTGTGTGGCAACTGCTTGGCGGCAAGTATCGCGACACCGTGCCCATCTACGCCGATTGCCACGCCGGCGAAGCGCTCGAGAGCATCGGCCCGCTACTGGTTCCGCGGCAGCCGCGATGGATGCGCCAGGACGCCGAGTCCGGCAGCGCAGCCGATCGGAAGAGCGTCGTCAGTTTGAAGCATCATGGCTGGGACGCCTCCGAAGAGGGCCGCCTGACGCCCGATTCCTACGCTGGTCGTGCGCAGCAGATGGCGGCGCGCGGATTCCGCATGCTGAAGTTCGACGTCGACGTTCCGACGCCCTACGAAACCGACGAGTACAATCGCGACCTTAGCCCTCAGGAGGTCGACTTTGCCGTCGCGCTGGTGCGGGCGGTTCGCGCCGCTGTGGGCATCGGTGTCGGCCTGGCGATCGATTGCCATTGGAATTACGGCGTGGACGCGGCACTGTCGCTGGCGCGCGCACTGGAGCCTTGCCGGCTGCTGTGGCTTGAAGATCCCGTGCCGCCCGACAATATCCGCGCGATCGGCGAAGTGCAGCGCCATACAAGCACCACCATCGCCACGGGGGAGAATCATTATTCGCGCATCGATTTTCAGCGGCTCATCATCGAAGGCGGCCTGCGCGTGCTGGCGCCCGATGTGCAGAAGATCGGGTTGTGGGACGGGAAGAAACTGGCCGACCTCACCGATCTGCACTACGTGAATCTCACCTGGCACAACATCAGCGGACCCATCGGCACCATGGCCGGCGTGCACCTTTCGGCGGCCATCCCAAATCTACTCGCTCTCGAGTGGCACGCGGCCAGCGTACCGTTCTTCGATGACCTGGTGAAGGGCGATGGCGAACGCCTCGTGCAGGATGGGCGCATTCGCGTTCCCGATGCGCCGGGGTTGGGCATCGAACTCGATGAAGAGGTCGCCTACCGCTACCGCAAGCCCGGCGAGGGGTTTTTCGAATAGGATGTCATCGAAACCCGAACCCTGGCTGCGCGGCCCGAACCTGGCGATCCATCCCGTCGCTCGGCCGCTGGCTCATTCCTTCACCCAGGTGCGCGAGGATCTGGCAATGTGGACGGAGGGGCTCAGCACGGACGAGCTATGGCGCCGGCCGTGGAACATGGGTGCGATCGGCTTCCACATTCGCCATATCGGCGGCAGCGCGGACCGGCTCACCACGTACCTGCTGGGCCAATCGCTCACCGACGACCAACTGGCCGGGTTGAAGATCGAGGCTGGGCCGGGCGCCACGCGCGACGACCTTCTGTCGGAACTGGACGCACGCCTGCTTCGCTGTGAGTCGGTGGTTGAAGCGCTCGATCCGCGAACATGGTTTGACGCGCGCGAGGTGGGCCGCAAGCGCTTGCCCTCGACGGTGCACGGCCTGGTGACGCACATTGCCGAGCACAGCCAGCGGCACGTGGGCGAAGCGATCGTCACGGCCAGGCTGATCAAAGCATTGCGAAACGGAACAGGCGATATACTGTCAGTTCCGAGCAGTTGAACAGCGCGCCGGTAAAACCGAAGTCACAGCGTCTGTGTCCTTGGTACTGTGTTCGAATAGGCCAAGTACCCTATTGAGCCGGGAAGCCGCAGCGTTCACTATGGGACAGTCAGCACGGAAAGACCGCCACGTGAGGTGAGGGAGTGACCACAGAAACCAGCACGGATCGCCGCAGTTCCGACCGCTTCTCGATCGAACGCGACGTCCGCTATAAGATTCTCAACAAGAAGAACATCGAAGAGAGCGGCAACGGCAAAACCATTAATATGAGCAGCACGGGCGTTTTATTTACAACCGACCAGATGCTGTTGCCGGGGCGCCGGATCGAAGTCTCCATCAGTTGGCCGGCGCAGCTCAACAACAAGTGCGCCTTACGGCTGGTGGCGCGCGGCCGCGTCGTTCGCTTCGACGAAGGCAAAGCGGCCATGGAGATCCAGCAGTACGAGTTCAAGACGCAGGCCAAAATACCTTTAACCGCAATCCAATAACCGGCTCGGGGACGCCTCTACACACGGCCGCGCACGATGGCGGCGTCCTTGAGCTTTTCCAATTCCCGCCGTGCGATCGCGGCCCAGGCGCTCCCCGGGTCCATTTTAAGATACGCCTTCCAATGCATCACCGCCTTCATCGGCTCTCCCGCGGTCTGATACAGCAAAGCGAGATTGTAGTGGGCATCGCCATATTGCGGATTGCATTTCAACGCCGATTGATAATGCTCCAGCGCTTTGGCCCGCTCTCCTAATTCGTCGTACAGGTTCCCCAGATTGAAATGGCCCAGCGCGTAACCGCGGTCAGCCTCGACCGCTCGCAGGTAGAGGGACTCCGCGCGGTCGAACATCCGCAGGTTGAAGTACACCGTCCCGAGATTTACCAGCGCACCGCTTGACTGCGGATCCAACTCGATCGCGCGCTCATACACCGCGACAATGTCGTTCGCCGGCGCGCCGTTGTGCTCCATCTGCAGCCCTTTTTCGAACAGCAACTCCGCTTCCGCACGTTCGGCGCTCCGGCGCGATTCGTCCGTCGATGCGCGGGAGCCGGGAAACGCGACCAGCTTTTTAAGCTGTGCCGGCCCGAAGTTGAGCAGCAGTTGGCCGGACACCGGTTCCATCGTGCCGCCATCGATATCGACGCGGATGCGGCCCCGTTCGCTGTAGATGCGCAACTGCGTCAGCGGATCGGTGATGCTGTCCATCTTGGCGCGCAGGGCCGCTACGGCGCGCCGGACCTGGAGCGGGGGCACGCGATTCTGGCGCAGCTTGATCAGCGTGTTGATGGCCAGCAGGTCGTTCATCCCGAACTCCCCGCGCGCGCCGATCAGTCCCTGTTTTTCCCAACTCCGCAATTGCCGCTCGGAGATGTGCAGAACGCGCAGCACTTGCTCGCGCGAAAACACCTGCTTTGCCGTTGAAGCGGGCACGGCAAGCATTTTAACAGGCATGCGGGAGCGAGAGTCGGCTAGGCGCGCGGAAAATCCGGATGCTGCTTGATCTCGCGGATCTGCTCCAGGTGCCGCATGGGGTGGCCGATGATCAGCGACAGACACTCGCGGCAGGTAATCTCACCGGCCACCGGATGCTGCGTCTTGCGGTTGCGCAGGTCACCACCGTCCACTGTCTCTATATGGCCGATCGTGCGGCTTCGCCGTCGCTGGAAGGTCCGCAACGCGAGGTCGACCGACGCGAACCGGGCTCTGGGGGAAATACCTTCGGGCGCCGTGAATTTGCGTTCGCGATTCGTCGAGTTACGCAGAAACGCTTCTTCGCGCCCTTGATCTGCGGTCTCGGCCGGCGACGATCCCTCGGTGATCAGATGAAACATGCCAGCCTCGGTGGCCGCGATATGCTCGACGCAATCCAGGATGGACCATTTCCCGGCCGGCCGAAACGTGGCCTGGGCGTCCGAAACGCCGCTCAGTTCGCCTTCAAGCGCCGGCCCGGCCGCACGCAATCGCTCCAGAATCGTATTGCGCTCGTCGTCCTGCATGCGCCTTAGTGTAACGCGCCCGTTCTCATTCCGCGCGGAGGCTTTCGAGCAACGGTGCGCGTCCCGCGGCACGAACCGCGAGAACACTCGATAACAGGGCCGTCGCCGGCACCGCAACAGCCAACGCCAGAATCGCTCCGACCGGCGCACGCCCACCCCGCGCCATGGCGGCCGGCAATACCGCGACTAACGCGCACACGATGCCGATCGCCAGGCCCATGATGGATACGAACAGATTCTCGGCGATCACCACCCAACCGATATCCCGCAATCGATAGCCGAGTGCGCGCAACAACGCAAGCTCACGCCGCCGTTCGAGGACGTTGCGCAGCAATACCGCCGCGAGTCCGAGCGTACCGAGCAGCAACCCCACCGCGCCGAGCGCCTGGAACGTCGACAAATACGTGTTCTCCACCTGCCGGTACGCAGCCAGACGCGCCGTTGCATAACCGGCATCCAGTGCGTAATCGGAGAGAGCGTTCTCCAGTTGCGCGGGTGTCGACTTGGTCTCGATCAGGAAGAACCGATACCCCTGCTGCTCCGGAAATGCGCGCACAAAATTGCGCTCCGAAATGACGATCTCGCTCTGCAACATGCTGCCTTCCAGCGCCGCGACCAAACGCAGGCGAACGGGATGATCGCTGTCCGGGTTTAGCGCGAACTCATCGCCGACTTTGCGATGCAGGATGTAAGTGATCGAATTCGCGTCGGCGATGGCGGGGATCGGTCCAGCGCCCGCGTCCTGATCGAGCAGCAGCCAGGCATTATCGCTGCGTCCGGCGAAGGAGAATCGCCCCGCTTTCAGAAACGATTCCGGGGCGCCCAGCACGCGCGGATTCCGCGGCTGGTAAATATTCAGACAGCTTGCATCATCGCCAGGACGCAGCCGGAACGAGTAAAAGCGCGCCTCGCCGGTGCTGAGCAGATTCAGATTCTCACGCCCCGCCGCGGTGTTCGGATCGTAGATGATTGGCAGTCCCGATTCGGCTGCGATTGCAAATCCGCCAGTTCCGGAATGGGGATCCGTCGAAGGCAGGACGTGCTGGCGAAACGCATCAAGCCCCACGATGAGGAACGTCGCAGTGGCGATCAACGCGATACCGGCTACTGCACGTCCCGGGCGGAACGCCGCTCCACGCGCGCCCAACTTCCATAGCGAATGGCCGCGGTCGATTGCGATCGTGCGTGAGGATCTGATCCGTGCCGACGTCCACAGCAGCGCAGAGATCAGCAGCAACGCCGCTGAGCCGAAGAACGCCGCCGTTGGATCGACAGCGTGAGCCGCTCCGGCGCCGACCAGCAGAATTGCGAAAACGAACCCGGCGGCCCCCAGCAATTGCGTGCGCTTGCGGCTGCCCTTGCGCGATTCGAGGGGCGGCGAACCGGCCAGCAACGACCGCGGGCTCATACGCCGCAACCCGCGAAACGTCCACGCCATCGCGCACAGGCCCATCGCGAAACCGCCCAGCGCACCTTCGACCAGGCTGGCCGGGTTCACAAACAGGCGCAGTTGCGTGCCTCCCGCCGCGTCCTGCCACCACGTTCGCAACCCGAGCAGGATCAAAGCACAATATGCCGCGCCCGCCAGCGCGCCGATGACGCATCCCACGGCACCCACTATGGCTCCCTCGGATAAAAAAAGGATCGCGATGCGGCGTAACGGCCATCCCAACGCGCGCAGCATTCCGATTTCCCGCAATCGCTGCTCGACGCCAAGCCGGAATAGCAGGCCTGCGAGAATCAACGCCGAAATCAAAACGAACGCGCTGAAGTATCCAAAGTACTCGCCGAAATCGGTGGAACCACGCGCGGCCTCACGCGCGGACTTCTGAACGTCGGTGACGGTCATGCCGACTTGCGACGGATCGATGCGGTCGCGTAGCTGCCGCGCGTATTCGGGCGTGGTTTCCACCCGCACCGAGGTCGCGCTGCCGAAGCGCGAGCCCCACAGCTTGCGCCCGGCCTCGTAGGCGATGAACGCCTTGGGTGTTGTGCGGTAGCGCTTCCAGTAGTCCTCGTCCTTCGGCCGGATCGAGCTCAGGTTCATCGGGAAGGGTGGATCCCAATCGTGTAGCGAATCGGTGTCGGTGAGGCCCGGATATTCGGGCGTCAGGTCGCGCGAGGCGGCGAAGCCCTCCATCGGCACGATCGCCTGCAGCCGGAAGTTTGCCGTGCGAGTAGCCAGCGCGCCGCTCGCCTCCCACACGTAATACTCGAGCGTCACGGGGTCACCCACGTGTGCGCCGAGATCCTTCGCAGTCCACTCGTTCAAGACGATGGCGTCGGATGCAATCGGAATGAAATCGGCGGCCGTCACCAGGGAGTACGGCGTCACGCGACCGGCCGCGCGGATCTGATTCGCCAGATAGGAAAACACAGGCTTGCCCCCGGCCGCTTTCACCAGGGCATCGCTCATGATGGTGCTCGACGTTTCCACCGAATGCGGCCGCACCTTGATGCCGGCGTCCTCGAGTTGGACCTTGTCTTTGAGCGGCGGATAGCGATCGCAAAGGATAGTGTTGATCGAGTTCGGCTCGCCCAACTCGCGTTGCAAGCGGGCCAGTGGCATGTACACCGCATACAGCGGCCCGGGTTGAAGGCGCAGCGAGAACGCGCCCTGCACGGAGTCCACTCTCAACCGCAGCGTGCGGCCAGTGTCTTCCTTGCGGCCATGCAACGATTCCCGCGGGATGGCCGAGGGCTTCTCGACGCGAACAAGGATCGTATCACCGGCCTTGAGATTTCTCTTCGCGGCAAGTTCGGGGCTGATCGATACGCCAGTGTCCGCGACACGTCCATAGACCTGCGTCTTTCCATCGAGGAAGATGAGCGGAGTTCCGCCGAGATCGGCCGCTAACTGTTGCCGGAAAAAGCCAGCACCGCTGACCACATATTGCGTTCCGCCCAATCGCTGAGCGGCGATCGACGCCAGGCTGCCGCGAACGGAATCGCCCACCAGTAGTGCGCCCGCAAGCGTGGCCACCACGGCCGCGAAACCGAACGCGAGTGCGAGATTAGTGCGCCAGTAGTAGACCAGGCCGCGCCGGATCACGTCGCAACAGAGCCGCGCGCGCAAGCAAGCGATGTTCGGCCCCGCGTCGCAACAGAGCCGCGCGCGTAAGCAAGCGATGTTCGGCCCCGCGCCGCAACAGAGCCGCGCGCGTAAGCAAGCGATGTTCGGCCCCACGTCGCAACAGAGCCGCGCGCGTCAGCAAGCGATCTTCGTGCCCGCGAAAAGCAGAAACTGATCATCATCGCACTTAGCCCTGCGGCTTGTAATACAGAACCGCGGCGGCGCCCAGGCAAACCATGAGCATGCCGATCCACAACATCGGATTAGGAGCCTGTTTGGGGGGATGCATCCACATCGAGACCGCGACGTTGATCACCGGAGCCCCGCCAAACACCAGCGGCATCACGTAAGTTGGCGTCCCACCCGTCTTGAACGCCCAGATAATACACACCGCTCCAATCGCTCCGAGAGCACCGCCGATGGTGGCCAGCATCGACCCGCCCTGGTTAAAGCCGTGCAGGTCGCCCTGCGAGCCCAGCGTGACGACAGGAACCAGCACGCCAATCAGGAAGTAAGCGAATCCCACGCACAGCAAAGCTTTGAGTGGACTGCCCAACTGCACTTGACCTTTATGCAGCGCCGGACCGTAAACTCCCCACGCGAGCGCCGCGCCAATGGCGAATAATACCCAGACCATCGATTTCTTCTTCCCCGTTTGCATCAGAATGAAAGCCGCAATCCCAGTTGAATTTGCCGCGATGAAGTCACCGTGGCGCGAACCTTCCCGAAAGTCGAGAACGGCTTCTCATTATCCGCGCTTCCGGCGAACGCAATCAAGTTCGGCGGACCGAAGTTGGCTCGATTCAGAACATTGAACCCCTCGGCGCGGAATTGAACGTTGATGCGTTCGCGTATTCGGGTGTTCTTGACGAGCGAGAGATCCAACTCGCGCAGATTCGGCCCGACGAGCGACCCTCGGCCCTCGTTGCCCAGAAATCCGGCGGGTTGCAGCACGAAAGCGTTCGCGTCGAAGTAATGATCGGGTCCGCCAGTCACCGCCGATTCATGAGTGTAGCCCGGCGCGAAATTCGGACGGTCCACGCCCGCGGTGGGAGAACTCGAAGGGCTCCACTGCGATCGCGAGCGGTTGTTCTGCACGAAAACGGTGAGAGGATTGCCGCTGCGCGCGTTGAAGATTCCCGCGATCTGCCAGCCCGACAGAAGCACGTGCTGACCCAATGGCAGCATGTAACTCCCATTCATTACCCAGTTGTGCTTGGCCCAATAATCGGAAGGTCCTTTGTTGTAATTCAGGCCCGGAAACTCAGGCATCGCCGACGTGGTGCCGTTCGTCGAATCGGAGAAGAACGTGGATGCTTGCGTCGTGTCCAGGTTTTTCGAAAACGTGTACGACGATTGCAGCATCAGGCCGTGGCTGAAGCGCTTGCGGATATCCACGATGCCGGCGTTGTACCAACTGTTGCCGTCGCTCTTCTTCAACTCGATCGTGGAGAACGCCGTGTTCGCGCGCGGCCCTCCGGCGGGAAAGAAATACGATCCGTCCGCCAAGCGCTGCGGGATGGAGAGATTCGCATCGGTGTTGCGTAACAGGTGAACGCCTCGCGATCCCGCATAGCCGATCGTGACTACGGCATCGCCCGGCAGTTCGCGCTGCAGGTTCAAATTCCAGATGTGCACGTTCGGGTTCTTGATGTTGAACTCGATGGGGCGGATGGAATTTCCGATCCCGCGCGCGAAGGGTGGATTGGGGAAGCTCGGATTCGCGATCACGAGCCGCGGCGTGAACGGCGGATTCGTGACGGTGACAATCAGATTCTGCTGATTGTTGGTATCGAAGTAATCGCCGTAGCCGCCGCGCAGTGAGGTTTTGCCATTGCCGAAGACGTCCCATGCGAAACCAACTCGCGGTGAAATGTTTCGATATGTCGGGTTGCGGTACAACTGCCCCGTCGTGGGCGCCGGATCGTTCAGTGTCAGCAGAGCCGCGTCGCGTCCGTAGATGTCGTGGGGCAAGGTCGAAAACTCGTACCGCAAGCCGAGGTTCAGCGTCAGCCGCGATGCCACCCGGTAATCGTCCTGCACATAAAACCCGAACAGTGTCGAGCGCCAGTAACGGTCGAGAGCTCCCGTTGGAGTGAGCCCGATATAACGCGCCGGAGCGTTCCGCAGGAAGCTGGCCACATTCGCGAACGTGTAGATGCCCAGGAAAAACGTCGGGTTGTACATGTTGTCGCGGTACCGTTCGACGAGAACGCCGGTCTTGATAACGTGCGCGCCGTGCGTGATGGAGAGGCTCTGTTCCACTCCGAAGAGATTTTGTACCAGGCGGAGGTTGCCGGACGATTGCGGGCCGAAGCGCTGCATGCCGCCGATGTCGATATCGCCCAACGTGCCCGCCGATGGGTTGAATGGAGCAAGCGGCGACGCCAGGTTCGCCTGGTCGTTCTGCCCGATGCGAGTGCGCGAGAAGTTGCCGCGCACCGTGTTCAAGATTGATGGAGATAATATCCAGCGGTGTTCGACGGTGGCAAACTGGTTCGTCGAAATAAAGTTTCTGGGGAATTGCGGGTAATCCGTCGGCAGTAGCTGGTTCGCGTCGTCCAAGGTGTAGCGCGCAAAGATCTGCTGATTCGCGCCGATGTAGTGGTCAATCCGGCCTTGCACGTACTGCTGATCGAGCGTTTGATTGAAACCGAATGCATACGTCGCCAGGCCGTCGTTGCCGCCCGGCCCGTTGGGAAGCGGGATGGCATTCAGATACGGTTGCACGGCCGGGCTGACCGGAATCGCGGCCTGCCCGGGCAGGATGCCTTGACGCGCATTCAGATCGGGCACCGAGCTTGTAACGGTCTGCCCCAAGTGTTGCCGCAGGGATTCATAGCCGGCGAAAAAGAACGTCCGGTCCTTCTTGATCGCGCCGCCCGCCGTCGCGCCGTACTGGTTGCGAGTGAATCGCGGAATCTGCGCGGGATCGAAGAAATTGCGCGCGTCCATGTGATCGTTGCGGAAGAATTCGTAGAGGCTGCCGTGGAACTCGTTGGTGCCCGACTTGGTGAGCACATTAAACTGGCCTCCAGCGTTGCGTCCGAATTCGGCGCTGTAGGCGTTGGTCTCTACACGAAACTCGCGAATTGTTTCGAGGCCCAGCACCGTGCCCGCGGCGCTCCCAGCCGGCCCGTTCGTGAAGTCGTTCTGCGGAGTGCCGTCGAGCAGATAAACGTTCGAACGGGGATCCTGACCGTTAACGCTCATCGCCAGCCCGTGCGCTACCGCCGAGCCGCCGTCGCGGTGCGGATACGCGATCACGCCGGGTTGTAGCAACGCCAGATCTGTGTAATTGCGCCCGTTCAGCGGCAACTCGCGCATCGACTTTTCGGTGACCAGATAACCCAGGTCGTGCGACGAAGTATTGACCAGCGGCGCTTGCGCAACCACCGTCACTTCGCTATCCACCGCGCCAAGCTCCAACGATACGTTCACCAGGGCGGTCTCGCTGACATCCAGGTGAATGCCCTTCCGCACGGTGGGGCGGAACCCGGCAAATTCAGCGCGCAGTTCGTAATCGCCAATAGGCAGCACCGGTATGAAATACTGCCCGGCCGCATTGGTCGTCGTGGCGCGCACCGCGCCCGTCTCCAAGTGGCGCACCGAGACCTTGGCGCCGTTCAACACGGCTTCGCTCGCATCCTTTACCGTGCCGTTAATGGCGGCGGTGGTTTGTGCGTACACCGTGCTGGCACTCAGGGCCGCGGCGTAAATGAAAACAGAGCGTAAAAAAGGAATGAGACCCCTCCAGAGCGCCGCGATCGGTTTTGAACGCAGCTCGACCCAGTGTAGACGTACCGGGTCTGCAATGGTTACCGGGGCCCCTATTCCGTGTTATTGCGAGCGAACCGTCAGGTATCCTCCCGCAGGCGCCCGCGCTCCCGCGATCGTCAGACTGAGCGGCAGATCGCCATCCGGCAGATCCTCGGGCAGGATCAGGTTGAGCATCGACCGTACTCGGATTGACGCTGGTCTAAAGGACCAGTAACCACCCGTACTTTGTCAGGTTGCGGACCACGGTGAGTCTCCCGTCAGTTCGCTGTGCTTTGAATAATGGTGCGAGTTTCAGAATGTGTCGCCCACGCGCCAACTCCAAGGAGAAATCCGAAATCGTAAATTCGTCCCTTGTTGTTCGTCTCGTAAACACGAACTCCTTCAGTAAACAAACTGACCCAAAACAGAAGCGGGGCAATGATGCCATGCCATAGACCGGCCCAGAACCCCGCGGGAAGCGCGCCGGGCAGCTTATATTTCGAATTGGACCCGGCAATCGCAAGCATATTGGCCATGTGTCAACCATACTCCGAGCGCTGCGCCGTTTGGGCGCGGATAATAACGTATATGCGAAATCTGACCACATTGTGCGCGCTCGCTGTCTTGTTGTCGCTGCCGCTGAGCGCGGAGTCTTGGGACAGGATGGGCTCTCAGCCGGCGCTAGAATCGAGGTCAAAGAAACGACTGGCCGGGCCACCAAAGGCGCTTTCGTATCGCTCTCGCCTGAGGCGCTGTCCTTGGAGACCGGAAAAGGCCAAGTCGCGATCGAGCGTTCGCGTATACGTGAGGTGCGGGTGCGAAGCGGATCGCGGCGGCTGCGGAGAACGCTGATCGGAGCCGGCATCGGGCTCGCCGTCGGCATCGCGGCGGATCGGACATTGGGCGCGTACCTGAATAACGAGTCGTCTTACGACCAGCGTCCTCTGATGTTTTTAGCGCCAATCGCCCTGTTCGCCGGCTTCGGCGCTGCGTTCCCGGCGTACCGTACGGTATATCGCGCGCCTTAACACGCAATGACAGCTAACTCGAAGTTGCGGAATGGTCCGTTGCAGCGAGCGGCGCTGCTCGCCGCACTGATTGGGGCGGTGGGCTCCGTCGGGCTGACGCTCCACGCAGGCCGTCGTAATCCTTCGCGATTCCTGATGCTGCTCTTTGTATAATGGGTACTCTCGCCATTCGTGGCGCTCATATGGGCCAGCGTTGTTTCAAAGCGTTGGCCGGGACTTGCCCGGACCGCGCTCCCGATATTGATGCTGATGCTGGCCCTGGCATCGCTTGCGATCTACGGCTATGTTGCGTTTGGGCCTCCCAGGAGGCATACCGCGCCCGTATTTCTTGTCGTTCCTCCCGCGTCAATGCTGCTGATCGCAGTCGTTGTTGCGCACGCCGCTATTTCATGGAGGAGGCGCGCGCCTTAACCCGCCATCCGCCGCCAGGCTTGTTGAGCGGTTATGCGAACCGTCCGCTGGTCGCTCTTCAACTTCGGCTGGATCGCTGCGGCGGCTTCAGTGGTGCCAATCTTGGATAAGCCGACGATGGCCGCACATTGCCAGTGCTCCTCGGGCCTGGCGAGCGCCGTCCTGTAAATCGCCATCGCCTCGGCCGGGCCGCCCTGCCTGGCGAGCGCGTCGGCCTGACGCAACATGCCGTCCATCAGATCGTTCCGTTGAAGGCCGGTGTACGCATCGAGCGCCGGATACGCGGCCCAACCTTTAGCGCCAATTCGCCCGTAAGCGCGAGCCGCGGCGAGAGCGATCTCTTTGTTACCGGAATGCAGGGCGCGTTCCACCAGCGGCGCCGCATCGGTCGCGCGTACGTGGCCCAGAGCCGCTAGCAGACGCGGTTGAAAGTCCGCCGGCGCTGACGGATAGGCGTCCATAATCGCCTTTGCCGCGGCGCTGCCCGGAATGCGCTCCAACGCGAATACCGCCTCTTCACGCAGTTCGGGCGACTTCAAATAGTTCGCGATCGCCGGAACCGAATCCTCACCCGCGATGTTCGACAGCAAACGAAGCGCATGGACGCGAGCGGGCAGAGGACCCTGCTCCGCAACCGTCAACAGTCCTTTCACTACCGCGCCTCGATTCGCCGCACCGGGACTTTTGCCCACCGCATGCACCATCGTCGTCAGTGCTTCGGCGGCGGCTTTCGCTACGGCGGGGTCGGCGCCTCCGGCCAGTTGCCCGAGCGCGGGAATCGCCGAAGGGGGCGCCTCGCCTGCATCGCGCCACGCCGCGAACCGCTCCTCCGCGTTGCTGCTGCGAATCGCTGCCAGGAATTTCTGTTCATCGATCATGGTCGTCGCTCCTCTACAGATTCCAGGGTCCGCGTCCCGGGCGGCTCAACAGGCGGTTGGCTTCATCGTCGTTGCGGAAGCGCTCGTTCACCGGATCCCAGTCCAGTTTGCGGCGCAATTGAAAGGCGACATTGCCCAGAATGCAGAGCGATGCCACGCGGTGTCCGGCCTCGATATGCATGATCGGTTTTTCACGCGTGCGGATGCAGTCCTCGAAATTCGCGCTGTGGCCTGGGCTGCGGAACACGGTGGGACACGCACACTGCGCGGCGTAGTCGACGGCCTTCTGTTCCGTGTGTGTCGAATCGCCATCGCCGTACGTCACTGCGATGTTCCCGGTGTCGCCCCAGTACGTCGCGCCGTAACGCGCGTCCATCGAGGCCGACGGATTGCCGGGCTGGCCCCAGACCAGCGTCCAGTTGGGATTGCGGAAGGTGTACGTCGCCTCCATCGTGACCGCTGCATCGTACATGCCGTCGTGCGGGGGCTCGCCCGTGCATTCCACGCTCACCGGACCTGTGTAATCGGCATCCATGATCCACGATGCAATGCTCATCACGTGCGCGCCGCGATCGCGAATCTGGCCGCCGCCGAAGTCGATGAGCCAGCGGAATGCACCGTGCGTGTGTTTGACGTTGTAAGGCAGCCAGCGAGCCGGGCCTACCCACGTGTCGTAATCCAGTTCTGGCGGCGGATCCGAGTCGGGGGTCCAATCCCCTTGCGGGCTCGCGTAATGCCAGCAGGTCACTTTGCTCACCTTGCCGATGCGGCCGCCCTTGATGAAATTGTTCGCCTGCCACGCGCCCATTTGCGAACGTCCCTGGCTGCCAACCTGAACCACGCGGCCATAACGCTCCGCGGCGGTCACCATCGCGCGCCCTTCCTCAATGGTGTTGCAGGCGGGCTTTTCGACGTAGACGTCCTTGCCCGCTTCACACGCCAGCACGGTCATCAGCGCATGCCAGTGATCGGGCGATGCGATGTACACTGCGTCAACGTCCTTGTCCTCGAGCAGCCGCCGGAAATCCTTGTACAGGCGCGGCTGTCCGCCCACGCGCGTAGCGGCATCGTCGAGGTGTTTCACGTCGACATCGCACAGCGCCACCGATCGAGCCGGCCGCAACGCGTGTGTCCCGTCGCCCCCCAGATTCGCGGGAGCGGGAACGCGCTTGCCCAGGTTGGCTTCGGGACGCAGGAAGCCGCGCCCGCGTCCTCCGATTCCGATGTGGCCGAGATTCAGGATGTCGCTGGGCGCGGGTTCGCCCTGTAACCCCAACGCGCGTGCCGGCACGATGTGGAACAGAGCGGGAGCGCCGGCAACGGCGGAAGCGCGTTTCAGAAACTGACGCCGCGAGGAATTGTTGGATGGCTGCATGTCAGGGAACCACTGCTAGCATATGTGAGCCGGAGGCCAGGTTCAACAGGGTGGCGCGGGGAAGTGTTTAGTGGTTGGTGATTAGTGGGTAGTGAGCGCGCCGCGAACGCATCTTACCGGACGGGACGGGCCGCGGCAAATACGCGATACTTTGCCTGAGTGCTCCAATAGGTCTTATGCAATCCGCCGAAGGACGCATCTCGCACGTCAGCGACACAGCGCTGTTAACGGCTGCATGCCGGGCCAGGGAAACGGCAACGGCGGACGGTTGGGTCGAGGATCCGTACGCCGAGCGGTTGGCCGGTGCTCGAGGCGCGGCGATCGCTGAAAGTCTTCCATCGTTCGACATGATGTGTTTTGGAATCGGCATGCGCACGCGTCTGCTCGATGTGATGATTGAAAAATACATCGCCCAAGAGCACATCGCCAGTGTGCTGAGCGTGGGCGCCGGCCTCGACACACGTCCGTGGCGTCTCGGCCTGCCAGCGAGTCTGCGGTGGGTGGAATCCGATC
The DNA here is from genome assembly GCA_038322705.1 of Bryobacterales bacterium. GTDB lineage: Bacteria > Acidobacteriota > Terriglobia > Bryobacterales > Bryobacteraceae > TMP-7. Next base: position 115,718 of record JBBQGC010000007.1, on the reverse strand, counting down.
TTCCTCCAGTTTTGGATTACAAATCGGCTGTCCTCGCCTCCGATCAGCCGAGGTGCGATCTTTATCGACTCCCGGCCGACCTGAACGACGCCGGAGAGCGCCGTGCCGTATTCGAGGCCGCCATCGATCCGGCGTTGATGATCACCGAAGGACTGCTGATGTACCTGTCCGTGCCCACGCTCCGCGCGCTCGCCGAAGATGCGCTCAAAGCGGTCAGATTTTGGGCGCTGGATGTTGCATCGCCCGCTTTGGTGCGAGTTCTGCACGGCGTTTCCTCGGACGACATTGAAGCCGTGCGCGCAACGGATCACCTCGAAGGCGAACAGATTTTGGAACTGGTCGCGAGCTGCGGATGGATCCCGTGCGAGCGTCGCACCTATGTGATCGACGGGACGAGTCTCATTCCCCCGGCGCGGCTTAGAGCGATCAGACAAGCCCAGGCGAGTGCCGAAAAACCTCCGGCCGATGCGCCCGCCGACGACCCCAGCGGTGTTCACCTGTATCGGCGTCCGTAGCCGCTGCTACAATCCAAGCTATATGTTTGTTGGGCTCGAACACACGGCGATTGCCTCGCCCGATCCGCGGAGGCTCGCCCAGTGGTACGTCGATCATCTCGATTTTCACATCAACTATCAATACGATGTGTTTTACTTCGTGAAGGCCGCAAACGGTACGATGCTCGAAATCATTCCGTCGGAAGGCGAGCGCGGTCCTAATTCGCCCAAGGACCCTGGCATACGGCATCTGGCCATCGCCGTTCAAAACTTCGATGAGGCGTTCGCGAAGCTGAAGGGCGCCGGCGTGAACTTCCTCGGAGAACCGTACGGCAACCAGGGCAACCGCCTCGTGTTCTTTACCGATGTTGACGGCAACATTCTGCACCTGATCGCGCGTCAAAAACCTCTCCCTTAACCGGAACCCGTTTTGCTCAGCCGCGTATTCAGAGCTTTCAGCTATCGCGATTTCCGAGTGATGTGGTTCGGCGCCTGTACGTCGAGCATCGGCACGTGGATGCAGAAGCTGGCACAGAGCTGGCTCGTGTACGACATATCGGGGTCGGCGTTCTACCTAGGGCTGGATGCGTTCCTCGGCGAAATTCCAATCATCATGTTCTCGCTGATCGGTGGTGTGTTCGCCGATCGCACCAGCCGGCGCAAGCTGCTCATCATGTCGCAGATCATTCAGATGTCGTGCGCGTTTCTTCTGGCCACGCTGGTGTACTTCGGATTGCGCCAGATCTGGCCGATTATGTGCCTCTCCTTCACTGTGGGCATCGCGCAATCGTTCGGTGGACCGGCGTACTCGGCGCTCGTGCCGACTCTGGTGGACCCTGAAGACCTGCCCAATGCCATCGCGCTCAATTCCATCCAGTTCAATCTCGCGCGCGTGATCGGCCCGGTGCTGGGCGGCCTGGCGTTGAAGGGCCTCGGGGCGGCCTGGTGCTTCGGACTGAATGGGCTTTCGTTCGTTGCCGTGATTATCTCGCTCACGCTGATCCGGGTCACCTTCAAGCCGGTCGCCCACGTGGGCCAGTCCGTGCTCGAAAGCATTCAGCAAGGAATCGGTTTCATACGCCAGCGCGAGTCGATGGTGACGCTGATTTTCCTGGCGTTTTCGATGACCGTCGTCGGCTTCCCGATGATCGCGTTCCTGCCAGTCTTCGTGAGGCAGGTGTTCCACGCGGGTCCTGAAGCGTACACGGCGCTGTTATCGAGTTCTGGCTTGGGCTCCGTTGCGGGTGCGCTCACGGTGGCGGCGCTTGGCCGCAAGAAGAACCTGGGCAGAGCGGCGCTGCTGATGCTGCTCGTGTTCGGCATCACGATGACGGGTTTCGCGCTGTCGAAGCAATTGTTATTAAGTTGCTTCTTCCTGTTCTTTTCGGGCGCCGCGATGATTGGCGTGTTCGCCATGGTCAGCTCGCTCGTGCAATTGATCACCGAAGATCATATGCGCGGCCGTGTAATGAGCGTCTACAATGTTGCGTTCCGCGGCGGCATGCCGGTAGGCAGCATCATCCTGGGCGGAATTATTCAATCGATCGGAGCGCCGCCGGTGATCGCCTTCAATGGCGCTCTGCTGTTCGCGCTAGCTATCTATTTCCTCTTCGTGCAACGCAAAGTCGCGGCGTTATAGGCTCCTTTCACACGGTACTCTGAATGTGCGGCGGTGTAGTCAGGGCAGCTTGCGGGGTTCCTCACGCCGGGAGAGGGCGCGCGATATTCTATTAGATATGGGGGCTTCCATCAGTCCTTTTCCTCTACTCTTCGAGGCAGGCGATCGGCTGTCTCGCGAAGAGTTTTTAACGCTCTGGGAACGGATGCCGGAACTCGAGAACGCCGAGTTGATTGATGGAGTAGTGTACATGCCCTCGCCGTTATCGCTCAGGCACGGGCTGTTTGACGGTAGATTCTCTCTCCTCCTCCACACCTACGCGCTGAAAACGCCCGGTTGCCAATCGACCGGCGAAAGCACTTGGCTCATGACGGAGAAGAGCGCGCCTCAGCCCGATCTGTCGTTGTACATCCTTCCCGAGTACGGCGGCCGCCTTCAAGTAATTGGAGGTCTCGCCTCCGGCGCCCCGGAGTTAGTCGTCGAGATCGTCAAATCGAGCCGCTCATACGACTTGGGACCGAAGCTGGCGCTCTACCAGCGCGCTCAGGTCCAGGAATACGTTGCCGCTCTGATCGAAGAGGAACGCATCGAATGGCGCATTCTCCAGGATGGCATCTACCGGCTGATGGCCGTCGATGAAAACGGCGTCTTCCGATCGCGAGCATTCCCGGGTCTCTGGGTCGACGGCGCTGCATTCTGGCGCATGGACGGCAACAGGCTCATCCAGGCCCTCGAACAAGGCCTGCAATCCGCGGAGCACGTCCGGTTCGTGGATACTCTGGCGCGGAAAACCTCGTCACTCACCTGATTTTCGTCCGCGCATAACTCGCCCTTCAGGACCACAGGGCTTTACCATCGGCGCCGGGATACGATTTCGCTGGATGAGGTGGAGCGTATTGTGATTATAGTGAATGATACACAGGAGGCGCCTTTTATGGCACGCCAATGTTCATGTGGTTATGAGGTAGGTGATTACGATGTGCTCTGTTCACGGTGTGGTGCGGCACTCCCGCGTGCGACGGGGGGTGAGAATACACCCGCGACCAGAGATATAGGAGCACCACCAAGCAAGCCGGTTATGTCACGCTACAGTGATGCCTATCGTGTAGCGGGAGCACTGGCTGCAATTGGAAATGTGCTCAAACTCGTTGGCTTCGTGGGCGCAGTCCTGGTAGGCGTACTCAGTGCTATATACCTACCGCCAGAAGCGCGGGCGGCGGGACTCGTTTTCGGTTTGATCATTGCGGGCATTTGGTTTGCGGTTTTTTTCGTGTCGGGCCTAATCATCTCGGCGCAGGGGCAACTTCTACAGGCAACTCTTGATGGATCTGTAAATACTTCACCCTTCCTAACAAACGAACAAAGGTCTGAAGTTATGGGTTTGATCTAAATTCAGACTGGTCTCTGGATCGGCTCGCTCGCCGTCGCCATGCGACAAGGGCTTTCGGGTGTCGGTATCGTCCCGACGCGGAAGGGCTGCGCTTTTCTGAAACGAGTTCGTTACCGCTTGCGCGCCTTGATTACGATCGTATCGATCTCACGCATTGTGAGTTTGTTCCAGCCGGTGCGTTGGGCACGCTTGCATGGCGCGGAGTTCTTCGGGGATCTCGGTGCCCTTCGCCGGGCGTTTGACCGGCTCGATGCCCAGCGACTGGCGCCAGCACTTGGCTCATGTCGGCAAACAGTGCGTCGCAGCCCTCATTCGAATGCTCGGCGGTCTCGCCTCCGGCGCCCCGGAATTAGTCGTCGAGATCGTGAGCGCTCTCCAGGTGCGGGAATACGTTGCCGCTCTGATCGAAGAGAGACGCATCGAATGGCGCGTTCTCGAAACAGGGCATGTGCCGGCTGATGGCCACCGACGAAAACGACATCTTCCGGTCGCGAACATTCCTGGGCTTATGGGTCGACGGCCCTGGCGGAAATCCTCGTCACTCACCTGATTGTCGCCGCCCAAAACCGCCGTTCACACCCTTCGAAAATCGCCCTAACCCCGCCCACTCTCAGTCACTTACCCCGGTCCGCCAAACGAGGAATGTGGAACCCTCCCCCTAAACTTAAAGTAGGAAGAACATATGAACACCTCTGCACGGGCCACCGCCGAGCCGCCGCCGCTCGACCCGGTCTACACAACCCGCGATGACATCGCGCGGACCCACAATCCCGCAACGCCGTACGAACGCATGCTCCTCACCGCTGCCGCTCAAGCCTGGCAGCGCTATCAGCAGGCCCTCGATCTCGAAAAGCGCCTGTTCGCCAAAACCGATCCTCTCGAGCTCTTCTCCTCCAATCTGGAGGCGTTCAAAGCGATCACCGCCATGTCTCCGTCTGCGATAGCGCCTTCCGCCGCGCCATGGAACAGCTCGAACGCACTCAGCGGTCCCGCGCTAAACAGACTCTCGCTTCACCTCGGCCTCGAATCACCGCCCAAAATTGTCAAAACGAACCCGAACGCCCCCTGACCGCGTCCGCGACTTCCTGCGGTAAGGTGCCGCCGGACTGCCCGCCCCCGCCCGTCGCGTCTCCGCCCGCCGGAAGGTCGTCTCACACCGGCGAAAGGGCCGGTTAATCTGAGATCCCATGCGAACACTATTGCTCGCCATCGCGGCGCTGTGGTTCACGCTAATGAACACCGTCGCTCAGCCCCCCTGCGCGGCATTTGCTCCGCTCCGCCGGACCAATCAGAGCCGCGACCGTGATGAGGGAGCGTTTCGCCGCATGGGTGATTCGCCGACCGCTCATGCCCTCCGTGATACGCTGAGTTTAGTGTGCTGACCGGACGGTCAGTCCGCTGGACTCCTCCTCTCATGCCTGTACTCGGCAAAACCAAAAAGCACGTCGTCTCCGAGTTCCGCTGCTCGGAAATTATCGAAGCCGCGCGAAGCGTGTTCGCCACCAAAGGCTTCAACGACGCGACCGTGGAAGACATCGCCGAAGCCGCCGGTGTGGCCAAAGGAACCGTATACCTGTATTTCCCCTCCAAGCGCGAAATCTTCCTCGAAACATTTCGTCAAGGCATTGTCGGTTTGCATGACGAGGTCCGGCGCAACATGCAGGCCGAATCGGGCGCGCCCTCGAAGCTGCGGGCATTCATTCGGACCCGGCTGGCCTACGGCGAACGCAACCGCGACTTCATGCGCCTGTATTACACCGAGTTCAACAATATGCTGATTCACCCCGTGCACGTGCAGCGCGAATTCCAGCAACTCTACGACGCGCAGGCGGGCGAATTACAACAAGTTTTGGAACAGGGGATCGAGGCCAGGCAGGTGCGCAAGCTGGACGCGGCCGCCTCAGCGCGCATCATTTACGACACCACCCGCGGACTCATCGCCCAGCGTCTGTTAGGATGGTCGCGCGCCAGCATTGAAGAAGACACGGAGCTCCTGTTTGACGTGATCTGGAAGGGGGTCGGATGCACAACCAAGCGCTAAAGGGATCGGCTCTGGCCGTGGCCGGGCTCGCTCTGGCGTTCCTCGCCGGGTGTTCGAAAGATTCAGCCAAGGCTTCCGCCGCGCCGCCGCCCGCCCCTGTGCGCGTCGCGCAGGCCGAGATCAAAACCTTGCCTGTCGAGGTTCGAACCATCGGCAACGTGGAAGCGTATAAGACGATCAGCGTAAAGTCGCAGGTGACCGGTACGCTGATGCGTGTGCTTTTTAAGGAAGGGGATCCGGTTCGCAAAGGGCACATGCTGTTCGAGATCGATCCGCGGCCGTACCAGGAGGCTCTGCGCCAGGCCGAAGCGAGTCTGGCTCGCGACAACGCCCTGCTGCGGCAAGCCGAGGCGAACCTGGCGCGCGACACCGCGCAGGCAAAGTTCTACCGCGATCAGGCGGCGCGCTACGAATCGCTCGCCAAGGAAGGCGTGTTCTCGCGGCAGCAAACCGAGCAGGCGGTTTCCGACGCCGATGCCCATGCCGAATCCGTGAATGCCGGCCGCGCATCCATCGAGAGCGCGCGATCGTCGCTTGCCTCGGACCGCGCGTCGATCGACAACGCCAAGCTGCAGTTGTCCTACTGTTACATCAGTTCACCGGTGGACGGACGCACCGGCAACATCAGCGTCAAGGAAGGAAATCTGGTGAAGGCCAACGACATCGAACTGGTCACCGTGATGCAGATCCAGCCGGTCTATGTTACCTTCACCGCCCCGGAGAAACAACTGGAAACCATCCGGCAGCGCATGCGCGGCGGAACACTGGCGGTGCGCGCAACGCCGCAGGGCTCGACCGCCGATCCGGCCCAGGGCAAGCTGACGTTCATCGACAACATGGTGGACCAGAACACGGGTACTATCAAATTGAAAGGCACGTTCGCCAACAGTACGAATGCGTTGTGGCCCGGTCAGTTCGCCGACGTGGTGCTGACCTTGAGCCAGCGCCCGAATGTGGTCGCGATACCTTCGAAAGCGGTGCAGATCGGGCAGCAAGGAAATTTTGTGTACGTGCTGAAACCCGACCAGACGGTTGAGATGCGCACCGTTGTTACTGGCGCGTCCGTGGGTTCACTAGTGGAAGTGGAGAAGGGCGTTCAGGGCGGGGAATCCGTTGTGACCGACGGGCACGTCCGCCTCGCTCCTGGAGCCCGCGTAAAGGTGCTGTCATGAATGTCTCCCGGCTCTTCATCGAACGCCCCATCGCGACATCGCTGTTGATGTTCGCCATCGCCTTGTTCGGCATTGTCGCGTACCGGTCGCTGCCGGTCAGCGACTTGCCCAACGTCGAGTTCCCCACCATCGTGGTGACGGCGAGTTTGCCCGGCGCGAACCCGGACACCATGGCATCGGCGGTAGCAACGCCTCTCGAACGGCAGTTTTCGACGATTGCCGGGATCGATTCGATGACGTCCACCAGCGCGCTTGGCTCCACCTCGATCACGCTGCTGTTCGACATCAACCGCAGTATCGACGCGGCCGCGCAGGACGTGCAGGCGATGATCACCCAGGCCACTCCGCTGCTTCCCGCGGGCATGCCGAGTCCGCCGGCATTCCGCAAGGTGAACCCCGCCGACCAGCCGGTGATCTACCTGGCAGTGACCTCGAAGACCATGCCGCTCTACGCCGTCAACGAGTACGCCGACACAATGATGGCCCAGCGCATCTCGATGGTGCCGGGCGTGGCGCAGGTTCAGGTATTCGGTTCGCAGAAATACGCGGTTCACGTACAGATCGATCCGAAAGCGCTCGCGGCGCGCAAAATCGGTATCGATGAAGTGGAGCAGGCGGTTCGCAAGCAGAACGTCAACATCCCCACGGGCGTGTTATACGGGCCGGACCGCATGTTCACCGTGCAGGCATCCGGACAGTTGACCACCGCCGCGCAGTATCTTCCGATCATCGTCGCCTACCGCAACGGCGCGCCAGTTCGCTTGGGCGAGTTGGGCAAAGTGATCGACAGCGTCGAGGACGACAAGACCGCGTCGTGGTTCAACACTCGCCAGCGCAACGATCGCGCGATCGTGCTCGCGGTACAGAAGCAGCCGGGCACCAACACGATTCAGGTGTCGGATTCAATCCGCAAGCTACTGCCCTCGTTCCGCGCGCAGATGCCCCCCGCCGCCGCTCTCGAGATTCTTTACGACCGCTCGGACACCATCCGGGAGTCCTTCAAGGATATCCAGTTCACCATGGTGCTCACGCTCGGGCTGGTGGTGATGGTGATCTTCCTGTTCCTGCGCAATGTGCCGGCGACGGTGATCCCCAGCCTCGCGCTGCCGTTTTCCATCATCGGCACGTTCGCGGTCATGTACCTGTGCGATTACAGCCTGGACAATCTGTCGATGATGGCGCTGATTCTGGCGATCGGATTCGTCGTCGACGATGCGATCGTCATGCTCGAGAATATTGTGCGCCATGTCGAAAGAGGCGAAAAGCCGATGCAGGCCGCCTTGAAGGGCTCGCAGGAAGTCGGCTTCACGATTATTTCGATGACGTTGTCGCTCGCCGCTGTGTTCATTCCGCTGCTATTCATGAGCGGGATCCTGGGGCGGCTCTTCCGCGAGTTCTCTGTGACGATTGTGGTCTCGATTCTCATCTCCGGGCTTGTGTCGGTGACGCTCACTCCGATGCTATCCAGCCGGTTCTTGAAAGCCCACGATAGCCGCCGCAAACCCGGCCGGCTGTTTCTGTGGACCGAGAGTATCTTCGACGGACTGCTGCGAATTTACGAGCGAACGCTGCAGTTCACGCTGCGGCATCGCCCGGTGACGCTCGCCATCTCGATCCTGATCCTGCTCGCTACCGGATGGCTGTTCGTGAAGATCCCGAAAGGCTTTATCCCGAGCGAGGATGCGAACCAGGTGCTGGTGATCACCGAAGCCACGCAGGGAGCCTCGCCCGCCGATGTGCAGAAAGCGATGCGGACCATCGCCGAAGAAGCGCGGTTGGATCCCAACGTCGAGGAGTTCATGTCGAGCGCCAGCGGCACGGGCGGAGCGGTGTCGGTGGGCGGGCCCAATTTCGGGCGCATGTTCCTGCATCTGGTGCCGCGCAAGGATCGCAAGCTGAGCGCCGATGAAGTGATCAACGTATTGCGGCCGAAGCTGAACCGTTCACCCACCATGCGCGCGTTCCTGCAGAACCCGCCCACGATCCGCATCGGCGGCACGCTCACCAAAAGCCTGTACCAGTACACGCTGCAAGGGCCCAGCACGGAGGAACTGTATCGCGTGGCGCAGCAGTTCGAGACCGAGATGGCCAAACTGCCCGGCTTCCTGGATGTCACCAGCGACCTGCAGATCAAATCGCCGCAGACCACGGTGGACATCAATCGCGATAAGGCGTCCGCGCTGGGCGTCACCGCCGATCAGATCGAGAACGGCTTGTACGACGCCTACGGGCAGCGTTGGATCTCGACCATCTACACGCCCAGCAATCAATACAAGGTGTTGATGGAGACTGAGCCTCGCTTTCAGTCCGATCCGGGCCTGATGTCTCTGCTCTATATCCGATCGAGCACCGGCAAACTGGTTCCGCTCGATAGCGTTGCCACTTTCCGGCCGACGGTCGGACCGCAGACCATCAACCACTACGGCCAGTTGCCCGCGGTGACGATGTCGTTCAACCTGCGGCAGGGCGTCTCCCTCGGCGATGCGGTCACCGAAATTCAGGGGTTGTCGCAACGCGTGCTTCCCGGCACAATCACGACGACGTTCCAGGGCACTGCGCAAGCGTTCCAGCAATCGACCAAGAGTTTATGGATCCTGCTCGCCCTGGCGCTGCTGGTGGTTTACATTGTTCTCGGCATTCTATACGAGAGCTATATCCACCCGATCACGATTCTCTCGGGCCTGCCATCGGCGGGCTTTGGCGCGCTGCTGACGTTGTACTTGTTCAACCTCGACCTGAACCTGTATTCGTTCATCGGCCTGGTGCTGCTAATCGGTCTCGTCAAGAAGAACGCGATCATGCAGATCGACTTCGCGCTCGCCGCCGAACGTAACGAGGGCAGGTCGCCACTGGATGCCATCTACGAAGGGTGCGTGATTCGCTTCCGTCCGATCATGATGACCACCGCGTGCGCGATGCTCGGCGCGGTGCCGATCGCCATGGGCTTCGGCGCGGGCGGGGAAGCGCGGCGGCCATTGGGCCTGTGCGTAGTTGGCGGCCTGCTGTTCTCGCAACTCGTCACGCTGTATCTCACGCCCGTCGTTTACACCTATATGGCGAGCCTGCAAACACGCTTGATGCGCCGCAAGCAGAGCAAGACCGCTCCGAGCATGAGGCCCGAACCAGTAGAAGTGGGCTAACCTCGCTGCTCCAGATTAACTGACGTTACTGTTAATCCGGGTTCATAACGCGTTGCATGGAAGAGTAACGAGAGTATATTGGGCCTATGACAATTTCCAAGTTACTCTTCGCGGCTGGGACTCTGACGGCTTCGCTGCTATTGCCTTACAGTGCGGTAGCGATGCAGACCGGCACGGCGCCCGCGCCGGCAAAGGACATGACGAAAACGGACAAGGCGCGGAAGGGCTCAATGAAGGCGGCTCCGACGCCCGCGCCCACTGCCGCCGAGATCAGCGACGCTCAGGCAAAAGGAATGGTCTGGGTGAACAAGAACACGAAGGTCTATCACAAATCGGGTGACTTTTACGGCAAGACCAAAAGCGGCGAATTCTTGAGTGAGGCGGATGCTCAGAAGGCCGGTTACAAGGCAGCGCAGGAGCCGGTGGCAAAGAAGAAGCGCGCTCCGAAGGCATCCGCGGCCACGCCCAACAAGTAGGCCAGTGCGGCTGCTGCTTTTCATAGTTCTCCTGGCCGTTCCGGGCCTGTGCTATGCGCGGCCGAATGGGACGTGGATCCACTCGCGCACGATTCGTGATGCAGCCCCGTTCCACGCCGTTGGAGTTTTCTGGCGCGAACCTGCGATCAGTAGTGTGCGGGTTCGCGCCTCCACCGATGGCCGGAACTGGACGGCATGGGCCGTTGCGCGAGGAGAACGGGTCGACGCCGCGCGCACCGGCACGGGCCTGATCTACTTTGGCGAGGGCTTCCGCTTCCTAGCAGTGGAGGGCGTCAGCGATCCGGAAGTGCTGCTCATCGATCCGGGGCCCTCTCCGGCATCGGGCGGGCGCGGCAAACGCATCGAATCGAGCGCCGCGCCACAAGTGGTGACTCGTGCGGAATGGGGATGTACACCGCAGACCTGCCCCGTCAAAGATGCGCCCATCTACACGACAGTCACACATCTCATCGTTCATCACACTGATGGCGCCAACGCGGCTGCGGATTGGCCCGCGGTGGTCCGTTCGATCTGGGTGCTACACGTCCAAGGCAATGGCTGGAACGATATAGGCTACAACTACCTGATCGATCCGAACGGCGTTCTTTACGAAGGAAGAGCCGGCGGGGATGGCGTTGTGGGAGCGCACTTCTCGGGCGTCAATTCGGGCACCATGGGCGTTGCGCTATTGGGCACCTACGTCGATCAAACGCCGCCGGAGAGAATGCGCGCGACGCTTGCGGACATGCTCGCGTGGCAAGCCGAAAAGTGGAGCCTCGATCCGGCGGGAGAGTCCTTGCACGCCTCGAGCGGCCTCCTGTTGAATGTCGTCAGCGGGCATCGCGACGCGGGTTTATCGCCGAAAGCGACCAGCACTACCGAATGTCCTGGCAACACGGCCTACACGCTGTTGCCTGCTCTTCGCGATGCTGTAGCTCTTCGAATGACAACTTGTATCCGGGTGGTTGGCGAACGGAATCAGTGTCTACCGTTCGGAGGCGATGACCGCCTTGTGCCAGTCCTGATCAGGCAACCCGGCTGTGAAGCTCACGTGAGCGCTCCGGATTGGATCACCGCCGAAATCACAGGATCCGCGATGCGCTTGCGCGCCGCGCCGAACTCGGGCGAGCGCCGCAGCGCAGTAGTGAGCGTGAATGGCCAGAACGTGACGATCGCTCAGGCGTCCGCGGCGGAACAGAGCTTATCTTGTATCGCGCAACGGGGTACAGTGAACGCGGCTGATTTCGATCAGCGTCCGGTTGCGGCCGGGTCGCTGCTCACTGTTTTTGGCGATAACTTCACGCCAGACACTACGCTCGCCTTAAACGGAAAGCCTGTACCGGCCCAGTATGCGGCAGCCAATCAGATGAATCTTCTGCTCCCGGCGGCCACTGCGATCGGAACGAATTACTTTACGACAACCACGTCCGGAGTGACCGGCCCGCCTACCGGGTTCTGGGTGACCGAGGCGATGCCCGCGATCTTCGCCGACGCGCAGAGGCACGCGATTGCGATCAACGCCGACGACAGCAGTTTGAACACTCCGTCGCACCCCGCGCGCGCGGGCAGCGCGTTGACGGTGTACGTCACTGGCGGCGGCGCGGTCGACAACACGGCATTGCACAATGCGCGTTCTTCCTGGAGCGCGACAGTGGGCGGCAATGCGGCAGGTGCTCTATTTCTCGGACTTGCGCCATCGATCGCCGGGGTGTATCAGGCAAACATCGTGGTGCCCGCCGGTTTGGCTGCCGGCGATTATCCGCTTCTGGTGACCGTCAACGGAGTCGCGGCGCGCGAAGCGGTGATCTCGGTCGGTCCGTGAGCCGTTAGTCTTGCGCGGAATGGACCCTGCCTCTTTCTCCCTCGGCCTTACCCCACACGGCCGGCTCGTCCTGATCAACGATGACGATGGGCCTGGGCTCGACGACGGGCTGCTGAAACGGCTGCGTCCGGCGCTCGAGCGCGGATCGGGCCACGGCCTTCTGTTGCTGGGAGCGGACGAAGCCGGGACTGCGCTGCCGCCCATCGCCTCGTACTGGCGTGAATTCGGCGCACGCTATGTGACGGCTCTCTGCACACACAACGACCCCGCAGCGAGCAAAGGCGCGCCTTCCATACAGGTCCCTGACGAAGATCTGGAACGCATCGCGTTCGGCACCCCGCCCATGACCGGCGTCGAATATTTGACGGCGGCGGTGCTGCGCTCGTTGTGGCAGGAATTGGACAAAGCCTTCGCGATCGAGTTGTCTGAATCCGGGTGCGATCTACAGGAGTTCCTGAAACGGCGCAATCCGGCATGGAACGTTGTCGGCCGCGTGCACTTCAATCTCGCCGAGAATCGCAAAGATCCCGACGCCCCATTTGCTTTCCTGGCAACCTATACGACGCGTCTCTCTGCGCAGGCCAAGGCGCAACATCTGCCGCTGGGACAGGCGCTGCGCGAGTACGCGGGCGCGGCGAACAAGGACCGCCTTTTGTCGCTGCTGGTTCCTGTGCAGCGCGCCTCCGAGACGTCCCCGTGGCTGAAGAAGATGGTGGACGAGGGCGAGATCTTTCATCCGCTGCGATGGACGGCGGATGAAGCTCTACAGCTTTTGCGCGACGTCCCGCAGTTGGAAGCGGCAGGCGTCGTGGTGCGAATGCCCGCGGCGTGGAGGGGGAATCGACCGCCGCGTCCCCGTGTGACCGGTGCTGTCGGAGGTAAGCCGCCGTCCGGACTGGGACAGAATGCGCTGCTCGATTTCCGCATGGAAGTCACACTCGACGGCGAAACCCTGACCGCGGCCGAGATTAGCGAACTGCTCGCAAAATCGGATGGACTCGCGCTCGTGCGAGGGCGCTGGATCGAGCTGGACCGCGAGCACCTGGAGCGTATGATCGAGCGCTTCCACGAGCTCGAACGAACAGCCGGGGAGAAAGGCCTGGCATTCGGCGAAGCGATGCGCCTGCTGTCCGGCGCTGAAGCCGCGGTGGCCGCCGATGCGGGCCCGGTCGGCGCGGAGTGGGCGCAAGTGGTCGCGGGCCCATGGCTGGCCGAGACCCTGCAGAGTCTACGTAGCCCGCAGGGGTTGGCGCAAGTGGATCCGGGCGATGCGCTGAAAGGCGCGCTGCGGCCCTATCAGCAGGTGGGCGTGCGCTGGCTCTATCTGCTCGCCAAACTCGGCTTGGGAGCTTGTCTTGCCGACGATATGGGATTGGGCAAGACCATCCAAGTGCTATCGCTGCTGCTGGTGCTGAAGCGCCAGTCAGATGGTGAATCGCGCCCGAGTCTGTTGGTTGCACCGGCGTCGTTGCTCGCCAATTGGGCGTCGGAGATCGAACGCTTCGCGCCCGGTTTGAAGGCGCTAACTATTCATCCGTCGGTGATGCCGGCCTCGGAGATGAAGGCGCTGAATGCGGAGGGGCTGGCTGGCACCGATCTGGTGATCACCACGTATGGCACGCTGCTGCGCTTGCCGTGGATGGCGGACGTCTCGTGGCGTCTGGCGGTGGTGGACGAAGCGCAGGCCATCAAAAATCCGGGCGCCAAGCAAACCCGAGCCGTGAAGGCGTTGAAGGCGGATGCGAGAGTAGCGCTCACGGGTACGCCTGTCGAGAACAGCCTGGGCGATCTGTGGTCCATCTTCGATTTCGTCAACCCGGGCTTGCTGGGTTCAGCAAAACAATTCACGGGCTTCGTGAAACTCTTGTCCAACCGGCCGCACGGGTCCTTCGGACCGCTGCGTGAGCTGGTGCGGCCGTATATCCTGAGGCGCTTGAAGACGGACAAGGCGGTGATCTCGGACCTGCCAGAGAAGACCGAAGTCAAGGCGTTTTGCGCGCTCAGCCGGCGGCAGGCCGCGCTCTATGAACAAGCCGTCAACGAGTTGAAGGAGCAGCTTGCCGACGCGAGTGGGATAAAACGTAAAGGGCTGGTGTTGTCATTCCTGATGCGCTTCAAACAGATCTGCAATCACCCATCGCAGTGGTTGGGAGACGGGGCGTGGAACGAAGGCGACAGCGGTAAGTGGGCGCGTCTCCGCGACATCGCCGAAGTGGTCGCGGCGCGGCAGGAGAAGATGCTCGTGTTCACGCAATTCCGCGAGGTGACCGGGCCTCTCGCCGCGTTTCTCGGTTCGGTGTTTCAACGGCCCGGCGTGGTGCTTCATGGCGAGACAGAGGTCAAAAAGCGCAAGGAACTTGTGCGCCGTTTTCAAGAGGACGAAGGCGTCGGATTCTTCGTGCTGTCGTTGAAGGCGGGCGGGTCGGGCCTGAACCTGACAGCCGCTTCGCATGTCCTGCATTTAGATCGTTGGTGGAACCCTGCAGTGGAGAATCAGGCCACCGACCGCGCCTTCCGCATTGGGCAGACCAAAAATGTGCTAGTGCACAAGTTCGTGTGCCGCGGTACTGTGGAAGAGAAAATCGACCAGCTCATTGAGTCCAAGCGGCAACTCTCCGACGACGTGCTGGGAGGCGGCGCGGAGATGCTGCTCACCGAAATGAAAGATGACGAATTACTCAAGCTGGTGGCGCTCGACATCAATAAGGCGTTGAAGGAGGCATGACCGGTGGCCTTTTATGGATGGAAGCCCTACGTTCCCGTGGCAGAGCGCCGGCGGAAGGCGATGCGCGAGTTGGAGAAGCGGCGGAAGAAAGGGGACGGCGCTTCCCCAGTAGTGGTCGAGGGCCGCGTGATCGCGAAGACATTCTGGGGCAAGTCGTGGTGCGAGAATCTCGAGCGGTACAGCGACTATGCGAACCGGCTGCCGCGCGGCCGTACCTACGTGCGGAATGGTTCCGTTGTCGATCTGCAGATCGCGCCCGGCACGATTCGCGCGCTGGTCAGCGGGTCGCAGTTGTATGAGGTCTCGCTCAGTATCTCGCCGGTTGAGAAGGCGCGCTGGAAATCCATTTGCGACGACTGCGGCGGCGCGGTGGAATCGCTGGTGGAGCTTTTGCAAGGGCGGTTGTCCAAGGGCGTGATGGAGCGGATCTGCCGCGAGAATCACGGTCTGTTCCCGTCGCCCGCCGAAATCGAGCTTTCGTGCAGTTGCCCGGATTGGGCGGACATGTGCAAGCACGTCGCGGCCGTGCTCTACGGGATCGGCGCGCGATTCGACCAGCAGCCCGAACTCCTGTTCCGGTTGCGTGGAGTGGATGAAAAGGAGTTGATCGCCGGCGCGGGCTCGGCCCCGCTTTCGACGCGAGGACCGTCGGAGGGTAAGGTGTTGGCCGCGGAAGATCTCGGCGATATCTTTGGGCTCGATATGGCGCAGAGTACGGGTGCGGAAGCGAAGCCGCCGGTGAAGCGGACGGGAAGGAAGGCCGCAGCGAAGGGTAGGTCCGGCAAGAAGGCCACGTCGAAGAGAGGGCGGAAGGGGATGGCGAAGAAGAACAGTTGAGCTTCGGGCGCATTGAAGTTCGGCGGAGGACCTCTTCATCGGTCATAATTGCTTCTCCCGAAGCTGTGCCATACAGTTCAACCCTATCCGTGGTCCCTGTCGCTACCTCGCAGCCGAAGAGCCGCGCCATCGCGGGCGCAACGGGAACTCCGCGTACCTTCAGAATCTCGGGCAGGTGTTCGCGAGCTTCCTCGAACGCGGTGTCCGGTTCCAGGAACTCAACTCTCCTGGCGCATTTCCGAACAGGGGCCAGAATCAGGATATTCGCGCGAGCAACAGCATGTTCAGCTCTTCCGGATTCGACGTTTGCGCCGGATTTTCTTCAGGTCGGCAACGATTTCGTCTTCGCTGGTGCCTGCTGCCGCGATCAGTTCCTGCATCTTCTCACCAGCAGCACGAAGGGCTTCCATATCGGCCTGGATCGGCTTGGGCTTGGTAGGGACGTAAATGCCAATCGTCGCTCCGTGCCGCGTAATTGCAACGGGATTCTTCGATTCCAGGTAGCCCGCCAGGTTCTCACGAAACTCGCGGATTCCGACTTTGGTGGGCTGCATCAACGCTCAACCGCAATTGCGTACATAAGGATAACACATCTGATGCGATCAGCGGGACAACTACCAATCGACCTGCGGGCAAGCGCGGCTCCGTGCCAGGCGCAAGAATGCCCTGAACACCTCCGTTACTATCCCACGCTTCCACTGGAGACGATCAGGCGAATCGTTGCGGAGCAATTGTTGGACGCCTACCGTGAAGGGTTCCACGCCAGCGCTGCCCGCCGAGACGCCGAGCGGTAGCCCCGCCCATGAATTAGAGGGCTGGTTTCCAGCGTCACTTCCTTACGCTCCATGATGTCAAACATCTCAATAAGACCGGCTGCGCTAACGACGAGTTGGCGAGTCACCCACGCAATCGCTGGCGGATGCCCGTGGGAGTGCTCCGCCAAGAAGTTCCGTAGAAGGTGACCAGATGGGAGGACTTTCGACTCAAGTGATTACGCAGCCTGCGAACGAGAACGTAAACCTCAGCATGGCCGCGCAGCGCTACCCGCGCCAGCGCTCGCGGCAGAAGCGGAGGATCTTCGGCCTTGTGAATGGTGACGCCCCCACACCATCTTGCACGAGTTTCAGGGTCGCGGCTGAGCACTTCTCCCGAACCAGCGCCAGGCCAGCCTCGATCTCCGAGTCCAGGCGCACCGAATTAACAATCATGGCGTCGCCGTGAAGGATAGTGGATTCGTGGCGGATGAAAGGATGGTCGCCAATCCGAAGGATAATCGTCTGATCCTTGGTGTTCCGCAACGTCGTCACGCTCACGATGGCGCAAAGATTTGTCTGCTGGTCGGGCGGGGTGAGGACGATCCAAAGATGCGGCGTAGCTGCTCCGCCGGGGGCCGGCATGAGGAACGTGTCGCCGCAATCCATCTATGCAGGCTGCAGCATGGCTTCCGTGGTGGCCAGCGACTCCAATTCTGCTTCCACCGATGCGATCTCGCTCTCGGTCTTGTTTCCGGCGCGTAGGATGTCCCGATACTGAATGGGGATCGCGCTACCGTGAGGATCCTGCCACTCCGGAAGTTCGTGCGAAAGCCGGACGAGATCCCAGCGGTTCATACTCCCAAACTTACGGAAGATTTCCTCGATCAAGGCTTCTTCCGCGCTCGAGAGTTCGTCCGACTCCGGTTCCGCGATAAGCTGCACTTCCCATCCCTGAGGAGCGGAGATGTAGTGCCGCCAGATTGGGTCGGCGCCCGGAGCCGATTCCTCGCGGATCAGGTCGTAGATACGGCTCACGACCGGGCCGTTGTCCATCGAGACATACCTGTCGGTGGTTACCGGCCTGCCCCATCGAACCAGCGCCTCTCTGTCGAGCAGGTACAACAGTTTGACGAGCTTGAGGTAGCTCATCCGGCCGCCCCGGAGCGTCAAGAAACGCGCCGCGGCTTCCGTCGCTCGTCGTTCGTTGAAGCGCAACACCATTGATTTCACTTTCCTTGTACGGCTCTGCCCAATCTCCTGTCCGGTTCGGGTGCGCGACACGCGATGATGAGGATATTTGGAGCCACCCGCCGGGATCGAACCGGCGACCTGCTGATTACGAATCAGCCGCTCTACCATCTGAGCTAGGGTGGCCTTCTGGTTTACAACAGCTTCGGACGGTGGACGGGCCCGTGGAGCCGGGTTGCGCGCCCTGCCTCCGTCGCTCATATTTTAGCATTATGGGCGGTTTGCGCGCGTGCTCGGACAGGCTGAATCCTCGCGGGTGACCGATTCATCCTATTTATACAGGCTTGGCGATGCCGCTTACAGTAACTTGGAGCGCCGGGCCCGTCGTCATCTATACTCGTAACAGACTCTGTAAGCCGTGAAAAGCCACCTTGTAGTGAGACACCGCTGGGCCGCTCCGCTGGCCGTTATAGCCGTATTGATTTCAACGGGCTCTGCCCAAACGTCAACTCCCGCCCCGGCGTCAAACGTCCTACTTACGAAGTACTGCGCTGGCTGCCATAATGCGAAACTCAAGACCGCCGGCGTCTCCGTGCAGGGCTTGGATCTCGCTCAGGCAGGCAAGAACGCGGAGACTTGGGAGAAGGTCCTGCGAAAGGTCGGCTCGGGTCAGATGCCGCCCGCCGGTTTGCCGCATCCCTCCGCCCCCGCGACAGCCGAGTTTACCAAATTGATTGAGAGCGAACTCGACCGGGCGGCCAACGCGAATCCCAACCCAGGGCAGCCCATCATCCATCGTCTGAACCGCGCCGAGTACAGCAATGCGATACGCGATCTGCTTGCCTTGGACATACGGCCCGGTTCGAAGCTGCCAGCCGACGACACCGGTTATGGTTTCGATAACATCGGCGACGTGCTATCGCTTTCGCCGGTGCTGATCGAGCGCTACATGTCGGTGGCGCGCAGGGTCAGCCAGCTGGCCGTAGGCGACACTGCGATCAAGCCCGAGGTGAATGAGTTCCTGACCCGCAGAGTTTCAGGCCGGCGCTCGGGGCGCATGGAGCGGGTGAGCGACGATCTTCCCTTCGACTCGGCCGGCGGCATGGCGATCGATTATCATTTCCCCGTCGACGCTGAGTACGTGATCCGTATCAAGGCTCCCGCAGTAAATACGAACTTCGACGGTCCGATCCCCGAGCCGCTGATTTTCGAAACCAAGCTCAACGTCAAGGCGGGCACGCGCAAGGTGGGCGTGACATTTTTAGCGCAGTCGTCCGCGCCGGAAATCGTGCCTGCGCTCGGCGTGCGGCCTTTCGGGAACAATGCGAGCCAGGCTCCGGCCGCCCGCTCCACCGCCAAATTGGATCTACGCCTCGACGGCTCGCGGCTGAACTTGTACGATCTGCCGTACAACGGTGCGGCGCCGCGCTTTTCGAGCGTCAGCATCGCCGGTCCATATAATTCGGGCAGCGCGGGCGACACCCCCAGCCGCCGCAAGATCTTTGTGTGCCGGCCGTCCAAGCCCGAGGAAGAAGAGCCCTGCGCGCGCAAGATCCTTTCGAATTTGGGGTATCGGGCGTACCGGCGTCCGTTCACCGATGCCGATCTGAAGCCGCTGATGGCGTTCTATCGCTCGGGCCGGCAGGAAGGCAATTTCGAGACGGGAATCAGAATGGCACTGCGCGCGATACTCGTTTCGCCGGAATTTCTATTCCGCGTGGAACTCGATCCCGCTTCGGCCGCTCCTGGATCGGTCCATCGTGTCGGCGATTTCGAATTGGCGTCGCGGCTCTCGTTCTTCCTGTGGAGCAGCATCCCCGACGACGAACTGTTGAAACTCGCCGAGCAGGGCAAATTAAGAGACAAGCAGGTTCTCAGCGCGCAGGTGTCGCGCATGCTGGCCGACCGCCGCTCGAAAGCGTTCGTTTCTAATTTCGCCGGGCAATGGTTGTATCTGCGCAGCTTGGAACAGGTGAAGCCCGATCAGGACGCCTTCCCCGACTACGACGCGTCGTTGCAGCGCGCCTTTCAACGGGAAACGGAACTGTTCTTCGATGCGATCCTGCGCGAGAACCGGCCCGTGACGGATCTTCTCAGCGCTGATTTCACATTCCTGAATCAGCGCCTGGCCGAACATTACGGCATTCCCGGAGTCTACGGTTCTCAATTCCGGCGGGTGACGTTGAAGGACTCGCCACGAGGCGGTTTGCTAGGGCAGGGCAGCATTTTGACGGTGACGTCCTATCCGAATCGAACCTCGGTGGTGCAGCGCGGGAAATGGGTGCTCGACAATCTGTTGGGCTCGCCGCCGCCTCCGCCTCCGCCCGACATTCCGGCACTCGAATCGCACGCCAAGGACGGCACCGCGTTAACGGCGCGGCAGCAACTCGAGCAACATCGCGCGAACCCGACTTGTGCGAGCTGCCACTCGCGAATGGATCCGATCGGATTCTCGCTGGAGAATTATGACGGTATCGGCGCGTGGCGAATCAAGGATGCGGGAAACCCGATCGATGTGAGCGGCAAGATGCCGGATGGAGCCGTGTTTGAAGGTCCGGCGGGGTTGAAGAACCTGCTGCTCACCAAACATCGCGACGAGTTCATTTCCACCTTGACCGAAAAGTTGATGACCTACGCGTTGGGGCGTGGGATAGAATATTACGACAGACCGGGCATGCGCGCGATTATCCGGGAAGCCTCCGCGTCGAATGAAAAGGGGCAGGGGCCCAGCCTCCCCGGATTGATTCAAGCCATTGTAGGCAGCCCGCAATTTCAGATGAGGAGAACGCGACAATCGTGATCATCAGCAGCAAGAGCCTTCATCGCCGGACTTTCCTTCGCGGCTTGGGCGCCGCCGTGGCCCTGCCCATGCTTGACGTGATGGCGCCCTCCTTCGGCGCAACGCGCGTCGGAGCAAAAGCCGCTCCGGTCCGCCTCGGTTTTATTTACGTTCCGAACGGGATCATTCAGAAGACCTGGCTGCCGGCGAAGGTGGGCTCCGGGTTCGAATTCCAATCCACGATGAAGCCGCTCGAGCCGTTTCGCGACAAGTTGCTGGTGTTGAGCAATCTCGCGCAAAACGGCGGACGCGCGCTGGGCGACGGCGCAGGCGACCATGCTCGGGCGGGCGCGAGCTGGCTGACGGGCGTGCATCCGAAGAAGACCGAGGGCGCCGATATTCGCGCCGGCATCTCTGCGGATCAGATCGCAGCGCGCGAGTTAGGGAAGGTTACGCAACTGGGTTCGCTCGAGATCGGTCTCGAGGAGCCGAGCTTGGCTGGCGGCTGCGATAGCGGTTATAGCTGCGCTTACACGAACACGATTTCCTGGCGGTCGCCGACGACGCCGAATCCCATGGAAGTGAATCCGCGGGCTGTGTTTGAGCGGCTGTTTGGCGATGGCGATAGCACCGATCCGGCCGCGCGCTTGAGGCTGATGAAGGAAGACCGCAGCATTCTCGACTTCATTCGCGGCGATGTTGCGAAATTGGGCCGCGGTTTGGGATCGCGCGATAAAAGCAAGCTCGAAGAATATCTGGAAGCCGTTCGCGATATCGAACGCCGCATCCAGAAGGCCGAAGAGCAGAGCGCGACCGCGAAAGTGCCGGTAATGGAACGGCCCACCAGCATTCCCGACGAGTTCGAGGAACACGCGAAGCTGATGAGCGATCTGATGGTGATCGCGTTTCAGACCGATATGACGCGCGTGGTCAGTTTCATGCTGGCGCGCGAAGGCAGCAACCGCGCCTACCGCTCGATCGGCATCTCCGACGGACACCATTCGGTGACGCATCATCAAAACGATCCGGCGAAGATCGCCAAGACGACGCGGATCAACGAGCTGCACGTGAAAACGGTGGCTTATCTTTTGAACAAGCTTGACTCGACTCCCGACGGTGACGGCTCGTTGTTGGATCACTCGATGATCCTGTATGGCAGCAGCATCTCCGACGGCAATGCGCACACTCACCACGATCTTCCGCTGGTGATGGTGGGCGGCGGGTCGGGCCAGGTGAAGGGCGGCCGTCACATTCGCTACGCTTCCGAGACGCCGATGAATAATCTGCTGGTCACCATGCTCGACAAGGCAGGAGTGCCCGTCGAGAAGCTCGCCGACAGCACCGGCACACTCGCGGAATTGACCGGCGTTTAGCCTTCGATGGGAATTCGTACTTCGATCCATTGCGCTTCCGTTTTGGCGCTCTTCGCGGGAGCATGTCTTGCAGCCAGCGATGTGCGGCTGATTGAGGCTGTGAAGGAGCAGGACTCGAAGGCTGTCGGCGCGCTCGTGGAAGCGCGCGCGGACGTAAATGCTGCGCAGCCCGACGGTGCGACGGCGCTGTCCTGGGCGGTGTATCTGGACCGGCCGGACATTGTCGATGTACTGTTGAAGGCTGGCGCCAAGGCGGCCACGGCCGACGAGTATGGTGAGACGCCATTGACGCTTGCCGCCTCGATCGGGGATGCCGCGATCGTCAGGAAGTTGCTGGACGCGGGCGCCGATGCAGCCTCCGCGCGATGGAACGGTGAAACGGCTCTGATGCTGGCGGCGCGATCGGGCAGCGAGGCCGCTGTGAAGCAGTTGCTCGAACACGGCGCCAAGGTCAATGCCATCGAAACCAACAAGGGGCAGAACGCGCTGATGTGGGCCGCGGCGGAAGGCCACTCCGGGATCGTGGACCTGTTGATCAAGAGCCGGGCCGACGCGAAGGCTGTGTCGAAGGCGGGGTTCAACGCGCTGATATTCGCGGTTCAGAAAGGCGACTCGAAGTCGGTGTCGAGTTTACTGAGCGCGGGACTCGATCCGAGCTTCGCGCTGCCGGGCGGGGTCAGTGTTCTGCACATTGCAGCCAGTAATCCGAAGACGGGAATCGCTTCTATTCTGCTGGACAACGGCGCGAATCCGAACTTGGCCGACAAGGTTGGCAATACGGCTCTTCACATCGCGGCCATGGGCGGTAATGTCGAGTTGGTGAAGAAGCTGCTCGACAAGCATGCGGATCCGAACGCGCGGACGGCCAAGGTAGCCGCGGCACCGGGCGGAGGAGGCGGATTCTTTCGGGGACCTTCGGGCGTGCAGACTCCGCTTCTGCTGGCGGCGCGAGCGAATAAGAAAGACGTGATGCAGGCATTGGTTGCGGCGGGCGCGGATCCGGCGGCAAAAGCGCAGGATGGAACGACGCTGTTGATGGCGGCGGCCAGCAGCGGTCACGTGGAGGTGGTCCGGTACGCCTA
This sequence comes from Bryobacterales bacterium, assembly GCA_038322705.1. Classification (GTDB taxonomy): domain Bacteria; phylum Acidobacteriota; class Terriglobia; order Bryobacterales; family Bryobacteraceae; genus TMP-7. Next base: position 92,826 of record JBBQGC010000007.1, on the reverse strand, counting down.
TGAACTGGCACCGGATTTGAAGGCGTTAACGGATCGTAAGAGTACGGTGATGCATGCGGCAGTGACCGGGTCGATGCAATCGTCGACGCAGCCCGAGATCTGCAAGGTGATCCAGTTCCTCGCGGACAAAGGCGCCGATCTGGATCAACCGGATGGCCGTGGAAGGACGCCGCTTGCGATCGCGGATCTACTGCCGATTGATAAGGCGGTGACGCTGCTGACGAAGTTGATCACCGAGAGCGGCGCTACGCCACGGATTGCCTCGAAGCGGTAAACCCGGCCGCTTACTTTCGCTCTAGCTCGAACGACGACGAAAATGCCCTGTCCGAGGGATGCCGACAGCATTACGCCGGCACGATCATCACCATGCGGGGTGGCCATCGAGTAGCAATTCCCGTCGGATAGCGATGGTCGCTTTTACCCGGCATCTCGTGGTCTACTGAAGCTTTATTTCTGGACAGAAGGCGCGGCAGAGGACGAGGTTGAGCGACTCTCGATCCACATCGGATACGGACCCGAGGCTCCGAACTACTTCAGCTTTCGCAAGGACCGTAAGCTTGTGGATTCGCACGCACGAAACTACGTTGGTGCCCGCGGCCTGCCGATGCTCAACCGGCAGATCGTATTCGACAGTCTCGGCTGGGAGGTGATGGGTGCTGCAACGAAGTCATCGCGCCGCTGATCTGCAGGCCGAGTCCCCACCGGAGTGCTGCCACATGACCACGACTCGAATCTGCTCCCCGGCCGAGATTTCTTCGGCGATCTCGCGTGGAACCGCGATTTTGCCTCCGGGCGTGATCCCGCTCTCGAACTCGACAGCCTTCATTTATGTGCGCTTTGTTCATCATGGCCCGTCGCCGATGGGCATATCCTAAAGTTCGGCCGAGAGAGCGGCGCTCTAAATGCTAGCGCGGCATCTGATCGCACGTCTGAACGGTGATGACTGAGCGCTTGTTTCGAGAATGGGGATGCACGTCGATCGCCAGTGACTGCCAGTTGGCGGATAAGTGAGAACGTATCGGCATGACCCATCCCAACTCTCCTTTGAAGGTTCTCTTCGACGCTTGGGATGATCCTCCACACATCTTCTTGCGGAATATCGTTCCACCACGCCGGTAGCTCATTCCACCTCACACGCATGTGGACCTCGGCGCTCATTTCCCGACAAGCCTGAAAGCCGCCACTGATGCGCGCCAACTTTTGCTTAAGAACTTCAGGTGGAACTTGATCGATACCGTCAAACACAACTGCGGCTTCTTCGAATCGTTGTTTTCTCATCAAGCCCTCTGCCGCCGCCAAGGCAAGTTGAGGATCAGCCTGGACGATCTTAGGTTCGTCCTTTATGATCTCGAACTGTGCGAGGGAGTCGCGCGAGCGCTCAAGCAAGAAACAGAGATTACGCCGCGCAAAGAGTAGATTGGTGTTAGGATCCAAACGATTCGGCCCGGCGACAAGTTAGCGGATTCCCTCTCTGTAAGCGACTATTGCGTGGTCAATAAAGTTTCCGTGGATGTCCGCGAGCATTTTGTCGGGAGACACATCGCTCACGTATGCAGGCCAGAGGTGAAAGAGATTATCGGTGTTGATGATGTTGGATATATTTGCCATTGGTGGCTCGATCTTGCTCTATTACTCGAGCGACAACTCATCTCGGACAGAATAACCAGTGGCAGTGAACGATAGGCTATCGTGCGTGGCTGTTCAGCCACGACAGCGCAACGTCAAGGGCTTCCTGCAAGTCATACGCCTTGCCAGCGTACTTGTCGGTGCCCCAATAGACGTAGACCTCTTTGGAGATCGGGTGCCATGTCACCTTGTATTCGTGGTTCTGGTAGCGAACGTAGCCGTGCCTGTAGTCGGCCATTATGGTGTGTACCTCACGATAGGACGAAGATACGGTGCGTTCAGGCGAATCACCGAATGGTGGGCGGCGGTGGGAATCGCCATGCGCAACTCCTTCAGGTTGATCTGGTAGAACCCAATGATCATACACCCGGCGTTGGCCCGGCGGGTTGGCCCGTTGTCAAGTCCGCAAGTGGCTCGGCTTAAGCGTGGGATTTCCCGCACGTTTGTTCACTAGAGGCCGTCGTGTGGACGATGCAACGCCGAGTCCGATAACCGGGGCCGGTCGGATCATCATTGCTTCCGTGGTCCTGGCCTTCGACGGTGTGGGCAATCGCCGGAAGCTGGACCCGACCGCTCAAATATCCCGAACACGGTCACACGACAGCCAGCCACGCAAAACGCGACCGTTCAGAGCAGAGCACCGAATTCGTCCACGGATCTCGCCGCCGCGCGGATCAATGCCCGCAGCGTACCCGGGGCCAGTTCACGATGCTGCGGAACCGATAGGCTGGCGGTGTGTCCGGGCTTGATCAGGATTACGTGGCTGCCGCGTTGGCCCGCCCGAAACAACGGGCAGAGCAGCCATCTATGCGGGAACCTCAACCTCTCGGACCTCGATGTTCAGGGGCATGCCATTAGCCGCGCGTGCCTCAAGGCACCCCGCTATAGCTTCGCGGATATTGTCGAGCGCTTCAGCTTCCGTGCGTCCTTGAGAAACGCAGCCTGGAATTGCCGGGCACTCGGCTACAAGCATCCCGGTTTCATCGGGCTCCAGCGTCACAAGCAGCTTCATACTTGGATCTTACTGCACCTTGATCCCGACGATGGTATCGCAAAGCTCGCCGGCGCGCTGGTCGTCGGCGGGGAGTGCGTGGGAACAGACGCGGGCCGTGACGCCCTCGCGATAGCGTCCGGCTCGGTGCAAAAGGGAAGCGCTGTGGTGAGCGTGCTCTTGCCTGATCCATTCGGTCCTGCGACCACGATCAGCACAGGGGATTCAGCGTGTGAAATTTTCTCCTCGAACGAGACTTCGAAGCGTGGTCGGCCCGGATGCTGTTCTATGTAACGGCCATCAGCATCCTTGTGGACAACTGATTGCCCGGCGCGAAGTGCATTCTGCCCGGCCGCCTTGGCAGCGACGTCAGAGAGGATGTCGGAGTCCAACCCCGTTCCCAGTATCGCGTAATCGGTGCGCGCTCATGCGCTCATTTCAGCTCGCCCGTGCTTCTCCGCCTACCGCTGAATGCGCGCCGAGCCGCCTTTCGCGAATGCGCGCACTTGCTCTACCGTCGCCATCGTCGTGTCGCCGGGGAACGTGGTCAGCAGGGCACCGTGGGCCCAGCCAAGTTTCACCGCTTCTTCGGGCGGCTCGCCCGCTAGCAGGCCGTAGATGAAGCCGGACGCGAAGCCGTCGCCGCCTCCGACTCGATCCAGCACATCCAACTCGCAGGCCGGCGCTGTATAAGTCTGGCCGTCGATCCACGCAACCGCGCCCCAACTGTGATGATTTGTCGATCGCACTTCGCGCAAGGTCGTCGCCACGATCTTTACTTGCGGATGCTTGTCGCGCACCTTGCCGATCATTCCGAAGAAGGCGCTCGGATCCAACTTCGACTTGGCCGCAACCTCCGGGCCGGGGATGCCAAGTCCCATTTGCAGATCCTCTTCGTTGCCCACCAGCACGTCGACGTTCTCAACGATACGGTGGATCACTTCCAGCGCGCGCTCGTTGCCGCCTGAAAAGCTCCACAGCTTCGCGCGGAAGTTCAGATCGAAGGAAACCACCGCGCCTGCCGCTTTCGCCGCCTTCATGCCCTCGATGATGACTTCCGATGTTGTCGGCGAGAGCGCCGCGAAGATTCCGCCACTGTGAAACCAGCGAATGCCGCCGGAGAAGATTGCGCCCCAATCGAAATCGCCGGGCTTCAACAGCGCCCCCGCTTCGTTCGAGCGATTGTAAAACACGACGGGCGCGCGGACGCCCTGACCGCGGTCGCTGTAGACCGCCGCCATGTTCGGGCCGGTGACGCCGTTGTGCTGGAAACGCTTGTAAAAGGGCTTCACACCCATGGCGCGAACCCGCTCGGCAATCAGGTCGCCGATCGGGTAATCCACAATCGCGGTCGCGATTCCGGTTTTCATGCGGAAGCAATCCGCCAGGTTCGCGGCAACGTTGAACTCGCCGCCGCTCACGTGAATGTCGCACTGCGTCGCTTTTCGAAAAGGGATGATTCCGGTGTCGAGGCGATGGACGAGCGCGCCTACCGAAACGAGGTCGAGCGCTGACTCGCCGTTGATGTTGAGACCGTATGGCATTTTGACCCAATTTTATTCCATGCGGGCTATCGATTGCTGGATAATGGACGAATATGCGCAGATTCGTGTTCGCGGCCGCGCTGGTGGCTGCCGCCGTGGTGTTGACATTCGGGGCGCGCGAGCCGCAGAGCAGCCGGCGGCCTGAACGGAACGGGTGGATTTACGTTCGGCTGTCGGGATCGCCCGCTGCGATCGGATTCCAGCACGGTTCCATGCTCGCGCATGAAATCGAGGACACGAAGAAGGCGATCGAGCTCAGCATGACGCACGGCTCGAAGGACTGGCAGTTTTTCCGGAACGCCGCGGAGACGGTGTTGTGGCCCAAGGTTCCAGCCGAGTATCAGGCAGAGATGCGCGGCATCGTCGAAGGCGCGCGGCAGAGCGGCGTGAACATCGATATTCAGGACTTGACGGCGATGAACGCCTGGCTGGAACTCGCGCCATATTACGTGAACTGGTACGAGAAAGCGCACAAAACGGGCGCTGCGAAACAGCCCACAGCGGAGCATTGCAGCGCGTTCGTCGCTACAGGCTCGTACACGAAAGATGGCCGGCCCGTCATCGCGCATAACAACTGGACGGATTACCTGACGGGTTCGCGCTGGAACATCATCTTCGATATCACGCCCACCTCGGGCCAACGTTTCATCATGGACGGCATGCCCGGGCTGATCCACAGCGGTGACGACTTTGGGATCAACGCGGCGGGGATCATGATTACCGAGACGACCATCAGCCAGTTCAACGGCTTCGATCCGGAGGGCATCCCGGAATTCGTGCGGGCGCGGAAAGCGATGCAGTATTCGGCGTCGATCGACGACTTCGCCCGCATTATGAAAGACGGCAACAACGGCGGGTACGCAAACGACTGGTTGGTTGCCGACCGCAACACGGGCGAAATCGCGAGTCTCGAACTGGGGCTGAAGAACGTGAATCTCACGCGCTCAAAGGACGGCTATTTCGTGGGCTCGAATTACCCGATTGATCCGAAGCTGGCGCGCGAGGAAACGGATTTCGACGTGCGCGATCGGAGTGTTAGCGCCAACGCCCGCCATGCGCGGTGGGATGCGCTGATGGCGGAGAACAAGGGTAGGATTGATGCCGCCGCGGCCCAACGTTTTCTCGGCGACCACTTCGATACGTTCACCGGGAAAGTGGATCCCGATGAACGAACGTTATGCGGGCACATCGAATTGTCGCCACGCGGGAGCAAGCCGTGGCAACCGGAATATGGTCCGGCCGGCGCGGTTCAGGCGAAGGTGAGCACCGCGGCGATGGCGGAGCGCCTGGAGATGACGGCGTCGATGGGGCACTCCTGCGGCATCAACTTCAAGGCAGGCGGATTTCTTAAGAAGCATCCCGAGTTCGGCTGGCAGAAGGGGCTGCTGCGCGATCTCGACTCGCACGCCTGGGCTGTGTTCCGCGCCTACTAGACTATCAGGCCGCTGAAAAAGGCCAACAACCGCTCCGTCGAAAATCACCCCCGGGGTTCATTACCTTGGATTCAGGCAGGACATCTTGGCTTGCTGGCGCGCGGCTCAGAATCGCTAGGCCGATATCGCTTGCTGACGCGCGCGGCTCAGAAGCGCAAGGCGAAATCGCTCAGAATCGCTAGGGCAAAATCGCTTGCTGACGCGCGCGGCTCAGAAGCGCAAGGCGAAACCGCTCCGTCGAAAATCACCCCCGGGATTTCATCACCTTCGATGTCCGGCCGCCGGACATTTTGGCTTGCTGGCGCGCGCGACTCAGAATTGCAACCAGCCACTTACCGCAGCCTACTAAAAGTCGGAGCGGAGCACGTCGTAGAAAATGTGGATTCCGCGTTTGAACTCGGCCACCGGGATATGCTCCTGATCGCTGTGCATCGTGGAGGCGGTGGCTGCGTCCAGGATCATCGGAGTAAATCCGTAAGCGATGACGCCGCGCTTTCGCAGGTTAACGGAATCGGTGCCGAACGGCACGAACATGGGCGTCACAACTGCGTCCGGATGCTGCGCCAGGATGGCCTTGCGAACGGCGGCGAACAGCGGTGTGTCGCTGCGGCTTGCTCCGGCGTCGACCGGCTCGCTCATCAGCTCGACCGAGACTCGCGGATCGTTGATTCGCGCTTTCACCTCCGACATAAACTCTTGCGGGTTCACGCCGGGAAGCAGGCGGCAGTCCAACGTGGCTTCGGCGGTGGAAGGGATTACATTCACCTTCACGGGCGACCCGACGCCGGAAGCGAGCGTCGTCAGCGACATCGTGTTCCGCTGAATCGCCGCCGTGAATTTGTTCTGGGCGAAGGCACCGATGTTGCGCCGCATCTCCTCGATCACCGGGCTGACCTTGTTCGACGGCGGGACATCGAGAGCCTTGCGCAGTGCTTCGAGAAGAATGAGGTTGGCATTATCGGGGATGGGTTGTGAGCCGTGTCCCGCGGTGCCCTTCGCGCGGACCTTCAACCACACGGACTGCTTCTCGCCCACCGAGATGCCGAAGACGAGCTTGCCGGGAGCGAGCACGTCGCGTGTGCCCATGCCGCCTTCGTCCAAAACATATTCGCAATCGATGTCGCTCAGGTGCTTCTCGAGCATCCAGCGGATGCCCAGTGTACCGTGTGTCTCCTCATCGGCGGTGGAAAGCATGACGATGTCTCGCGCCGGAACGATTCCGGACTTTTTCAATTCGATGAGAGCCGTGAGCTGTTGAACGCCGATGCCCTTCATGTCCAAAGTTCCGCGGCCCCAGATCTGCCCGTCTTTAATGAGCGCGGCAAAAGGGTCCATGGGCCACGCTTTGGGATCGACCGGCACCACATCGAAATGATTCAATAACAGCAGCGGCTTCTTTGAGCGATCGCGCCCCGGCACCCGGACCACAAGATTTGTTTGACCGCTCGGCCCGCTGGTGTAGAGCACCGGGGTGAGTCCATTGGCTTCGATCTCCGCCTTGAACAACGCGGCGGCTGAGCGGGTGTCCGCTGGAGGGTTCACGCTAGCAATGCGCACATAGCGCTGCAGCAGATCGAGGGCGTGGTTCTCCACGCGGTTCCAATCAGGTTCAGCGGCGAAGGCGCTCAGGGTCGCGGCAATCAATACGACGTATTTCATTTTTCGAACTCCGGGAGATTGGTGAGAGACGGATTCAGACCGGACAAGCGATACGCTTCGAGTAATGCGCCGGCGGCGGGTCCGAGTTCTGGAGGGCCGAATCGATCGTGCGGGTACGCAGCGGCCAGCGTGGAACGGAACCGGTCGAGCAGGGGCGCGCAACGGAAAACTCCGCCGATGTACGACACCCGTGCGGGGGCCGTCGATTCAAACAAGCGGTCGCGTACGGCGCAGGCGAGCGACGCCAGCGACTGCGCGGCTCCGTCCAAGATGCGGCGTGCCGGCTCATCGCCATCATTCGCGACTTTGTCGACGACCTTCGAGAGCGTAGCGACACGCGAGCGGGGCCAGTCCACCGTGTAGAAACGGTGCATGAGTTGATTCGCGTCGCTAGCGCCGGTGGCATCGAGCAAAGCCGCTCGCAGCGCGGTTGCGGGTCCCCATCCTTCCTCGAAACGAAGAGCCGCTCGCAACGCTTGACGTACGATGTCGAACGCGCCCCCTTCATCGCCGAATACGAAGCCCCAGCCACCCGCGCGCGCAGTCACGCCGTTCGGGCCGCGGCCGTAAGCGATCGATCCCGTGCCGGCGATGGCGATGACGCCGGGCTGGCCTGCGCACGCGCCCACCAGGGCGATCAGCGCGTCGTCGGTGACCACCAACCGTTCGGCGTGGATGATCTCGCGGACGAGCGCGTCCTTATCCGCGGGACCGCCACTGAAGCCGAGACACGCGGATTCGAATGTTGGTGGCGCGGATCGTCCCCAGGATTGCGCAATGCAACCGCCCACGGCAGACAGGAATTTTGCGCGTCCCTCTGCCACACCCACGTGATTGCAGGGCCCGCCGCGCCCGAATCCCACGACCCTGCCGGACTCATCGCCGATGAGCGCGGTGGTGCTGGATTGGCCTCCGTCAACGCCCAGAAACAGCCGTGGCATTGTGCTCGCTTTCCAGTTGCGGATATCCGGCGTCGATGCGGTAGAGATGGCCGTTGCCCGCCGTGCCCACCTCGGTGAGCCCCCAGGATGCAGGGTTTTCGATCACCTCGGAAAAGCCGAAATCGCTTTCTCGAATCCAGAAGTAATCTATACCTCGCGATTTGATTTCGCGCATCGCGGCCTTGCCCATGAACGGCGGAGGATGGAGCGCCACGATCTGACGCTGAGACGCAAGCGCGGTCCACTTGCCGCTCTCATCCGCGCCCTCGATGCGCAAGGCGTGCTCGGAACAATCCGTCGGTCCTTCGAGTTGTAGAGCGTCGATGGATTGCGACCGGCCGAAGTCGAGATCGATGTACATGCCAGGCTCAAACGGTTGCCAACTGCGCCAGCGTGTCACAGCGCTATTGTCGAACGCAAGTTGGGTGTCCCATGGGTTCGGACGCGCTGTGATGCGCCAGTCGGGAAGGCGGGGAATCTCGATCGACTTCGAATAGAGCCGCAACTCCGACAGGCTCCACTCCAACTCCCATTCGCGCGGCGCCGTTTCGAGAATACGAAGTTTACGCACCTGGCGCGGGACAAACTGGAATCGCTCGGCGCAGTGAGGCTGATAATCGGCGTTGAAGGCGGCGAAGAAGATATCGCCCATCGTCTCGGCCGGGGCGGATTGAAATCGCACGAGGATATCCCGCGTCATGTAGCTTTCTGGCAGGGCGCTCATGGCGAGCACGCGCGATTTGGGCGGCACGGCGCTCTCGATCAGCTTTGCCACTTTGTAATCGGGCTGCTTGCGGGAGAGCCAGGAATCCTCGCTTTCGATGCGCAGCGCGGCCTTAAGCGGGATGCGCCCCAGCATCCACGGTTGCGCCGGAGCGGTGTAGATCGCAGCGATGGAAGGCCACGACAGGATGCAATGCAGAACGAGCGCGGTGGCCAGGATCAACGGCAATTCGGAGAGCGCAATCGCAAGCGCAAAGGCGTAGAACGGAAGCGCGGGGATCAGAAATCGCGTTCCGATGTTGGAGAAATAGGGGATCGTGAACAGAGCGGCGGCAAGCAGCATGCGCCGCCCCTGACTCAGCCTCAGGCTGAACAGACAAAGCGGGGCAATGAGAAAGACCGGACCGAGCAGCCCATTCAGTTTCTCGCCGCGCATCGTGAGCTCGAGCGGTATGGTCCATTTGTTTTCGAGCCCGTAGCGGCTGAGGAACCGCGTCCAGTTTCGCTCGAAACCGGTGTGGACGTATGGGTTCGGGAACAGGCCGTTGAACATCGGGGCAACCGGATTGGCGGCCCACAGCGAATTCTTGATCATCCATGGCGCGATCAGCACGAGGGCGCACGCACACACGATCAACGGGGGAGCGAGCTTCCGCGTGCGCCAAAGGACGTAACCGGCCGCGTAGGGAACCGCGAGCCCTCCCGTATATTTCGCCGCGTATGCGAAACCGGCGAGCAGGCCAATCACAATCAACAGGCCCGAGTGGCGCTGGACGTCCCAGATTTGTAGCGCGTAAAACAGCACGAACAAGATGCAGGCCACCGCGACGTCGATGTATCCCACGGTGCCGTCGATGCCCACAACCGGCGTGACATACACGAGCAGCGCGGCGGCGAGCCCGGCCACGGGATACCCGGCACGGCGCCCGTAGCTGACGATGGCCAGCGTCAGGGCGAGCAGGAATGCGTAATGCACCATCGCCGCCGCGGAATGACGGCCGAAGCTGAAAGCCATCAAAAACAAGAGTTCGATGCCTTGCGAGAGCTGCGCGTAGATGTTGGTGGGGATGCGAACGAATCCGCGGGCGCGGGCGTATTTGGCGACGAAATTGAGATGGTACGCCGCGCCGTCGGGGCTGAACTCAGGCGCCATCGCACTGAAGAAATAGAGGACGGTGAAAATCGCGAACCCGGTTAGGAACAGGCCCGTCCAGAATCGCGGCAAGGGCGCGAATGACGGCCGGATATTACAATGCGCGCCGGAGCGAATCGCGCCCAGGATGGCGATCGCGGCGATGGCGAGAAACACACCGCGGCGCGCCAGTCCAGTGCAACACAATACGAAGATGATCGCGCTCAGGACCGCGGAACCGGCGACGAACGCGAGCGCATCCTCCTCTCCCCGGTGCAGGGTTACCGGGATTCGCCGCAGAATCGTGCGGCCGATCGCGAGGGCGGTGACTACGGTGAGCAGCCAACCGAAGAGTATCGATAGCGGGACCAGCATCCGCTACTGCAAACCAATGCGCGAAAGAATCAAGCCGAGCCTTCGGCCATCGCCTTTCGAAAGCCACGGCTTGTCCACCTCGGCGGCGAGAACGTTCTCATCCATCGGTTTAAGGAATCCGGAGGGTACGGCTTTGTCGAATACCTTATTGCCCGCGGTGTCGTATTTCACTTTGTCGAGCACGCGATGGTTGACGAAATACGTGATGGTGACTGGGCCGGTGTCCTTGAACGTGACTTCCGGCAGCGTGAATTCCATGTGATAGCGCAGATTGGATGTGCTTTTGAGCGTCACCCGGACCGAGGGGCGCGGCCCGGTCCAGCGCCACGGTGACGACTGTACACCCTTGGCGATATCGGCAACAAAATATCGCTCGACGGTGGGATCGCTCATGTCGAGCATCGGTTGCGCGCGCACCAGAATCTCCTGATCGAGCGGCTTGCGCTGCGCGGGGGGCGCGTAGATCTCGGGCTGACTGACGCACGCACTGGTGATAACAGATACGGCCAGAAGCGTTAGAGCGCGAATCACGGAAATCGAAGTATAGCGAAGTAGCGGAGTAAAGCGGGCTAACGGACCGGGCGGTTTCCGCCGATAGAGCTAGTGTGATGGAACGGCGACGGCAGCCCCGCAAGCGTCCGTTCGCGACGCAGCCGGCGATCACAGTGTGGTCAGGGGCAGAGAAATTTGAAGCAAAGATCAAGGATTGGAGCGATGGCGGTTTCGGTTTGGAGATGCGGCAGAACCTGGATCCGGGTTGCCGCGTGCGCCTGGAGGGCTTGCTGGCTCAAGGCGCCAGTCTGAAAAAGCTGGACGTCTACGTTCGAGTGCGTTGGTGCGTAGCAGGGCCAAATGGAAGCCATCTGTGCGGCGTAGCATTCGAACACGCCTCGTCCGGGAGTTCGGACAGCGCAGACCGTGACTGTTACGAGGTGCTGCAGTTAAGCCCAAATGCCGATCCGGACACAATTCACCGTGTGTTTCGGGTTCTGGCTCAGCGCTTGCATCCGGACAACCGCGAAACCGGCGACGAGGCGCGTTTCAAGGCGCTAGTGCAGGCCTATGATGTGATCAGCAATCCGGAGCGCCGGGCGGCTTACGATGCGCGCCGGCCGAGCTTGGAGCAGCGCTGGAAAATATTCGACAGCGCCGCCGCAACGGTCGGTATCGAAGCGGAACGGCGGAAGCGCCACGGGATCCTGTCGCTGTTGTATACCCGGCGAGTGAACGATACTCGGGATCCCTCCATGCCAATGCACGATCTGGAGCGGTTACTCGGGTGTCCGCGGGAGCATTTGGAATTTGCGCTGTGGTATCTGAAAGAAAACGGCTGGGTGACGCGGTCCGATAACGGGCGGTTTACGATTTCCGTCCAAGGGGTGGATCAGGCGGAATTGCTCGGGGAATACGCTCCGCAGCAGCGGCCGAGGATCGCGGCAGGCCCCTCGAAAGTGGCTTGATGGCTACAGATCGATCGCCACCATCTCGTGGAGCTTTACCGACGGCACTACGATCTCCACCGCTCCCGATGTGGCGCGGAAGGAAGGGCGCGTGCCGGCAACGCACAATCGCACCGCGCGCGGCTTCGACGGCGTGGTGATGCGCACCGTTATTGGTCCGACCGGGTAGATTTCCCGGACAGGGCCTTTCATCATCATGGGGTTGGTGAGATTCACGAGGTGAACCGTGAGGCTTTGCCGCTGGCGCCAGACCGCTATGTCGAGGACGCCTGCTCCCGTCACGCTCACCGGCGAGCGCCCGCGTAAGGTCCACTCCAAGGCATTCCGCAGCAGCAGGAGATGATCCTTGGCAAGAACGTCCCAGAACGTCCGGTCGATGTTCCACGGGAAGTAGACCACTCGCGCTGATCCGAATTCGGCCAGATGCACCGCAGGGGTTTGCGTGTGGGGAACGCGGGGGTACACGTCCTCCATGGGCAGGTCGGGATAGGACGGGACCAGGGTCATCGGCGACCGGGCCGCCCCGTCTGACGATCGAGTGTGCACCCGCGTGGTGCCGTTGATGATCCGGCCGGCATCCTCCAACCCTCGCAGCAGCGGATGTGGCGGGTGCAGATCCACGTAGGAGTTCTGAATGCCGCTTTCCACTTTGCCGTCGAAAGTTGCCTGGAACAGATCGGCGAGCCCGAAGTCGCTTCGCCGCACGCCCCACTCGTCGTACAAGCTGGTTTCGCCGGTTGCGATCAGGCTGCCGCCGCGGCGCACGAAGGCGCGAATTTGATCGCATTGAGCGTTCGACAGCGCGGCGATGTTGGGCAGCACCAGTACGTGGAAGTTCTCGATCTCCTGGGCGGTGAGCTTGCGATCGTGCACCATCTCGAAAGGGACCCGCGATTCGATGAGCGCCTGGTAGAAGCCATCGATCGGTTCCTCGACGCGGGTGCGGGCGTCCGCGCCTCCATAGAACTTCGCGGTCTGCTGCGAAAAGACCAGACCCACGCGCGCCAGGTTCGCGGTGTTGCGCAAATACTTCTCGTTGGCGAAGTGCCAGTTGTACAGCTCTTCCACGGGCCGTAGCCAGCGGTTATCGAACGGCTTGGCATTGAACTTGGCGAACCAGGGACGTAGCCCATGGGCGATCCCGTCCACGGCCCAAAGTTGTATTTCGGCGCCGTCCTGAACCGAGTCCTTCCAACGCGCGGGCTCCTCTACGCCAACGCTGAAGATACCGCCGACCGGTTTTCCGCCCATCCCGGCACGGTACTCTTTCGCGTTCTTGCCGTTCGCCCAGGCGGGCATCACGCCGCGCCGCGCCTGCCGGTCCGCAAACAGGATCGGGGAGAGCTCGCCGGCGGTTTTCATGTCGAGCTCGCTTAGCGCTCCGCCGCCCGAATTGGCGATAAAGCACGCGTCCGGCTTGATTTTGCGGATTTCAGCATCCCACAGCCGCCAAACTTCGAACAGCCGCTGCTCGTGCCAGACGATGTAAGCCTTGCGCGCGGGGTCCTGAGGGTCGCTCGAGCGCGGCAAATCGAAGCCGGAAAATTGCCGGAAGTTGCGCTGGCAATGCTCGCAGAAACATTGGCCGTGGCCCGCCCAGCGGTTGCTGAACACTCCATCGACCTGGTAACGCTGCACGATTTCCCTGGTCACCGCGGTCATGAACTCGAAGTTCATTGGGCCCAACGCGCAGGTGACCCACAATTCCGGGTTTGCCCAATGACGGCGCTTGCGACCCTGCGCGTCGACCGCGATCCAGTCCGGATGCGCGTCGTACAGATCCTGGTGCGCGGCGTGGGGGTCGGTGCGGGCGATAACGCTCATGCCAAGCTTTCTGCATCCGGCCACCATTTCGCCGAATGGGTCGGAATTGCCGAGGAATCGGCTGCGCCGGTGGAGCGGGATTTGCGTCGGATAGAACGCCATATAACCACCGCCCGCCAGGCATGCGCCATCGCAATGCGTGCGGCGGAAGTAGTCGAGCCAAAACGCAGGGTCGAACTGGCCCGGATCGTCCTCGACGAACACCAACTGAGCCCACCGCATGGGGCGTTCGGCCCAGTGGCTCTCGCCGGCATGCAGCCGGGGTCCGAACGTCGCGGCCGCGAGACCTTGCAGAAGTTCACGTCGGGTGGTCATAGCGGTTTGGGCGTGTGACCATGATATCCGTTCCTCACGCGGCTCGCTGGGGGCAATTTATGTAAGGCAAAATACTTATCGTCAGTGGGCCGGGCAACAATTTGTGCGGCCCGCAAAGATTTTTTGCACTCCAGACGAAATTTTGCTTAAATTGAAGCGTCACACAGTCACTTTCCAAATGGCTCAGATCTTCCCTCGCAGCGCAAACTCGGTAGCGAAGGTCAGCATTGTGGCGGGGGTCATCCTGGCCGGCACAATCGTCGGCGCCGCCTACACCATCGACCGGGGGCACTTCATCACGAACGTCTCCATTGCTCCGGATCAGCCGGTGCCGTTCAGTCATAAACATCACGTCACCGACGACGGCATCGATTGCCGGTATTGCCATACCTCGGTGGAGTCGTCCAGTTTCGCGGGCCTGCCGCCAACCGAAACGTGCATGAGTTGCCATTCGCAAATTTGGAATAACGCGGCAATGTTAGAACCCGTCCGCGCCAGTTATCGCACCGGCGAGTCGCTTTCCTGGACGCGGGTTCATGATTTACCCGATTTTGTCTATTTCAATCACAGCATTCATGTCAATAAAGGCGTGGGATGCGCGACGTGTCACGGGCGCGTCGATTTGATGCCTTTGACTTACAAAGTGAACACGTTGTATATGAACTGGTGTTTAGAATGCCACCGTCAGCCTGAAAAGTACGTCCGTCCGCGAGACCAGGTATTCAACATGTCTTACGAGCCACCGCCGAATCAGTTGGAATTAGGGCGGGAGTTAGTTGCCAAGTACAAGATTCAGAAGCTCACGGATTGTGTGACGTGTCATCGCTAATTAACATTCAGACCAAACCAGAGGAAACTCCGGCGGCCTCCACCGAGCGTAGCCCGTCTGTTGACGTGACGGGTTTGCGGGAGAAGTTGGAATCCGCCAAAGGTCCCGAATTCTGGCGCAGCCTCGAACAACTCGCGGGCACCGCGGATATCCAGAAGTTTCTCGACGACGAGTTTCCGGAGCGCACGCCGGATTGGAAAGATCCGGCAAAACGCCGCGACTTCCTGAAGGTGATGGGCGCATCGCTCGCGCTCGCGGGTCTAAGCGCCTGTACCAAGCAGCCGGCCGAAGCGATTGTCCCCTACGTGCGGCAACCGGAAGATCTGGTGCCCGGCAAGCCTCTGTTCTATGCAACTGCGCGGCCCTGCTCCGGTGGCGCGATCGGAGTCCTGGCCGAGAGCCACATGGGCCGGCCGACCAAGGTGGAAGGCAACCCCAGTCATCCGGCGAGCATGGGCGCCACCGACACATTTACGCAGGCTTCCATTCTGGACCTTTGGGATCCCGACCGCGCGCAGACGGTTACGCGCAACGGGCAGATCAGCAGTTGGATTAACTTCATCGCGGTTTTTGGTGGCGCGCGGGACGATCATGCGACACGGCAGGGCACCGGTCTACGCATTCTTTCGGCCCCATTCTCATCGCCGACGCTCGCCTCACAGGCTGCTGCGTTTCTGGCTGCGATGCCCCAGGCGAAGTGGCATCAATGGGAGCCGGTGACGCGAATACCGGGTTATCATCCGGTTTATAATTTCGCAGCCGCTGACGTCATTGTGTCGCTGGACAGCGACTTTCTGGCGTGCGGGCCGGCCAGCGTGCGATACTCGCGGGACTTTGCCGCCAAGCGCCGGGTGATGACCGCCGAGACTCCAACGCAGCAAAAGCAAGCGTTGCAGCGAGGGCCGAACGAAGACCGGCCGGAGGGCGCCGCAGCCAACCAGACGAATGCTCGGGAAAGCGTCGCTGGCCAGGCAACGATGAGCCGCCTGTACGTTGCGGAAGGCACGCCGTCGGTAACGGGCGCGAAGGCCGATCATCGTATTCGCATCAAGACATCGGAAGTGCCGGCGTTTGCAGCGACTTTGGCCAACGCTCTGGGCGCGGGCGGTTCCGCCGGGACGCTTTCGGGCAATGCGGCCCAACGTATTCCGGCGATCGCGCGCGACCTCCAGGCGCACCGGGGCTCGAGCCTGATCATCGCCGGTGATTTTCAGCCACCCGCGGTCCATGCTCTGGCGCATGCGATGAATCAAGCCATGGGTAACGTCGGCAAAACGGTGAGTTATGCCGCGCCGATGGATTTTAACCCAACCGATGGTATTCAGTCACTCCGTGAGTTAGTGGCTGACATGAACGCGGGCAAAGTTCAGACTCTCTTGATTCTGGGTAGCAATCCGGTATATGACGCCCCGGCCGACCTGGGCTTTACTGACGCGATCAAGAAAGTAAAGTTGAGGGCCCGGTTAGGACATGCGTTTGACGAAACCTCGGCGTATTGTCAGTGGCATATCCCCGAGGCTCATTACCTTGAATCATGGAGCGACACGCGCGCATTCGACGGGACGACGACGATTCTGCAGCCTTTGATCGAGCCGCTCTATGGATCGATCAGCGCGCATCAGATTCTTTCCGTCTTACTCAATCAGTCCGACACGAACCCCCACGACATAGTCAAACAGTATTGGACGGGCCGGGTGCGCGCGGCCAACTTTAACGCCTGGTGGCAGCGCGCGCTGCATGACGGAATCGTTCCTGACACGGCGGCGCCGTTATCCACGAGTCCGGGCCTTCCGGCGGCGGGAGCATCGCCTCAGGCGTCGCAGGGGGGGCTTGAGATTGTGTTCCGTCCCGATCCGGCGATCTGGGATGGGTGTTTCTCGAATAACGGGTGGCTGCAGGAGTTATCGAAACCCCAAAACAAAATGACTTGGGACAACGCTGTCTGGATCAGTCCAGCAACGGCTAAGGCCCAGGGCTTAGACACGGCCGATATCGTTGAGATCAATTACCAGGGCCGCAAAGTGCAAGGTCCGATATGGATCATGCCCGGGCACGCGGAAGACTCGATCACTGTACATTTGGGCTATGGACGCACGCGCGCAGGCCGGGTTGGCAACGGCGTTGGTTTCAATGCTTACGCGTTGAGGACGTCCGACGCGCCTTGGGTGGGCTCGGGAGCGCGTCTTAGAAAGACCGGCCGCTATTGGTTTGCGACCACCCAGCACATGCAGGAGATGGACGATCGCGAGCCCGTGAAGGTGATGAGCCTTGCGGATTACAGTAAGGATCCGGAAGTGGAAGCCGAGCGCCTGCCTCGCGAATTGACGATGTATCCTCCGTTCTCCTACGCCGGATACAAGTGGGGCATGGCGATCGACCTGAATGCCTGCACGGGTTGTCAGGCGTGCACGGTCGCCTGTCAAGCCGAGAACAACATTCCGGTGGTCGGGAAGGATCAGGTTTCGCGCGGGCGACACATGAACTGGCTGCGCGTCGACCGGTATCATCGCGGCAAGGCTGAAGACCCGGAGACTTACTATCAGCCGGTTCCCTGCATGCACTGCGAAGACGCTCCGTGTGAGGTAGTATGTCCTGTCGCGGCGACAGTACACAGCGGCGATGGCTTGAACCAGATGGTGTACAATCGCTGCGTCGGGACGCGCTATTGTTCGAATAACTGCCCGTATAAGGTACGCCGTTTTAACTTCTATCTTTATTCGGATTGGTACACCAAGAGTCTTTACGGCGTCCGCAATCCGGATGTTACTGTCCGCAGCCGCGGAGTTATGGAGAAATGCACGTTCTGCGTGCAACGCATCAATGCCGCGAAGATTGAGTCCGAAAAAGAGGACCGGCGGATTCAGGACGGTGAGATCCTGACTGCTTGTCAACAGGTGTGTCCGGCGGCGGCCATTGTTTTTGGTGACATTAATGATCCGAATAGCAAAGTGGCCAAATTGAAAGCGCAGCCGCGGAACTACAGCTTGCTCGAAGAATTGAATACCAGGCCGCGAACCACATATCAGGCCCGTTTGCGGAACATCAATCCCGAGATCGAGAAGGGGTGAACGCTTGGAGCATGTAAGACATGACGAGTTGGACCGGCACGATACAACCATAGCCACGCTGCCGCCCACTGTGGACCCAGGTCCCGACGACGTTCTCGGGCCAGGTCATAACTACGACACAGTCACCCGGAAGATCAGCGATGTTGTATTTCTGCCGATCAAGCGCACGCCGCGCCAATTTTTTATCGGCTTGACCGTCTCGTTCCTGATGGCGAACTTGCTACTGCTTGCAGTCGGCTGGCTGTTCGTCAAGGGCGTCGGAATCTGGGGTATCAATATCCCGGTCGGCTGGGGATTCGCGATTGTCAACTTCGTCTGGTGGATCGGTATCGGCCACGCAGGAACGCTGATTTCGGCCATTTTGCTCTTGTTGAAGCAGGACTGGCGAACTTCCATCAACCGGTTCTCTGAGGCAATGACTCTGTTTGCCGTGGCCCAAGCCGGCATGTTCCCGATCCTTCACTTGGGCCGTCCCTGGCTCGGCTATTGGCTGATTCCGTATCCTAACTCAATGTGGCTGTGGCCGCAGCCGCGCAGTCCGCTGATCTGGGACGTATTTGCGGTCACCACTTACGCGACCGTGTCATTCCTGTTCTGGTACACCGGGCTAATTCCCGACTTAGCCACGATGCGTGATCGCGCCGCGCGTCCTTTCCTGCAGAAACTGTACGGATTGCTGGCATTAGGATGGCGGGGTTCGACGCGCCACTGGCAGCGTTATCAGATGGCATATTTGCTGCTGGCCGGCTTGGCGACGCCGCTGGTTGTCTCCGTTCACACCGTCGTAAGCTTCGACTTCGCAATCAGTATCTTGCCGGGTTGGCACACGACGATTTTTCCGCCATACTTTGTCGCGGGCGCCATCTACTCGGGTTTCGCCATGGTGTTAACGTTGGCTATCCCGTTTAGAAAGTGGTACGGACTCGAAGACCTGATCACGATGCGCCACGTCGAAGCATGCGCCAAAGTGATGCTCGGCACCGGACTTATCGTAGCTTACGGCTACTCCATGGAAGCGTTCATGTCCTGGTACAGCGCGGATAAGTACGAGCGCTTCATGTACATGAACCGGATGATGGGTCCCTACGGCCCAAGTTATGTCTTGCTAATTCTGTGCAACATCCTCATACCTCAGGTACTGTGGATCAGGCGGGTCCGGCTGAATGTTCTGGCTGTTTGGATTGTCGCGTTGATTGTCAACGTCGGGATGTGGCTGGAGAGGTTCGTCATCGTTATCACGAGCTTGCATCGCGACTTCCTACCTTCGTCATGGGGCATGTATTACCCGACGATTTGGGACATCGCGACCTTCACCGGGACCATCGGTTTATTCCTCGCTTTGATGTTCTTGTTCATCCGCGGCTTACCGGCGATCTCGATCTTCGAGGTTCGCGAGGAAGTGCATCACAGGGCGCACCATGGAGACTAACTACAGCACGCGATTCGGGTTATACGGACTAATGGCCGAGTTCACGACTCCGGAAGCATTAGTTGCGGCAACGCAGCGGGCCTACGCCGATGGCTATCGCAAGATGGACGCATATACTCCAATGCCGGTGGATGGACTGCCTGAAGCTCTCGGGTCGACTCGGACGTGGGTATCCACTCTCGTGTTGCTTGGCGGCTTGACAGGATGTGTCGGCGGCTTCGGCTTGATGTATTGGATTACTTGCATCGCATACCCGATGAACGTCGGCGGGCGTCCGATGTATAGCTGGCCGGCCTACATTCCGCCGACTTTCGAGACAACCATTCTGCTCTCTGCGCTCACCGCAGTCATCGGCATGTTAGCGCTGAACGGCCTGCCTCAGCCGTATCATCCGGTGTTTAATGTACCGCGATTCCAGTTGGCGTCACAGGATCGATTTTTTCTTTGCATCGAAGCCGCTGACCCCCGCTTCAACCTGGAAGCGACAAAGGGATTTCTGAAAGGGCTGGGGCCGCAGGAGGTATCCGAAGTTGAGAAGTAACTTCAAGGTGCAACCGGCCAAGCTAGGTCTCTGCGGTATCGCTCTGCTGGCGACTGGTGCGTGCCGTCAGGACATGCATAATCAACCGAAGTACAAACCGCTGGCCGAATCGACGTTCTTCGGAGATGGCCGGGCATCGCGCCCTGTTATCGCGGACACGGTATCTCGCGGCCATCTGAGGATCGACGACGCGCGTTTTACGGGTAAAACAAACGGCCTCGAGGTGGCTGCATTTCCGTTCCCAATGACTCGCGCCGATGTTGCCCGCGGACAGGAGCGATTCAATGTGTATTGCTCACCATGTCACGGCCGGCTCGGCGACGGCCAGGGCATGATAGTCCGCCGGGGATTCCGCCAGCCGCCGTCTTATCATATAGACCGGCTCAGGAATGCTCCCGTTGGCCATTTCTTTGACGTAGTAACTAACGGCTTTGGAGCAATGCCGAGTTATGCGTCGCGGGTTCCAGTAGATGACCGCTGGCGCATCATCTCTTATGTTCGAGCTTTGCAGTACAGCCAGAATGCGCCACTGTCCGATGTCCCGGCCGAGAGCCGAGGCGAACTGGACAAAGCGCCGGATCAACAGCCGCCAACCGCTGAGCAGATGCGACAAAAACTAGAAACAGGCGACCGTAATGCCGTGCCCTCGCCTGCCCGAAGAGGGAACGATAAATGACGGCAACTGATGCTATGCTCGGACCACGGTTGGACCGGGTTCAGCGCCTCGCCCTGATGGTGGGAGTAGTGTTTCTGCTCATCACGGCGATAGGTCTGTTCCTTGACCCCGGCCAATTCTTTCGGTCTTACTTGTTCGCGTACATATATACTCTCGGACTCAGTATCGGATGCCTTGGCATACTGCTATTGCATAACGTCGTAGGTGGCCGGTGGGGAGTAGTATCACGGCGGCTCCTGGAGTCAGGTACCCGCACGTTCCCGCTCATGGCGGTGCTGTTGATACCTGTTTTGGTCGGGATGAGTTCGCTGTATCTTTGGGCGCGGCCTGAAATCGCCGAACACGACGCCGCGATCAAATGGAAAGCGGGTTACCTGAATGTTCCTTTCTTCATCGTTCGCATGGTTCTGTATTTCGCGATCTGGATAGGTTACGCCTGGATCCTGAACCGGAAATCGCAAGAGCAGGACCGAACGGGCGACCCGGGATTGGTTGTGCGGCTCCGCCAAATCAGCGCTCCCGGTCTGATTGTATTCACACTAGCCGGGACATTCGCCTTCTTCGATCTCATCATGTCCCTCGAGCCGCATTGGTACTCCACCATCTACGGCGCGATGTTCCTGATCGGCGAAATGCTCGAGACATTCGCCTTCATCATCGCTTTACTGGTGCTACTTTCCAAGCGGCCGCCCTTTTCGGAGATCCTGACACAGCGTCACTTCCACGATTTGGGAAATCTGATGCTGGCGTTCACGATCCTCTGGGCTTACCTGTCTTTTTCCCAATTTCTGATCATCTGGTCGGGCAATTTGCCGGAAGAGATTCCGTGGTACATGCGCCGGCTATCGGGCGGTTGGGGCGTCATTGCAGTCCTGCTGTTGCTGTTCCACTTTATTGCGCCGTTCCTGATACTACTGAGCAGAATCGTCAAGAAGAATCCGAATATGCTGTACAAAGTCGCGATCGGGATGATTCTCGTACGGCTGGTGGACGTCTATTGGATCGTCGAACCGGCCTTTTACCAGGATGAGTTTCCCTTGCACAAACAGGTGTTCCAACTGCACTGGCTCGACGTTGCTGCGCCGATCGGCCTATTCGGTCTCTGGCTTGCCTATTACATTTGGCAGTTGAAGCGCTACCCGATCGTTCCGGTCAATGATGTCCGTCTGATGGAAGAGCCGAAACAGATGGTGGGAGGGTTGCTCTAATGGCACACGGACCCGAGGACAAAGCCAACGGCGGTCCGGGCTATGAAGTCGAGGACGCGAGTGTAAAAGAAGTTGCCTTTACCGGGATCAGCCTGGCGATTGGCACCGTGATCGTCTGTTTCGCAGTGGCTGGGCTTTTGAAAGTGATGACTGCAAGCGACTCAGTGAGGCAGGCGCCGGTGAATCAGGTTCCGTCCCTCGAGTCGTTCCCGCCGGGGCCGCGCCTTCAGGAAAAGCCCTGGGAAGAGTTGCAGGCGTTGCGCAAACATGAAGAGCAGGCGTTAACTACTTATGGTTGGGTCAACAAAGATAGTGGTAAGGTGCGAGTTCCAGTCGACCGTGCGATGGACCTCGTGATCCAGCAGGGATTGCCGGCACGCGCGGCCTCTGGCGAGACTGGCGCCGCCGCACCGAAGACGGGGCACGAAGAGAGCAACGTTCCAACTCAGGCGACAGGATTCCCAGCGAAGGGCGCAAGGGCGAGGACAAATGCACCTAAGCAGTAAACTCAGTGTATTATTGTTGATCGCGGGCGCCGTTCACGGTCAGCCCTATGGCCGTCCGCCCGCCTTGCGCGACGTCGGCATCGATCAAAAGCTGAACTACCAGGTTCCGCTCGACCTTACTTTCAAGGATGAGTCTGGAAACAGCGTGCGTCTTGGACAGTTGTTCCGGGGCAAGCCTGTTGTGCTTTCGCTTGTGTATTACAAATGCCCGATGCTATGCAACCTGGTAATGAATGGAGAGTTGCGCAGCTTCCGCCAACTCGGCCTGACTCTGGGCAAGGACTTCGACGCAATCACCGTCAGTTTCGACCCAAAAGAGACACCCGAAATCGCGTCCGCTAAAAAGCGAACCTATGTTGACGGATACAACCGGGCCGGTGCCGAAGCGGGTTGGCGCTTTCTGACCGGTCAGCAGGAACAGGTCAAGGCGCTCGCCGACTCAGTTGGGTTCCACTACGCCTGGGATGACAAGACCCAGCAATGGGCACACGCCAGTGGCATTATGATCCTGACTCCGGAAGGTCGCGTCGCGCGGTATTTGTACGGAATTGAGTACACCAGGACCGACATGCGCTTGTCTCTGGTGGAAGCTTCCAAGAACAAAATTGGCGTTCGGACCGACCAGATGCTTCTATTCTGTTATCACTACGACCCGAAGAGCGGAAAGTATACGTTCGCCATTATGAATGCCCTTCGTGCGGCTGGCTCGGCCACGGTACTGATCATCGGTTTATTCCTGTTTTCCAATTTCCGGCGCGACCGCAATCGGGAGGCGCTGAAGCACTCATGAAATTTCAGATCATCCCCGACACGGCATCCACCTTCGCGGAGAAGGTCGATCCGTTATGGTGGTTTCTCGTAATCTTGACTGTAGTAATGACTGGCTTCATCGCTGTCCTCGTGTTTACGTTCGCGATGAAGTACCGCCGCCGCGGTCCGAACGAGAAAACACTCTACATTCACGGGTCCACGAAGCTCGAGCTATTCTGGTCAATCACCCCCCTGATCATCTTTCTCGGCATTTTCTTCTGGAACGCCAGTCTCTATTACGATTACTTCACGCCTCCGCCCGACTGTTTGGATGTCTACATAACGGGTAAGCAGTGGATGTGGAAGGTGCAGTATCCGGAAGGGCAGCGTGAAATCAACGAGCTGCACGTGCCCGTGGGACGTCCCGTCAAACTGACCATGGCGTCCGAAGATGTGATTCACAGTTTCTTTGTCCCGGCGTTCCGTCTCAAGCGCGACGTCGTGCCTGGGCACCACAACACGACATGGTTCCAAGCGACGAAAACTGGCCGTTTCCACTGGTTTTGCGCTGAATACTGCGGAACGCAACATAGCGGTATGATCGGTTGGGTTACCGTGATGGAACCCACCGACTATGAAAACTGGTTGGCCGGCGGCGGCGTAACCGGTTCGATGGCTTCGCAAGGTGAGAAGCTGTTTCAGCAACTCGGCTGCAGCACATGTCACTTACTCGATGAACAGGGACGTTGTCCGATTTTGCGGCACGTCTACTCGAATCCGGTCAAGCTTGACGACGGCCGCACCGTAACCGCCGACGACGGCTACATCAGAGAGTCGATCCTGAACCCGAATGCTAAAATCGTCGCTGGTTTCAAGCGCGACATCATGCCGACTTTCCAGGGGCAAGTTAGCGAAGAAGGGCTGATGCAGTTGTTAGCATATATCAAGAGCTTGTCCAAGGGTCAGCAGCCGGCGACGGGCAATCAGACAATTGGCGCCCAACAGACCGGGCAGGGAACCGGTACGGCACGCATGGGCGGTTCCGTGCCGCGTAGCGCTACAGGGGGGCCGCCCACTGGCGCCATTCCAGTGAGTGAACGGACGCAAAATCCGACCGAGAGAAAGAAATGAGCACGCTTGTCGAGACTCCCCGCACCGGGGCTGAAATCAATTACCTGAACGCCGATTATGGCTGGAAGTCGTGGCTGTTCACGACCGATCACAAGCGGATCGCGATGTTGTATCTCATCTCGATCACGGGATTCTTTTTCGTGGGCGGCTTTTTCGCCTTTCTCATGCGCATGGAGTTACTGACTCCGCGCGGAGACCTGGTTCAAGCCGATACCTATAATAAATTCTTTACCATGCATGGGATCATGATGATCTTCTTCTTCCTGATCCCGTCAATTCCCGCGACGCTCGGCAACTTCCTCGTCCCGATCATGATCGGGGCGCGAGACTTGGCCTTCCCCAAGATCAACCTTCTGAGTTGGTACATCTATATCACGGGCGGTCTGTTTGCGCTCGGAGCCGTGGTCGCCGGCGGCGTCGATACCGGTTGGACGTTCTATACGCCATTCAGCACGACTTACTCCAACACTTATGTGATGGCGGCGGCGTTGGGCGTTTTTATCTCGGGCTTCTCCTCCATCCTGACGGGTCTGAACTTCGTCGTCACGATTCACAAAATGCGCGCCCCCGGTATGACTTGGCACCGCATGCCGCTGTTTATCTGGTCGCACTATGCCACGAGCATTATACAAATCCTGGGCACTCCGGTCGTCGCCATCACCATTCTGCTGGTCGCCGCTGAGCGTATTTTCCACGTGGGCGTGTTCGATCCAGCGGTCGGCGGGGATCCAATCCTGTTCCAGCACCTGTTTTGGTTTTACTCCCATCCCGCCGTATACATCATGATTCTCCCCGGCATGGGTGTGATCAGCGAACTCGTCACCTGCTTCTCGCGAAAGCGCATCTTCGGCTACACGGTGGTGGCATATTCCAGTATCGCGATTGCCGTGATCGGCTTTCTGGTTTGGGGCCATCACATGTTTACGACCGGGCAGTCGATGTACGCCGGCCTGGTTTTCTCGGCCCTGAGTTTCCTCGTAGCCGTACCGTCCGCCATCAAGGTGTTTAACTGGACCGCCACCATGTATCGCGGCTCAGTCAGCTTCGACGCTCCGATGTTGTATGTGTTCGGTTTTATCGGTCTGTTTACGATCGGCGGCCTGACTGGCTTGTTTCTGGCCGCCTCGGCCGTTGACGTGCATCTCCAGGACACATACTTCGTCGTCGCTCATTTCCATTATGTGATGGTGGGCGGCATGGTCATGGCGTACTTGGGCGGTATCCACTTCTGGTGGCCCAAAATGACAGGCCGCATGTATCCCGAAGCTTGGGCCAAATTCGCGGCCTTGGTTGTATTTGTCGGATTCAACCTAACCTTCTTCCCGCAGTTCATGGCGGGCTACCTCGGTATGCCGCGGCGGTATCACGCCTATGCTGAGGAATTCCAGGTTTACAATGTGCTGTCCAGCGCCGGTGCATCTATCTTGGGGGCTGGTTACTTGATTCCCATGGTTTACCTGGTATGGTCTCTGTGGTTCGGGAAGCGAGCCCCGGCGAATCCATGGGGTGCGGTCGGCTTGGAATGGATGATTCCATCTCCACCCCCCACTTTAAATTTCGACAAAACGCCCGTTGTGACCTGGGAAGCGTATCAATATCACGAGCCTGACCGGCCGGAGGTTGAAGTTGGCCGCTAACACGGAAGTTGTAGAGCACGGTCCCGAGTTACGCCACCATTTCGAGCAGCCCGACCAGCAATATCAAGCGGCCACGCTCGGCATGTGGACGTTTCTGCTCACCGAAATCATGTTTTTTGGGGGGCTGTTCGCGGCCTATGCCATCTACCGGGCTGCGTACCCTGATGCTTTTGCGAGCACGAGCCAATACATGGACGTAATCGTCGGGGGCGTCAACACCGCCGTCCTGATCTGTAGCAGCTTGACCATGGCTCTGGCGGTCCGCTCGGGCCAGTTGGGGCAGCGCAACGCTGTCATTTTGTTTACTATTGCGACGATGATTCTCGGCGCAGTCTTTCTAGGCGTTAAGGCTTACGAATATCATCACAAGTGGGTCGAGCACCTTGTTCCGGGTTTCAACTGGCACTACGAGGATTCGCGGTATGCCCATCACGCCCAGATACTCTTCTTCCTCTACTTCGTCATGACCGGCATGCACGCCATTCACATGATTGTCGGCGAGGGCTTACTGCTGAGCTTGGTTATCATGGCATGGCGGAAAAAGTTTACCTCGCTCTGGTCGACTCCCATTGAGATTGTCGGCCTATACTGGCACTTTGTCGACATCGTCTGGATTTTTCTGTTTCCGCTCTTGTACCTCATCGGGAAGCACAAGCTATGATGCACCAAGTCCACCCGGTACGCATGTATCTGACGATATTTGCGGTACTCATCATTCTCACCTTCACTACCGTCTTTGTCGCCGAGCTAGACTTAGGGCCATGGAATGTGTTCGTCGCTTTAGCCATTGCAGCGATTAAAGCAACGTTGGTAATCCTCTTCTTTATGCACGTCATGGAGAGCAGCAGCCTAACCAAGCTGTTCGTGGTTGCGGGATTGATGTGGTTGGGCCTCTTGTTTGGCCTGACGTTCAACGATTACATGTCGCGGACGTGGTCGGCGCTGGGCAAATGGTGGTAACGTAACCGGGAACGAGCGGGGGATCACCACAACGTACTCCCGCTGATCCATGGTAACTTTCGCCAGTGCCGCGAACCCGGCCTGCTTCATCGTCTCGAGTAACAGACTATAGGCCCCCTTCTGTTGATCGTTTCCGTCGATGCAGGAGCTATCTTCTTATCGAGATAAGTCAGAAACTGATGTAGCTTCTCCAAGCTGTCGCAGCCATTGGCGCTTTCCCGGCCTCGGCTCAGCAACTTACTGTCCAAACCCCTCCGAGAGTAGGAGGTAAAAAATACCAGATCCGCCGAACAGTTGGCCAAGGCAGATTCGTTTGTCACAATTGTCCCGTTTTCCACATCTACTTACACGTACAATGGTGCCGATGGCCGTCCTGTGACGGTTGGCCACATCCGGCGGCGGGACAGGCGCGTAAAGGAGGCACTGATGGCGGGTAAAAACACTGCAGCATTCGGCATTTATCCGGACCAAAACAGCGTCGGCGAGACCATCGATTCGCTGAAGCGCGCGGGCTTTCGAAACACCGACATTTCAATCCTGTTTCCGGAAAACGCCGGCAATAAAGATCTGGGTCTTGCGAAACACACGAAGGCCCCCGAGGCTGCGGTAGCGGGCGCTAGCACAGGGGCTCTCATCGGCGGCGCGCTCGGGTGGCTGGCCGGTATCGGTCTGTTGGCGATACCCGGCATCGGGCCCTTCGTAGCCGCGGGTCCTATTGTGGCCGCCCTCAGCGGCATGGGCGCAGGCGGCGCGTTTGGCGGTATGGCCGGAGCGCTGATCGGAATCGGAATCCCGGAATACGAGGCCAAGCGCTATGAAGGCCGCATCAGAAGCGGCGGCATCCTGCTCTCGGTGCATTGCGACAACTCCGATTGGACCAAGCGCGCCCGTGAGATTCTGGATCACAGTGAAGCAACCGATATCTCTACAACGACAGAGGCCAAGGCCGACTTCCACCCGACCGAAAAGCCTGTTTCGCGATTACGAAATGGCAGCTCATTACTGCGAAGCTAGTCATTTAATCCAAAATGTTCAAGGAGGATACCCAATCGGATGTGCCCTGAACGAACGCCCAGTTGAAATTCCCAGATTACGGGAAATGAACTGACCGCCAAACAAGAGAGGCTAGATGAAGCACGTTCTGGTGACGGGCGGCGCGGGTTTTATAGGCTCTCACCTTGCTGAGGAGTTACTGCAACACGGTTACCGTGTACGCGTCCTGGATAATCTTGCCGTTCAGGTCCATGGGCCAGGACGGAAGCGCCCCGCATATCTCAACCCGGATGTCGAATTGATCGTCGAAGACATCCGAAATTCGGAATCAGTCAAGAGAGCTCTGAAAGGCATTGATGCCGTCTATCATTTCGTCGCCATTGTCGGCGTCGGACAGAGCATGTATGAACTGGTCCGGTACACGGATGTAAATAACCTCGGAACGGCCGTATTATTGGAGGCATTGATCGAGCGCCCGGTCGAAAGACTCGTGGTCGCCTCCAGTATGAGTATCTATGGCGAAGGTCTGTACCAGTCGGTCGATGGATCCGTGCACTCCGACGTCGAACGTACCCTGGATCAATTAAAGTCCAACGATTGGGAGATGCGCGCCCCCGATGGCACCCCCTTGAAACCAATTCCCACGCCGGAATGGAAAACCCCATCGCTTGCCTCCGTCTACGCATTGTCCAAATACGATCAGGAGCGGCTCTGCATGATCGTCGGACGCGCGTATGGAATGGCGACTGTGGGAATGCGCTTCTTCAATGCATACGGTCCCAATCAGGCTCTCTCCAATCCGTATACCGGGGTGCTCGCGATCTTCGCGTCACGGTTATTGAACAATCAGCCGCCGATCATTTTTGAAGACGGCAATCAGTTGCGCGACTTTGTCTCCGTTACGGACGTGGCCCGAGCATGCCGCCGCGCGTTGGAAATTCCTGAGGCGGCCGGTCAGGTATTTAACGTCGGCAGCGGATCACAGGTTAGGGTGCGCGAAGTCGCCGAGCGTATGGCCGCTGTCCTCGGTAAACGCATCGAGCCTGACATTGCGGGCAAATATCGCGTCGGCGATATCCGCCACTGTTTCCCCGATATTTCACTTGCCCGCAAGGTGCTTGGTTACTCTCCCGCGGTTCGTCTCGAAGATGGTCTGCTCGACTTAGCCGCGTGGTTGGACGGACAAGTAGCGAAGGACAATTTCATTGAGGCGCGCGCCGAGTTAACCGCGCGCGGATTGGTGGTGTAGATGGAACGTAACACCACTCTTCGCGGCGTTCGCGGTTCAAACGGGAATGGTCACTCGTCAAATTCGCGCCCTGTCCTGATCACCGGAGGCGCGGGATTTATTGGAACCAATGTCGCGGACCGTCTACTCAGCTCCGGCCGCCGGGTAACAATTCTCGACAATTTATCGCGCCCCGGCGTAGATCAAAATGCGTTGTGGCTGCAGCAGCGGCATGGGCGGAACGTCAAGATCATTGTCGGCGACGTACGCGACCGCAACGATGTCCGGCGCTCTCTCGAAGGCGTTGAGCACGTCTTCCATTTCGCGGCTCAAGTGGCCGTCACGATGAGCTTGTCCGACCCGCGCGGCGATTACGAAGTCAACTCCACTGGCACGCTGAACGTGTTGGACGAAATGCGCGCTCTCGCCGAGCCGCCTTCGCTCGTTTACACATCCACTAATAAGGTCTACGGCGGTTTGGAGGACGTAGTTCTCGAACGAACCGGTGACCGTTACACTCCCGCTGATCGAGCCCTCGCCTCCAGGGGCATCCCCGAAACGCGCTGTCTTGACTTCCACACTCCCTACGGCTGCTCGAAGGGCTCTGCCGAGCAATACGTGCTGGATTACTCAAGGACGTACGGATTCAACACTGCTGTATTCCGCATGAGTTGCATATACGGTCCTCATCAATTTGGCACCGAAGATCAGGGCTGGGTCGCCCATTTTCTGATTCGGGCACTGGAGCGCAAACCGATCACTGTTTATGGCGACGGTCTTCAGGTGCGCGACATCCTGTTTGTAGACGACCTTGTCGATGCTTTCCTGCTGGCATGGCGGGACATTGCCAGACTGAAAGGAACCGCTTTTAACATCGGAGGCGGCCCGGAGCGCACGATCAGCTTGTTGGAATTGACTGACATGCTGAGCCGCCTCACTGGGGTCAAGCCAGCTTTGTATTTCGAGAGTAGCCGCACCGGCGATCAACGCTACTATGTCAGCGATACCGGCCGTTTTCATCGCGCGACTGGATGGGAACCGTCTGTCTCACCAAGGACCGGAATCAGGCGCCTGCACGACTGGTTGATCGACGCTCGCCGTATCGTCACTGAGGAGATAGCTGCCTCATGAAATGGGCGCTGGTGAACCCGAACTGGCATTTCGAAGGCAGCATCTATTTTGGTTGCCGCGAGCCGCACCTTCCGCTGGAGTACGGTTATGCCAAAATACTGCTCGAGCGCGAGGGCCACGACGTAACGATTATCGATGGTCAATTCGATGGCCTGACATTCGATCAGATTCGCGCGCGCGTGCAGGCATTTCAACCGGATTACACGGTGGTGACAACCGCTCCGAGTTATCTGTTCTGGCGTTGTGCCCCGCCCGAATTGAGGGCTCCGCAAGAGGTGCTGGAGCGCATCCGTGACATCGGCGGCAAATTGATCGGGGTAGGACCTCACTCCTCCACGACACCTGCGGCGGCGCTCCGCAAACTTGGGGCCGACGCCGTCGTAATTGGCGAATGCGAGGAGATTTTACCGCGTTTGGCCGCAGACGACTGGTCTCGCGTCGAGTCCATCTGCTATTGGCAAAACGGCAAGCCGGAAGTGCAAGGCACTCCGCACGCCGCCGACATGAGCGCGCTGCCAGCGCTCGAATGGCCGGACGATGTGGTCGCGCGGCATGCTCATCACCATCACCGCTTCGATGCGCAACCGCACGGGCCTGGGGCCGAAATGGAAACATCCCGCGGATGTCCGTACAAATGTACATTCTGCGCGAAGGAGAACTTTCGGGACAAGTACCGCCGGCGTCCTGTGCCGGTCGTCTTAAAGGAGTTATCCCGGCTCGTCAAACAGGGCATAGAATACGTCTATTTCATCGACGAAATATTTCTGCCGAACCAGGAGTTACTCGAGGGGATAGCTCAATTCGAAGTCAAAATCGGCGTGCAGACTCGAATCGATCTTTGGAATCACCAGATGATCGACCTGTTGGGCCGCGCCGGTTGTGTTTCTATCGAAGCCGGTGTCGAAAGCATTACTCCCGAAGGACGCCAGTATCTGGATAAGAAGTGCCGCATGACGACGTACGAGTTAGCCGACCGGCTGGTCTACGCCAAGCAGCGCGTTCCATTTGTCCAGGCCAATCTCATCGAAATGAAGCAGGACGATCCCGAAGAGGTCGAACAATGGCGCCAGTATCTGCTCGATCGCGGAGTGTGGGCGAATAAGCCTGTTCCGCTGTTTCCTTATCCTGGCTCGCCCGATTACACGCGTCTCTGGGGTGCGCCGGATGACCGTGCATGGGAGCGGGCCCACGAGTATTATTTGTCGGGTTATACCGACTTCAGCGATATCCAGGAGGATCATCCGTCGCCCTTGGTGCAATTGGAACTTGTCAGCAATGTCCGGAGTTAGCTCAATTCGCAAAGTCCTGATGACGGCCGACACGGTTGGCGGCGTCTGGACCTACTCGCTGGATCTGGCGCGAGCATTCGCGGAGCGCGGCACCGCCGTCGCGCTCGCAACCATGGGAGCGCCGCTCTCCGATCATCAAGCGTTGGAGGCCGCGGCCATCCCAGGCCTACGAATTTTCGAAAGCACTTACAAGTTAGAGTGGATGTCGGATCCATGGTCCGACGTTGCGCGGGCGGGTGACTGGCTCTTGACATTAGAGAATGAATTGTCACCCGACATCATTCACCTGAACGGTTATACACACGCAGATCTGCCGTGGCGCGCACCCTGTATGGTGGTCGCCCATTCCTGCGTTCTCTCCTGGTGGCAAGCCGTGAAGGGCGAGCCCGCACCTCGCGAATGGAGGACGTACCATTCGGCTGTCGCCAGGGGTCTCCAAGCCGCCGATGTCGTCGTTGCTCCTACTCGCGCGATGCTCACCGAACTGCAGCGCCACTACGGACACCTTCGATCGACAGCGGTCGTCCCGAACGGCCGCGCGCACGAACACTATCGCACCGCTCCCAAGGAGCCACTCATCCTTGCCGCAGGCCGCGTATGGGACGAAGCCAAAAACATCGCCCAACTCGCGCAGGTCCGACGCGCTCTGGACTGGCCGATTTACGTAGCCGGTGATCCGCGCCACCCCGACGGCCGCGAAAACGTCGATAATCGCAATCTGCGCCTGCTCGGCACGCTCAGTTCCGCCGATCTCGCCGGCTGGTTCTCTCGTGCTGCCATCTATTGCTTGCCCGCCCGTTACGAACCCTTCGGTTTATCCGTGTTGGAAGCGGCGCTCTCCGGCTGCGCCCTGGTGCTTGGCGACATTCCCAGCCTGCGTGAGAACTGGGATCGTGCCGCAGTGTTCGTCCACCCCGACGACAGTGCTGAGCTCGAGTGGCAACTGCGCGCGCTCACCTCCAGCCCCCACCAACGCGATGCTCTCGCTGCTCGAGCCTCTCATCGCGCCCAATCGTTTACCGCCGCGCGGACGGCCGCATCTTACTTATCGCTATACTCGCATTTGGCCCGAAATTCCATTCCTGCGGCGGTCGCTGGAGACTGACTCGATGCGCGTTGTGATGTTCTATCACTCGCTGGTCTCCGATTGGAACCACGGCAATGCCCACTTCCTCCGCGGTGTCGCGTCGGAGTTGATAGCTCGCGGGCACACGGTGGATGTGTACGAGCCGTCCGAAAGCTGGAGCCTGTCGAACCTCCGCCGCGATCACGGCGATGCTCCCCTCGAAGGCTTCCATCGCGCCTATCCGAAGCTACGCAGCCACGAGTTCCATCTGAACCAGTTCGATCTTGACCGCGAGTTGCACGGCGCCGGCTTGGTCCTTGTGCACGAATGGAACGACCACGCCCTGGTCGATCGTATAGGTCAGCATAGAATGCAATCCGGCTCCTACAGGCTGCTGTTCCACGACACCCATCACCGCGCCGTCACTGACCCGGCCAGCATGGCTGCCTACCGGCTTGAAGGATACGACGGCGTGCTTGCTTTCGGTGAGCGGTTGCGCGCAATCTATCAACAACGAGGCTGGGCGCGTCGCGTCTGGACGTGGCATGAGGCCGCCGACACGCGCCGCTTCAAGCCCATTCCGTCCTCCCGTAAAGACGGCGATCTCGTATGGATCGGCAATTGGGGCGACGGCGAGCGAACCGCAGAGCTGCACGAGTTCCTGCTCGATCCCGTGAAATCGCTCTCCCTATCGGCGCAAGTGTTCGGCGTCCGATATCCGCAATCCGCACGCGATGCATTGTCCGCCGCCGGCATCCGCTATGGCGGCTGGCTCCCAAACTACGAAGTCCCGGAAACATTTTCACGGTATCGTGTAACCGTGCATGTGCCGCGCCGCCCCTACGTCGAAGCGCTGCCCGGCATTCCCACCATCCGTCCGTTCGAAGCGATGGCCTGCGGAATCCCGCTCATATCGGCGCCTTGGAACGACTCCGAGGGACTGTTCACGGCCGGGCGCGATTACCTCCAGGCCTCCGACGGCGCCGGAATGACACGCCATCTCAGAAATGTTTTGAACGATCCCGCGATGGCCGCCGAACTCGCCGCAAACGGCCGCAGCACGATACTTTCCCGCCACACCTGCGCACACCGCGTCGATGAACTACTAGATATTTGTAAGGAGATCTCACCGCTTCGCCCAGAACCTGTGGCAACCGGAACAGTCTGACATGCACATCGCCTTTTTTGGATCGAGCCTGGTTTCCGCTTACTGGAACGGCGCTGCTACTTATTACCGTGGCATTCTGAAAGCTCTTCAGGCGCTCGGGCACTCCATCACGTTCTACGAGCCCGACGCCTACGACCGCCAGAAGCATCGTGACATCGACGACCCGTCCTGGGCGAAGGTCGTCGTCTACCCGGCCGAGGGTTTTGAAGGCGTCTACCAGGTGCTCGAAGAAGCCGAAGCCGCAGACCTGATCGTCAAAGCCAGCGGCGTTGGTGTGCTCGACGAGTTTCTCGAAAAGTCGGTTCTTGAAATAAAGCGTCCGGGCGCAATCGCGATTTTTTGGGACGTGGACGCGCCCGCCACCTTGGAGCGCCTTCACCAGGACCCCGGCGATCCGCTCAACGATCTGATTCCGCGCTACGACTTCATCCTTACTTATGGCGGCGGTCAGCCTGTCGTGAACGCTTACAAGCGGCTCGGTGCACAGGAATGCGTTCCGGTTTATAACGCGCTCGATCCTTCGACGCACTTCCCCGTGCCGCCCGACCCGCGCTTCGAAGCGGACATGTCGTTCCTCGGTAATCGGCTGCCCGATCGCGAAGCCCGCGTCGAGGCGTTCCTGTTCCGCGCGGCCGAGCGCCTACCGGAGCGCCGCTTCCTTCTCGGCGGCAACGGGTGGGATGACAAGACCGTCCCTGAAAACATCCGGAAAGTCGGCCACGTATACACGGCCGATCACAACGCCTTCAACAGTTCCGCGCGCGCGGTGCTGAACATCAATCGCGAGAGCATGGCTCGCGTCGGATTCTCGCCGGCCACTCGCATTTTCGAAGCGGCGGGCGCGGCGGCGTGCATCATCACCGATCCCTGGAAAGGAGTCGAGCAGTTTTTGGAGCCCGGTCGCGAGATCCTGGTTGCGGCCAACGGCGCGGAAGTGGCCTCGACACTCGAGTCGCTCACCAACCAGCGCGCCCGTGAGATCGGGTGGAAAGCCCAGGCCCGCGTGCTGGCCCATCACACCTATGCTCACCGCGCGCGTCAGGTGGATGCGTTGCTGGGCGGCATCACGCCAGTGAATACCTCGCGGCGTTCCACCTCGCATGGAGCGGAGGCTCGCGGGTAATGCCGCAACTGCGGTTCGTTTTCTTCGGTCTCTCCATCACGTCTTCCTGGGGCAACGGACACGCGACAACCTACCGCGGATTGGTGCGCGAGTTGGCCGCGCGCGGGCACGACGTGTTGTTCCTCGAGCGCGACGTCCCCTGGTACGCGAACAATCGCGATCTCGCCGAGCCGCCCTATGGCAAGACCGTTCTGTACCGCAGCGTGGAGGAGGCGAAGGACCGTTTTGCACGCCAGGTTCGCGAGGCCGACGCCGTCATCGTCGGATCTTATGTTCCCGAAGGCGTGCCCATCGGCGAGTGGGTCGTGCGCCAAACGAATGGAGTGCCTGCCTTCTACGACATCGACACTCCGGTCACGCTCGCTAAACTGGCGCGCGGTGATCGGGAGTATTTATCGCCCGCGCTGATCCCGCAATACGGCCTGTATCTGTCGTTCACCGGCGGCCCCATCCTGCGCCGGATCGAGCGCCGCTGGGGTTCGCCGCGCGCTCGTGCTCTGTTTTGTTCCGTCGATCCTCACGTATATCGTCCGGAGCCGCGCACGTGCCGTTGGGACTTGGGTTATATCGGCACCTATGGCGAAGATCGCCAGCCCGCGCTCGAAACGCTCATATGCGAGCCCGCCCGGCAATGGCCGGAAGGACGATTCATCGTCGCCGGGCCGATGTACCCTGACTCGATCGAATGGCCGCCCAACACCGAGCGGATCGATCACATCCCGCCTCGCGATCACTGCGCCTTCTACAACTCGCAGCGCTTCACCTTGAACGTAACTCGCCTCGACATGGTGAAAGCCGGCCATTCGCCCAGCGTCCGTCTGTTTGAAGCGGCTGCATGCGGCGTAGCCGTCATTAGCGATTGGTGGACCGGGCTCGACAAAATATTCCGGCCTGGCGAGGAGATCCTCGTAGCACGATCCGCCCAGGAGAGCCTGCGTTTCCTGCGCGAAATTCCAGAGGCCGAGCGCATCCGCATCGGTGAGCGCGCCCGCGCACGTGTGCTCGCTTCTCACACGGCTGCTCATCGCGCCGCTACTCTTGAAAGGTACGTCACCGAAGCTTTAGATGCCAAATCTGTGGCCCGCCCGCGTCTCAATCTGACGCCGGTCGGCGTCCAGTAGGCATGCCAGATAAGAAGCAAACGCTTCCGCCCCAAAAACAGGACACACAGCCCGGCTCCGAAGCCGAGATGACTCCCCGGCCTGAGGTGCACAAGGAGTCTCATAAAGGCACCGGAAAGTTGCACGACAAGACCGCCATCATCACCGGAGGCGATAGCGGAATCGGACGTGCCGTTGCCGTTGCGTTCGCCGAAGAAGGCGCAAACTGCGTGATCTCCTATCTCAACGAGCACGAGGATGCCGAAGAGACCCGCCGCATGGTGGAGGAGAAAGGCCGCCGCTGCATCTTAATCCCCGGGGATATCGGCGATCCATCTTTCTGCGCTCGCATCGTGAAGCGTGCCATGGACGAGTTCCACCGCATCGACGTTCTGGTCAACAACGCCGCCGAGCAGCACGATCAGGAGGACTTCGACAACGTCACGCCGGAGCAGGTGCAGCAGACTTTCCGCACAAACATCTTCGCGATGTTCTATCTCACCCGCGAAGCGCTCCGCCACATGAAAGAGGGCGCTACGAACGTAAACACGACCTCAGTAACGGCATACCGCGGCAGCGAACACCTGATCGACTACGCCTCCACAAGAGGCGCCATTGTAGGGTTCACGCGCTCGCTCGCCAAGAACCTCGCGCCCAAGCGCAAAATCCGTGTGAACGCCGTGGCGCCCGGCCCCATCTGGACCCTCTGATTCCCGCGACGTTCCCGCCCGACAAAGTCAAGACATTCGGCGCGGACACTCCGATGGGCAGGCCGGGCCAGCCTAAAGAGGTCGCGCCGTGCTACGTGTTCCTCGCCTACGATGACTCCTCGTATATAACCGGCCAGGTGCTCCACCCCAACGGCGGCGAAATCGTCAACGGTTGAACCCTCGTCCGCTGATAGAATGGCTCCGTCAAGGAGTCTCGCACTATGGTTACCCGTCGTGAAGCGGCCAGGACCGCCGCTGTCACCGCACTTTCTTATTCCCGCATTCTCGGCGCGAACGACCGTATTGGAATGGGCGTCATCGGCACCGGTGGACGCGGCACGTATGTGATGACCGTGTTCCAAAAGAACCCTGAAGTCGAGGTGCGCGCGCTGTGCGACGTTTACGCCGTGCACATCGACATGGCGCAACAGAAAGCGCCGAACACGCGCGCCTTCAACGACCATCGCCAGTTGCTCGAGATGAAGGAGATCGATGCCGTCCTGGTGGGATCGCCCGATCATTGGCACAAGGATCATGCGATCGACTGCATGAACGCCGGCAAGGACGTGTACTGCGAGAAGCCGATGTGCCGCAAGCGCGAGGAAGCGCCGGAGATGGTCCGCGCCGCCCGCGTCACCAATCGCATCTGCCAGATCGGATTGCAGCAACGCTCCGGGCCCATTTACCTCGAGCCCAAAGCGAAATTCATCGCCAGCGGAGCGCTCGGCAAAATCGCTCACATCGACGCGGTGTGGCATGGTGGACCTGCCCGGCCATTGCCCACGGAGCCCGCCGAAAAGCCCTCTAACCTCGACTGGGTTCGGTTTCTCGGTCCGGTGAAATACCGCGACTGGGTCCCTGCCCAATATCTGAACTTCCGCGCCTTTCTCGATTTCAACGGCGGCAAGATGACCGATTTCGGCCACCACTGGATGGACGTCGTTCACATGTACGTGGGCGAGCGCGCGCCTCACTCGGCAGTGTTCGCCGGTGGCATTTATTACGACTTCAACGACGGACGCACGGCGCCGGACACGTGCAATGCCCTGTTCGAATACGACGGCTTCAGCGTCCTCTTTCAATCCAACACATCGGGCGGCGAGTACGGCATTACGTTTTATGGCGACAAAGGCCGCTTGTTCGTGAACCGCAACCGCTACGCATTCACGCCTGCCGGGCGCAATCCTCAAGTGCAGGAGAAGACCATCCCTGGCGACATCACGGCCGACCACGTTCGCAATTTTCTCGATTGCTGCAAGTCGCGCCGCCTGCCCAATGGCGACGTCGGAGTGGCCAGCATCTCGATTCTGCCGCCGCTGCTTGCGGTCGAATCCTATCTCGAGAAACGGCGCATCAAATTCGATACATCGCGGCTCGAGGTTCTGCCCCTGTAGCGTCGTGCAGTCGAAGAGATCTTGCCGGGGAATGCATGGGGCTTCACAGCTAAAATCGCTACCGGCGCACAAGTGTTGCGTGGAGGGACAGCCGAGGGTTCTGGACTCAATTAATTAAGAACCGGGGGTTCCGTAGGGCCTGGCGGCTCTCCTGTGCTGGCTAGATCAACGCTTGGGCAACGTGGAAAGCGATGCAATTGCGGCTTCCATCGCTCGAAACCGGCGGAGTCCGGCATCTCCGGCGTTTTGGGCGGTCAGTCATTCGAGAATTCCAAGCGCGTCAAGTTAAGCTCGGCTTCCGCCGGCGTTTCAACCCGGGAATCCATATTTCTGGCGCACTTCGGCGTGGAACTCGGCGGCGGGCCGCGTGCGACCGGCTTGAGCTTTCTATTGCCGGGCGGGGAAGATCAGCACGACTTTCACGGTAGAGTGTCAACATGGACCGGATTCGAGCGGAAGATCTGGTTGGCGCTGAATGGGCGGAGTGGTACAGCCTTACCCCCCAGCAGCGCTTCCTGGCTTCGATGGAATTGTGGGACACCTATCTCGCTCTAGGAGGCTCGCTTGACCCGGAGCCCGATACTCAAAGCCCTTTCTTCGATCCGCAAGAGTGGCGCGAGAACACTACTCATGGGCGGACAGGCATGCGTATTCTACGGGGCGGCGGAATTTAGCCGCGACCTCGATTTACTCATCGTTGCCGATCCGGCCAATCTGCAGTCGCTTCAGCGCGCGCTCGACACACTGCGGGCTGAGCCGGTCGCGGTTCCCCCGTTCGACGCCGATTTTCTCGAGCGCGGCCACGCCGTTCACTTCCGATGCAAGGCGGACGACGTCGCAGGGCTGCGCATCGATATCATGTCGAAGCTTCGCGGCGTCGCGTCATCCGAGGAACTGTGGGCGCGTCGCACGAGCATTGAAGTAGCGGGCGTCGAAATCGACCTGCTTTCGATACAGGATCTCGTTCGCGCGAAGAAGACGCAGCGTAACAAAGATTGGCCGATGATCCAAAGACTGCTCGAACGTGCCTATTTCGATTTGCCCGCGCAACCGGTGGCCGCACAGATCGACTTCTTGCTCCAGGAACTCCGCACGCCCGAACTGCTTCAGGAATTAATCCGCAACTTCCCCGAACACGCCGCGCGCATCGAGCGGCCCGCAGTCCGTGCTGCCCTCGATAACTGCCCGGGCGCGGTCGAAACGGCGCTTACCCTCGAACAGGACGCGGAACGCCGGTCGGACCGGATCTACTGGGATCCTCTAAAACGCGAACTCGAACAGCTACGGCGTGCCCGAAGGAACCACATTTCAGACACGTTAATCTGAAAGGCTGGGCCGCATTTTGCTAAACTCAAAAGGAAATCATCCAAGGAGTTTTGCATGGCTATCAAAGTTGGGATCAACGGCTTTGGCCGTATCGGGCGCAACGTCGTTCGAGCCGGGATGGACAATCCCGAGATCGAATTCGTCGCCGCGAACGATCTCACCGACACCAAGACACTCGCCCACTTGCTGAAGTACGACTCGATCCTGGGCCCCTTGCACGCTGAGGTAACCAGCGATGCCGACTCGATTAC
The DNA here is from genome assembly GCA_038322705.1 of Bryobacterales bacterium. Taxonomy (GTDB): domain Bacteria; phylum Acidobacteriota; class Terriglobia; order Bryobacterales; family Bryobacteraceae; genus TMP-7. The sequence goes on along the minus strand of JBBQGC010000007.1, from coordinate 53,289 downwards.
CGTCGGCGGAAAGCGCATCAGGATTTTCGCGATCAAAGATCCGGCCGAGATCGACTGGTCCAGCGTCGGCGCGCAGATCGTGATCGAATCGACAGGAAGATTCACGGACGCCAACGACGCCCGCAAGCATCTTCGTGGAACCGTCAAGAAGGTGATTATTTCCGCTCCCGCCAAGAACGAAGACATCACCATCGTCTTGGGCGTGAACGAGGATAAGTATGTAGCGGCCCAGAACAATATCATCTCCAATGCTTCGTGCACCACAAACTGCCTGGCGCCGGTGGTCAAAGTCATCCATGAGAAGTTCGGCATCGAGAAAGGCTCGATGACCACGATCCACAGCTATACCAACGATCAGAACGTGCTCGATTTCCCGCACAAGGATCTGCGCCGGGCCCGTGCCGCCGCGCTGAACATGATTCCCACCACCACGGGCGCGGCCAAGGCGATCGGCCTCGTGATGCCCGAGCTCAAGGGCAAGTTGGACGGCTACTCGATGCGAGTTCCCACGCCCAACGTCTCCGTGGTCGATCTCGTCGCTCTACTGAAGACGCCGACTACGACCGAGGCTGTCAACGCGGCTCTCAAGGAAGCCGCAAACGGGCCGCTCAAGGGCATCCTCGGCTATACCGAAGATCCCGTCGTGTCCACCGACATGATGCACAATCCCAACAGCGCCATCGTCGATTCGCAATTGACCAAAGTGCTCGATGGCAACCTGTTGAAAGTTGTCGCCTGGTACGACAACGAGTGGGGCTATTCCAAGCGCATCGTCGATCTGATCGGCTTCATCGTCAAAAAAGGTCTGTAGGCTATCCGTACTATGAGGCCGGGTCCCCCGCCCGGCCTCTTGAAACTCCCTTCTCCACTGCGCATTGATTTACGATGGGTCCACATGCGCAAACCTCTCATTATCGTTGCGAGTGTAATCGTCGCTTTGCTGGCGTCCGCAGCGGCGTTCGTTCTCTTCTTCGACGCAAACAAGTTCCGGGAGCCGGTTCGCGCGCAGCTCGAGAGACGCCTCGGCCGCAGGGTTCAAGTCTCCCAGCTCGGGCTGAAACTGGTTCCCCTATCCATTCGCCTCGACGACGTCAAAATCGGTGAAGCGCCCGGGTTCGAATCGGGGAAGCCGTTTGCCTCGGCCAAACAGATGTACGTGCGCGTCGGGATCGCCGCGCTTCTGAACAAGCAGATCGATGTGGAATCGCTCCACATCGTGCAGCCCACCATCGAGTTGATCCGCAATGCGAACGGCGAGTGGAACGTAGCAACCATCGGCGCTTCGTCTGGCTCGGGCGGCAAGACAGCCTTAGACATCGGCAATCTTCGTATTGAGGACGGACGCGTCGCCATCACCGATCTGCAGCATGGCCGCCCGCGCGCCGTATACGACCACATCGATGTAGCTCTTCGCGATTTCAAACCAGGCCATAAATTCGATCTCACCGCCCAGGTCCACCTGCCCGCGAAAGGTTCGGAGTTGATCAAGACGCACGTCACGGGCGCAACGCCGCAGCCCGGCCAGAGCTTGCTCGCGTCCGATCTCGATGGCGGCCTCTCGATGGAAGCTGCCTCGGTCGCGGCGCTCCAGGCCTTTATGGGCTCCTCTCGTTCTGAATCCGCAACGGCCATCCTAAATGGCGAAGCTCAATTCAAAGCCCGCAACAGCGTTCTCGAAGGGAAGGGCGGGTTCGACATCTCTGAGCCGCGCCTCAAGGAGCCTGCCCGTCTCGCGTTCGATTTTCGCAACGAAAACAATCCGGGCGTGCTCACCATCTCGAATGCGATATTGCGGCTCGGCACCTTGACCGCGGACGCCAACGCGACGATACACACCCAATCCACACCGGCTACTCTCACCGGCGGCGTGCGCATGAACCAGGCAAACCTGCTGGAAGCCTTTCGCCTCGCCTCGGCTTTTGGGGTGGCCAACGGTATCAGCGGCACAGGTATTCTGTCGTTGTCGGCCACCGGCAGCGGGCCTGTGAACGCGCTGGCCTACAACGTAACGGGCGCGCTCGTTCAAGCCAATCTCTCCCTCGATACCCTTCGCAAGCCGGTCGAAATTCAAACCGCCTCGCTCAAGATGTCCAACGATCAGGCCGAGGTGGACAACCTTTCCGCCACGGTGGGGTCGAGTCACATTCAGGGTTCGCTCACCGTTCGCGGATTTGCGCATCCCAACGTTCACTTCAACGCCGATATCGATCGCCTCGATACCGCGGAGTTGCAGCAGTTGATCGTGCCCTCTCCCGCGAAGAAGGGCGGCGGGCCGGGGCTCAAAGACTGGACCGGCGGCGGCACCGTCGTGGCCGGCACGCTCACCTACGACAAGATCGCGCTCACCAATGTCCATGCAACCTGCAAGCTGGAGAACGGCACGATCGTGCTCGATCCCTTGAATGCTGACCTGTTCGGCGGCGCCGCCGCGGGCAGAATCGCTATCGACACCCGCCAGGCGCAGACGTCGTTCGATGTGCGCGCGAAGCTGCAGAAGGTGGATTCGAATGCGCTGCTCTCCAGAGTCTCCGCTGTGCGGCTTCTGTCAGGCCCGCTGTCAGGCGATCTCGACCTGCACGTCCGGCCGCAACCCGGTCAGGATCTTGCCCGCGCCCTCAATGGGAATGTGAATTTCCTGCTAACGGGCGGACGTCTCACCGGAGTTCATCTATTGAACGAGATGATCACCGTGGCCAGGTTCGCGGGCTACCAACCGGGCAGCGAAAAATTCACGAACATCGCCAAGCTCTCCGGGTCCCTGCACATCGAGAATGGAGTCGCAAATACGGACGATTTGCAGATGCAATTCGACGGAGGCTCCATGGCCGCGGCCGGCTCCATCGGCTTGGCGGATCAACAGCTCAGAATGCGCGTCACCACCGTGCTCGACAAGAAGGTCAGTGCACTCGCCGGGCCGAATCAAGTCGCGGGAATAATGACCGCCGCGCTGTCCAATGCGAAGGGCGAAATGGTGATTCCCGCGATCGTTTCGGGCACCTTCGAGCGGCCACGCTTCGAGCCCGATGCTCCGCGCATCGCCAGGATGAAGCTCGAAGGATTGCTGCCGACCCGCGATAATCCGAACGGCGCGGCCAGCACAGTTCAAGGTATCTTCGGCGCGCTCACTCGTGGCAAAGCTACTTCGGCACGCCCCAGTCAGGAGCCAAAGAACGGCATTCTGGACCTTATCGATTCTGTGCGGAAGCAGGCCGTGAAAAAATGAGGCGGCATAGCGGAGCGGATGGGGCAGGCGCCGGACTCGCCTTAGCGGGTTTTGGTTTCGCTGCGGCAGCCTGGGCCGCGGTCTTCTTTCGCTTGATCCGGTAGAACCGGCGCCGGCAGGCACGGCACCGGTACGGGCTTAGTAACAGCAGGCGGGAGATCTGGTCCAATAGCCCGGACCGAAACGACGTGCGCACGTTCACCCCTCCGCAATGCGGGCAATTCAAGGTCATCGAACCAGCTCCAGGATTTCAGTGTACTGGTTGCATGCTGAATTTCAGAAGAGGCGAACGGGCTACCGCGGCCTAGTACTCACACCTACTGCACATGGTCCATTTCACGAATCACGGCGTCGGTGAATTCCGCCGTGGACGCCGTGCCGCCCACATCCCGTGGCAGTCGTTCTCTCTTCCGGTACAGCCCTTCGATCGCGCCCTGCAGCCGCGCTGCCGCCTCTCGCTCTTTCAAGTAGACCAACATCATCACCGCCGATAACATCAGCGCCGTGGGGTTCGCGATTCCCTGACCCGCAATATCGGGCGCGCTGCCGTGAACGGCTTCAAACACCGCGTGCGTCTCGCCGATGTTGGCGCCCGGCACGATACCCAGCCCGCCCACCAAACCTGCTGCGAGATCGGACACAATATCGCCGTACAGGTTGGGCATCAGCAGGCAGTCGAATCTCTCGGGATGCATCACCAACTGCATCGACGCGTTATCGACAATCAGCTCCTTGTATTCGATGTCGCTGAACTTCATCGCCGTCTCGCGCGCGCATCGAAGGAACAGGCCATCGCCCAGCTTCATAATGTTGGCCTTGTGCACCGCGATTACGCGTTTCCGGCCATTGTCGCGCGCGTACTGGAAGCAGTACTGCGCAATCCGCATGGAAGCCACGCGCGTGATCACCTTGAGGCTGGTGACAACGTCGGTCACCACCTCGTGCTCCAAACCGGCGTACAGATCTTCGGTGTTTTCGCGGAAAATGATCAGGTCGATCTGCACGTCGCTATAGCGCGTTGGCACGCCCGGCAAAGTGCGCACGGGCCGCACGTTCGCATACAGATCCAGGGCCTTGCGCAAAGCGACGTTCACGCTCGGGAACCCGCCCGCAATCGGAGTTGTCACCGGTCCTTTCAGCCCCAGCCGGGTCTTGTGCAGCGACGCGATAACCTCCGGCGGTAGAACTTCATTGCGCCGCAGAATCACTTCTTCGTTCAGCTCGCACCGGCACCATTCGATCTTGACGCCTGTTGCATCCACCACTCGTTGCGCGGCGGCCGTCACCTCCGGACCAATGCCATCGCCGGGTATCAGGGTTACGTCGTAACTCACTTTTATATTGTAGTGGCGCGCTGCCCCCCGCATGCCACAATGGTTGAGCGAATGGCAATCTTTGAGCGCGCTCTGTTGAGCGTAACTGATAAATCTGGAATTGTTACTTTTGCCCGCGGACTCGCCGGTCTCGGCATCGAAGTCGTTTCTACCGGCGGCACATACAATGCCTTGCGCGAGGCGGGAATCGAGGCGCGCGAGGTAGCCGGCATCACCGGATTTCCTGAAATGCTGGATGGTCGCGTCAAGACCATCCACCCGCGCGTTGCGGGCGGCATTCTTGCCATGCGCTCCAAGCCGGAACACATGCAAGCCATCCAGGAACACGGCATCCCGCGCATCGATCTCGTAGCTGTCAACCTGTATCAATTCGAAAAAGCGGCCGCTCGCGACGACATCGCCGTAGACGAGCTCGTTGAACAGATCGACATCGGCGGGCCCACCATGATCCGCGCTGCCGCGAAAAACTATCAGGACGTCGCCGTGCTGGTCACCCCCGAGGATTACGGCCCGGTATTGAATGAGCTGAAGGCGACGGGAACGCTCGCTTTGTCGACCCGATGGGAACTCGCCAAGAAAGCGCTCGCCGCCACCGCCGCCTACGACCGCGCCATCACCTCTCGTCTGGCGCGGATTGTAATCGCCGACGGCCGCTTTCGCGACGAGGCTCCCAACGTGCCATACGTTCTGGATGTCCACGCCGAGCGTTCCATGCCGCTGCGCTACGGCGAGAATCCGCACCAGTACGCGGCCCTGTACTCGCGCAAGTGCGGCGGTGTCGCAGCCGGCGAACAACTGCACGGCAAGGAGCTCTCCTACAACAATCTTGTGGATCTGGATGCGGCGTGGCAATTGATCCAGGAGTTCGACAAGCCCACCTCCGCGATCATCAAGCACACCAATCCGTGCGGTTGCGCCGAACGGGATAGCCTGGTGGACAGTTATTGCGCGGCTTTTGCAGCCGATCCCGTTTCGGCGTTCGGCGGCGTGCTGGCCTTCAATCGCGAAGTGGACGCGGCCACCGCCAAAGAGATCGGCAAGACGTTCATCGAGGCGATCGCTGCGCCAGCATTTTCTTCCGAAACCCTGGAGATTCTCAGCACCAAGAAGAATCTCCGCCTGGTGCGCGTTTCCCCGCTCGTCGGCCAGGAACTGGTCGTCAAATCGATCTCGGGTGGCTACCTCGCCCAGACTGCCGACACCCATCGCTTCACGCGCGAACAGGGCGTCGTCAAGACGCAACGCGAGCCGAGCGAGGAGGAGTGGCAGGCGATGCTGTTCGGCTGGAAGGTAGTGAAGCACGTAAAGTCGAACGCGATTGTCTACGCCCGTCCAGGCCAGCTCATCAGTGCGGGGGCGGGACAAATGAGCCGTGTCGACGCCGTGAAAGTGGGCGCGATGAAAGCGATTCTGCCCACCGAGGGATGCGTCATGGCATCCGACGCATTCTTCCCATTCCCCGACGGAATCGAGGAAGCGGTGCGCCGCGGCGTTACGGCGATCATCCAGCCGGGCGGCTCCGTGCGCGATGCGGAAGTCGTCGAGGCCGCCGATTCATTCGGCCTCGCGATGGTATTTACTTCCATCCGCCACTTCCGCCACTGAGCCGGGTCAGGTCCTTGTATCGTTCGACTATGCCGCTGACCGGAGTAATAACCTGATGCCGCGCACGTCAAACTCGGCGACCGTACGGCGCCATCAAGCCGGTCGCTTGGCCGCCCTGTGCCGCTTCGCCTTAGGCCCCCTCGCGTCCGTCGTGGCGAGTGCAGGCACTACTGGCGCATCCTGCTTGCCCAGGATCCGAAGAGGCGGGATCGGAGGGACGGATAGTCCCAGGCGCGAAGTAGCGTTCTGAACAAATTCCCGCATGTAAGGCCAGCAGACGAAAACGGCATTGCCTCGCTGGAATGCAGTGAGTTGCTCTTCGGAGGGGCAGAATCTCTCCTCTAGTTCGCAGACGAGCTCAAATACGCAATCAACATGGAAGAGCGGCTTTTCCCGGTCGCCATCCGCCAGGGCTTCAATGACCATAGAAACGTCGAAGCACGCCTTCCCATCGCTCACATCACAATGGCGGGCCTGATGTTTCAGGTCCAGTTGCAATCCCTCGCGGACTTCAGGTTCCTGATCTGCGCGATGTGCGGAGAAGCTCTTGAGCGTGACAGCGGAAAGGGCCACCATGTGGCTCTGGAACTCCGCCGTCAAATCGAGTTCTTCAGCGGAATGCTCAATGACAAACGGATTCATCGTTAGTTCTTAGACGAAAAACCTCTGCGGCCCGCAGGCCCTTCCGCCGCTGAAGTATCGACCATCGTCGTCCAGGACACGGCCGGGCGCAAGGCAAGCACTGGTCGTTTGATAAACACCGAATGACGTTCGGGCTCAGTCGCAGCATCCACGCCCAGCCGGCGGCAGATCTCGTCGAGGTTCCGGCGGGCATAATCCGGATCGGTCCTCAGACGTATCACTTCATCGCTGCTCTTGTCTTGGAGTGCTCCGAGTTCCCATCGCTTGATGCTGGCCTCCCCGACTCCAACATAGGCGGCAAACTGGCGCTGGCTCATGTTCAGGTGTTCCCGCGCTTCGCGTATCTGCGCTGCGGAGAGAAGTCCGGCCTTTTTCCGGTAAGCGGCATCCAGCGCGGCCCCGAAGTGTCCCGCCTCCGCGAGCGGAATCTCCCACGAGCCGCAGTTCTCGCACACATCCACCCGCGCGGGGAAGCTGAGGGACACTCCTCGCAATTCCTTGCTGACGTGAATGGTGCGGAGTTCCATTTCTCCTGCTCCACATTCAAAGCACTTCATGTTTCGTTTATCCTGTTGCCCGCCGCCAATGTCTTCAGGCGCTTCCCCACCGTACGGCCGTACTCGGACTCATGCAGCGAATACAACTTGCAGCGCGGACGCGCATCTTCCAGCCGCACCTTGAGGTACATGCGACAGCCAAAATAATCGGAAAACCAGACGAAGCCCTGCCCGGGTGGGTCAAACGGAAAATCTGGAGGTTTTGAGTCGGCTGGGGTGACCTCGCCCATCGCCGCGGTGATTGCTTCGCCCGCGTCTGCCAAAGGGAGTCCCATTGCGGCCAACTGATCATAGACCCGCTCGTCGATCCAAAGGCGTCCCTCGTCGCGAGCTTGTTTGGCGTGAGCCAGCGTCCGTTCCGCTGAATATGCATCCGGGTGCACCTTCCCCTTTCGCCCGGATCCGCGCCCGGACGGGGGGTGGTGTCATATCGACACCCTGATGGTATCATTTGATACCGCTCCGCTGCAAGAGATATTTTGGGCTCGCCCTTCGATCCCTGGATTCGGTACACACAGATCGCACGGGCCTCGGCGGAGGATCGATGCCTTTTCTAGCATAGCGACCACCCAGCCTATCAGAGAGGTGCCCTAAACGCGCGTGTTACAGCGGCCAGCGGCGCCCCGGAACACTCTGCTTTTTGCTCGGCATCGGCCCGGGTCCGTCGCTCGACGAGCGCCGAAACGCCTGATTCCCGAAATTCAATTCCGACTCTTCGTAGTTCAGTGGCCTGTCCAGCACCATCTCGAGCGTAGTGCCCTTCGCCAACATCGCATCGGGACCGCGCGACAGCAACACGCCGAGCAGTCCAGCCGTCGCGCCCGCCGCCGCCCCCAGTCCGGCGCCCATGCCGCCATGCCCGGCAACGCTGCCTGCGATTGCGCCCACCGAAGCGCCGGCCGCCGTGGTCTCACCCACCGTCCTCGCATCGCCGCCCTTGTTGCCTTCGCTCTTGATCTTGCCTTCGCTCCGGTCGAGCTCCTCGCTCGCACGGCCATCCAACGATCCCATGCGCGACCGGAACTCACGCGTCACCCCATTCGGCAGCGTCAGCGAATCAAAGCGGACGTACAGTTCGCCGCGCCCTTTCACTCGGCCCGGACGCTTCGATTCCGTGATCGTCCCCGCAACGTAACTACCGGGCGGAATCACGATCTTCCCGTCAACCAGAATCGGGTACGCGGTTTCCAGGTACACGCGATCGCCCTCCGCCGCATGCTTCGTGCTGACGCTGTTGATCATGCTCAGCAGAATCTTGGTTCCGGGCTGAACCGTAAACGCCTTCGCCCCGTCCGCACGCTCGGCTTCCGTCTTGGACCGCGGCCAACCGCCATCGCTGTCTTTGCTGACGTTGACGTCGCGCACCTTATCCGCAAGCGTTGGCTGTGCGTCCTGGCTCGGTGCCGGACTCTGCGCGTGGGCAAGGAAAGCGGCGCTCAGTACAATAAGGGCGGAATAACGCATAGAAGCTCCCTCGCGGGCATTGTTGCCCACACATCTGTAAACGTGCGGCGCCGCCAGCAGGTTGCGTCTTGGGTCAGTGCCGGACCGGCAGATGGAGGGCCGCCGGACTGAGCGCAGTTCCCACGACGAGCCGGATTTCAGGATCAGCGCCGGCGTCCTCCGGCAACTGAACGTTCACCTGGTACAGACCTGCGAAGCCCGGTGCAACGCCCGCGTAAACAATCCGAGCCTTATCTATTCTGACACCATCCAGGGTCAATCCGAAGTTGGCCATGTCGGCGAGCGGCGCCGCTTTCGCCGGGATTTCCCCGTAAGTCGCACGCGGAATCGTAGTCCCCAGACCCGTCGCATACAGAACGACATATTCTCCGGGCACAGCAGGTGCGTCCGCGGTGACGACGCTTCCATCGGCGTGCGCGGCTATCACCGTGTGCGCGTCCATCTGGAAAAACGCCGGGGCCGCCGCCTCTAGCGTAATGGTCAGCGGCGGTCCCGAGGTCGAATCCACCTGCACGCGCACCTGCGTCACCGCCGGCCGCAGATCGCTCGGCAGCAGCGCGTTCACCTGGTTGGGCGAAACATAGTAAACGTGCGCCGGCGAGTTGTTCACCCAAACTGTCACGCCAGTTCCGGGCAGCACCGTCGGCAGCGTGTCACCTTTCACGTCGCCACTGCCCAGGGCTCGCGTGGTCCAGGCCAGGTTTGCGCCATATATAGTGATAAATGTGTTCGGCGCGTACGCGCCAGCCTGATTGGAAGCGGCGTTGACAATACTGATTGCCGAGTAGGAGGGCGCCTGACGGAAGCTGCTATCGGCCCACATGGACCCGACCGCGGCTACAACCAGCCAGATTGCTGGTGACATTGGTTTCGATCTGATTGTAACCTCAAATTCCACTGGGAGAGTCTAAGACTATTCGGGTGAGAGAAAGGCGCCGCGAATTGCACCCCGCGCTGCTCAGACCGTATCATTGTTGTGTAACCCCTATCTATGATCAAAGTTGAAGGGCTCACGAAGCGCTACGCACGCACGATCGCAGTGGACAACATCTCCTTCGAGGTCCAAAAAGGGCAGATTGTGGGATTTCTCGGCCCGAACGGCGCTGGAAAGACCACGACCATGCGTGTCTTGACATGCTTCCTACCCCCCACATCTGGCACTGCGAACGTCGCTGGCTTCGACGTCATCGAGTCGCCCCTCGAAGTAAAGAAGCGCATCGGGTACTTGCCCGAATCGCCGCCGGTTTACCCGGAGATGGAGGTCGTCGAATACCTGGAGTTTGTCGGCAGCCTCAAAGGTTTGGGCGGCGCCGACCGTAAGCGGCGGGTCGACGAGGTGATGGACCGGTGCTCCGTCGCCGATGTCCGCAACAAGCTGATCGGCAAGTTGTCCAAGGGCTACCGGCAGCGAGTCGGACTCGCCCAGGCTATCATTCATAACCCCGATGTCTTGGTGCTTGACGAGCCAACCGCGGGTCTCGACCCGAAGCAGATCCTGGAAACGCGCGATCTCATCAAGAAGTTAGCCGGCGATCACACGATTATTCTCAGCACGCACATTCTGCCGGAAGTGGAAGCAACCTGCGAGCGGGTTGTCATTATCAGCAAGGGCAAACTCGTCGCCACCGATACGGTTAGTAACTTGACCAGGCGGCTGCAAGGAGCCGATATGGTTCTGCTGGAGGTCGATGGCGGCGATGGCGCGCTTGACTCCGCCGCTGTCCAGCGCAGGCTCGAACAGGTGGCGGGTGTAAGCCGCGTCGTCTTCCGCGATACGCGAGACACTCGCTCGCGCTTCGAAATCGAGGCGTTGCAAGGACGCGCAATTCGCGCAGATCTCGCTCGCGCCGTTGTAGAGTCTGGCTGGAACCTGCACGAGTTACATGCCGCGGCGCTCAGTCTCGAGGAGGTCTTCCTGGAATTGACTGGTTCGGAGAAGGCTGTTGCTTCCGGAGAATCGAAATGAAGAATGCCTGGGTTATCTGCCGAAAAGAATTGAATAGCTATTTTGTCTCACCGATCGCCTATGGACTAATGGCGTTTTTCGCGCTGGTCGCCGGATTCTTCTTTTATTCGGCTACTGCGATCTTTGTCCAGCGGTCGATGGAGTCTCAGATGATGGGCCGCGGCTTCCCGATGAGCGTCAATGAGTGGGTTGTGCGGCCCGTGTTATCGAACGTGAGCGTGATCGGGTTATTTATCATCCCGATGATCACCATGCGCCTGTTTGCCGAAGAGAAACGCTCCGGCACTTACGAGTTGCTGGCCACGTCTCCCATCCGGGATTACGAAATCATCCTCGGCAAATGGTTCGCCGCGCTCATTATGTATGCCTGCATTTTAGGCGTATCGATGCTCGATCTGCTCATCCTGTATGCGTTCGGAAAACCCGATTGGAAGCCGATGCTGGTGGGCTATCTCGGACTTCTGTTGCAGGGCGGCTGTCTTCTTGCCATCGGCGCTTTCATTTCCAACACTACGCGAAGTCAAATCGTTGCAGGTGTCGCTACGTTTGCCGTATGCCTGCTACTCTGGGTTCTGGACTGGGTTACTGCCTTCGAAACCGCCGCTTGGGCCAAAGTCGTCTCTTACATGTCGGTTCTAACTCACTTTGAGCCATTCTCGAAGGGAGTTATCGACACCAAGGACGTAATTTTCTATCTCACGATGATTTTCCTCGGATTATTTCTGACCGCCCGCTCCATGGAATCGGTCCGGTGGAGGGCATAATGAACACCAAGTGGATCGAGGCGCGTCAAACCCGCTACACTGCCTATGCAGCCGTTTATATTGCGATCGTTATCGCGGTGCTTGGCCTGGTTAACTTCCTGGCACAGCGTTACAACAAGAGCTGGGATTCCACCGCCAACAAGCAGTTCAGTCTCTCCGATCAAACCACGAAGGTAGTCAAAGGCCTGAACCAGGACGTAACGATCAGCTATTTCGACAAGACCAGCAACATTTCCGACCCGCGTGGAAGCGCTCGCGACTTACTCGACCGCTACGCCGGCTTGTCTCCCAAAGTTCACGTCAATTACATCGATCCGACCAGGAAGCCGGAAATTGCCAAAGCTGCCGGAGTCAGAACACTGGGCACCACCTACATCGAGGCTGCCGGTCGAAGACAGGAAGCCAAATCCGTCAGTGAAGAAGAGATCACCGGCGCCCTGGTACGCGCCCTGAAAGGTGGTGAGCGGAACGTATGCGCAGTCACCGGAACCGGCGAACATACTTTCGACAACACCAGTGAGGACGGCTATTCGACAGCCAAGGAGTTACTCGAGAAGAGCAACTACAAGACGCAGACCATCAACCTGCTACAAAAGCAGGAAGTCCCCAAGGAATGCGTGATCCTGATGGTTGGCGGACCTCGTCTGGACTATGTTCCAGCCGCTGTCGAGGCTATCAAGAAGTATGTCGAGGGCGGCGGGCGCGCGCTGTTTGCACTCGACCCGCCGTTACAGTTTAAAGGTCAGGAGATCGGGGAAAATGCGGCTTTAGCGGGCCAGCTTGCAAGTTGGGGCGTCACGCTCGACAAAGACCTGGTGATTGACCCCAACCCGGTGAACCGCTTGTTCGGATTCACCGCCGCGGTCGTGTTGGTGAACGAGTACGAGTCTCATCAAATCGTCCGCGACTTGAAGGGCGGAGCGTCGGCGTTCCCGTTGGTGAGATCGATGGAGGCAAAAGCGGCAGATAAGACTACTGTTGACAAGCTATTTGCCAGTTCGGCCGACTCGTTTGGCGCGACCAATCTGACTTCCAGCACCATCAATCCCGAAGACAAAAACAACAAGAAGGGACCCTTGACTCTCGCCGCCGCCGCCACTTACAACACGGGGCAGCCCAATAACAACGGCCGGTTTGTCGTGGTTGGTTCATCTTCGTGGATTGCAAATAACATCCTGCCTTCCCGCTCGCTGGCCAATCGCGACCTGTTCCTGAACATGATGAACTGGCTCTCCTCAGATGAGGACCTGATTTCCATCCGTCCGAAGGAACCGGAAAATCGGCCATTGGCGATGACTGTCCGGCAGATGCGCGTGCTGTTGTATTCCACTCTGATCGCCCTGCCCTTGATGATCGTCGCCGCCGGATTATCGGTGTGGTGGCGGCGGAGGTAGTCCGATGCGTCCCATTGGCCTTTTGATCGCTACCGTGCTGCTCGCGATCCTGGCCGGCGGCGTGTGGTGGTCCAACAAGAAGAAAGCCGCCGAGGAAGCCAAGCCAGCATCGTCGAACACATCGCCGAAGATCCTTGCCATACCCGACGATCAGATCGCCGCGTTGTCTTTGAAGCGGAAGGACGGCACCGAGACTTTCCTGAAGAAGAACGCCGCCAACAAGTGGGAACTGGCTTCGGCCAAGCCGATGCGCGTCGACAATGACGCTGTTTCATCGGTTACTGGCGCTCTGAACCCGCTTAACAGCGACCAGGTTGTCGAGGAGAAAGGCTCGAACTTCGCGTCTTTCGGCCTGAACGCGCCATCACTGCAGATTACGGTGACCAAGAAAGACGGAAAGGTGCAGACCCTGCTGATCGGCGACGACACGCCGACCGGCGGAGACGTTTACGCCAAACTGGCGGACGATCCGCGCGTGTTCACGTTCTCGAGTTCGAGTAAGTCAAGCCTTGATAAGACCGCACAAGACTTGAAAGACAAGCGCCTGCTGACATTTGACTCGGACAAGTTGACTCGCGTCGCGCTGTCGGCCAAAAAGCAGGAGATGGAGTTCGGCAAGAACAATCAGAACGAGTGGCAGATTCTGCAACCCAAGCCGATGCGCGCCGACTCATTTCAAGTCGAAGAGTTGATCCGGCGCTTACGGGACGCCAAGATGGACGGCGATGCCAACGACGCCGGTTTCAAGGCAGGCACTCCGGTAGCGACAGCCAAGGTGACCGATAACTCGGGAACGCAAATGCTCGAGATCCGCAAGAACAAGGATGACTACTTCGCTAAGTCCAGCGTGTCCGATGCCGCATATAAGGTGGCGAATGACTTAGGCACAGGCCTGGACAAGAGCGTCGACGACTTCCGGAACAAGAAGCTCTTCGACTTCGGCTTCAGTGACCCATCGAAGATCGAAGTTCGCCGTGGCGCGAACACTTCGGCCTACGCGAAATCAGGCGAGAAGTGGTTCTCGGGCGCCAAACAGATCGACGCCGCGAGCCTGCAAAGCTTCATCGATAAGCTGCGAGACCTGTCTGCATCGAAGTTCGTCGAGACCGCCCCCGGCGCTCCGGATATGGAAATCGCCGTGACCGCGAAGGACGGAAAGCTCGTCGAGAAGGCGATCTTCTCGAAGCAGCTTGCCAAACGGGAAGGCGATCCATCGGGGTACGAGTTGGACCAGAAGAACGTGGACGAGTTAGTCAAAGCGCTGAACGGCATCAAGGAAGCTGCCCCGGAAAAGAAGAAATAGGGCGGCAATGTCAGCCCTATCCACCGACCTTTATCAACTGACCATGGCGGCCGGCTATGTGCAGGCCGGCAAGACTCACGAAATCGCCACCTTCGAGTTATTCGTCAGACGCTTCCCCGACAACCGTAATTACCTGATTGCCGGCGGTCTTGAGCAAGCGGTCGATTATGTCCTGAATCTCCGCTTCACCGCGGATGAGATCGCTTATCTGCGCAGCTTGCGTCAATTCCGCTACGCCCCCGAAGCCTTCTTCGAGTATCTGAAGACATTCCGGTTCACGGGCGATCTGTTCGCTCTGCCCGAAGGAACGCCGTTCTTCCCCGGCGAACCGCTACTGACCATACGAGCGCCGATCATCGAAGCGCAGATCCCCGAGACTCATCTGCTGGCAACGACTGGATTCCAATCGATGATCGCGACCAAGGCGTCGCGCATCGTGGAAGCGGCGTGCGAACGTAGTGTTGTCGAGTTCGGAACGCGGCGGGCGCACGGGCCGGATGCCGGTATGCTTGCGGGCCGTGCAGCATATCTCGGCGGATGTATCGGCACGAGCAATACGCAATCCGGCTACAAGTTCGGGATACCGGTATTCGGAACGGCGGCCCACTCGTGGGTCCAATCGTTTCCGCGCGAGCGCACCGCTTATGAGCAACTGCAACAACTGCTAGGTGACGCGACGGTTTACCTGATCGACACCTACGACACGCTCAATGGAGCGCGGCTCGCCGCGGAGTTGGGTAATCCGATCTGGGGCGTTCGCCTGGACAGCGGCAACATGCGCGAGTTAGCTCCAGCAGTGCGCAAGATACTGGATGAGGGGGGTCTCCACGAGGCCAATATCATGGCGACGGGCGATCTGAACGAGTACAAGATTCTCGAACTGATCGCGGGCAATGCTCCTATCGATTCCTTCGGCGTCGGAACCGAACTGTCCACGTCAGCCGACGCGCCGAGCTTGAGCGCGGTCTACAAGTTGGTGGAGATGGAGCGGAACGGAACCAGGCGTTATACGGCGAAGTACAGTCCCGACAAGAACACGATGCCAGGTGCGAAGCAGATCTTCCGTTTCGCGGACCGGGATGTGATCGGGTGCCAGGGCGAGTGCATGCCAACTCCGCGAGGGGCGGGTGAAGCGGAAGCGTTGCTGCGGCCCGTCATCATGGGCGGACAGCTAATGGAGCCATTGCCCTCCCTCGATAGCGGACGCAGCCGGCGTGAGCGGGCTCTGAAACATTTTCCTTCCGCCGTGAAAAGCCTGTTTACCCGCGAGGATGCGTGGCCGGTTGAATACAGTGCACAGCTTATCAAGCTGGCCGGCGAGGCGAGGCAGCATCAGAAGGAGATTGCCGGATGAAGACCGTATTCTTCGACGTGGACACGCAGATCGACTTCCTGTATCCCGCAGGGGCGCTATACGTGCCGGGGGCCGAGCGCATCCTCGACAAGATTGCGGCATTGAACCGTCATGCTGCGGCAACCGGATCACCGCTGGTATCGACAATGGACGCGCATCTCGAAAACGACCCGGAGTTCCGGACCTGGCCAGCGCACTGCGTCGCGGGCACAGTCGGTCAACAGAAGCCTGCCTCGACACTGCTGACGCGGCGGCTCACCGTTCCGCCGGTGGAATGGGCCGAACGGATTGATGAGTTCGAGCAACTGCTGCTCGAGAAGCGTCATAACGACTGCTTCACGAACCCGAACCTCGAAGCTCTACTGCTGGCGTTCGATGCAGAGCGGTATGTCGTGTACGGAGTCGTGACCGAGATCTGCGTTCAGTACGCGGCCATGGGTCTGGTCGAGCGCGGCAAACGGGTCGAGTTGGTCCGCGATGCCGTGCGCTCCTTGAACGAAGCGGAAGCGGCGAAGTTCCTCGACAAGTTTCGATCGGAGGGCGGGGCCGTCACCGATTACTCCACAATCGTCAACGCCTGATCGGCGCGGACATTCTTCTGGACGGTCTTTGCGCCGGACGGCCAGGCGACCTCGAGTTCATCGATCGCCGTTGCTTTGCCCAGCCCGAAGTGGACCGCCTTAGAGCTCGACGACAGATAACCGACGGCTGTCGTTGCGTGATTGAACTGCTGCTTCCCGCCCGCCATGATGCGGATACGCGCTCCGATGCCGTCGCGATTGGAACGCGTGCCGCGCAGATTCACAATGAGCCAGTGATTCCCGCTGGGGAGCATGTTCCGATACAGAACCGGTGAATCGCCGAGACGCGTAACGACAACGTCTATACGGCCATCCCCGTCGATATCTCCGAACGCTGCTCCGCGGTGCAGCGCGGCCGCGCCAAACGTTGCCGCTTGAAACGTGCCGGCGCCACGATTGAGGAACAACTGATTCTGCTGCTTCGAACTGCGGTTCGAATACACTTCGGTGTTGTCCTGCACATCGCCGTTCGCGACGAAGATGTCCTTCCAGCCATCGTTGTTGAAGTCGAAGATGCCCGCGCTCCACCCGCTGTTCGGCAACGTCGCCGCTCCGATCCGGCTGCGATACGTCATGTCCTGAAACAGGCGCTTGCCCAAATTGCGAAACAGAGGAAAGGTCTCGTTGGCCAGCGCTGAGATGAAGATGTCGGGCAGTCCGTCATTGTCGATATCGCGGAAATCGGCGCCCATCGACGACACGATCTTGCCGTCATCGTTGATCGCGATTCCGGCGTCGTAACCCGTTTCGGTGAACTTGCCCGAGCCTTCGTTGCGGAACAGGAAGTTCGGAGCGGTGTCGTTGGTGATGAGGATATCGAGGCGGCCAGTGCCCGCAGTATCGGCGAACGCAACTGCCATCCCTTTCCCGACGCTGCGCGCGATTCCCGAGCTTTGCGAGACATCGGTGAAGACGCCGCCGCCTTCGTTGTGCAGCAGAGTATTCGGCAAGCCGGCGTAATACTTCGGGTGGCAATAGGTTCGAAAGCCGGCCTTGCGGTCGCCGCAGAATGGCTCGCTTGCAGGATCCCACTTGCAGTAGTTGACGATGAACAGGTCGAGTTTGCCGTCGTTGTCGTAATCGAACCAGCCGGCCGAAACCGGCCACGCCGTTCTTGGAATCCCGGCTTTTGCGGTCACGTCCTCGAAGGTTCCATCGCCGCGATTATGGTAGAGAGTGCTGAAGCCCAAGCTGGTGACCAGCAGATCGGTAAAGCCGTCGTTGTCGTAGTCGGCGGCGGCAACGCCCATCGCATAACCGCGGCCGGCGAGTCCGGCTTTCTCCGTTACGTCTTCGAACTTCCAATCGCCCAGGTTGCGGTACAGGCGATTGGACCATTGCGGGCCATCTTTAATGAGGGATGGCTGCGGAGCTCCGTTGGCGAAGAAGATGTCCAGCTTGCCGTCATTGTCGTAATCGAGCAGAGCGACGCCCCCGGGCATGGTCTCGATTTGGTGCTTCTCGGGCGTTGCGGCGTTGCGCAGCACGAACGGCAGGGCGGGCCGTATCTCCTCAAAAGGCGCCGGAGCGGCAGCCATTCCGGCAAATCCCAACAGCATCTTCCAAATAGCCATTCAATTGTGATAGTATCTCCACACTGTTCGTAAAGCTTTGTTAGAAGATTCCACGACGTAGATGGGGGTCCCTGTGAAGACTTTCAAGAGTTTCTGCTTACTTGCGTGCTTCGCGGCCGGTTTCGCGACAGCGCAGGAATTCCGGGCCACGATTTCCGGTCACGTAATCGACGCGACGGGGTCGGCGGTGCCCAATGCCAAGATCCAGGCCACCAACGTGGCCACTAACGAGACGTCGACGGCCAACACCGACACGTCCGGTTCCTACGCTCTTCCATTCCTTCGTCCTGGCGACTATAAGTTGACCGCGACAGCGGCCGGCTTCAAACAATATCAGCGCTCTAGCGTGACGTTGGAAGTCGGCAAGGTGGCCGGCATCGACATCAGCCTCGAAGTCGGAAACATCACCGACAGCGTTCAGGTCACCGGCGAAGCGGAACTACTGGAAACCCAGACCGCAAGCCGCGGCGGCGTCGTCAACACCCAGCAGGTTTCCGAGTTGCCGCTGAACGCGCGCAACCCGTTCATGCTCGGCGCGATGATGTCGGGCGTGACATTCAACGGCGCCGCGATCTGGCAGCGCCCATTCGATAACGGCGCGATCGCCGAGTGGTCGATCAACGGCAGCCGCAATTCGTCAGCCGAGTTCATGCTCGACGGAGCTTCCAACAACGGCCAGATGGGCAACAACAATATCGCCTACGTGCCGATCGTGGACGCCGTGCAAGAGTTCAACGTCATGTCGAACATGTATAACGCCGAGTACGGCCACACCGGCGGCGGCATTTTGAATGTGGTGCTGAAGACCGGCACCAACTCGTTCCACGCCGTCGGTTACGAATACATGCGCCGCACATTTCTCGATGCAAACACGTTCCAGAACAACGCTATCGCCAAACCGAAATCGGAGCACTTCCTCGATCAATATGGGTTCCAGGTGGATGGCCCGGTATATATTCCGAAACTGATGACATCGAGCAGCAAAGTTCGGCTGTTCTACCTGGGCGCGTTCGAGAACTATCGCGAGGGCACGCCGAACCCGCTGATCGTCTCGTATCCGACAACTGAAATGCGCATGGGCGATTTTTCCAAGCTGGTAAATGCGCAGGGGCAGCCCGTTACGATCTACAACCCGTACGACTACACGTCGGACGCCAACGGCAACCCGGTCCGGCAGCCCTTTCCGGGTAATAAGATTCCAGCGAACCTGCTGAATCCGATCGCACTAGCGGTCACCAAATACATGCCGCTGCCGAACCGCGAATCGCCTCCGGGGTCGCGCTACGCGCAGAACAACCTCTCGATCCCGAACTACTTCGACAACGACAAATTCTACAACTTGATTCTCAAGTTCGACTGGAACTTCGGCGACAAGAACCGGGCGTTCTTCCGCCACGCTTCGAATGACCGGACTGAAGATCGAGCTTCGAACGGAATCGATAACAAGCCCGGCACTGACGGCCAACAGCCATTCCAGCGGATCAATGACGCCTATGTGATCGATTGGGTGAACACAGTGTCGCCGTCGTTCATCCTCAACGCGCGCGCCTCTTACAACCGTTTCATCGAGAAAGGATTCGGAGCAGCTAACGCCGGCTTCGACGTGGGCGGCTTCGGACTACCTTCCTCGTTGCTGAGGCAGTTACCGAGTCCGATTTATTTCGGGCGCTGGAATTTCAGCGGGTACAACTCGCTCGGCCGTAGCCAGAGTAACAATTTCTCGAACACCTACGAACTGGCCTTCAACGCCACCAAGATCTGGCGTACTCACACGATGAAAGGCGGGATCGACATCCGCCAGATCAATTACGAAACCCAGAATACTGGCGATATCCTGTCATTTTCCGGGAACACCGCGTTCACTCAAAAGGTCTATAACCAGAGCGACTCGACCAGCGGCGATGGATATGCGACGTTCCTCCTAGGCATCCCTGATGGATCGTCGAACTACCCGCTGTTTCCCTGGTGGAAACAGTGGTACATTGCCCCGTATTTCCAGGACGACTGGAAAGTATCGCGCCGCTTGACGTTGAACCTCGGCCTGCGCTGGGATTTCAATCTGCCTCAATACGAAAAGTGGAACAGGCAGAACGGTCCCTTCGATCCAAACGCGCCCAGCCCGCTGGCTTCCCAGATCTCGCCGGACATGCTGGCGTTGTATCCGCAATTGAAGAACCTGAAAGGTTCCTTCACCTTTGCCGGAGTCAATGGAATCGCGAGCACGCCGGCTAACAAGAACCTCCACGACATACAGCCGCGTGCTGGCGCAGCTTACCAGATCAATGACAGGCTGGTCATGCGCGGCGGCATCGGCCTGTATTACTCAAACCCAGGTAACAACTATCAGCAGACAGCCGGTTTCAGCACCAGCACGTCACTGGTAAACTCACTGGACGGCGGCCGTACGCCCATCGCTAACATCCTCTCGAACCCGTATCCGAACGGGATACAGTATCCGACGGGATCTTCGCAAGGAGCCCTGACGTTTGCCGGCAAGAACAATAACTGGTTCGATTCAAACTTCAAGACACCGAAGGTATGGTCGTTCTCTTACGGGTTCCAGTATCAGGTTACCCGCGCCTCGACGCTCGACTTCTCCTATGTTGGGAGCCGCAGTCTCAATCTGAACAGCGAAAAGGCTTTCAACATTCCGAGTCTTGACTTCCGGAAGCAGTGCAACCTTTTAGAGGGCGGGAGTCCGCTGTATTGCGATGCTCAAGTGCCGAATCCGTTCAAAGGCATTCCGGCCTTTATCGGCACGAGTTTCTACAGCGCGAACACACTGTCGCGTTTCCAGATGAGCCGGCCTTTCCCGCAATTCAATGGAGATCTTCTCCAGCAAGGCCGGAACGATTCCAAGATCTGGTATAACTCGTTCCAACTCAACTACAACTTCCGTTTCAGCAGCGGCTTAAACTTACTGGGCAACTACACGCTAGCAAAGCAAGTCGAGCGCTGGGGCTATAACGACCCGTACGCAGGCGTCCAGCAGCAGAGTCTGTATTTTCTTGACCACCCCCAAGTGATCAAGTTGACCGCTGTGTATGAACTGCCATTCGGCCAAGGCAAGAAGTGGGGCTCCGGCACACAGGGCTTTGCGAAGAAGGCCATTTCCGGATGGGAATGGACGACTTTCTTCACGGATCCTCTGTCAGGATTCCCCAATGATCTACCCGGGAACGTCATCCCGTTGAAGGATCCACAGACCGCAGCGGGCTGGGGCGGAAAGACCGACTGGAAAGCATACCAGGTACGCGGTTGGAGCCCCTGCGTGCTGAAACAGAACAATGACGGCACGACCGCTCCCCAGCCCTATAGCATTGCCGACGGCTGCGGAACAGATCCAGCCAATTACGTATGGCTGCAAACGGCGGGTTACGCGCCGCGCGCGACGCCGCCCCGATCAGGCCAGATTCGCAAACAGCACGCCTACACCATGGACGCATCGCTGTTGAAGATGACTCAGATCACAGAACGGCTGCGCGCGCAGTTCGGCATCGAGGCGTTCAACATTTTCAACCACAACTATTTCGGACGTGACGGCTTCAACACGGATCCGAACAGCCCGAACTTCGGGACTTTGTTCCCGTCGCAGGTATCGACTCAGAACGGCTTCCCGAGACAGTTGCAGATTCGGATGAAGCTGATGTGGTAACGCAGTGGTTAATGATTAGTGATTAGTGATTAGTGATTAGTGGTTAGTGAACTGATTTAGAGGCGCAGGGCCAGGTTTTCGGTCCTTGCGGCTGGCTGTTTGGGTTCGTTTTGCGGTGGCGCCGATTTGTCCGACCTGGCAGTATTCAGATACTGCTCGATGAAGGCTTGGGCGGATTTGGCGCCATCTTTTTTTTCGGTGGCTCGGGTTTGGGTGAGCTGGCGGTGGGCGGCGTTGTAGGCGCGATTGGCGGCCGCGGCATATCGTTGCAACTTGTCGAGCGCATTGCCACTGCGGCTGAGTGTGTTGAGGATTCGCGAGTCGGGGTCGTCCGCTGAGCCGGGTTCGGTGAGAATCTGTTCGAAGGCGGCGGCTTCTAGGCGCTCAATGCGGGCGAGCTTCCAACGGGCCTGGATCATCTCGCCGACCAAAAACGATTCGTGGGCGCCATGCGGGTTGAACTCTTCGCGGTATGCGGCTTCGAGTTCTTCGAATTCCTCGGGAGACTCGTGGGGCAGGACCTGGAATGCGGCGCTGAGGCCGTGACGGATCGCGTTTCTGCTGGCTGCTGCTTTTCCTTCCGGCGACGACGGGCCGGTGCTCGCTTTCGCATTCGAGCGATTGGCGAGGATTTGTGCTTGGGTTGCCATCTCGCCTAATTTGTAGCACGGGGCGCGTGTGGGGGAGATTGGGCGAGGTGTGGTGGTCGGGGTATAAACGGTTTGGTTTGTTGAGAGTAGATGGACTTTGTGGCTGTGGAAAACTCGGTAGAAATCGCGTCTGGAGCCCGCACAAAACGTTGGGGCGCGCCACGATCGACCGCAGATGCAAGCGTTGTGAGCAATGGTGCTCCGCTGGTGGCCGGAGTCCGGCGAAGCTTCGTCGCGGCTCCGCGGTTGCTCCCTTGCTTACGCGCGTGGCTCTGAACGGAATAGAGATCACTTGCTTACGCGCGTGGCTCTGATTAGGGGTGCTCGTGACGGACTTCGCGGGCGTCTTTGTCCTCGCGCACGCCGGCGAACTTGGAGTGGCGTAGATGGTTCGCTTCTGTCCAATCGGTGTATTCCACTTGCACGACCAACTCCGGGGAGAGCCACTGGCATTTGGCCATCACGTCGGCGGTCAATGCCTCGCCGCGGCGCGCGTTTTTCGGCTCGGGCAGATTCGCGAAGGGGCACACTGTGGTCCGCAGCGCCTCCATGCGGCGGAACAGTTCTTCGCGCGATTTCGGCGTGAAGCCGTTGCGCACCTTGCCGATGAACATCAGGTCGTTGCCTTCCCAATAGCCCACCAGCAGTGACTCGAAGTAATGCTTGCCGCCGGGTATGTAACCGCCTGCCACCAGTTCCTGGCCTTGGTTCACCTTGAACTTGACCCAAGCGCCGGAACGCTGGCCGACCTCGTAGACGCTGTCCGCGCGTTTCGCGACGAAGCCTTCGAGCGATTGCTCGCGGGCGGCGCGGATCAACTCGGCGGGCGTTCCTACGACAACGCCCAATACTCGGACGGGTTCGGACACTCCTTCGAGCGCAACGTCGAGTATCCGGCGGCGTTCCACGAGCGGGAGCTTCAACAGGCTCTTGCCTTGATAGGCCAGCAAATCGAACACGTAGTACTTGAGCGGCGCGGAAGAGCTGTGCCAGTTCTGAAGCAGGTTGAAGGCGGGCCGGCCCTTGGGATCGAGAGCGACGATCTCGCCGTCGCAGATCGTATTCGCGGGAATACGCTCGCACGCAGCGGCGATCTCACGGAAACGCGCAGTAAAGGAATTGTTGTTGCGCGACAACAGCTCGACGCCGTGTTCCCCGCGCAGGGCAAGCGCGCGGTATCCATCCAGTTTGATCTCGTAGGTCCAGGGCTCGCCTTCGGGCAGAGCAGCCACCAGCTTGGCCGCCATGGGCTCGACGAACTTGATCCGGGCCTCGGGCAGCTCCGGCGCGCCCGCATTGGCGATCGTCCAAACAGCGCCGTCCCTGGTCATCATCCATTCACCGTCCACGGTCTTGCCCTTGAGATAGATGCGTAAGTGGCCCTGTTCATAGCTGCCTTCCATCATGTCGTAGACGCCGGCATCCTGTACATCGGACGACTCAGGGTTGAAGCTCGCGATGGGCTCATCCGGGGCTGGGATGGCGGGCAACGGAACCGGCGCGGCGAGGGATGTGACCTCCCACGACTTCACCGTGTCCTCCATTTCGAGACGAAGCAGCGACTTCCGCGCATGTTCCTGAATCAGGAAGCGGCGGCGTCCACCCTGCCGGCTGCGGCGCAGAGTTGTCTTGGATGGGGCGGCAGAGGCTCGCGGCGCTCGAGCGGGTTTCTTCGGACCGGCTCCTGTCAACTTCTGCTTCAAAGGCAAAACCGGTTGGAACAAGTCGCCTACCGCGCTCAACCGTTCCAGCGCGTCAGCGGGCTGCCAGGACAACTTCGCCTCCGTACCGGCGAGTTCGTCCCATTTAACGGGCATCGAGATGAGCGGGTGCTCGCGTTTGGCACGCATGGAATAGACGCCGACGGTGGTTTTGAAATCCGAGTTCTGGCTCCAGTCGACGAACACCTTCCCGGCTCGGGCCGATTTGGCCATTTCGGAGACAACCAGCTTGGGATGTGCGTGCTCGAGCGCTTGGGCGACGGCCTTGGCAAAGGCCCGCGTTGCGTCGTAGCGGACCCGCGGATCGTTGAGCGGAACGTGGATCTGCAGCCCCTTCGATCCCGAGACTTTCGGGAAGCTGCGCAGGCCGAAGCCGTCCAGCAGAGCTTTGAGCAGGAACGCGACTTCGGCGCAGTCCCGGATACCGGCGCCTTCGCCGGGATCGAGATCGAACACCAACGAATCCGGGGTGTTGAGAGCAGGGGCGCGGTGGAGGAAGGGATGCATTTCCAGGTTGGCCAGATTGGCGCACCACACCAGCGTGGCCAAATCCTGGATCAGGACATAGCGGATGGGAGCGCCGCCGCCGCGCCGTGGAGTTGGGAACGTGGCGACCCACTTCGGAGTAAACAGCGGCGCATCCTTTTCGTAGAAGAACTTGCCCGCGACGCCGTTCGGATAGCGCTTCAGAGTGAGAGGCCGGTCCTTCAGATGAGGCAACAGGTAAGGCGCGACGCGGATGTAGTAATCGATGACTTGGGCCTTCGTGAAGCCCGCCGGGAACATCGGCTTATCGAGATTGGAGACGGCAACCTCGCGGCCTCCCGCGTTGAGGGTCGCCCCGCTCGCCTTGTGTGCCATGCACTTAATTATTTGTGCGAAGCCGCAAGGCGCGCAAGTTATATGAGACGAAACGCGTACTTCCGCGGTTAGAACGTAAAGCGCAAGCTGAGGTCGATGCGCCGGTTGGTGGCCGCGTTGCCGCGGTCCGGGCCGAAGCCGCCGCCCGCGAGCGCAGTCGCCTCGCCGAAGAAGGGCGAGCTCAGGTTGCCATTGTACTGGCCGAGATTGACGGTGTTGAGCAGGTTGCGCGCGCTGATGCTGACCATCAGGTTGTAGCGCTTGCTGGTCGACGCATCGCCGAACATGCCACCGTGACCGCCGCCTCCGCCCATGCGCATGCCGCCGCGTCCGCCGCCGCCGCCCCCGCGCGGACCGTGGTCGCCGCCCCCATCTCCGCCCATGCTAGCTGAAGGAGCCGCCGTGTTGCGTTCCGGCCCGAAGCCGAAGGTACGTCCCACGCGCAGGTTCAAGCTGAAAAAGCCGGGGCCTGTTCCGTAGTTACGCGGAATCAAGACAGCGCCCGCACTCGGCCGCAGGTTGAAGATGCCCCATGGCGTCGAGCGGATATTCGCGGGATCCACTGTTCCAGTCACAAACGAGGGCCGGTCGTTGATCACCTGGTCGCCGTTCAGGTCGCCGCCGCTCACGATGTTGAAGGGCGAGCCGGAGTGGGCCGTCATGAACGGACTCACGCGCAGATTCCATTTGGTAACCATCGAGCCGGCCAGGTACACACGGTGCCGCACATCCTGCGCCGCGCGGCCATACTCCGCGGCGACATCATATTGATTCACCGGGAAGCTACCCGCGCCGTCCAGCGTGCTCTTGGCGAAGTTCAATCCGTATCCCGCCGACAGCGTCAGGCTGCGCGACATACGCGTGTTGAAGTTGACGTTCAACTGATGCTGATTGTAGAAACCGGTCGATTCGTAGAGATCGAGGACGCCCAGAGTGGGATACGGCCGCGTCAGGCTGCCCGGATACGGCGCGTTGATGTTGCGCGAGTTCAACTCGTGAACTCCATGTGAATTGGTGAACGTGACACCGACGGTGGAATTGAAGGGCAGTTGGCGTTCGATTCCGATCGCGCTCTGGAAGATGTAAGGCGCCTTGAGGCCGGCATAGACCTCGCGAATGGTTTGCGGACGCGCCTGCGCCGTGAGTGCGTTCACGTTTGGAACGATGGGGAAGAAGTCCGGCTGCGAGATGGTGAACTGCTGCTGGTTAATCCCGTTGAACCGCAGCGCCGACAAGGACAAGGATTCGCTGAAGCGATCGTAGAACACTCCGACGCCTCCGCGGATTACGGTCTTGCCGGGGCGGTTGCCCTTTGCTCCGGGCGCCCAGGCGAAGCCGATGCGCGGGGCGAAGTCGGTCCAGTCGTGGATGTTGGTTTGGGTTTCGTAGCGTAATCCCATGCTCAACGTGATATTCGGCTTGATGCGCCAATCGTCCTGAGCGAAGAGGCCGACATCCACCTGGTTGATCGCCGCAAGCGGCTGGCCGCCCGCGATGGTGAACTGTGTAGCGCCGCCGCCGAGCGCACGGATCTGCGCCGGCGTGTATCCCAGGCTTTGGAACAGCAGCGTACGGCGGTAGGATTCGATCGACGTGATCGAGTTCAACATCACGCCCGTGGGCTGATTATCGAGGCCCAGTTCCGGTGCCGGATTGCCGCCCGCGAAGATGAATGTGCCGTTGAAGTTCGTCACTGAAGACGTGTCGAGTTGAGTCGCGCGAATTCGTGCACCGAACCGGACGGTGTGCGTGCTGTGGGTGATGGAGGTGTAGTTTTGGAGCTCGTAGCGGTTGTCGTTATTGAAACCGCCCAAGCCGATGGCCGATCCGCCGCCCACGAAGGCATCGAGCACGTTGATCTGTGCAGCATTGTTCAAGGCCGATGAGTTGGTGCGATCGCGCTGATACTGGAAGCGCGTCTCGTTCACTGCCTTGGTGCCGATGATTTGCGTCTCGGTCAATTGCAGAGACTGCTGCTTGTTTTCCGAATTGAAGCCGTTGGAAGGCAGCACGAACTGGCCGACGCCGCTGTTGGTCTGTGTTCCCTGCGTGTAGGTGTAGCGGCCCATCAGGGTAACGTTCGAGGTGAGCTGATAGTCGAAGCGGGGGCTGAACGTGGTCCGCCGGATGGGCGTGAGAATCGCTTGTTGAATTGGGAGCAGTCCGAAGGTGGAAGGATCGATCGTCGTGGCATGCACGACCGCGTTCTCGTCCATGTCACGCTTCTCGAAGTCGACGAAGAACGACGCCTTCTTGCTGAGCGGTCCGCTCAAGTTACCGCCGTAATTGCGGTATTGGAAGGGCGCCTTGTTGGTCGCAAACGGATTGCGCGCGTCCCAGATGCCGTTGCTGTAGTTCATCGACACCTGGCCGCGGATCTTGTCCGTGCCGGGTTTGGTGAAGATC
Source organism: Bryobacterales bacterium (assembly GCA_038322705.1). Classification (GTDB taxonomy): domain Bacteria; phylum Acidobacteriota; class Terriglobia; order Bryobacterales; family Bryobacteraceae; genus TMP-7. The sequence continues at coordinate 26,235 of JBBQGC010000007.1, read as the reverse complement.
TCGATGCGTCCGAATCCGAGGCGGTCATACTCGGCCGAAAACGGATTCTGGTTGATGCGGATTTCGCGGATCGATTCCTTGGGAGGCAGCCGTCCGCCGGAGAAGCCGTCGATAAACATCTGCGCGCCATTGGGACCCGCGGAAGGGCCCGCCAAGGCCTGCAGATCTTCCGCGAGGTCGTCCGGATCATCCGGCAATGCAGCCAGATCTTCGCCGCGCAGCACCAGCGCGCCGACGTTGCCTGAAGGATCGGTGTTCACCTGGTTGGTCGTAGTTTCCTGCACGGTGACCTGCTGGGTCTCCATCTGCACGCGCATCTGGATGTTCAGCGTCGCAGTGCCGCCCGCGTTCACCTGGACAGTGTTGTTGCGAAACTGGCCCAGGCCCGGAGCGGTGGCCGTGATGGTGTAGACACCGGTGGGCAGGCCGGGAATGACGTAGGTGCCGTCTGCGCCGCTCTGCTCCGAACGGGTTTTGGCCGGCGAAGTCGCGGTTACCTTGGTGTTCGGAATGACGGCTCCGCTCTCGTCGGTCACCTGGCCGCGCAGAGATCCGAGAGTGGCCTGCGCCGAAGCCGCAGCGCACCACAGAGCCCACAAACATACAATCAGACCTAAGCGCTTCACAGAATAGTTCCCCTGTTGCATTGATATTTTTTGATATTTTTTCGGCTATTGTGCCGGCATGTTCAAATCGAGACTCCACGAGCCCATGTTGAGGGACCCGGTAGGAGCTGCGCGTAAGATCGGCTCGACGCCGGCGAGGATAGTCGTCGCGTTTGCGACCGGAGCTCCGGCGCGTGCCGTCGTCGAAATAATGAGCGGGTCGCCTGGCTTCACGTCCGCCAAGGTGAAAGCGGGGAGCCGTTCTAGCATCTGCTCGATGCCGCCGCCGCCTCCGCCGCCCATTCCCATCCGTGGGCGGTCGCCCGCGCCAGCCTCGGGCGCTGCTCCCGTGCCGGCCTTTCGTGAACTGTCGTGAATCGCCGCTGCCGGGCCGCCGCTTGCCGGGGCGCCGTCCGGAATTGCGCCGCCATGATATGTTCCACCGGGCGCGCCGTGGCCTTGCGTTGCGGCGGCGGCTGGTGCGCCCGGGCCGCCGGGACCAGCAGCGCCGGGACGGAAGCCCGCCGGTCCGCCGGGTCCACCCGGTCCCCCGGCAGCGGCCTGATAGGACGGATTCAATCTGCGGGCCAGCAGGGTCGCCACCATCGGAGATAGCTGCTTCAATTGCGAATTCGCATTCAGTTTGATGGTTACGGGCTTCTTGGTTTCGAGGTCGGTGAGTTTGAGTTCTTGGCTGGCCGCGTCGACGGAGATCACGGTACCGGCGATGGTGCGAAATGTCCCGAACACCAAATCCTCGGCCTCAAGACGCGTCCCGTCGGCGGCCTTCTCGCCTCGCGAGCGGAGCAGATCGCCGGGTTGAATGTCGGCGATCGCAGCCGGCTTGGCATCGGCGAACCGAACCGAGTCCTGCGCATAGCGGCGGACCTTGGCGTTGGGACCGGCAACGATGGTGGTGAGGGATGAAACGCCCGGCCGCGCGTTGGATGACACGACGATTTCGCCCGAGGCGGCATTCACGGATTTGACGACCCCCGCGGCTCCGCGCGTCTGCCATTCGGCCTGCTCGCGCTGTTGCTTCTGCGCGAGATCTTCCTTGGTCATGACGATGACGGAGACGGCTGGCACCGATTTCTGCTCTTCGGACACAGTGCCCCGAGCCATGACGCGGTCGCCTACCTTTACGTCACCGGACGCGATTTTGGTGGCCTTCTTGAGATCCTTCTCGCCCGGGGGAACGCGCAGATACAACGTCTTTTCATCGAGCGCGACCGTGTAGTCGGCGCCCGCGTCGGACTTGACGGTCAATTGCTTGCCCGAGGGATCCTTGACGGTTACCGCACCAATCACGCGGCCTAATTGAGACTTGGGGGCATCCGCCTGTTGTGCGTATGCCAAAGCGGGGACAAGCAGAAGACACCAAAACTTCATTCTCACAAAAGGCGCTCTCTACAGCGCCTTCGGTTACAGCGCAACTGTCAAGATTTCGTAATCCGCGCGCGCTCATGGCTCGACGCGTAATTCATTGACGACGTTGGTGACGCCTTTTACCTTGCTGGCGAGTTTGGCAGCCTTCTGCTTTTGCTTCTCGTTGTGTACCTTGCCCTTCAGTTTGACGGCGCCATCGTGCACCTCGACATCGATGTTGCCGCGGCCGACGATGGGATCGCCGGCGAGCTTCAGCCGTACCTGGTCGTAGATGCGATCGTCGGTGGGATTGTGCTGTGCGACGAGAGAGGAGGCGGCCAGGAGAGCGACGGCCAGCAACTTGGGGAGCATAGTTCTCACTATATACCCCTGCCGGGGGCGCGATTACTTGGGAGCTTCGGCCAGCATGCGCTCGAATTTCTCGCGCTGTTTGGCGTCGAGGATCTGCATGATTTTGCTCTTGCCGGTTGCGCGGAGATCGTCCAACTGGTCCTGAACGCCCTGGTAGTAGCTCTTGTAATCGTCGAGGATCAGCTTCATGTCGGCGGCCTGCTGGGGCGTGAGATTCAGATCCCTGTAGCAGCGGTCCAGAAAGACCTTAAACGCGTTTGGATCCTTCCACGACGTAGATGCGGCGCCGGGGTGCAACCGGTCGTGCAGACCCAGGCGCATGCTCAAGGCGCCGCTGAACGCCCCCGCGACAAACACCAGCAGGAGCGTGGTCAGCACCTTGGGGTTCTGCCACGAGGCCCGTTCGGAAACCTGCATCGTTTACTGCTCCGGCCGGTAGGTGGCCAGATTCACGAGAACGGCGCCACGGTCCTGATCCTGGCCCGCGCCGAGCACCGGACCGGCTTCGTCTTCGCCCGGCAGCACGACGTTATGCGCGTCCAAGCTCCTGGGTATGAAGGCCGCGCCGCTCGGTTCCGAGCCCACCAGATAGAGCCCCATCAGCATCGCCAGCGCGGCCGATGCCACCGCGAGACGCCGTCCAAAGGCGGGCACTAGAAAAATGCTCCACATGGACGACTGCCGCTGGGCGTCAATGCGCTCGATCACCCGTGCGTAGAAACCGGGGCGTGGGTCCTGCTCCGCGGCATTCCGAAGCGTGCGAACCATCACCGACTGCGCTTTCATTCCGGCGATTTGCTGCCGGCATTCCGCGCACCCGGCCAGGTGCGACGTGAAATCCGAAGGCGGATGGTCCGACCCAGCGAGATATTGTTCGATGTTTGCTTTGACCGGCTCGTGCATTGTTCTTCCCTCAGTCCTGACGACCTGTTTCGCGGATCTTGTTTTATGCGTCCGCTGTAACTGCCATACAACCTGCCCGATCTACTCGGGCCGCTTCTTGGAGATGCGCTGCGCGGCCTTCAACAGCTTTTGCCGCGCCCGGAACAACTTCACTTTTATCGTATTCTCATTCATCCCGGTCATGCCCGACAACTCTTCGACCGAATGCCCTTCCACTTCCTTGAGCAGAATGAGATTGCGGTCTTCATCGGAGAGCCTGGCCAGGAGTTTCAGCACGAGGTCGCGCTGCGCAAGACTCTCGTCCACCGCCGGGCCGGTCTGGACTGCCGAGCCCGAGTTCTCCATCTGTAACGCGTCGTCCTCGGAAAAATCGCTCTCGTAGACGAGTTTGCGGACGCGTTTCTTTCGTAAATAGTCATAACACTCGTTGACCGTGATCTTGTAGATCCAGGTGAGCAGGGAGCTACGGAAATCGAAATTCTGGATGGAGAAGTAAATCTTCGCAAAGACCTGTTGCGCGATATCTTCGGCGTCGTTGCGATTGCGCAGGATGCCGTAGATGATGGAGAAAACCTTGGCCTGATAGCGTTCGACGATCTCGCGGAAGGCGATTTCGTCTCTCGCCTGAACGCGTTTGACCAGGGCTGCTTCTTCGCTATTCTTATGGTCCACTCGCGCTCTTGCCCGAGGTTGATCGCTGGTGGTGGGGAATGGAAGCACGCCGCTCAGGCCGTTCATACCCTCACCGACGCGCCCCGCGGCTTCGCGGTTTCAATCACTTGGACTCTGAAACTCGAAAGGGTGCGATCGAGCCTAAGATACCAGATTTCATAGGCTACGCGCACCCGAGAATTGCTCGGTTTGAGGCGCCTCATGAATCCGCAGGCATATGGGAGACGAGGCGCTCGGCTTGTTTCCAGAGTTTCCGGAACGATCGGGATCGCGACAGGGCGAGGCTGAGGTCCATTCGGGCGCTAAACGGGGCCTGGTCTTGAGTGGGGCTGTATTTCCGGTTTGCCGAAACCATGTGCGCGCTGAGCCAGCCTTTCGCGTCCCTGACCCCTTCAGGATCGGGCGGCACCGCCAAGCCGGTCTTCAAGCCGCCCGTTCCCGCGAGCGACTCTGCCGCGGCCAGGAACCAAGCCTCGTGCTCAGTGTGGCCAAAACGACCGCAATCTGAAGGTCGGGCCTGGCAAGACGCGCGCGATGGGCCAACTCGGGTCGCGCTTTGGCGGGGCACTCATCATCGCTATCGATCAGTACCAAGATCGCGTGATCCGGATATCGCTGAGCCACAGCACTGATTGCACGCTCGAGGCCGCCCGCCCGGCGTATGCTCCCGGAAGGATGCCGAAAGCCCGGCGGTACTTTGGCGGTAGTGGCGGGATTGATCTCCTGAACGATTCGGCGGATCAGCACAGGCAGGGCCTGGACCTCGCCGTCGCCCTCCACAAGTAGAGCGATTCGAAGGGCGGTCATCGGGCGGGCAACGCTGCGGGGGCGAGTTGGTTGCTGCGCAATAACTCTCCAGCGGTGTACAGCCGCTTTGTGAGGATCGTTTTGCCAAAGTCATCCAGTGGGCCGATCAACGTTTCTCCCTCGTGCAGCGCGAAGGCCAGCAACGCATTTTCGGGCAGATCCTTACGGTCCAGAAGATCGGCCGAGTGGGTAGAAGCGACGATGGGAACTGTCGCGCTTGCCTCCAGCAGTGCATCGAGAAGAATGCCTACCGCGGCCGGGTGCAGATTGCTCTCCGGTTCTTCGAGTCCAACGAGGGACAGCGGTGGGCTGACAACGTGAGACTGAAATATCGCAAGCAGAATCGCGAGAGCGCGCAGCGTGCCGTCGGACACGTCGGATCCGTTCAGTCGCCAGTGGCGGGGGTCGGAAGCCGGTATGAATGCAAGCCATCGATAGCTGCTCGATTCGGTGACCGTGACGCCCGCAAATTCCGGATTGAATGAAGATAGGTACGCGGCGATTCGACCCAGGATTTCCGGATTCATCTTTTCGAGTCGGGCTACCAGGTCCGCCGCGTTTGAGGCATCGCGCGACAGCACTCTCCCCGCGCCCGGCGGAGTTGGCCGCCGCATTCTCTCCGGGTTGGGCGCATAGAAGCCAAAGCCCGCGATGAGGTGGAAGACGGGCGCAAACTGCGGCAGCGAACCGAACGACACGAGAGCCGGACGGTCGCCGGTTGAGGCCGGCTTGGTGGGAGCATCGTGATACAACGAATCGGGCGTTGCCGAGAAATGCGCGACTGCCGTCTCGCAAACTTCCGACTGAATCACCGGAGCGCCTTCGGAATCCTCCGCGACCGTCAAGGAGTACGTGCCCGGGGTCTGCTCGTCTAATTCGAACCAGACCCGTATCGAAAACGATCGAGCCTGCCGTCCGCCGGGTTGCTTGCGCAGAATGGAGCGCATGCCTGAGCGAGCTTCGATGACCTGGTCGAGCGGCGCGTGCATGTTGTCGGCGAGGAAGCGCAGAGCATCCAAGAAATTGCTTTTGCCCGATCCGTTTGGGCCTACCAGGAGCGTGAGTGGCTGGAGCGCAACCTCGCAAGAGCCAATGCTGCGATAGTCGGATATCGCAACGCGAGTGACCTTGGCTGGCACTTATTCAGTTTATAGCGCCAGAGCTTCGCGCACTCTGCTCAATCAATGCCGTTAGCGTAAATGGTTTTTGGAGGAACGCCGCGCCGGGGGCCGTGTCCGTGAGGTGGGCAGGGTCGTCGCACGGCGGGCCATTGCCGCAGGCGCGGTGAACGCCGCCAATCAAATCGGCTCGGTCGGGCGGTTCGCGACATGAAAAGTGGTAGATTCGTGGGCATATAGGGGAGTCGAGGAACTCTGAGCGAAGCTGGTACGCGGCACGGAGCCGCGACCGCAAAGAAGCGCTTTGAGGTACTTCATTACATTCTCCTGCTACGGTACGCCCCTTCACGGCGGCGAATCGGGATCGGTGGATCGGCATCACAATCTGTTTGGCAGCCGGATGTTGGAGCCCGATTCGACACGCGTCATGGCAGAACGCCGCAAGATGCCTCAGGACCCTTACGTACTCGACCATGCAAGCCGGGCAGTGGTGCTGGCGGCAATCCAGAACCACTGTGCGCACCGCGGCTGGAACCTGCTGGCTGCTCACGTAAGGTCCAGCCATGTGCACGCCGTCGGCGAGGCAGAGAGATCTGGCCTGAAAGAATCCTGAACGAATTCAAAACGAGCCGCGAGCTGAACCGAACGGGATCGACGGACCCGATCGAATACGCTGGGCGCACCATGGGAGCACCCGTCGGGTGTGGAAGGACGAGGATGTCAAGCACGCAGTTCGTTGTCGATGAGCAGGGCGAGCCTGTGGCACGGTTCGTCGCGGAAGAGATTTGGGCAGGTCCGCTTCCTCGCGGTCGCGGCTCAGTAGCAGAGGGCTCAGTAGCCGACGGCTCCCAGGGCTTCGCGCACTTTGCTCATCAGTGCCGCCAGCGTAAATGGTTTCTGCAGGAACGCCGCGCCGGGGCCCATGTCCGCGGGGTGGGCAGGGTCGTCGGTGTAGCCCGAGATATACAGGACGCGCAAATTGGGATCGTCGAGGCCGAGCGTGTGGGCCAACTCGCGGCCGCCTTGCCCCGGCAATTTCAGATCCGTGATGAGCAGGCGGACGGGCGCGGCTTGCTGGCGCGCGAGCTCCAACGCCTCTTCGGCGCTCGACGCTTCCACCACCGCATATCCGGCGCGGGTCAGGATCTTGTGTATCAGGGCGCGGATACCCGCCTCGTCTTCGACCACCAGCACCGTGCCGGGATGCTTGGCCGAGGGCGGAAGCGTTTCGCTGCGAACCGCCGTTCTGTGCTCTGGCTCCGGCGCGAAGGGCAGCAAGACGCGTACCTCCGAGAGGTGGCCGGTGCGGCCCGTGAACACCGTACCGCCCCACTGCCGCACGATGGCGTAAGCGCGCGCCATGTCGGAGCCGTGCGGATCCTTCCCGGATAACAGAGTTTCGAACCCCGCCGCGGGGACCTCGCAAGGGTAGGGACCGCGCACCGCAATCTCGATGTAACGGCCGGGCTCCAATGCGAACTCGCGGTTCGTGAGTTCCGGGATGACGGCCTCGCGCGCAGCCAGGATCATGTGCGGGTCGGTTTTGTCCCGGAGCCGGCGCGCGATCGACATCAGTACGGCCTCGAGTTGCGTCGCCGCGGCCAGCGCAGCCACAGGCTTGTCAGCCTGCTTCAAAACCAGGCTCGCGCCCAGTTCCTCGCGGATGCGCGCCCCCACCGATTCGAGCAACGGGCCGACTTCCACGGCGAGGGCGGGCGCGGCCTGCTGGCGGGCGAAACCATGCAACTCGCCGGCGATTCCGGCCATCGTCTCCGCCGCGGATAGAATCGCCTGAAGATCGGCGCGGCGTGGATCTTCGGAGGAGAAGTGGCTCATCGCTTCTTCGGCGTACCCGGTCACCACCATCAACGCATTGTTCAGATCGTGCGATAACTGCCGGGCGAGTCCTCCCACCGCATCCACGCGGCTGGCGGTGATGTGATCCTGTTCGGCCTCACGCCGCGCTTGAGCGTCGAGCGTCAGGCCATGCAGCCGCCCCTGTTCCGGCTGCGACGAGAAGGCATCGCGCCGCCAGACCTCTGCGCCCGCCGCCGTCAGCGCCCGATATTCGCAGCCATATTCCCCAGGAACGGCGGCCGCGGAACGGTAGAATGCCTCGACGCGCGCACGGTCGTCCGCATGGATGCGCTCCAGCCAAAAACCAGGGGTGCTCAACCAGTGCTGCACCGAATAACCCAGCAACTGGCCGCCGGTGCCCTCGACCCACTCGCATTCGAGAGTCGTGGAGTTGATCGTCCAGACCAGCGCGGGCAGGCGAGCGGCGTCCAGCTTGGGCAGGGCGGCCGGGGAGTCCTCCACGGTCTGTTCGAGCGTGATCAGAACGTCCCGGTCGCCCTCCTGCCAGCCGTCAATTGGCGTCACTGCTGCGCGATAGGTGGATCCGCCAACCTCCACCGGAACGCCCGTTGACGGTAGCCGGGTGCGCACACACTGTTCAACGCTGTCCTGTAATTTTGCAGAACCGATGACTTGGGCCAAGCTCTTGCCGTTCACCGGGCCGGCGCCGGATTGCACGTTGCGGCGAAAGTGTGTGTTCGCGGCTACAATCCGCCCCGCCTCGGACACCGTGACGGCGGCCAGTGGCAGAGCGGAGAGAATCCCGCGATAGTACTCCCGTTCGGCTTCCACCAGCGCCAATAGCCGTGCGACTTCCCTGCCAGTCCATTCCTCCAGCGCGCCACGATCCATCCGTTCTTTAGTCTCAGCTTCCTTGTTGTACGGAGCAAGGTACTGTACTGCTAACGGGTTCTGGTACGCCTAAATCGGGGTTTTCCTATTCCGTGTGTGACTCCTGTCACTGCACGCGGTTCCGATCGCGGGCACCATGGAATCAGAGACTTTCATGAAGACCACTGTGGAACCTACAATCGCCGAACTGGCCGCAAAATCGATGGCCGCTGTTCGGGTGTTCGAGAAGCTCGGGATCGATTATTGCTGCGGCGGCAAACGTTCGCTAGAGGATGTATGCCGCGAGAAGGGGTTAAAGGCTGGCGACGTCGAGCGCCAACTCGAGGCAGCCTCCCAGACCGGCGGCGATTCAACGGACTGGGCCGCGGCGCCGTTATCGGCGTTGATCCGGCACATCGTCACCCGGCATCACGGATTCCTGCGGCGTGAATTCCCGGCGTTGTCCGAGCGTCTCGCCAAGGTACAGATGGCGCATGGTGAGCGGGACGGTGAGATGCTGGCACGGCTGGAAGCGAGTTTCCGCGCGCTGCGGACCGAGCTGATGAGCCACATGGATAAGGAGGAGGCAGTGCTGTTCCCGGCAATCGACCGGTTCGAGCGCGCTGGATCGGGTGGAGAGAAGCTGCCGGGACCGTGTTTCGGCTCGGTGCAGATGCCGATTCTTGTGATGGAGCAGGAGCACGAACTGGCGGGCGCGGAACTGGCGCGGATTCGCGAACTTACCAGCGATTTCCGGGTGCCCGAGTACGCCTGCAATACTTATCGAGCGCTGCTCGAGGGTTTGCGGGAACTCGAGGAGGATCTGCACGTGCACATACATCTGGAAAACAATATTCTATTTCCCAGGGCACTGATGGCCGAGCAGGCAGGACAGTAGGCGGTCAAAGAATCGCTAGATGGATGCAAGCTCACCCGGAAGGGCAACGGGAACGAACGTTGAGAGGGGTGGGCCGGGCGCGGCGGGGCTAAAATAGAGATGGTTCCAAGTGACCCGCCGAACAGTCCGTCTACCAACCGGCTAGCGCGGTCGAGACTTGGCATTCGTGGCAAGTGTGACGTTTACCGCTTTGCTCCCCATGCCGGACTTTGCTCCAGCCTGGATCGATGCTCTACGGTCCATCCGCGCCCTGCGACGATAGAAACCAGCGGTTCGATACGGCCTTTCACTCCTCCGTGGCGACCACTCCCTTTCGGGCACAGCCGCAACGGTCTCGATGTTCCAGGCCTCTTATCTTCACTCGCTATTCCGGCGTCCGGCCCGGTCCGTTCGGCTGCGAACTCCTCTCCTCGGCACATCGCTGCGCCGGGGAAAATCGTCATCCGCGACCCGTTACCGTTTCAGACTCCGGAACTTCAAAACCAGTAGTCAGCCGCCGCTCCCCTTCAGGGTTTTTTACGCCCTTCCGGCTCGTAGCACTCAACTAACTCCCGGTCCCGATGGCTTACCGTGGTCAGCAGCCCGATCACCTTTCGCTCCCCGCCAGCGCCAATGATAAATCAAAAATTCGCTAGCGGATCATCGTTCCAGGCTCGCTACCGCCTCCCTGGCTTACTGTTCCTTGAACCTCTTGGAACCAAGACAATCATGAACCAAAGTCCGCCCGGCGTCAATGAAAATCGGCGCAATCTGAAGCGTTTTCCTCAGCTTCTATTTCGATTGGTACCAGGCACTTACGGGGATTGAACAGTGGACGGCGTGTGCAAAAACCAGCGCAGGGCGAAAATGTTTCAGCTCTATTTCATCAGGCGCAGGATCTGCCCGGTGTCCGTCGCCAACCAGGCGGCATCCGCGTCGACGACGGAGATCATTGCGCGCGTGCCGAAGGCGCGGTAATCCACTTTCATGTCGCGCCACGTCGCTTTGTCGTCGCTCACCAGGACATGCAGCTTGCCAGGAACAGGCAGTTGCGACAGACGGCCCGGAGGCTCGATGGCTGCGAGGATGGCGCGTGACGGCGTGAGCCACCCAATGTCGGTCACCACGCGATCCTTCTCGCGGTAGATCCGGGAAGAACGCGCGGTGGGCGAGATCAGGTAGACCTCCGACGGCCAGTCGAAGGCATGGCTGAAGCGGATCAGAGCGAGGCCGTAGCCTCCGGTTGTCATGCTCAAACGAGTGGTCTGGCCGAATGCGGGCGCGGTTTGCGGGTTCCAGGTTTTACCGCCATCGCGCGTCTCGAGCGTGATGTTGAGCGTAGGGATTTCCCGTCTCTTCGAGGCGGCTTCGGGTTCCATCCACGCGGGACGGTTATCGCCGGCGCGTGGCGGCGTACTGGAGCCGACGATGATGCCCGTGTTCTTGTCGACGAAATCGATCCAATCGTAGTTGGTGTAGTCGGGATCGGCGTTTGGTTTCGCCGCCGCAGCCAACTCGGTCCAGGTCTTCCCGCCATCCGTCGTCTCGAGCACGGTCTTGTGCTGGCACACCGCCCAGCCGTGGTTCTCGTCGCGGAAGTAGACACGGTTGACGGCGGCGCCTTTGGGCAGCTTGAGCTTCTTCCAGTCGCGCCCGCCTTCCTCAGTGCGCCACAGGTTCTTCTCGCCGACCAGCCAACCGAGGGAATCGTTCAGAAAGAAGATCGAGATGCCGGCTTCGGGAAGGGGCTGCAGCGTCCAGTGTGCTCCGCCATCGCGGGTGAGCGCCGACAGCGGCTTGGGCTTGCCGCGCTTCTCGGACACCCAGCCCACCGCGATTCCGCTGGTTGCGGTGGTGAACCGGAAATCGTTGATCGTGAATGTTTCCTGGTTTTTATCGTAGAAGTACTGCAACGCCCAGCGGGGTTCGGGTGATTGCTCGGCCGCGCTCGCAGCATGGCACACCGCAGCGCCGGCCAGAGTTTTAATCGCCGTGCGCCGGTTCACGCGCGCCGTACCGCCGGACCGGAGGCGAGGACCAGTTCCACGTGATTGGCTTCCTCCACCGCATTGGGCGGCATGCGAGAAAGCACGAGCACGCATCCCACCTGTTCACCCACGGTCTTTATCAATTCCATCTCGCTGCCCGAATGCGCGTGCGGCATGCGATATTGCACGTTGATGACTCCCACAACGCGATTCCGCGCGATCACCGGAGCGGATAAGAAAGACTCGAACGTGTCTTCCGGCAGATCGCTGAAGTATTTAAACCGGGGATCGTTGAACGCCTCGCGCGAGATCGATAATAACTTGCGCTCGCGCGCCACCCAACCGGTCAGACCTTCCGACATCCGGAGCCGGACCTTGCCCGTCATGGCGGGATGTTGCGGATTGGAGGCGCACATCACTAATTCACCATTGTCGATGAGATAGAGCAGGCATGAATCGCATTCCATGAATTCGCCTACCAGTTCGACGATGCCCTGCAACACCTCGGCAAGACTCATTTCGCGCACCATAAAACGGCTTATTTTTTGAAATAGCCGGAGTTGCTGGTCGGTGCGTTCGAGCCTTTGCTCGAGCTCTTTCAGGCGGGACACGATTCATTATCCCAGAAATCCCGTTGCATCCCCCGGCTTGCGGCAGTCATCTGCTAACCTTGAACGGTTCGATGGACGCTGCCTGTATCCGCCAGACATTGCTGCCGCACACCACGCGTCTGTTCGCGGATTTCACGTATCATTTTGACCGCGTGGCGCGCTTCTATGGCCATCGACCGAACTCGCCCGATTGCATTCGCGAGGCGGTGGATGAGATCGACTTCCCGGATGATCGCCGCGCCGCGCTGGTTGCCGCTCTGCGCCACCAGAACGAAGGTTCGCCGTTGCTGGATGAGTTGGCCAAGCCCGGCACGGTGGCCATCGTCAGCGGCCAGCAGGTAGGGCTCTTCTCGGGTCCGGCGTACACGGTTTACAAAGCGCTGACGGCGGTCCGGATCGCCGAGCGTTTACGCGCTCAGGGGGCGGCCGCGGTGCCGGTGTTCTGGCTTGCGACCGAGGATCACGATTTTGCCGAAGTCGATCACGCCTGGGTTTTCGGAGCGGACCATCAGCCGGCCGTGTTGCGCGCCACTGCAAATCCGGTTTCACAGCAGCCCGTGGGCGGCATTCAGTTGCGCGACGTGCCGCTCGAAGCTCTGAAGCGAACGCTGGAGCCGTTTCCGTTCGCCGACGATGTGTTCGCCGCCGTGCACCGCGCCTATGCGCCGGGGCATTCGATGGGGGTTGCGTTCCGCGAACTGCTGAAGAGTCTGCTGGCGGGCTACGACCTGTTGTACCTGGATCCTTTGGACGAGCATATCCGCGAATTAGGCGCGCCTCTGCTGCGGGAAGCGGTACGCCAGGCGCCGCAATTGAAAGCCGAACTGCTGGCGCGCGATGCCGAGCTGCGCGAGGCCGGATATCATAACCAGGTTCATCTGGAGCCGCAGACCTCGCTCGTGTTTTTGCTGGATGGCAACCGGCGAATCACGTTGCGCAGCCAGAATGGCGACTATCTGTCCAAGGATGCGCGTTACCCGGCCAGCGAGTTGATGGACCGAGCGGCTCACCTGTCGCCCAATGCGTTGCTGCGGCCGGTGATGCAGGATTACATTCTGCCGACCGCCGTGTACGTGGGCGGACCCGCGGAGCTGGCGTATTTCGCGCAGGCGCAAGCTATCTACCGGACGTTGCTGGGCCGTATGCCCGTTGTCGTGCACCGCGCGGGATTCACGCTGCTGGATCACCGGGCCGAAAAGCTGATGTCGCGGTTCGACATTTCGTGGCCGGTGGTGTTTGAAGGCGCCGATGCGATCCGCGGGCACATCGCCGCGCGCCTGGTGCCGTCCCAATTGCGGAATACGGAGACAGACGTTCGTCACGCCGTCGAAGAAGCGCTCGAGCGCTATGCCGCGGAGCTGCAAGCATTCGATCCGACGCTTTCCGCCGCGCTCATCAAAAGCCGGGCGAAGATTCTGTATCAACTCGGGAAAATCAGTACGAAATCGGCGCGGGAGGCGATGCGGCGGGACGAACGGTCGCGCGAAGATGCGGCCTTCTTAGCCGGTCTGCTTTATCCGGAAAAACATCTGCAGGAGCGCCTGTACACGATCCTGCCGTTCATCGCAAAGCACGGCCCGGACCTGGTCCACACAATCCACGATCGGATTCAACTGGACTGTCCGGATCATCAAACGATCGTTCTTTAATTACGGGAAAGAAAAACCCGCGACGCACTCGCTTGGGAGGGGCGCCGCGGGCACTTAGATCCGGTTTCTGCGATCAGTCCTGGGGCGGCGGAGTCGTGGACGAGGAACTGCTGTGACTCGTGGTGCTGCTATCGGTGGTTTTGCCGTGCTTCCGCTTGGACTTGGTAGTCGACTTCGTCGTTTCCTTGGTGGTGGTCATATCGCCGGACGGGTTTGCGTCGGTACGGGTTGACGTGGTGGTTGATTCGGTCTTGGCCTTCTTGCCGTGCTTCTTGGTCGTCGTGGTCGAGTTGGTAGTAGCGGAATGGCTCGATGGCTGAGTAGCAGGCGTCTGTGCGAAGACCGCGGCCGCTGCCAAGAGTGAAACGAATAGTGACTTTTTCATACTTCTCCTTCTTAATCCGGTGACCCGCGTCGGGCCTTCCCGTAACAGTAGACGCCCCGTTTCATGGGCCGTTTCTCAGTCCCTAGTTAAATCGTATTAAGGGAAACACAGCGCCGGGTGACCACGTCACCTACATTGAAATGATCAACTCACGAGCTGTATTTTCCTTGTTCATCGTGGGCCTGGGTACGGCTACAGCACAACATATTTCGGTGGGAGTCAAGGCGGGCACCTCGCTCACGAATGCTTACTCCGAACAGAACGTCACCAGCGTCGATGTGGTCACGCACTTTTTGCCCACGTCGCGGAATTACATTGTTGGTCCGATGTTGGAAGTACGGCTGCCGCTCGGGTTGGCCGTGGAAGCCAACGTCTTGTATCATCCCGTCGATCTGAATATTTCGACTCAAGTCATTCCGCGTTCCGCCGTCCAGAGTTCGCAGACCGTCAGCACCTGGGAGTTCCCGGTTTTAGGCAAATTCCGGCTGCCGTTTCCGATCGTGAATCCCTATGTAGAGGCTGGGCCGAGCTTCCGCCGAGTGGGAGGCGTGCTCGATTCGAACTGGTCGGGCAAGGGGTTTGTGTTCGGAGCCGGAGTGGAAGTGAAGATCCTGAAGTTGCGGATCGCGCCTGAGCTCCGCTACACGCGATGGGGCAGCGACCCGAATACAGCCGCCAGGATCGCGCCGCTTTCCAACCAGAACGACGCCCAGTTCCTGGTTGGCTTCTCGTTCTAATCGCCAACTCGGGACGGGTTACAATCGGGAGGCGTTCCGGCATGCGTTTCCTGTTGTTTCTCCCGTGGTTCTACGCCTGCGCATTCGCACTGGAGCCGGGTTTGGTCGGGGCACAGGTGTGCGCGCAATGCCATCGCGCGATCTTTGTCTCTCAATCGAAAACCAGGATGGGGATGAGTCACGCCGGGGCGGGCGTGCTTTCTGAAACCTATCGGCGGGCAAAGGATGAGGGCGGAATCGCTTACTCGTTCAACCGGCGCGGCTCGACGGTCGATTACGGCGTGACGATGCCGGAGCGGGCCGGATTTCATGCGCCAGTGGAAACGATGGTCGGCGGCACGCGGCACGGCTACAGCTTTCTGGTGCGCGTTCCCGCGGTGGACGGCATCCAGTTGCCGCGCGCGCCGCTGGTCGAAGCGCGATATTTACATTACAGCCCCTCGGGCCAGCTCGAGCTATCGCCTGGGTTTCCGCACGAGTTGCCGGTGAGTTGGGAGACATCCATCGGGCGCGTGCTGAGTCCCGATTTTGAACGAAAATGCCTCGACTGTCACGGCGCGGGGGCTGGCGCTCAGCACTCGGGTGTCACTTGCGAGAACTGTCACGGACCGGGCTCGGGTCATTTGAAAGCGATCGCGGTCAAATCGGCGGACAAAGCGATCGTCAATCCGCGCACGTTGAGTAACTCGCGACAGATCGACGTATGCGCGCAGTGTCACGCCGGCTTCGGCGAGGTTCACGATCCTGTGCCCGACGATCTGTTGATATCGAATCAAGTGGCAGCGCTTCGCAAGTCGCAGTGTTACATTCAAAGCCGCGGAGCATTGACTTGTACCACGTGTCACGATCCACATCGCGACTCTCCAAAAGACGATCCGCGTTTTATAAAGTCGTGTCTCGGCTGTCATAACTCGAAGGTGGCAAACCGCGCCGCGCTGTGTCCCGTGAATCAGTCAGACAATTGCTTGAAATGCCACATGCCCGAGGCACGGAAGGGCGCTTTTGCGATGGTGGACCACTGGATCCGAGTTCACCCGGAGCAAGGTATCACCGCATCGCATCACAACCCGGCGGACGTCACGCAAACCCGGCCGGAGCGGCTGTATTTGCGGTGGATTGTCGCCGGGGATCGATCGAAGGCCGAGGCTGCGCTTCAGGAGTTGGAAGCGGGATCGCCATTCTTTTCCGTCGCACAGAAGTACTCCTCCGACCCGTCGGCGATTTCGGGAGGCTTTCTGGGGGACATGGCTGTGTCCGATATGGATCCGGCACTGGCCGAGGCAGCGCTACATTTGAGTCGCGGCGGGTTCAGCAAAGTGGTGAATGTGAAAGACAGGCCAACGATCGTCTATCGCATGCCGCGCGATTATTTGTATGCCGCCGAGCAATTGCAATTGGAGGCGACGCGTCTGCGGGAGCGGCGGGATTTTAAGGCGGCAGCGCAGAAGTATCTAGAGTCGTTACAAGTCTACCCGTATTACCTTAGGTCGCTGATATTCTTAGCGGTGAGTGTGGGTGAGCAGGGACAGAGCGCCAGAGCGGCGGCGATTCTCGAGTTAGCCGCGCGATTGTATCCCAACGATCCCGCCGTTCAGTACAACTTAGGTATTGCGTATGGGGCTTCGGGCAGGGCGGAAGAGGAGATTCAAGCTTACCGCCGGGCGATCGCGATTCAAGTGGACCTGATTCCCGCTTATCTGAATCTAGGCAGCGCGCTGTATGCGGCTAATCAATTGGATCAGGCAGCCGAGGTGTACCGCCGCGGCCTGGAGCAAAACCCGCTTGCGGCGACGCTTTATTACAATCTCGGTCAAGTGTACAGGCAGCAGGGAAAGCCGGACGAGGCGGCGAAGGCGTCGCAACTAGCCGCTAAAATCGATTCCCGTTTTGCGGGGGGCGGGCAGTGAACCGGCGCGGCTTTATTCAGTCGATCTGCCGGACTGCGAGTGTTTTCACATTGGATCAATTGCTGCCGGCGGCGCCCGCTTCAGGCATTCACTTCACCAACACAGCGCGCGATGCCGGGTTGCGATTTAAAACCGTCTTCGGCGGTGAGAGCCGCAACCGTTATCTGCTGGAGACCACCGGTTGCGGCGTGGCCTTCTTCGACTACGATCATGATGGCTGGGCCGACCTGTTTTTCGTGAACGGCACTCGCTTCGAAGCCAAGTGGACCAATGCCGATCGTCCCGTCAGCCGCCTGTTCAAGAACAACCGGGACGGTACGTTCACCGACGTCACCCTTGAATCGGGCCTGGCTCGAACGGGGTGGGGCCAGGGGTGCTGCGTTGGCGATTACGACAACGATGGACTCGACGATCTACTGGTGACTTACTGGGGCGACTGTGTCCTGTATAAGAACCGCGGCAAGGGCAAGTTCACGGATGTGAGTGAGACATCGGGCCTGTCGAAGACAACACGTCTCACGGCCAGCGGGCTCAAACGCTGGAATACCGGGTGCGCGTTCGTCGATTATGACAAGGACGGATGGCTCGATGTCTTCATCGCAAATTATATTGACTTTGACGTCAAGACGGTCGCCGTTCCGGAATCCGGGAAGTGTCTGTACAAGGGTCTGAAAGTGGCGTGCGGCCCGCCGGGTCTCGATGGAGGGAAGAATATCCTGTTGCATAACCGCGGCGACGGCACTTTCACCGACGTCTCTGTCAGCTCCGGAATTTTGAAATCGCCGGGCACGTTCGGCTTGGGCGTTCTGGTCGCCGACTTCAACAACGATGGCTGGCCCGACATCTATGTTGCGAACGATTCCACTTCGTCGTCCTTTTATAAGAACAACGGCGACGGGACGTTCACCGATATCGCGATTGAAGCAGGCGTGGCGTATAGCGCCGATGGCAAACCACAGGCGGGCATGGGCGTGGCGGCCGGCGACTACGATTGCGACGGCAATTTGGACATTGTCAAAACGAATTTCGCCGGCGACACATCGAGCCTGTATCACAACGTGGGAAAAGACTTTTTCGAAGACATGACTTTCCAGGCGGGTTTGGGCAGGAATACTCGCTTCCTTGGCTGGGGCGCCATGTTCGCAGACTTCGATAATGACGGATGGCTGGATATCTTGCTAACGAATGGTCATGTGTATCCGGAGGTGGCGGAGACATCGATTGAATATGGTTACCGGCAGCGCAAGGTTTTGTATCACAATCTGGGCAATGGGCGTTTCGCCGACATTTCGTTAGACTCAGGCCCGGGTATTACTGAACTAGCCCCAGGACGCGGATGCGCGGTGGGCGATTTCAATAATGACGGCGCGCTGGATGTCGTGGTCAATTGCGTCAACGATGTCCCGCAATTGCTGCGCGGTGAGCCGGCGGCCGGCGATCATTGGATCAAGTTGAAGTGTATTGGCGTGAAATCGAACCGTAGCGCGATCGGTGCGCGAGTGTATTGCATCACCGGCAAGCATCGCCAGATGGACGAGGTGCGCAGCGGTGGCAGCTATATCTCGCAAAACGACTTACGCGTACACTTCGGCCTGGCAAGTGCGGGAGCGGCAGATCTCGAAGTGCATTGGCCCGCGGGCGGTGTCGACAAACTGCCCGGCTTGGCGGCCAATCGAATATACACGGTGGTAGAAGGGCAGGGCGTACGACCCGCATGACCCGGCGCGATCTCGTTCTTGGCGCGATGGCGCGTCCGCTGTTTGGGCGCACCGGCTCCGCATTCCGATTTGTCGATATCGCCAATCAGGCGGGCCTGACTCGTCCCGTAATTTACGGGGGCGCCACCAGCAAGAAGTATATTCTCGAAACCAACGGCTGTGGCATTGCCTTTTTCGACTACGACAACGATGGATGGCTCGACATTTTCGTGCCGGGTGGCTCGCTGATTGAGGGTCCGCCCGCGGGGGCAGGGAACCGCCTGTATAAAAACAATCGCGACGGCACCTTCCGCGATGTTACGAAACAGGCGGGCCTGGAGCGGACAGTCTGGGTATCGGGTGTGTGTGTCGGCGATTATGACAATGACTGCAATGACGATTTGTTCGTGAGTTGTTGGGGCCAGAACATTCTCTATCACAACAATGGCAATGGCACGTTCACCGACGTGACTAAGGAAGCTGGTCTGTTGCATCCCAAGCCGGAATGGGGCGCGGGCTGCACATTTGTCGATTACAACCGCGACGGCAAGCTCGATCTATTTGTCAGCACGTATCTGAACTTCGATCCCAAAACCATACCGCTGCCCGGCGCCGCCGAGAACTGTATGTGGAAGGGCATTCCGGTCAATTGCGGGCCCAAGGGTCTGCCCACCGGACATAATTTCCTCTATCGCAACAATGGCAATGGCACGTTCACCGATGTCTCCGAAGAGAGCGGAATTGCGAAAGTAGACAAGCGCTACGCGATGACTGCTGTCGCGGCGGATTTCGACGACGACGGGTGGCCGGACATTTTTGTTGCCTGCGACTCCACGCCGGGCATTCTTTATAAGAACAACCGGAACGGAACGTTTACCGACATCGCGCTTGAAGCGGGAGTCGCCTATAACGAGGATGGCCGCGAGCAGGCGGGAATGGGCGTGGCGATTGGCGATGCTTGGGGTCAAGGGCGCTTGGATATTTTCAAAACTCATTTCGCGGATGACACCCCCGTGTTTTACCGGAACAAGGGCCGTGGCTTCTTCGACGACATGACGAGCAAAGCGGGCTTGGGTTCGTTTACGCAATTTGTCGGGTGGGGCGCGGGCCTGGCGGACTTTGACAATGACGGGTGGCCCGATCTGCTGTTCGTCAACGGGAGCGTCTATCCGGAGCTGGACAAGTACTTCGCAACCTATAAATACAAGAACCCCCGGATGCTGCTGCGCAACACCGGGAACGGCGTGTTCGAGAATGTGAGCGAGTCCAGTGGACCCGGAATCAGCGCCGCGCATTCCAGCCGTGGTTGCGCCTTCGGCGACTTCGATAATGATGGGGACGTGGACGCGTTGGTGTGGAACATGAACGAAGCGCCCTCGCTGCTGCGCAATGACACCCAGAGCGGCAACCACTGGTTGAAGCTGAAGCTGGCCGGCACCAAGTCGAACCGGTCGGCAATCGGTGCGTCGGTGATCGTGACCGTGAACGGACGGCGTCAGCGGCAGGACGTGCTGAGCCAGTCGAGTTTCTACTCGCAAAGCGATCTGCGCCTGCACTTCGGCCTGGGGTCCGCGATGGAAGCCGAGAAGATCGAGATACGCTGGCCGCTCGGATTGGCCGAGACTTACAACAATGTGCGGGGCGACCGGATCGTCCGGTTGATCGAAGGTGCAGCGGCCCGTCATTCATGAAGAGAATTTCGACTGCCTGCGCGCACTCAATTGCTGGAGGCTTCTATTTCGAGCGGGCGTTTCGTGCGAAACTGAGAGTACCCGCGAAATTAAGCTCCCGCGAGATTTTGCCATGTCTGCGATCCGAGCGGGACGCTAGTTGAACTCAAACTACGATTCCACCTATTACCGCGATTGAGAGTAGATGTCTTTTCAAATACAGCCGCTCAAGGAATTTCTGGTCCGCCCCGCATTGCCGGCGTCGTTGTCGCGCATGCCGGAGCTGGCCTACAACCTATATTGGAGCTGGGACCACACGGTACGTTCGCTGTTCCGCCGTCTGGACCCGGTGCTTTGGAAGAATCTCAATCACAACCCCGTTCTGTTGTTGGGTCGTGTGCCGCAAAGCACCCTGGAGAAAGCCGGCGCCGACCCCCGCTATCTCGCGCTGTACCGCCGCGCGTGCGAGATTCACGACGCCTACATGCAGAAGTCGGCGGCCAGCCACCCGGGCCAGCCTCTCATTGCTTACTTCTCGATGGAGTACGGCATTATCGACTGTTTGCAGATCTATTCGGGCGGCCTGGGTGTTCTGTCCGGCGATCACTTGAAGGGCGCGAGCGATGCCGATATACCGCTGGTTGGCGTCGGGCTGCTGTATCAGAAGGGCTACTTCCGGCAGTCACTGAATCCGGACGGCTGGCAACAGGAGCGCAACCCGGTCAACGATTTTTACACGCTGCCGGTACAGCCCGTGCGCAAGGACGACGGCTCGGAAGTTGTCATCACCGTGCGTCTGCCCACTGG
This sequence comes from Bryobacterales bacterium, assembly GCA_038322705.1. Taxonomy (GTDB): domain Bacteria; phylum Acidobacteriota; class Terriglobia; order Bryobacterales; family Bryobacteraceae; genus TMP-7. Next base: position 5,374 of record JBBQGC010000007.1, on the reverse strand, counting down.
TCCGCTGTTCATCAAGGTGTGGCAGTGTGACGTCGGTCGCACGAAGCTCTACCTGCTGGATACGAACATTCCGGAGAACGAGCGCCCCGAAAATCGGGACATTACCGACGAGTTGTACGGCGGAGACGCGCATACGCGAATGCGCCAGGAGATCGTGCTCGGCATCGGCGGCCTGCGCGCTCTGAAAGTGCTCGGCCTGGAGCCGACGGTATTTCATATGAACGAGGGCCACTCGGCATTTCTCGCCCTCGAGCGCATACGCTGTCTTATGGAGGAGAGCCGGCTCAGCTTCGAGGAGGCATGGGACGCCTCGCGCACCAATAACGTTTTCACCACGCACACCTCCGTGCCCGCCGGCATCGACCTGTTCGACTCCGGCCTGATGTACGAGTATTTCAACGAGTATTGCCGTGAGAGCGGGATCGGTTTCGATCAGTTGCTGGCGCTTGGCCGCATCAACACTAACGACAATCAGCAGCGCTTTTCGATGGCGGTGCTGGCCATCAAGACCGCTTCGTTCCGCAACGCGGTGAGCCGTCTGCATCGCCAGGTTTCGCAGGACCTGTGGCAGGAACTGTGGCCGCGACTGCCGGTTTGGGAAATTCCGATTACGTCCATCACCAACGGCGTGCACCTGCCCACGTGGATCGACGCCGATCTGGCGATGTTGTACGACCAGTATCTGCAGCCGGATTGGCGCGAGCAGCATCCGGATCCGAAGGTTTGGGACCTGGTGAAGGAGATCCCCGATCAGGAGCTGTGGGAAGTACACCGGCGGAGGAAACGCCGGCTGGTGACCTACGTTCGCGAGCGCGCCACGCAGGCCGCTTTGAACCGTAAAGCGCCGGCTTCGGAAGTGCGCCGCGCCCAGGAAGTGCTGGATCCCGACGCGTTCACGATCGGATTCGCGCGCCGGTTCGCTACTTATAAACGTGCGACGCTGCTGTTCCGCGATGTCGCCCGGCTTAAGCAGATTCTCACGAATCCGGAAAGGCCGGTGCAGATCGTCATCGCGGGCAAAGCGCATCCCAAGGATCAACCGGGAAAGATGTATATCCGCGAGATTGTGCGGCTGTCGCGCGATCCCGAGCTTGCCAATCGCATTGTGTTCGTCGAGGACTACAGTATCCAAGTCGGGCGCGAGCTGGTGCAAGGCGTGGATTTGTGGCTGAATAACCCGCGGCGCGGCGAAGAGGCGTGCGGCACCAGCGGCATGAAGGCCTGCATCAATGGCGTTCTGAACCTGAGTATTCTGGACGGCTGGTACGACGAGGCCTATGAGTACTCCGGCGGCTGGGCTATTGGCGACCGCGAGCCGTACAACGAGGATCAGGATGAGATTCACGCCCGCGCCATCTACTCCATTCTCGAGAACGAGATCGTGCCCATGTACTATGAGGGCCGCGGGGAAGATGCTCCGGTGGAGTGGATCAAGCGCGTGCGTCAATGTCTGATGTACGTGAGTCCGCACTTCGCCTGTCAGCGGATGGTGAACGAGTACATGTCGCAGTTGTACGAGCCGGCGCACCGGGCCTACTCCTTGCTGCACTTGAACGACTTTCAGACGGTGCGCGATCGCGCGCGTTGGAATCAGGAAGTGGAACGGGTGTGGAGCAATGTCAATTTCATCGACATTGGCCCGGGCCCGGACGGTTCGGTGGTGAGCGGCGACCCGATTCCACTGCGCGCGACGGTGGACCTGGCCGGCTTGCGGCCGGACGATGTGAAGGTGGAAGCGGTGGTGGGGCGCATAGGCGTCAATGGCGAGTTGGAAGATACGCAAGTGCTCACGCTGCCGCCGGCGGGAGAAGCGGGATCGGCGATGGTATTTGCGCGCGAGTTCGTTCCGCATCAAACCGGGCGTTTGGGATATTCGCTGCGGGTGAGCCCGAACCACTATGACGATCCGTTGACGCGGGCTTGTAATTCCCTGCTCAAATGGGGCGGCGACCCGCGCTAGCGCGGTGGGAAGAGTGGTACGAGTTTCAAACAGATTTATGTGGCTTTCAGGCAAGAATCCGTGTTAAATAGAAGCTTAGATCCCGCACGGCATCTTGAACTTTCTCCCATTTTTAAAATGCTCGGTTGAACCGGGAACCCGCGGCAGCCGTCTGCCCTGAAGGGGGCTAGTCGAAGGTGTTCCATCCAAGGAGTTAGAGCGGTCATGGATTCAGATCGCAAGTACCGGCAGAACGGCTATATGGACTCCAACCGGGATTCGTCCCGGTCCGAACGTCCACGCCCGCAAGGGCCCAAGCTGCCGATTGATGTCACAGGCCCGCGGTTGCCGCGCCTGGTGCAAGCTGTTACCGCCTCGCGGTGCTATAACTGCGCCACGACCCTGTCCGTCGATGCCGATTATACGGGCAAGTGCCCGAAATGCAGCGCCGCCTTGCATTGTTGTAAACAGTGCTGCCACTTTGAGCCTTCGACCCGTTACCAGTGCTCCAAACCGGTTCCGGTGCGCATTGTTTCAAAGGATCAGACGAACCAGTGCGAGCTGTTTACGCCGCGTGTGACAGTTGCGCGAGAGGCGACTCCGGCTCAGGCCAACGGAAACGGCTCGTCTGTGAGCGCCCAGCCTGCGCGGTCGTCCAACGATGCGCGCGCGGCGTTCGCGAACCTATTTAAGAAGTAGTAAGTTTCTACAATGCGCGTTGCAGAATTGCTGGGCGTTCGTCAGTTCCGGCTTACTGACCGTCCTGAACCTGAGCCGGGTCCCGGAGAAATCAGAGTTCGCGTGGGCGCTGTGGGCCTGTGCGGGTCGGACCTGCACAATTACGCGGAAGGCTCGGTGGGCGACACCGCGTGCGTGTATCCGATGGTGCTGGGCCATGAGCCGGCCGGGATCGTGGATGCAACCGGGGCGGGCGTCACCGGGTGGTCGCGCGGCGACCGGGCCGTCTTGGAACCCGCGCTGTACTGTTATCACTGCGAGTACTGCCGCGCGGGAAAGCACAACGTCTGCGCCAACCTGCGCTTCCTGAGCAGCACGGAAGACCCCGGTTTCTTTCGCGACTACGCCATCCTTCCGCAGGCGAATCTGCTGGCACTGCCCGAGCATCTGACTTTGGACGAGGGCACGCTGGCGGAGCCTCTGGCCGTCGTGCTGCACTCGCTGCAGTTCGCCTCGGTCCGGCCCGGCGAAACCGTCGCTGTGTTCGGCGCGGGCCCGATCGGTTTGCTGACCATCGCCTGCCTGAAGCTGTGCGGAGCAGGGCGCATCTGGGCATTTGAACCGGTGGCCGCGCGGCGGGAACTGGCGCTGGGGATGGGTGCTGACGCGGCTATCGATCCGCGCGAGAGCGATCCGGTCACGGTGATCGCGCGGGATACGGGGAGGCGTGGCGTCGATCTCGTCGTGGATTGCGCGGCCAAGGGCGGCAGCATGAACCAGTCGTTGAGGGTGGCTCGCAACGGCGCGCGCATTGTGTACACGGCCATTCCGTCCGAAGCTATTGTCGAACTCGAATTCCACGTGGCGCGGCGCAAGGAGCTGACACTGTACAACGTCCGCCGCTCCAACCATGAGACGGAGACCGCGGTCGAGTGGCTGGCCGAGCGTCCTGAAGTATTCCGCCCCATGCTGACCCACGCGCTGCCTTTGGAAGAGGTGGACCGTGCGTTCCAAATGCTGGAGCGCTACGAGGACGGCGTCGGGAAAGTCGTCATCCGTCTGTAGCGCGCGGATTAAACTATCGGTATGTTTCTGCGCGCTTGGCTGTTGCTCGCGTGGGCAAGCTCGCTCGGTGCTCAAACCGTGGTGGTGCGCCCGCGCCCGATCGATACGGTGCTGGTCAACCCGGGCATGGGTATACAGACGTTCCAGCGCTACTCCGGGCAGACGCTGTTCGCCGGGACGAGATGGTCGGAAGTAGGGCCGGAGAAGGCTGTCGCGAACGCGTCCACGCCGGTCGATTTTCCACCGTCCTCTGTCGCGTATCTGCGCTGGTTCTGGTCTCAAATCGAGCCGGAACGCGGGAAGATCCGGTGGGATATCATCGACACCGCGCTCGCTGAAGCCCGCGCACATCACCAGACACTCGCCCTGCGCATCATGCCCTACGATCAGGGCAACCCGATGCCCGAGTGGTACCGCAACTCCGGCGCACGCCGCGCGAACAAGCCGGCGGACAAAGATGGCAACGTGTGGTCGCCGGACTCTTCGGACCCGCTGTACATTCAAGCGTGGAGCGCCCTCATCCGCGAAGCAGGCAAGCGTTACGATGGCCACCCGTATCTCGATTCCGTCGACATCTCGACCGTGGGTTACTGGGGTGAAGGATGGGGACCGTATCTGCCGGATTGGTCCGTCCACAAAGGGCTGATCGACGTCTACTTCGAGGCGTTCAAGCGCACGCCGTTGCTGGTGAATTTCGATCTGCTGGAGGCGCTCGTCTACGCCACCGAACGCGGCGCAGGATGGCGGTTGGACTGTTGGGGCGATATGGGCCGGCCGGGCAAGAACGGGTTCGCGCACATGCTCGATTTGTATCCGCAGCAAGTGGTGCGCGCCCATGCTCAGGACGTATGGCAGCACGCGCCGGTGTCGCTTGAGACCTGCGGTGTACCGGCGTCCTGGAAGCAGTGGGGCTTCGATCTGCGCTCCATTTTCGAGCAGGCTCTGCGGTGGCACGCCTCGACGGTCAACGTGAAGTCCACTGCGCTTCCTGCCGAGTGGAAGGCGGCGTTTGACGAGTTTCAGAACAGGATCGGTTACCGGCTGGCGCTTCGGCGGTTCGAGCATCCACGCCAGGCAGTCTCGGGTGCCATGATGCCGGTTTCAATGTGGTGGTTCAACGGAGGGGTTGCGACCGTTTATCGCGAGTACACGGTGGCGTTGGAGTTGCGCTCGTCCGATCACTCCGCGCGCATCCCGATCCCGGCGGATATCCGAAAGTGGTTGCCGGGCGATGCGATCTACGAAGGCAGCGTTTATGTCGATGTGCCTCCGGGAAGGTATCGTATCCGCACGGCCATCCTCGATCCGCAGACTGGACAGCCGGCGATTCAACTTGCGATGGAGGGGCGAGCGGCGGACGGTTGGTATGAGCTCAGCGAGATCGAGGTGCGCTGAGGCGGATGTCATGCAGGCGCATCAACTGGTCCGCTCGTAACGCGGCCATGGCATAGCTCTTCGCGTCATCACCGGCAAATTCAAGTTCGTAGACACCTGGAGCCCAGTTCTCGACCACCGTCCCGACTTGGCCGCGAACCAAGTCCTCTTCGGAATGCATCTCAATGCTCATGCTGGCGGTGGCTCTGTTTATAGTACGAGACAAGCGCAAGAGATCACTTGCTTACGCGCGTGGCTCTGAACGGCTGGACTTCACTTGCTTACGCGCGTGGCTCTGAACGGCTGGACTTCACTTGC
>JBBQGC010000006.1:0-134198 GCA_038322705.1 Bryobacterales bacterium | reverse complement strand
CTTCGCAATTTGCCACGACGGCGGAAAGCAGCCGGGGCCGCAACTGGACCCGCGTGATTCCGTTTGCCCGCGCGACGCGCAACGCCAGCCCCGACGAGAAGCCGCGCGCATGGATGTTGAAGAACACCGCCGGCGAGCCTGGCCGCGGCACGGATCTCGAAGCAGGCGTTCGCGAGGCGATCGCTGCCATGCCGGAGGGGTTGGTGCCGCGCATCGTTCTAATTTCGGATGGCAACGAGAATCGCGGAAGCATCGCGCGGGCGGCGTATCAGGCGCGCCAGTTGAAGATTCCGATCGATACAGTTCCGATGCCGGGAAGACCGCACTCGGCGCTGCATCTGGATGCGGTGGGGGTTCCGTCGCTCACGTTTACGGGCGAGCGGTTTCCGATCGACCTGATGGTGACTTCGCCGCGCGCCGCCGAGGGTACGCTCGAGGTGCTGGCGGATGGCAAGGCGATCGGCAAGACTCCGGTGCACTTATCGGCGGGCCCGAATCACATTCGTGCGCACGCCAATCTGAGCGCGGTGGGCGCGGTGGATTTCACGGTGGCGCTGGCGGCCACGGGGTTGGGGAATCTGCGCTTCGACCAGGCGCTGACGCTGCGCCGGCCCAAGCTGTTGTATGTTTCCGGCGACCCCGCGGGCAGCGATACGAACCTGATGCAGGCGCTGGCCGCGGCGCAGGTGGACGTGCAGCGCGCACCCGACGCAGCGTCGGCGAAGTTGAGCGAAGTGCAGTTGATCGTGCTGAACAACCAGGATCTGGAGAGCATCGCTTCATCGCGCAAGGATGAGATCGAGAATTTCGTGAAGCGCGGCGGCGGGTTAGTGGTGATTGGCGGGGAGCGCAACGTCTACCCCGAAGGCAAGAAAATCGAAGATGCGCTGGACCGCACGCTGCCCGCGAAGGTTGCGCCGCCACGTTCGCCGGAAGGCACGTGTGTGGTGCTGATCATCGACAAATCGTCGTCGATGGAAGGGCGCAAGATCGAGCTTGCGCGGTTGGCGGCGATCGGCGTGATAGACAATCTGCGGCCCGTGGATCAGGTGGGCGTGCTGATTTTCGACAACTCGTTTCAATGGGCCGTGCCATTGCGCCGCGCCGAGGACCGCTCGCTGATCAAGCGTCTGGTGGCGGGGATCACGCCGGATGGAGGCACGCAGATCGCGCCTGCGCTGAGTGAAGCGTTCCGCAAGATCTCCGCGGCAAACGGCACGTTCAAGCACATTGTTCTGTTGACCGACGGTATTTCGGAGGAGGGCGACTCGCTCGAGCTATCGCGCGAAGCCGCAGCGAAAAGGGTCACGATCTCGACGGTCGGGCTGGGCCAGGATGTGAACCGGGCGTATCTGGAGAAGGTGGCGACGCTGGCCAATGGGAAGGCGTACCTGCTGAACGACCCCGCGGGCCTCGAGCGCATTCTGCTCAAGGACGTGATGGAGCACACCGGTTCGACCGCGGTGGAGAAGCCTCTGCAGCCGGGCGTGGCGAAGATGACCGAGATCCTGGATGGCGTGGGAATGGAGAATGCCCCCGCGCTCAAGGGCTACGTACGGTTCATCGCGAAGCCCACGGCCGAGACCATTTTGAATATCGATAAAAAAGATCCGCTACTGACGCGGTGGCAGTACGGGCTGGGGCGCGTTGCCGTGTTCGCTTCCGATGCCAAGAGCCGTTGGGCGTCGAACTGGGTGACGTGGCCGGGGTACGACAAGTTCTGGATGAACCTGGTTCGCGATCTGCTGCCGCACGCGCACACGGGCGATACGAGCGTCGCGCTGGACAGTGTCACCGGCGACTTGGTGGTGGATTACCGGCTCGATCAGGAGTCGCCGGAGCCGCGATCCATGCCGGGTATTTTTGCGTTCGGGCCAGGCGGATTTCAGCGGCCAGTTCCGGTGGTGAAGATTGCGAACGGGGCTTACCAGGGCCGCATCAGCGTGGGCCACAGACAAGGGCTGTTCCGCATTCGACCGCTGGCCGAAAGCAACGCATTCCCCGAAGTCGGGTTTTACCGCGATGAGGATGAGTTGAACGATTTCGGATCGAACGAATTCCTGCTGCGCAACATTTCCCAATTCACGGGCGGGCACTTCAATCCGGAGCCGAAAGCGGTGTACGATCGCGGCGGGCGGTCAGTGCCGTCGAGCATGCGGCTGTGGCCGGGATTGCTGGCGCTGGCGATCGGGTTGAATATCGCCGAACTGGTTGCGCGCAAGTGGCAGGGTCTGTTCCGTAGGACCTAGCCGAGCCCGGCGCGTTTCCACAATTCAGCGACGCGCGCCTTTACGTCGGCGGGCATGGTGATGACGTCGGGCCAGGGGCGCGTGAAACCTTCGGACGGCCATTTTTTCGTAGCATCGATTCCCATCTTCGACCCGACGTCCTGCATGCGGCTGGCGTGATCCAGGGAATCGGCGGGCCCCGTTGCGAACTCGATGTCGCGCTGCGGATCGATGTTGTTCAACGCGCGCCAGGCGACTTCGCGCACGTTCTGCACATCGACGTCTTCATCGACGACGACGATGCACTTGGTGAACATCGCCTGTCCCAAACCCCAGATGGCGTGCATGACTTTGCGCGCGTGCAGCGGGTACGATTTGCGAATGGACACGAGCATCAGGTTATGAAACACGCCCTCGGCCGGCATGCACATATCGCGTACTTCGGGCAGTTGCATGCGCATGAGCGGCAGGAAAATCCGCTCGATGGCTTTGCCCATGTAGAAATCCTCCATGGGCGGCGGGCCGACGATGGTGGTGGCGTAGATCGGATTCTTGCGATGGGTGATGCAGGTGACGTGAAACACGGGGTAATCGCCGGCGAGCGAGTAGTAGCCGGTGTGGTCGCCGAACGGACCTTCGCGGCGCGATTCGCCCAGCGTCACGTAGCCCTCGAGAACGATTTCGGAGTTGGCGGGAACCTCAATATCACAGGTTTCACATTTCACCATTTCGACGGGCTTGCCGCGCAGGAAGCCGGCGACCATCATTTCGTCGAGATCGGGAGGGAGCGGCAGAATCGCGGAATACATGGTGGGCGGATCGGACCCGATCGCAACGGCAACGTTCATGCGGGCTTGTTTGCCTTCGGCGAGCAAACGGCGGTAATGCTCGGCGCCCTGCTTGTGCGTCTGCCAGTGCATCCCGGTGGTTCGTTCGTCGTACACCTGCATGCGATACATGCCGCAGTTGCGCTTGCCCGTATCGGGGTTTTTGGAGAACACCATGGGCAGGGTGATGAAGCGGCCGCCATCCTGAGGCCAGCAGTGCAGGATGGGGAAATCGAGCAGCGAGAAATCGCGCTTGAGAATGACGTCCTTGCACGGGCCTTCGGAAACGATTTTGGGGAAGAATGCGCCTACTTCGGCCAGTTTCGGCAGCATCTTGATTTTGTTGATGAGACCTTCCGGCATGCGCATGGCGAGGAATTCGGAGATGCGATCGGCGACATCTTGCACGGAGTCGACTTGAAGCGCGATCTCCATGCGGCGCATGCTGGCGAAGGCGTTGATCAGCAGCGGAACCTTGCTGCCCTTGGGGCGTTCGAACAGCAGCGCTGGTCCGCCGGACTTGACGGAGCGATCGGCGAACTCCGTGATTTCGAGATAGGGGTCGACCTCGAAGGGAATCCGCTTCAGTTCCTTATTCTTTTCGAGGGCCCGGATGAATTCGCGCAAATCGGAGTAAGCCATGATGTTGTTGCGGAAACTTCGTTGTACTACGTTTGATGCCGGCAATGTGCGGCGCGGCGGATAAGCCGTCTATTATGGCTAAGTGCGCCTGTTGGTGGTCGACGACGACGTTGAGCTGTGTACTTTGTTGGGCGAGTTTCTGACCCGCGAAGGTTTCGGGGTGGATTTCGAGCACGACGGCCGAAGGGGCCTGGAGCGCGCCTTGAAGGGCGAGCATGCGCTGGTTGTGCTGGACGTGATGATGCCGGGCATGGACGGATTCGAAGTGTTGAAACGTCTGCGGCAGCAGAGCCGCGTGCCGGTGCTGATGCTGACCGCGCGCGGCGAAGATGTGGACCGCATTGTCGGGCTCGAACTCGGCGCCGACGATTACCTGTCGAAACCCTTCAACCCGCGCGAGCTCGTGGCACGTATCCGCGCCATCCTGCGGCGTATTGAGGCCAAGCCATCGGGCGGCAAGTTGGAAGTGAACGGCGTACTGCTCGATCCGGGTACGCGCGAGGTGCTGTGCGACGCTCACCCGATCGTGACCACCACGCTCGAGTTCGACATCCTCGAAGTGCTGATGCGCCAGGCCGGGCGGGTTGTCTCGCGCGACACGCTCATGGAGAGCATGTACAACCGTAAAGCGACGCCGTTCGACCGGTCGATCGACATGCATGTGAGTCATCTGCGCAAGAAGTTGGACGCCGGCCGCGAGCGCATCAAGACAATACGCGGGGTTGGTTATCAATTCTGCACGACGCCCGATGAAGCGCCGTCATGAGAACGCTGTTCGCCAAGATTCTGCTCTGGTTCCTGGCCACGACGGTGATCACGATATCGGCCGTGGTGGTGACCTCGGCCCTGACTTATGACACGGAGCGGCCGGCTCCCTTCGGCATGTTGATGCGCATGCAGATGCTCGAGGCGAGGCACGCGTACGAACACGGCGGAAAGGCCGAGCTTGCCGAAACTGTAGAGCGGATACGTTCGGTGATGCAGGGCGAGATGGTGATGGCCGATGACGCGGGGCGCGACCTGCTGACGGGTGAGGATCGAACGGAGCTGATCCGTGAAGCGCGGCAGCGGCGGGATTGGGGATTCGCGCTTCCGTTCAGCCGGCATAGCAACGTGGTGTGGGGCAGGCAATCGGCGGACGGCAAGTATTGGCTGTTCGTGAGCGCACCGGGACGGCGCAGCATGTTCTGGTTCATACAGCCGCACCATCTGTGGATACTCGGCATTGTCGTGCTGTTATGCTATGCGCTCGCGATGCACCTCACATCGCCGGTGCGGGCGCTGCAACGTGCAGTCGTGCGGTTCGGGAAAGGCGACCTGTCGGCGCGCGCTCCATTTGCGCGGCGCGATGAGCTGGGTCAGCTTGCGCGCACGTTCAACAAAATGGCGGATCGCATTCAGACGCTGGTGACAGCGGAGCGGCGTCTGTTGATGGACATTTCGCATGAGCTGCGTTCGCCACTGGCGCGTCTGAGCGTCGCGATCGAATTGGCGAGAAGCGGACGCGAGAGTCAGCCGCCGCTCGATCGCATTCAGAAAGAAGCGGACCGGCTCGCCGCTTTGGTGGGCGAGCTGCTCGAGGTGACGCGTGCTGAAGGGGATCCCGCGAACCGGCGGGTGGAGCCGGTTTGCCTGGACGAGTTACTTGCCGAGATTGTGGGCGATTCGAAAATCGAAGCGGACGCCCACGGTTGTACGCTGGCGCTGACTATCGGCGAGCGGCTGACCGTGGACGCCGATCCGGAACTGATCCGCCGAGCTATCGAAAATGTTGTCCGTAACGCGATCCGCTACGCGCCGCCGGGGACGCCTGTACAAGTTGCGTTGTCGAATAGCGCAGGCGGGGCCAGCATTACGGTGCGAGACTTCGGACCCGGTGTTCCGCCCGATGCGCTGAATCTGCTGTTCGAGCCGTTCTATCGAGTGGACTCGCATCGCAACCGGGCAAGCGGCGGCGTAGGGCTCGGGTTGTCGATTGCGAGGCGGGCGATCGAGCTGCATCACGGCTCCATCCGCGCATCGAACGCCGATCCAGGCCTGTGCGTCGAGATCGATCTGCGCGGCTCTGTTGTGCGGCCGTTGAAAGATGAACAGCCGGCGGCGCGCGAAGTTTAAGCGATCCGCTGTTTTCTGCGCGACGCGAACTTTGCGCGGAACTTTTGAACTTTGGGGGCCACCACTGCCTGGCAATAAGGTTGCCGCGGATTGTTTTCGAAGTACTCCTGATGATAGTCTTCGGCGACGTAAAACTCGGCGGCCGGCACGACTTCGGTAACCACGGGATCGTTCCACAGCCCGGCTTCGGTGAGTTCGCGGATGACGTGCTCCGCCGTCGATTTTTGTTCCGGCGAATGGTAAAAGATCACCGACCGGTACTGAGTGCCGGCGTCGTTGCCTTGGCGATTGAGAGTTGTCGGGTCGTGAATCGTGAAGAACACTTCGAGCAGATCGTGATAGGAGAGAACGTCGGGGTCGAAGGTGATGCGGACCACTTCGGCGTGTCCGGTGCCGCCGGAGCAAATCTGCTGATAGGTGGGATTCGGACGGCGTCCGCCCGCATATCCCGATTCCACCGAGGTGACGCCCTGCAGATCGTCGAACACCGCTTCCAGACACCAGAAGCAACCGCCGCCGAGGGTCGCGATTTCTTGTTTCATAGCTACTTTAATAGATGCTGCACTTTGCTTAAAAGAGCATCCGGCAGGAAAGGCTTTTCGATAAAGTGGACATCCTCGACCGGAGTGGCGGGCAGCATCTGGCCCGACATGCACAGCACTTTCACACCGGGCCGGATTTGGCGTAACTTCGAGGCGAGCTCCAGGCCGTTCATGCCGGGCATTGAAAGATCGGTCAGCAACAGATCGATGCGGCCCGAATGCGTCGACGCGGTTTCAAGGGCCGTTTCACCACTTCCGGCTTCGAGAATGACGCATTCCAACTCGGACAGGATGCCTCTGACGAGCGGGCGGATCTTGGGCGTGTCATCGACCAGTAAGATCGTGCAGTCCGCGTTCATACGGCCTGTGAACCATCCGGGGAGAGACTGACTTTCCTGCCGCGCAGAAACGCCTGGTTTGCGAGATGCGGTCCTGCAACCGCCTGGGCCGCGACGTGAACCGGACAATTCGGTTCGATGCGGGTCTTCATGCAATCCAGGAAATTCTGGATGTGCGATTCGACGGGAACCAGCGCCTTCTCTTCGTAGACGGGGGCGGCGTCGCGCTTCCACGGCTCGGCCCAAACGCGGTAACCATCCTCGTCGAGAATCATGGTGCCCTTGTCGCCTTGGAACGTGATCGACCAGCCGTTCTGATAGCCGTTATCGTAGTTCAACGTCCAGGTGACGAGCAGTTCGGGATATTCAAACACCGCGCAGAACACATCGGCCTCTTCGGCTCCCGTCATTTTCGCGACGTAGCCATTCATGATCGCCGAACGCGGCGGACCGGACTTGGTGAACCACTGCACGACGTCCATTAAGTGGGTGCCCTGGTCGGTCATGTTGCCGCCCGCGTAATCCCAAAAATAGCGCCAATAACGGAAGCGCATCGGCTCAATCTCGCGCTTGGGCGCGCTGCCGAGAAAACGATTCCAATCGATCTGGCCAGGTAAGGGCGAGTTATTGAGCGGCTTGGCGACGTTCCAGTTCCATTGCGGCTTCACCATCGTGATGCGGCCCAGGACGCCATCGTCGACCAGGCTTTTCGCTTTCAGGATCGCCTCGGCGCTGCGACGCTGCATGCCGACCTGTACGACCTGTTTCGATTTTTTTAGGGCGTCGATCATCTGCCGGCTCTGTTCCAGGGATTTGGAGAGCGGCTTCTCCTGGTATACGTCTTTGTGCGCGGCGAGCGCGGCCAGCAGCATCGGACAGTGATGATGATCGGGCGACGCGATCACGACCGCGTCGATACCTTGCTGTTCCAAGAGCTCGTGATAATCGACGTAGGTCTTCGCGTCGGGCGACTGCTTGCGCGCTGCCTCCAGATTGGGCTCGTAGACGTCGCACAGCGCGACGCACTCGGCTCCGAGCTTCTGGAATTTGTCGTTCAAGTAGCGGCCGCGTCCACCGGCGGCGATCAACCCGTAGGCGACGCGGTCGTTGGCGCCCCACGCCGATCGCGGTATGAAGAGCGGAGCCGTTGCAGCCGCCGTCTTTAGAAAATCTCTGCGGTTGGATGCCATCGTTCAAATACTCCTGACAATCATTTTGTGCGGCCCGCGGCAGACGTAGATGCGGGCGGGCGGGATATTCAATAAAACATCCTGGGTGGCCACTGTTCGAAAGCAGGTGCGCAGCAATTCGCCTGCGTCGAAGGGCCAGTGGGACTTTGTTTTGACATTGAGCCACGACCACCGGGAAGACAGGTATTGATATTGGATCAACACGCCGTCCTTGGTGAGACAAGACACGAGATGGTTGAGGATGCCGCGCCGGATGCCCGGAGGCATGGTGGTGAGTCCGAGCGAGGATACGATCACGTCCACGGGTGGCGCGCCAAGCGATCGTAGCGTCGGTAACAACGCATCGGCCTGGGCGCAGACGGGTATCAGCCGTGGATCCGGGAATGCGCTGTGCAGGTGATCGACGAATGTTTCGTTATTATCCACCCCGTACAAACGGCCGTCGCGTCCCAGACGGCGAAGGATGGCTTGAGTGACTGCGCCCGTTCCAGCTCCGAGATCGACGATGGTTTTGGCTTTGCGGAAATCGATGCACGCAGCCAATCGGCGGCTGAGCACGGGAGAACTGGGGCACAGGGATGCCGTACCGCGCGGGTTGCGGACGTATTCCCGTAAAAACAGAGCGTAGGACGCAAATTGATTCGGCGTGCGGGCCGGATCGACTTGGCGGTGAATATTCATACGAGGGACACAGACGTTACCTTACTACGATACCGCTGCGATGCTGCTGGCCCCGGCGGGAAGCTCGATTCCGGTGGTGGTGCCTTCGCCGGGCTTGCTGTCGATCCACATCCGGTAATCCTCGCCGAAGAGCACTTTCAGGCGTTCATTCACGTTGCTGACCCCGATGCCCTGCTGGAACAAGGTTGCGAGTTTGGCTTCGGGAATGCCGACGCCGTCGTCCGCTACGGTGACGTGCAGGCGGCCGCCGCTGATGTAGCTTTGCACGCGAATCATGCCGCCTTCCACTTTGTTACTCAATCCGTGGCGCAGGCTGTTTTCGATGATCGGCTGCAGGAGCATGCTGGGCACCATGCGGTCGAGCGTGCCCGGATCGATTTCCTTGATGAACCGAAGCTTGTCGCCGAAGCGGACCATCTCGATCGCGAGATAGTCGTCGATGAACGTCAACTCTTCGCGCAGAGGGCACATGTTTTCCTGATTTTTCAGCAGGCGGCGAAGAATATTCGAAAGCTTGTACACGACTTTTCGCGCCTGATCGGGATCGGATCGAATCAACGATGCGACGGAATTGAGCGTGTTGAAGAGAAAGTGCGGATTGATCTGGCGGAGCAAGGCGGCGAGGCGCGCTTCGTTGAGCAGGAGCTGTTGGGATTCGAGCTTCTTCTCGTTGCGGCTCGCTGCCCAGACGCGGATGGGAATCGCGGTGGCGAACAATGTGGTGGCGAAGATCGCTGCGAGCGACAGCGCATTGTCTCGCAGCGAGTGGCGATAGACGGCGAAAACACTCCAGGGCAGGATGCTCGCGATGCCGAGCCGGAGCGCCTCGAGAAGCAGAACGCTGAGGACGCAAGCGAGGTTGAAACCGGTCGCGCGCAGGTCGTACTTTTTCTGGCGTACGAGCCGGTACAGACTGAGATCGAACCACGGGGAGAATCGCCAAATTGCTTCGGGCTCCGGCGCGACGTCGCGCAGCAGACCGCCCAATACGCCAGCTCCGGCGAACAACAGCATGCTCAGGATTTCGCCGTTGAATTCCGCGGGCAGCGAGATCAGGATGCCGGATACGAGTCCGGTGATGTAGCCGCCGACGAGGCCGAGCACGAAGCTGCCTTCTAGGCCGAGGTCGACGCCCTGGTACGTGTTGTGAGTAGCGACGCGGGTCGCGACTCCGGCCGCAAAGAATGTTCCGCAGCCAAGCGCGATGATCAGGCGCTCGTTCGTGGTGCGCTCTTCGCGCATCAGAATCCGCTGGAACCAGTTGGAGCGAACCAGGATGCTGGCAAGCGATGCGGCCACGGCCAGGCGCACCAGCAGAGTCACCAGGAGTTGTTCCAGCATGCCCGGACCGCCGACCATTATAATCAGAGTAACTCCTGACTTTCTCAAGATGATGGCAACGCTTCCGGTAATTCGCTGCGAGAAGGTGGCTGAAGCCGACTTCCCGAGCGAGTTCGGTCATTTCCGCATTTATGGGTTTCGCGGCCCGTCGCCTGATGGGGGCGAAGCTGAGGAGGCTCTCGTCTTACGGATGGGGGACATGCCCGCGGGCGGTCCGGTGCTGGTGCGGATTCATTCGCAGTGCCTGACCGGCGATGTTCTGCACAGCTTGCGGTGCGATTGCCGCTCGCAACTGGAACTGGCTTTGAACCAGATCTCGGACGAGGGACGGGGTTTGCTGATCTACGAGCATCAGGAAGGCCGGGGGATCGGGTTGTTGAACAAACTGCGCGCGTACGAACTGCAGGACGCGGGCGCGGACACGGTGGAGGCGAATGAGCAGCTCGGCTTTTTGGCCGATCTGCGCGACTACAGTTTGCCTGCGCAGATCCTTCGATATTTCGGGATTTCGGAAGTGCGGCTGTTATCGAATAATCCGGATAAGATCCGGGCGCTCGAGGACGCGGGAGTGCGCGTGGTGGAGCGAATACCGTGCTTCGTTCCGCGCCTGGATTCGCGCGAGGAGTATCTGCGGACGAAGAAAGAGAAGATGGGTCACCTGCTGGAAGGATTCTAGGCCGGCGGGCGGGCTTGGAACGGGCGCACGCGAATCTGCTTTTCACGCTTTCGGGTTTTCGCGATGTCGTAGGACGATTGCATCCGCATCAGCGTGTCCATTTTCACGCCGTACGCATTCTTCAGGTCTACGATCGCAAGTAGGCGCCGATGTTCGAGTGGACTGCGGGAGTCCGCCGTTCAGAGCCGCGCGCTACCGTTCGCTGTACGGCCCTTCCGCCGGGTCCAAGCATGTGTTATTAGTGTGAAGTAGTCAAGGCCGCCCAGAAACACACATGGCATACGTAATTGCGGAACCCTGTATCGGGACCAAAGATACTGCGTGCGTGGACGCTTGTCCGGTGGACTGCATCCACCCGAAGAAGGACAACGAGAAGTTCGAAGCCGAAGAGATGATTTACATCGACCCGGTGGAATGTATCGACTGTGGCGCTTGCGTCCCGGTTTGTCCCGTCTCGGCGATCTTCGCCCTGGACGACCTGCCGGAGAAGTGGTCCAGTTTCGCGGAACGGAACGCGGAATGGTTCGCGAAGAAGTAGCGCGCTACTGAGGTCGGTAGACCGCCGTGCTTGTATCGGTCTCCCAGATTTTTACTTCCGCGATCCGGACGGGGGCGGCTCCGTTCGTGCCTGAAAACCCGGTGGCGAGCTCGTCATAGAAATACTTCGCCAGGTTCTCGGCCGACGGATTCAGTATCGTGAACGGCTCGAGATCGTTGATGAACTGATGGTCCAGCCGGTCGACGATGCGGCGCACCTGTTTTTTTAACTCGACAAAGTCCACAATAAGGCCAATGGAATTGAGTTGCGGCCCTTCCACGGTGACGCGCACGCGGTAGTTGTGGCCGTGCACATTCTCGCATTTGCCCTTGTACTCGCGCAGGGAGTGTCCTGCCGCGAAGGTCTGTTCAACGGAAACTTCAAACATCAAAAAAATTCTCCACGTCTTCGATCCGGGTGGTGAACCGGTAATCCGGCAAGCTGTCGAAGAACACCTGCCCGTATCGTTGTTTCGTTATGCGGTTATCGAGGATCGCCAGGACGCCCCGGTCCGAGCGGCTGCGAATCAGGCGTCCAAATCCCTGCTTTAAAGCGATGGCAGCTTGCGGTATCTGATATTCGTAGAACGGTTCGCCGCCTTCATCGCGAATGCGCCGGACACGCGCCTCTACAACTGGATCGCTGGGAACCGCGAAAGGTAACTTATCTATGATAACGCAGCTCAATTGCTCCCCCGGCACATCGACGCCTTGCCAAAACGAACTGGTGGCGAACAGCACGCAATTGGGCGTTCGCTTGAACTCATCGAGCAGAGCCGATCGCGGTCCGGTGCCCTGCAGCAACGTGTCGTATTCGATGGCGAGGGACACGCGATCATAGATGAGCCGCATCTGCTGGTAGCTGGTGAATAGAACAAACGCGCGCCCGCGGCTGTGTTTTAAAATCGCGATGATCTCTTCGGCGGCTCGCGCCGTGAATGCCGGATGGCGCGGTTCCGGGAGATGTTGCGGCACGTATAACAGCGCTTGGGTGGGGTAGTCGAAGTGGCTCGGCACAACCAGGGATCGGGCGTAGCGGACCCCCAGCCGCTTCTGGGCGAAATCGAACCCGCCCGAGACGGCGAGGGTCGCTGAGGTCAGCACTACGCTTTTCACAACGTCGAACAAGCGCTCCTGAAGTACAGATGCGACGTCGATCGGAGTGGCTTGAAGAAACTGTCCGCGTCCACGGCGCTCGGTCCAATACACGTAGGCCGGATCCGAGACTTCCATGAAGAACTTCAGGTTCGCCGCAAGACTCTCCGCCCTCAATCGCAAAGGTACGATCTCGTCGGGCGCGCCGGGGATTAGTTCGAGCGTGGTGGCGGTCAATTCGAGAGAGATGCGAAAATCGGTGTACTCTTCTTTGTATCGTTCGAGGAACGCTGCTTGACCCGTGAAGCCGCGGCGTCCTTCGTTCTCGCCGAAAAGCTCGAAGAACCTGCCCGCATGATCGCTGAGTGAAATCAGAATGCGATCCAGTTCCGCCGTGCTCAAGTTTTTGCGGCGGCTGATTGCGGCGATGTCGCGAATCAGTTCATCCACCTGGTAGTTGCTGATGCCGGTGCCGAAGTAGGTTCCGGCGACATCTTCAATCTCGTGTGCCTCGTCGAAGATGACGGCATCGTATTCCGGGATGATGCCCTCAGCCTCGTCGGCTTTACCTTTCACGGCCAGGTCCGCAAAGAACAAGTAGTGATTCACGACGATGATGTCGCTATCGAAAGCACGCTGGTGCATCAGCGTAAGAAAGCAGCGGTCAAACTGCGCGCACTTCATGCCAGTGCAAAGCTCGCGCCGGGCGTCCAGCTTTAGCCAGGCGCTGCTATTCTCGGGCATCTTCTTAATCTCGGCCCGGTCGCCCGTTTCAGTAGTTTGTTCCCAATCCCGGATGATCTGGAAATCGGCCATCTCTTCCAGGCCGCTCAGCACGGTCTCGCGCTCGGCGTCGTACAGCTTCTGGCGGCAAAGATAATTGGACCGTCCCTTCATGTAACACGCTTTGACGGGACGCGTAAAATGTTTTTGCAGAAATGGAATGTCTTTGAAGAACAACTGCTCCTGAAGATTCTTGGTGCCGGTAGAAACTACCACTCGTTTGCCGGACAGAATCGCGGGCACGAGGTAGGCGAGCGTCTTGCCGGTTCCGGTTCCGGCCTCCACAATCAGATGGCGGGAGTCAGCCAAAGCGGACTCCACCGCTTCGGCCATTTCCAGTTGCCCAGCCCTATACTCATAGCGCGGGTGCCAGCGCGAAAGCAGCCCACTTCTGGCGAAGAACTGCCGCGCCGAAAGCGTTTTCGCGGGCGATGTCACTTAACTTCGATTCTAACAGCCGTGCCTGCGCCGCTATTTGCCTTCCAGCGCGCGGGTGGCGTGAACCGCCGCTCCGATAATGGCGATCTCCTCGCCGCCCGGCACGACGTCGAACGTGTAGCCTTGCAAGGGGCTCATCTTGACCATCTCACTCATGTAGACGTGCAACAGGTTCAAGTCGAGATAGCGCGCGCTGGGGCCGGTGACATAAAATTTCCCAGGGCCGTCCATATGGATGCTGGACGCTGTGCCCGCCGCCAGCGCGCGATGCCACAGCTTGACGAAGTCCATGCAACGCGGATCCGTTTTGCAGGAGGCGAACACTTCGTCGGGCTCCATATCCAGAAAGCGGAGACGCATCGCGCGATGCCCCATGATGCCCTCGAGGTGACCCACGCCGCTGCATCCGCAATAGGTCTCCTTGGGATCGAGCGTCACCACTGTGTGTCCGCCCTCCCAAACTCCTTCCGCGGCGGGATAACGGCCGAAGCCGATTCCGTTGCCGAGCGTCCACACGCGCACCAGCCGGTCCAACTGGCCGCGCGTAGCCGCAATGCCCGCAGCCATCACGTCCGCGTCGTTCGACACGACCAACGTCAAATGTGGATGGCGGTCGCGCAAACCGTCGCCGAGTGAGTTCTGAATATTGAGACCTTTCAGTTGCTGCAGATTCGGCGACTCTTCGATGATGCCGTTGCGGATGATGCCCGGCATTCCGACTCCAACCGCGGGGGCGGCGGTCTGCGCCATCAGCACCTCGATCTGCTCCCGGATATGCGCGCTGATGTGATCCGCGGGCATTCCTTGAAAGGCGGGGAACGGGTCGTCGTTGTCCGGAAACCGGAGCACAGGCCCTTGAATCTGGCAATTCTCCACCGCTCCAACGGCAATGCGATCCGTCATCGATACGCCGATCGTGCGTCCCATGGTGTCTCCCGATTAGAGCTTCGAAAGCTTATTCAATCCGTTGAATGCCGCCGCTTTATAGCATTCGGCGAGAGTGGGGTAGTTGAACACTGTGTTGACGAAGTATTGCATGTTTCCCCCGAGAATGAGAACGGCCTGGCCGATGTGCAACAACTCCGATGCGCCCTCGCCGATGATGTGTACGCCGAGAATGTGTAGCGTCTCGCGATGGAAGATTAGCTTCAGGCGGCCCGTCGTGTCGCCGCGAATCTGACCACGCGCGATGTCGCGGTAATAGGCCACGCCGACTTCGTACGGCACATCCTCGTCGGTGAGTTGCTCCTCCGTCTTGCCGATGAACGAGATCTCGGGAATCGTGTAAATGCCATAAGGATACTCGGCCGGGTTGGAAGCCACGGGAAGATTGAATGCGTGCGCCGCTGCTATCCGGCCTTGCTCCATCGATACGGAAGCGAGACTTGGAAAACCGATCACATCACCTACGGCGTAGATATGCGGCTGGGAGGTGCGATACTCGGCATCGACTTTGATGCGGCCGCGCGCGTCGGCTTCGAGACCGGCTGCGGCGAGGTTGAGTTCATCGACGTTCCCCTGGCGTCCGACGGCGTAAAGCAGCGCCTCCCCGATAATCTTCTTGTTGCTTTCCAACTTAGCAACGACGCTGCCATCGGGAAGCTCCTCGACGCTCGAGACCTCTTCGTTCAAGCGCATCGTGACACGATTGTCGCGGAGATGATAGGAGAGAGCCTCCACCATCTCCATGTCGGCGAACTCGAGCAGGCGCGGCCGCTTCTCAACCAGAATGACGCGCACCCCGAGAATCGCGAACATGCACGTGTATTCGACGCCGATCACTCCGCCGCCCACCACGATCAGCGTCTTGGGGATCGAGGGAATGTCGAGGATCTGATCGCTGTTGACGATGGTCTTACCGTTCAAGGGAACTCGGGGCGAGGTTGCCGGTTTTGTACCCGTCGCCACGATGACGGTGGAGGCTTCGTGAACCTGGGAGCCGCGAACGTTCTCGACTTTGATGTGAGTCGCGTCGACAAAGCTCGCCGCGCCGAAGAGTAGGTCGATGTTATTGCGGGACAGCTGGGCCTGAATCACGTCGATTTCGGTCTTGATCACGTGCTGAACGCGGAAGGCGAGGTCGGCCATCGTGATCTTTTCCTTCACGCGATAGTGCAGGCCGTAGATGCTGTGATAGCTGTAGCCCGACAGGTGCAGCACCGCCTCGCGCATCGTTTTGCTGGGGATCGTGCCGGTGTTGATCGAAGTCCCGCCAATCATCTCGCGGCGTTCGACGACGGCGACGGTCTTGCCTGCTTTGGAGCCCTGAATGGCAGCTCTCTGGCCGGCCGGCCCCGATCCGATTACGATAAGGTCGTAGTAGGCCACCGCTGCCCTATTCCACTCGAGACGTATCTCCGGTTCATTGTGACAGAACCAGTCTCGCACGGCAGGTGCTGAAGGCCGCGCAGGAACCAGGACTCGAACACCGGCGTCTCACCGATCATGCGAACGGTAACCGTGTGCTTTCTCGGATTCGCTGCGAGCCTGGCGGCACAAGACCCTGAGTTGGCGCGCATGGAGAATTCCGGGTCCGGCGCAATACTCGTTGCGGATTCACCGCGTCCCGTGGATTCGATCGCCAAGACGCTGGCCACTCGCTTCGGCATACAGATCAGCTCCGAAGATCCGTGGTATGCCTGTTCAGACGAAGTGAAAAAGATACCCGAGGTGCGTGGCTCCGTACCACGAGGCGGCCGCTTGGAAGTGCAGTTGACCAGCGATGTGCTTGCGCTGTTGCAATCGGTGGTGGAAGCGGCCAACGCCCGGTTGCCTTTCGCCTACCGTTTGGACGTGGACGGGAAGGCGTACGCGTTCGTGCCAACGAGAAACTGTGACGGGAGCACGCCCGCATTGCTGGATGCGAAGGTCACCATCCCATCGGGGACACGAACTATGATCGAGCACGCGGCGCTGTTGAGCGAAGCTTTGTCTGTACAGTACGGCGCGCACGTGGGATGTTGCCAAGCCGGCGTAGGAGGGATTCCGTGGGGCCTCGAAACGGTGAAGTTTGAAGCGCGTGACGAGGTTGCCCGCAGTGTGCTGCGGCGCCTGACCGGTATGGCTGGCGGCCGCTACGCCTATCTTCAGCGCTGCGACCCGATCGAGCAGGGCCGCAAAGGCTGGTGCTTCATCAACGTCATTCCCGTCGGAGTAGACGCTCGCTAGAGTCCCTAAACCAGATACTGATTGGGAACATTTCGAACAGGTGCTGCGCGGCCGTGACACTTGCGATAGAGATATTCGATGTTGCTGTACACATCCTCCTCCTGTCGATGGAACTGCTGGTACAGACCGCACTGAGCGTAGGATATCGGCGAGACGTCGTATAGAACCGTCTCCCAACTCATCGATTCTCCCCAAAGAAGCGCCGGTACCCGGATGCCTAAGTCCGCACCCGCCTCGGCGAGAATTTCCAGCATTGGCCGGCAGTAGTTGAAGATGCTATTCACCGCATGGAAGATGGGGGTCTGTCCTCCCAACCCGTCTCCGTCCTCATCGGCGCAAGCGTTCACGTCAGCGCCAGCGTCCAGCAGAACTCGGGCACAACGCGTCGAGTTGAACTCCGCGCAGAGGTGGAGACCCGAAACGCCTCGGCAGGACGTGAAAGCGCACAGGGGCTTCAGTCTCCTTTTCAGGTTCTCCTGCGACTCAGCTAGTAGTCCACGAAGTCCAGCGTCGTCGTCGAGCAAAATGGCTTCGAGCAGTGGATCGCCCGTGGCGCCCCCGGCATCCATCATCGTTTGAATGCACTCCGCGAATCGCGGCGAACGCAGATAAGTCTCAATCAGCGAGTCGATGGGCCGCCGGCCCTTGATGAGTTCGGTTGGGCTGACACCCGCCGCAAGCAATGCTCGAATGCCATCGGGCGAGTGCTCTTCGAATGCTCCTAAAAGATCGGCCCGGCCGGCATGACCGTCATTATGCCAGTCTTGGACTCGACAAAAGGGATACAGCACGGCATGCACGTGAGCTGTTGCCAGGCTGTCGTCGCAGGAATGCCCGTCGGAACGGACACCCGCTGATCCGCCCTCCAACTCTCGCTACCTCCAGTAACGGCATGTCGAGCGATACAATCGGACCATTCAGGAGATGCGAATTTGGCCACCATCATCGGAGTTGTGCGGGAATCGTTCCCCGGTGAGCGCCGCGTTGCTCTTATCCCCTCAGCGCTGGCTCTCGTCAATAAAACAGGAATGGAGGTTCTTGTAGAGAGGGGCGCCGGCCTCACCGCCGGGTTTCCAGATTCCGAGTATCTCGAAAAGGGAGCGCGGATCGCACACGACCGCGCGGAGGTGATCGGGTCTGCGGACGTCTTGGCGCAGGTCCGCAGCCTGGGATCCAATCCAGTCAACGGCGCCGCCGACCTTGCGTTGCTCCATTCCGGTCAGGTAGTGATTGGATTCGGCGAGCCGCTCACGTCGCTCGATGCCGCCTCCGAACTGGCGGCGCGCGGCGTCTCGTTTCTCGCGATGGAATTGATGCCGCGAATCACGCGCGCCCAGAGCATGGACGCGCTCTCGTCGATGGCCACCATCGCGGGATATAAAGCCGCGTTGATGGCGGCCGATGCCTTGCCCCGGATGATGCCCATGCTAATGACGGCGGCGGGCACCATCACTCCCGCTCGCGTGTTAGTGATCGGAGCAGGTGTGGCCGGATTGCAGGCCATCGCGACCGCGCGGCGTTTGGGGGCCATCGTGAGCGGCTACGACGTGCGCCCGGCCGCGAAGGAGCAGGTGGAAAGTCTCGGAGCGCGATTCGTGGTTTTGGCGCTGGAAACAGCAACGTCCGAGGACAAGGGCGGTTACGCGAAAGCCATGCAGGAGGAGTTCTACGCCCGGCAGCGCCAACTGCTGGGCGACGTCGTAGCCGAGCAGAACGTGGTGATCACGACAGCCGCCGTGCCCGGCAAGAAAGCGCCGGTGCTGATCACAGGCGAGATGGTGCGGCGGATGGCGCCGGGCTCGGTGCTGATCGACGTCGCGGCCGAGCGCGGCGGCAACTGCGAGATCACGCGGCCCGGTGAAGAAGTGGAAGACAATGGCGTGCGCGTGTTCGGACCTGTGAACTTGCCGTCCACAGTGCCCTTTCACGCAAGCCAGATGTATGCGCGCAACATCGGCACTTTTATCAAATACCTCAGCAAAGACGGCGCGATCGTCTTGGACCGCAATGACGAAATCGTACGCGAGACCCTGGTGACGCACGGCGGCGAAACAGTACATGCCCGCGTTCGCGAGTCTATGGGTCTCGGCGTTGGAGTGTGAACTGAATATGTCTCTCGATCTCGAAGTGGGCCTCTACGTTTTCATGCTGGCGACCTTTTTGGGGCTGGAAGTAATCCGCAGAGTATCGCCCCTGCTGCATACGCCGCTGATGTCGTTGACCAACGCTATCTCGGCGATCTCGGTCGTGGGCGCAATCGCCATCACCGGCGCCGATCATGCATCCACGCTGAGCCGCGTCTTAGGGGTGATCGCGGTGACGGCCTCCACCATTAACGTCGTTAGTGGATTCCTGATCACGGACCGGATGCTCAAAATGTTCAAGAAGCGGGAGCCGAAGCCGTGATCGAGCACGCAGTCAACTACATCTACATCATCTCGGCCGCGCTGTTTATCCTCGCCTTGAAATGGATGAACAAGCCCGACACGGCGCGCCGTAGTGTGCTGGCGGGCGAAGTGGGAATGCTGCTGGCCGTGATTGGAACGTTGTTGAAGCACGACGTCGTCAACTACCAGTGGATTCTGATCGCGTTGTTCATCGGCTCGGCCGTGGGTGTTCCGCTTGCTTATCTGATGCCGATGACCGCGGTGCCGCAGCGGACGGCTCTGTCGCACGCGTTCGGCGCGCTTGCAGCGGCGCTGGTCGGAACTGCCGAATACTATCGCGAGACGCCGCACGGCTTCGTGATGGGCGCTATCGTGATCGAAACCTTGCTCGGATATTTGACGTTCACGGGCAGCTTGATGGCATTCGGCAAATTGCAGGAGGTGCTGCCGCAGCGGCCCATCGTGTACCGCGGGCAGAATGCGATCAATTTCACTTTGTTCGCCATCGCAGCGGGTATTGGGGTATGGCTCGCTGTTTCGCCCGAAAATACGTGGCTGTTTCCGGTGTTCGCGGGCTTGGCTCTGCTGTTCGGCGTACTGCTGATCATTCCGATCGGAGGCGCCGACATGCCCACGGTCATCGCGCTTCTCAACTCCTATGCGGGCTTGTCTGCCTGTGCCATGGGTTTCGCGCTGAACAACAAGATGCTGATTATCGCTGGTGCGTTGGACGGGTCGTCGGGTCTGATTCTGTCCATCATCATGTGCAAGGCGATGAACCGCTCGTTCGCGAATGTCCTGTTTGGCGCGTTCGGACAGTTGCAGGTCGCCCATGGCAAAACCGAGCAGCGCAATGTTCGCAGTGCATCGGCTGAAGAAGCCGCGTCGATTCTGGACGCGGCCAGCAGCGTGATCGTTGTTCCGGGATACGGGTTGGCGGTGGCACAGGCGCAGCATAAGATCCGCGAGTTGTTCGACGCATTGACGCGCCGCGGCGTAGACGTGAAATTCGCGATTCACCCCGTGGCGGGCCGCATGCCGGGCCACATGAACGTGCTGCTGGCGGAAGCAGACATCCCCTACGACCGGCTGTTTGAGATGGACGAGATCAACGGCGAGTTTCCGCAATGCGATGTTGCGTTGGTGGTGGGCGCGAACGACGTCACCAATCCTGCCGCGCGGCACGACAAATCGAGTCCGATTTACGGGATGCCGATTCTCGATGTGGACAAAGCCAGGACGGTGATGGTGATTAAGCGGTCGATGAATCCGGGCTTTGCGGGCATTGACAACGAGCTGTACTATCTCGACCGGACGCTGATGCTGTTCGGCGACGCGAAACATTTCGTGACGGAAATCTTGAAAGAGCTACCGGCCGCAGTGCGCGCCTGACCCGTACAATAGTTTCTAGTCCAGGAGAATAATGGGTTTCGAACAATATCACGAACCAGCCAGCGAGCTGTCGCAGGAAACGCGCACCTTCGCGCGCATGATCGTATCGATGATCGAGGAAGCGCAGGCGATCAACTGGTACGAACAGCGCATGAGCGTCGAGAAAGATAAGCAGGCGCGGGCCATCATGCAAAACGCGCAGAAGGAGGAGTTCAAACATTTCGGCATGGATTTGGAATTCCTGCTGCGCAGGAAGCCGAAGTGGAGAGCGATCTTGAAAGACATCCTATTCACGGACGGCGAGATTGTGGAAGCGGGCGAGGAAGCGGAGGAGCATACTAAGTAGCCAGTTCATCAGCGGCTAAGATCAGATCCTCAACCTGGGGCCTTGAGCCGCAGATAAACGCCGATTAACGCGGATTGAAAAAGAGTTGGCCAGCGGGCCGATGAGCGGGTTTCAGGAGCCCCGATGAACGGGTTCGGGTGCTGCAGGCTCTCCGCGCAACATTCCGGCGGTGCTGAGGTCTTCGTCCAGATCCGGCCAGTGAAGTCCATAACCAGCGCCGCTGATCACCCAATTACGCCGCTGTTCGCGTGAAGCGTCGAGTAGCCGCGGATACCAGACCAGCGGGACGACGATCGTGCGTCCGTCGACGAGGTCGACCGCCAAGGTGTCGTCACCGAAGTGGACATTCTTTACACGCTCGACGGGTCTAAACTCCGAACCTTGCATTCCATTCCTTCAGCAGGGTGCGTTCGAGTTTGTTCAGCATCTCTTGAATTCGGCGGAGTTCCTGGGGGCTGAAGCCCAAGTTGGCGGCTAATCTGACCGGATTCAACCAGAACTTCGCCGATCCATCATCACGATCGCAGTATCCCACCCTGGGGTGACCAGCTTAAGAATCGGTCAGCCAGGCCAGGGCACGTCCGTGCACAACCCTGATCACAGTAGCTTCGCCACGGCCGCTTCTACATCCTTCATTGATGTCTCGCCGATGAACGAGCGCACCCTGCGGCCGGTCTTGTCGTAGAGGAACAATGCAGGCAAGGCTCCGCTCCAGTCGCGGTCCACGAAGTTGATGAACTTCTCGTCGTCCTTCGCGTGCCGGATATACGCAGTGCCCGGCACTCGCATCGACGAGATGAACTGCGCCGCGCTCGCTTCCTGCTCCGGCTCATCCGCCGAGATCGCGATCAGTTGCAGGCCACGCGCGGCCAGTTTGTTTTGGAGTGCGACGAGTTGCGGAGTCTCGGCGCGGCACGGTTTACACCACGTCGCCCAAAAATCGACCAACACGACTCTGCCTTTGTTCGCCGCGATCAGCTTCTGGAATCCGCCTTCATCGAGGGGAGTCAGCTTGCCCTGCGCCAAGAGAGCCGCGCACGTCATCAGCCCCGCCGCGAGCAAGCGTGCCATGCTTAGCTGGTCCGCCGCGCACGTTTGATCGTGCAGCCAAACGCCTTCGTTTCGGTGACAGCGACCGGCTTTCCCGCAAGCACCGCATCCAGCGCGGCCCGCAGTGCACGGCTTTTCACGCGCGCTTCGTTTTGCGAATCCTCGACGTAACCCCGGTAGCGTAGAACGCCCGATGCGTCAATGACGTACGTTTCCGGTGTCGCGGAGGCGCCGAGTTGGTTCGCGGCCTGGCTTCGAGGATCGCGATAAACGGGGAACGAAAAGCCTGCGCTCACCCGATAGGCGGCCACTTCCCGCGAACTCTCGTTCACGTTCGCATCGACGAACACAAATCTGACGCCCTTAGCCGAATACTCTTTGTATAACGCGATCAGCCGGTCGTTGAACGCATTCGACATCGGGCATTCGGCGGAAATGAAAGCGACGACAGTCGCTGGTCCGCCCCACGCGGAAACCGGCGCGGGCTTGCCGTCGAGATCCTGCAACTCCAGGCCACCCACGCGGGAGCCGATCGCAACGGTCTGGCCGGCCAACAGCCCGGCGAACAATGAAAAAACAGCGATCCGATGCAGCATCACTTCAGCTTCAGATTGATCGTGGCCTGCTTGCGGCTATCGAATACGCTCAGCGTTTTCGTCCCGCTCGAGGCGCCATCGTGATCGGCTTTTACCTCATAGTCCACATTCGTGCTCAGGCCGGCGAAATGGTAGGCGCCGTCGGTCTGAGTGATGAACGAACGAATCTGCAGCGTCTTGGTGTCCTTCAGTTGGACCACCGCGCCCGAGACTGGATTGTCGCCGTTGTCCTGCACCACTCCTTGCAGGATTCGGGTGTTAGTGTCCTCGTGCTTTTTGTTCTGCGCCAGGGCAGTGCCGAAAGCCAGAATGAACACTGCGAGCAAACCGGCGAGACGTTTGTTAGTCATTGGAGGACCTCTACTGTTTCGATTCCGGCTCGAGTGTGAAGGTTACGTCAACGCGCTGCTCACCCTCGATGGAAACCGCTTTCTGTTGTGATTTTAATCCTTTGGCAGACGCGATCACAGTGTAACGTGCCGCGGTGGTTGGCACGCGAAAGACGTATTCTCCGCGCGAGTTCGCGGTCCCTTTCATCACGCGGACCTTACCACGGGAAGTGGCCTGCTCCGGCTGGAGTTGGATAGTGGCTCCGGGAACCGAAAACCCGGGCTCCCGGAACACACTGACAGCGATCAAAGCGGTGCCGCCTGCGCCAGGCTTCTGAGCCGCACCTGGCGCGGCCGCTATCAGGATCACGAAGGTGGCTGCTAAGAGCCAGCTACTTCCAGTCTTCGTCTTCCTCCTCCTCTTCCTCTTCTTCATCCTCGTCGTAGTCGTCAAACTCGTCGTCTTCCTCTTCCTCTTCGTCGTCCTCGTCAGCCGAGTCGAGTTCGATCGGAGAAGTGCTGGTCACAGTCAGCGTGGAACCGCATTCTTCGCAGGTCAGCGTGTCGCCTTCGTCCAGATCCTCCTCTTCGACGTCGAGTACGGAATCGCATTCCGGACAATTCACCATTGCTCTAGCCTCCATGAGTGCAAAAGAATAGGTTATACGAATCAGCCGCGATGGCAGGTGGACGCTTCCATCCTGGATTCGTGACAAACTGCTGGCCGGTTCGCAAATACTACGCGGCAGTGCACCGGACTCAGTATAGACCCCGCCGGGAGGTATGCATTTCAAGGCTTCTTTGTGAAAAGATGGAGCCGCGGAATGTATTACAGAGTGTTGGCGTGGCTGTGTGTGGCGGCGGTGCAGGCAGGGGTGGCGCGGGCGGACACCAGCAGCGACACCCTCGCGCGCATACGGACCGCAATGGCGATTACTTTGTCGCGCCAACCCAACTACACATGCATCCAGCAGGTGGAGCGGTCGCAGAGGTTGTTGCCGCGCCGCCGCTTTCAGCTTCACGATGTTCTGCGTCTGGAAGTCGCATTGGTCGACGGCCGCGAGATGTTCGCGTGGCCAGGGGCAGGGAAGTTCGAGGACACCGACCTGACGCATATGGTGACCAGCGGCGCGATCGGCACCGGTAACTTCGCCAACCACGCCCGAGCGGTGTTCCAAACGTCCGCGCCCATGTTCCGTTATGCGGGCGTCGCACAGATGCGCGGCCATTCGGCGGACCGCTTCGATTACACCGTGCCGCTGATCGCCAGCGGATACCGCATCAAGGCGGGCGGCCAGGAAGCGACCGTCGGCTACCATGGCAGCTTGTGGGCCGATGCCTCCACGCACCAACTGATCCGGCTAGAGGTGAACGCCGACGCCATTCCCGTGGATCTCGGGATTGCGTCCGCGCGTACTGTGATGGACTACAGCATGGTCCGGATCGGCGCCTCCGACTTTCTGCTGCCGCTCGAATCCGAACTGTTCATGGTCGATCTCAGCGGCAACGAGAGTCACAATCGTACTCAGTTCCGATCGTGCCGCCAGTATACGGGTGAGTCGGTTTTGATATTCGATGAAGCGCCCTCGGCCCCAGGCGAGCCGCAGCCTGAAGCTTTACTGCGAAGCGTGCCGATTCCACACGGACAGGTGTTGGATGTCCAGCTTGTTACGGATGTGGATTCGGAGAGCTCCGCCATCGGGGATGCTGTCAAGGCCAAACTCGATCGAACGCTGAAGATCAAGGGCGTCGTGCTTCAGCCCAAGGGTGCGATATTGCAAGGCCGCATATCGAAGCTCGAGCGCAACGGCGACACGATCTCTCTCGATCTGCAATTTTCCTCGATAGAGTCGGCCGACGGGCGCTCGGAGGTGGAGGCGACGATCGAAGATGTGCGCGGCGTGTTGGCCAACACCGGATTGCGAACGCCTGAGATCGCGCACACGTTCGATCAGCGTGCGGGGATCCGGATGCGCGCCGAGCGGATCCACTTGCGACCGGGATCGCTATTGCGTCTTCGCGTGCATTGAACCCACTGCGCGCTGTTGTCAAGCTACTATCAAAACTGAACATGATTCGCTTTAGCACCGAGAACGGCAAGACCTTCGAGGACGCTCTCAACTTCGCACAGGACCGCGTTCGCAAGCTGATCGAAAAGCATCCCGACTTCTACCCGATGTACACCAAGAACGGGAAGTGGAAGCATGAGGGCGCGGCATGGACGCACTGGTGCGACGGATTCCTTCCGGGCATGATGTGGATTTTCCACGGCCATGCGCAACCCGATTCGGCGGCCTCGAAATTCTGGATGGAACAGGCGATCCGCTACACCAAGCCGCTCGAGCCCCGCAAGCTCGATCGCGAAGTTCACGATCTCGGCTTCATCTTCCTCTCCACGTATAACCGCTGGTATCAGGCGACGCGCGACCCGGCGCTGAATGCCGTGCTCATCGAAGCGGGCCATACGCTGGCACTGCGTTTCAACGAAAACGGCCACTTTTTGCGCTCGTTCGTGGCTGAGAACTCGTTGTTCATCGACATCATGATGAACGTCGGCATCGTGTTCTACGCCGCGCGCGAGACAGGCGACCGCCACCTGCGCGACATCGCCCTGCGTCACTGCTTCACTACGCGCCGTTTCCTGGTACGCGGCGATGGATCCACGGCCCACGAAGGCATCTTCGATCTCGACACGGGTGCGTTCCTGCAGCAAACGACGCAGCAGGGATATCGCGGAGACTCCTGCTGGTCGCGCGGCTTGGCGTGGTCGATTTATGGCTTCACGACCGCTTACGAATACAGCCGCGATCCACGCTTTGCGGCCACCGCAGAGGCGTGCGCGGATTACTACATCGCGCATTCGCCGGCCGACGGCATCCCGCCGTGGGACTTCAATGCTCCTCCGGAATCGCGCGTGCTGCTCGACACGTCCGCCGCCGCGATTACAGCCGCCGGGTTGCACCGCTTGTGCCGTATCGTGCCCGATCCGATCAAGGGTCACCTGTACTGGTCCGTCGCACAGTTGATTCTACGGTCGCTGTGCGAGAAGCACCTCGCCAAGGGCGACGGCAAATGGGAGGGCATCCTGAAAGGGGGCGTCTATCACCTTCACAAGGAATTGGGCGTGGATGAGTCGGTGATGTGGGGCGAGTATTTCTTCGTCGAGGCGCTCGAGCACGGATTGCGTCCGTTCTGACCAGTTCGATGACCCCCACTGCTAATTCCTTAGCGGATCTGTGGCCATCGCTGAGCGCGATTGAACGGCTGCGCGAGTTTCAGTCGCTTCCGCGCGACGCCGCGGATGATTTTTTCCTCGATCTGCCGGCGTACGATCAGGCGGAGCTGATCCGTTCCATGCCCACCGGTGAGCGGCGGCTTTGGCTGCGCCTGCTCGCTCCCGATGATGCGGCCGATCTGGCGCAGGAGTTCGAGCTCAATCAGCGCGGCGACATTCTCCGCGAGTTGGACGACAGCACACGCAACGAAGTGACGGCGTTGCTCGCCTTCAAGGAGGATGTGGCGGGCGGCCGGATGAGCCCGCGGTTCGCCCGCGTGCGGCCGGAATCAACAGTTGATGAGGCGATCGCCTATCTGCGCCGCCAGGCCAATCATGTCGAGACCATTTATTACGCCTACGCCGTCGATGACGATCAAAAGCTGCTTGGGGTGGTATCGTTTCGCGATCTGTTCGCGGCCGATCGTACCAAGCGCATCAAGGATGTCATGCGGACGCGCTTCGTGTGCGTGCCCGAGAACACCGATCAGGAAGAAGTAGCGAAGCTGTTCCGGCAGCATCATCTGTTGGCCATACCGGTGGTAGACAGTGCGGGTCATATCAAGGGCATCGTCACCATCGATGACATCGTATCGGTGATTCAAGAAGAGGCGAGCGAGGACATTCAGAAGTTGGGCGGATCGGAAGTGCTGGACGGTCCGTACCTCGATGTTTCGTTTATCGACATGGTGAGGAAGCGCGCGGGCTGGCTCGCCATTCTGTTTCTGGGCGAGATGCTGACCGCGACCGCGATGGGATACTTTGCCGACGAGATCGCAAAGGCCGTCGTGCTCGCGCTGTTTCTTCCACTAATCATCAGCAGCGGCGGTAACTCCGGTTCGCAGGCCACGACGCTCGTGATTCGCGCCATGGCTTTGGGTGAGGTGCGCCTGCGCGACTGGTTCCGGGTGGTGCGCCGTGAGTTGATGGCCGGACTGGTTTTGGGTTTCGTGCTGGCATGTATCGGGCTGACGCGAATTCTGGTTTGGCAGAAGATCAGCGGCGCTTACGGCGTACATTATCTATTGGTCGCCTTGACCATTGCGTGTAGCTTGATCGGCGTTGTTACTTTTGGAACCATTGCTGGGTCGATGTTGCCGTTCTTATTGAGACGGGTTGGGCTGGATCCGGCCAGCGCGTCGGCGCCGTTTGTGGCAACGCTGGTGGATGTCACCGGGCTCATTATCTATTTCAGTTTTGCGGCGTTCATCCTGCGCGGCACGCTGCTTTAAGTTTAAGTTGCTCTTGTCCTTCAACTGGGCTCTTCTGGTCGCATCGCTATTTAGCGGCAGAAGCCGTTTTCCGAAGGATGATCGCTCCGTGGCCGTCGCGGCTCTGATCGCTCCGTCGAAAATCACCCACGGGATTTTCATCACCTCCGATGTCCGGCAGGACATCTTCGCTTGCTTACGCGCGCGGCTCTGAATGAAGTCTTGGACAGCGAGTAATTAGACAATCAAGTTACTCGCGAGGCGATTTCCTGATCCTTGTACTGTAATTGATATAGCTTGTAATAAATGCCGCGCTGGGCGAGTAACTCCTGATGAGTCCCGCTCTCGCGCAACTTGCCTTTGTGCATGACAAAAATGCGGTCGGCTCGCTGAACCGTGGACAATCGGTGAGCGATCACGATTGACGTGCGGCCGGCGACGAGATTGGTCAGCGCGTCGCGAATCAGAAATTCTGTCTCCGTGTCCACGCTGGATGTCGCCTCATCCAGAATCAGGAAACGCGGGTTATGCGCCAGAGCCCGCGCAAATCCGATCAACTGCTTCTGGCCAGTCGAGTATCCGTTGCCGCGTTCACGGACCGGCTGTTCGAAACCTTCCGGTAGCGATCGCACGAAGTTCACCAGGTTCACGCGCTCGGCCGCCTGCTCCACCTCGCGCTGTGAAATTCCGTCCGTCCCCAGCCGGATATTGCTGGCAAGCGTCCCCGTGAACAGGTGCGGATCCTGCAGCACGACTCCGAAATCGCGGCGCAATTGCTTCAAATCCATCGCGCGGATGTCCACGCCGCCGATGCGGATCGTGCCGCGCTGAACATCGTAGAAGCGCAGCAACAGATTCGTCAACGTCGTCTTGCCGGCCCCCGTGTGGCCGACAACAGCGACCGTCTCGCCGGGCCGGATTGTGAAGCTGACATCCCGCAGCACCCAGTCCTCATCGAGGTAGGCGAACCAGACGCGGTCGAATTCGATCTCCACCGGGCCGCGCGGCATCGATTCCGGAGCGGCGGGCGACTCGATGACAACCTCGGTATCCAGCAGTTTGAAGATCCGTTCACTGGCGGCCATCGCGCCTTGCAGGATGTTGTACTTCTCGCTGAGATCCTGAATCGGGCGGAAGAATCGCAGGCCGTATTGAAAGAACGCGATCACTACGCCGATGGTGAGCGCGCCGCTTCGCACCCGGAACCCTCCGTATGCAAGCAACATCGCCAGCGAGAGCATGCTCAAAAACTCAACTGCCGGATAGAACCAGCCATAGGCCGTAATCGAGTCCTTGAACGCCTCCATGTGATCGCGATTGATCTGCTCGAACTCACTCCGGCTCCGGTCCTCGCGATTGAATAGCTGTAACACCGCGATGCCGTTGACATGTTCCTGCAGATAACTGTTGATGCGGGCAATTGCGATGCGAATTCGCCTGTAACTTGTCGCCACCGTGCGGCGGAACAGGATTGTTACCAGTACCACCAGCGGTAATACGGCCAATAGCAGACCAGTTAGACCGGGACTCAACTGGAACATCGCGACGATGACAAACGAGAGTACGAGGACGTCGCCGATGATGGTTACCAGTCCGGACGCGAATAACTCGTTCAAGACATCGACATCGGTGGTGACTCTGGTGATGAGCCGTCCCACGGGATTTTTGTCGTAATACGAGATGTCGAGCCGCTGGAGATGAGTCATCAATTCGCGGCGCAGATCGAACATCGCGCGCTGGCCGGTCCACTGCATCAAGTAGGTTTGTCCGAACTCGCAAACGAAACCGAGCAGGATGGCCGCGAAGTACACGGCCGCCAGTTGCGCGATGCCGGTCCACGGGTCGGCCGAGAGGAACCGGGCAAACGGTACATGAGAGATCTTGCCGCTGGGGACAAGATAGCGGTCCACGACCGTCTTGGTGATGAGCGGCCCAAGGATCTGCGTAAGCGAATCGGCGAGTAGGAACACGAGCGAAACCGCTATAGTTCCGCTGTAAGGGCGCATGTATCGCAACAGGCGCCCCATCAAACGTGAATCGTACGCCTTACCGAGTACCTCTTCTTCCACTTTTTCCAGATTAGCAGCACGTACTCGCGCGGCTCAGACACTTACAGAGCCACGACCGCGAGGGAGTGTCCGCGTCCAGCCTGCTACCCTAGGGCGTCATTCCGTTTGGAACAGGTTCGGGTACGCCCGGCTGGGACACTCGCTCCACGAGCTGGGCGGTCTTGTTCCGATCGCCCGAACGGCTGGCAACGTCGGCTTGGGCGATAACGCCGGCGACATGCCCGTGCTGGTCGACGATGTACAGGCGGCGTATCTGGTGCTCCATCATTCGGCTGGTTGCTTCACCCAGGTCGTCTTCGGGGAGACAGGTCACGAGCTCTTTGCTCATCACCGTGGAAATTGGCGTCGAATCGGGATCGAGACCGGGGACGATCACGCGAACCACGAGATCGCGGTCGGTAACCACTCCGATCAGGCGCCGTTCGGAATCGACAATAGGGAGGGAGCCGACGTGCTGCTCCAGCATCAGCCGGGCGACCGCGCGAACGTTATATTCGGGTCCGCAAGCCGCCACTTCTTTTGTCATGATTTCATCGCAGGGTATATTGGCCATCGCAGATCCGACGCGTTACCTCAGGTTGCGGTGTCATAGAAACCTGTGAGGATTCGCCTTCAACGGTTACCATAAGATGATGCCAGCCGAAATCCGGCACTCGGTATGTGCCCTTGACTGTCCCGACACCTGCAGCCTGCTGATCAACTTAGAAGGCGGTGTGGGGTCGCGGCTGCGCGGCGATCCGGAGCACCCCATCACGCGCGGCTTCCTGTGCGGCAAGGTCGCGCAATATCTCGAGCGCGAGTATTCCCCGGAGCGCCTGCTGCATCCAATGAAGCGGATCGGCGCGAAAGGCGAGGGACTTTTCGCGCGCATCGGATGGGACGAGGCGCTGGATACCGTGGCGCGAGGGCTGGAGCGCACCGCGACGGAATTCGGTCCGGAATCAATTCTGCCCTACAGCTACGCGGGCACGATGGGGTTGCTGAACGGGTCGGGCATGGATCGCAGGTTCTTCCACCGGCTCGGCGCTTCACGGTTGGACCGGACGATTTGCTCGGCGGCGGGCGGGGCTGCGCTGACCGCGACACTCGGATTGAGATACGGCACGGAGCCCGAGCAGTTTTCGCATTCGAAGCTGATCATCGCCTGGGGAGCGAACATTTTCGGCACGAACGTTCACCTGTGGCCCTTCCTGCTGGAGGCTCGGCGCAACGGTGCGCGGCTGTATGTGATCGATCCGGTGACCACGCGCGTTGCCAAGTTGGCCGACCGGCACTTTGCTCCCTATCCGGGAAGCGATCTCGCGCTGGCACTCGGCCTGATCCATGTGATTATTGCGGAGGGGCTCCAGGACTCGGACTATATTGAACTGTACACGAACGGCTTTGCGGAGTTAGCGGGGCTCGCGCGGGATTATCCGCCGCAACGCACGGCTGAATTGACGGGATTGGCCGCCGAAGATATCCTGATGCTGGCGCGCGAGTACGCCTCCGTGCGGCCGGCTGTTATCCGCGTCAACTACGGCGTACAGCGCAGCGAACGCGGCGGCTCGGCGATTCGCGCGATTGCGGCGTTGCCCGCGCTGACCGGATCGTGGAAGGAAGTGGGCGGGGGTCTGCAGTTGTCCACCTCGCAAGCTTTTCAGTTCAACCGGGCGGGGCTTGAAATGCCCGAGCTGCAGCAGCGGTCGGCTTTGGGGCGCGAAGCTCGCATCGTGAACATGTCGGAATTGGGGAAGGCATTGACCGGGTTGGACGCGCCTCCGGTAAAGGCCATGGTGGTGTACAACTCGAATCCCGCCGCGATCGCGCCTAACCAGAACCTGGTCCTGCGAGGGATGTCGCGCGACGACCTGTTCACCGTGGTGCTGGAGCAGTTCCCGACCGACACGGCCGATTACGCCGATGTCCTTCTGCCCGTGACCACGTTCCTGGAACATACCGATCTTTATCTGGCCTACGGACACTACTATCTACAGCTCGCCCGGCCTGCGTTGCCGGCTCCGGGTGAGTGTAAATCGAACGTAGAGATTTTCAGGTTGCTGGCGCAGCGGATGGGATTCGACGAGGGCTGCTTCCGAGAGAGCGAGGACGATATGATCCGTACGCTGTTGGGCTCGGGGCATCCGTTTCTCGAAGGGATCACGCTCGAGCGTCTGGATCGCGAGCACAGCATACGGCTGAACGTTTCTGCGCCGGGCGAGCCGTATTTGCCATTCGCCAATGGCGGGTTTGGTACGGCCTCGGGCCGCTGTGAATTTGGCGCAGGCACGTTAAATTATGTGCCGCCGGTGGAATCGCGCAGAGGATCGGCGGACCTGAGCACGCGCTACCCCTTGGAACTGATTTCGTCGAAAAACGACGACAGCATGAACTCGACGTTCGGGCACCGGGCTGCAACCGATCGTCAGACTTCGGTGCTGCACATGCACACGGAAGACGCGGGGCCGCGTGGAATTGCGAGCGGCGATCCGGTGCGCGTGTTCAACGACCGGGGCAGCTTCGTGTTGCGCGCCGAGGTGAACGGCGGGGTGCGGACCGGCGTGGTGCGAGCTCCGGCGGTACGCTGGAATAAGCGCGCTCCGGACCACCACAACCCGAACGTGGTGACTAGCGACCGCCTAACGGACATCGGCGGCGGACCGGTATTCTACAGTTGTCTTGTTGAAGTGGAGAAATGCGGAGATTAACGCTCAAACTGATTCCTCTGTTACTGATTGTTGCGTGCCTCGCTGCGCCCGGCTGCAAGCGGCGAAAGCGGGCTGCAGAGACCGACGAACGTCCGGCGGGAATGGCGACGATGGTGAATGCGTCCGACCCGCGAACTGCGGGGCAGTTGGTGAAAGGCTTCCACAGCGTGGAACAGAATGCGTGGCGCTGGACGACGGGCAACTTCTCCGTAATACTGAAGCCGCCGGCCGGAGCCGCTCAAAAGGGCGCGACCCTGATTCTCAAGTTCGTGGTCGCCGATGCCGTTCTGGATAAGCTGAAGAGCATGACGCTTTCGGCCTCGGTTGGCGGCCAGAAACTCCCGCCCGAAACCTACACTAAGGGCGGCGAGTATACCTATACTCGCGATGTTCCCTCGAGCGCTCTCCAACAGGACACCGTCAGCGTCGATTTTGCACTCGATAAATTCCTGCCTGCGAGTCCGCAGGACGCGCGCGATCTGGGCGTGATTATGACCATGGTCGGGTTCGAGGCTAAGCCGTAGAGACGAACTGGGCGCCTGAAGCGGCGTGAGCCTTGTACCAGGCGAGCGTGCGGCGGAGTCCTGCTTCGAGGGTGAACCGGGGAGCGTGTCCCAACTCGCGTATCGCCGCGGTGGTGTCAGCTTGCGAATCGCGAACGTCTCCCGCTCTCGACGGCCCGTATTTGGGTGCGATCCGGACGCCTTCGATTCGCTGCAGCAGATCCCACACCAGGTTGAGCGAGTGCTTCTCTCCATTGCCGGCGTTATAGACGCGGCCTGAAACGCCATTCGCTCGGGAGGCCTTGATGACCAGGCCGGCCACGTCCTCGACGTAAGTGAAATCGCGGGTCTGCTCCCCATCGCCAAACAGCGTTGGGGCAGTGCGCGCAATGAGGTGCTTCATAAACAGCGACAGCACGCCGGAGTAAGGGCTCGAAGGATCCTGACGCGGGCCGTACACGTTGAAGAAACGCAGCGAGACTGTCGAGAGTCCGTAGCAACTCGCGAAGACCGAGGCGTAGTATTCGCCCATCAACTTTTGGGCGGCATACGGCGACTTCGGCATCGGCACCATGGTTTCCACCTTTGGCAGAACCAAAGTATCGCCGTACGCCGATGATGAGGCGGCGTAAACCAGGCGCCCGCACCTGGCGTCTGCCGCTGCGCGCATTACATTGAACGTACCGTCGATGTTCACTTCATGAGACGGTACCGGATCGTCGATCGATCGAGGTACGGATGGGATCGCGGCGAGGTGAAACACGACGTCGGCTCCGGCGATGACCGGTGCGATGGCCGCGTAGTCGCGGATATCGGCGCGGTGGAGTTCGACGTCGCCGCGTACCTCGTCCAGGTTCCGCTCATGTCCAGTCAGCAGGTTGTCGATGACCTCGACCCGGCATCCGCCCTCAGCCAGCAGGGCCCGTACCAGCGCCGAGCCAATGAAACCGGCGCCTCCAGTAACAATGAATTTTTTCATTCGGATATCTTTGCAATCGTATTCCGCAGATGATTCAGCGACTCAGAGGCGATCCGTTCAGCTCCGGGCGAAAAACCGAAAGCCTCGAGCGAGATCCAGCCACTGTAATTCCTTTTCTTGAGTTCTTCGAGAACCGGTTGAAAATCGTAATTTCCCGTCCCGGGGTGCCGCCCGTCCATTTCGTTCACGTGGACATGGCGGATGTAATCGAAGTAGCGGTCGACCAGCACTGCATGCGGTTCGGTTTCGTCGGCGGCATTATGTGTATCGAACATGGTGCGAATGGCGGGGCTGCCGATGTTGCGAACGATCTGAACGGCGTCGGCGAGCGTGCGAACCACGTCGCACTGGTCCGAGGGAAGCGCTTCGACGAGAATGGTAACTCCCCGTTCCATCGCGTGGCCAGATACCGATGCGAGACCGTCTTCAAAGCGCTGTGCCGCCTCAGTGACACTGCCTCCATTGAGCGTACAGCGCTGTTTCGGGGAGCCGAATACCATTACGCCGTTGTCGCCCAGGTCGGCACAGAGGTCGACCAGATCGCGGATATGTTGCCAGCTTCGCGTGCGCAGTTCATCGTCGGGCGTCGTGACGTGCAGGCCCGCCGGCGCCACCATCAGCCAGTGAAGCCCGGCAAAACGGAGCCCTTCGGACGAGATGATTCCGCGATACTGACGCCGCTGAGCCACCGGGATTGCGGCCGGCGTAGCGGACAGCGTGAACGGAGCGATTTCAATGCCCGTATAACCGATGGCGCGAATGCTTTTGCACGCGTCGTGAAAGGGTACGCCTTGATAAATCTCGTTGCAAATGGCCTGATGGAATTGAAAAGCCATGAACTCCCAGTCTAACCCTCGCTAATTACGTGCACGTACTTCGGCTCCGCTCCCGGTTCTCCGAGCAGCGTTTGCCGGTACTCGTCGAAGCCGAACCGCCGGATCATACCGGATAACGCCGGCGGACCCAGGGATTTCAGATCGGCGAGCGCGGTGTCGAATGACTCGCGGCTTGCGTTCACGCTTCCAACAATGGTCTGATTGCCTACAATCATATCGATAAACCGGATGCTCCCCTCGGCGCGACGCGCTCCGAGGAGAACGAAGACGCCCGAAGAATTGAGCAGCGGCAGCGCCGCGAGAGCGAGTTCCCCCGAACCGGCGGCCTCGATAATGATATCGGCACTTCCACTCAAAGACGTTAGGTATTCGATGCCCTGAGCCGCCAGCAGGCGGGCTCGCGGGTGGGTGGACGGTTCTGCAGAGTACACACGTGCTCGATACCCGCGCCGGTTCAACACGAGCGCAGCCAGCATCCCGATCGGACCGAGACCCAGGACAAGCGCCGATTCGCCGTCCGTCTGGCGAACCGCGATGGCGCGAGCGATCGCTTTCTCGACCACGCTCAGCGGCTCGAGCAGTATCGCTACCCCGGCCAGCGGCTCGGGTATCGCAATCAGATCCTGTTCGGCATCGACGGCAAATTCGGCGAAATATCCGTCCGCCCCGATGATGCCGCGCTCCGTGTAGCGGTACGTCAGACACAGATCGGTTCGCCCCCTGGCGCACGACGGACACGGCGGTTGACAAGAGCGGCGAATCAGCGGAACCACCCAGTCGCCGCGCGAGAAGCACGTCACCGAAGCGCCGGTCGCAACCACCTGTCCCAACGCCTCGTGCCCGATGATGAATTGCTTCTTCGGATGCGGCGCGTGCCAACGAAACGAAGCCAAATCACGGTCCGTTCCACAGACGCCCACCTCGCGGACGCGGAACAGCACGTCCGTTCTCTTGGTCAGTTCGGGCGGAGGCGTGTCCCGCGCTTCCAACACGCTGCGCCCGGTATCAAGTACGAGCGACCGCATCCGAAGTCACTTGCCACTCAGACGCGATATGCCCGTTCGGCCGTTTGCGCGCCACGGCGATCATCGACAGTCCGTCCCATGGAATCAGCCCTTCCACCAGTCGCCAAAACCACACCGATTTGTCGAATAGCTTCAACGTGACCTTATTTACACGGTTTTGGCGCAGGACCGTGCTGAAGAACCACCAGGCCGGACGACCGATCTTATTCATCTGGTACACCCGTTCGAGCGATAGTCCCTGCGCTTCCAGCAGTTGCTGGATCTGTTCGCGGGTGAAGCGGCGTTTATGGCCTAGCGTTTCGTCGACCGGCCCGAACAGCGCCGGATTCTGCGGCACGAGCACAATGAGCAGACCGTCCTCTTTCAACGACCTT
The DNA here is from genome assembly GCA_038322705.1 of Bryobacterales bacterium. GTDB lineage: Bacteria > Acidobacteriota > Terriglobia > Bryobacterales > Bryobacteraceae > TMP-7. The sequence continues at coordinate 98,539 of JBBQGC010000006.1, read as the reverse complement.
GCGAGCGCGCTGATCACCGACGCGGGATCCTCCGAGTATTCGAGCACATTCAGGCACAGGCCGGTTTCGAAATGCTCGCGATACGGCTCGAACTGCTCCGGGTCGGACGGGTTCAACGGCGCCACCTGAACGTTCGGCGTGCGTAGAAAGCGGTTGCGTAATGCGTGCAGGTAAAGCGGATCACGCTCCGCCGCGACATATCGCAGCCTACGCCCCATTAGGCGGCCCGTCATATTTCCGATGCCCGCTCCGATCTCGATGATGCTGTCGCCCAAATGACGGCGAATCGTGCTGGCGACCCAACTGAGGTACTGTGGCGTCCCGGTCATGTTGTTGAGAAACGCGCGCCCGTACGGCTCCACGTACAGGTCGTCGATCAGCCAGAAGTGCAGAATGACCCCGAGCGCCTTGACGCCGTCCTTCCAGCCGATCTTCTTGCCTTCCTCGTAGGTGCGCCCGTGATAGCTGATCGGCACCTCGTAGATGCGGAACTTGCGCTTCGAGCACTTCATTGTAATCTCGGGCTCGAAGCCGAAACGGTCCGACCGGATCGGGATGCTCTTTAGCAGATCGGTGCGGAATACCTTGTAGCAGGTCTCCATGTCCGACAGGTTCAAGTTGCAGAACATGTTGGAGATGAGCGTCAGCCCCTGATTCATCATGGAATGCCAAAACGGCAAAATCCGGGTCTGCTCGCCGGCCATGTACCGCGATCCGAAGACGGCGTCGGCGTGACCGTCCAGCAATGGCCGCAGCAGCTTCGGGTACTCGTTCGGATCGTATTCGAGATCGGCATCCTGAACCAGCGCGAAATCCCCGCGCGCCTGTTGGATGCAAGTGCGTACGGCGGCGCCCTTGCCCTGGTTCTTCGAGTGGCGGAACAGCCGGATTCGCGGCTCAGCGGCCGCCCAGCGCTCCAGAATGGACCACGTGCCATCCGTCGAGCAATCGTCGACGATGATCAATTCCCGCTCCATGTTTTCAGGCAGCGGGGCCGCAAGCACGAGCGAAAGACTACGCTCGATGACCGTGCGCTCGTTGTAAACCGGGATGAGAATAGACAGCAGCATTCCTGCTCTTTTCAGCTTATCGACGGGAACGAACCCATTATATAGGCCAAAGCTGGGGTAGACTGGAACAACTCCAGCCATGCGCACAACGCGACTCGCGATATTCTCCGGCTTCGCTCTTGTTTTGACCCTCGGCTTCCTGGTCACGCGCGGTGAGGCTCAGCCCAACTCGGTGAAACAGATTGTGCCGGGTGTCTGGTTCCGCGAGGGCGACATCCAAGGCGAAGGTCACTGCAACAACGTGATCATCGAAATGAGCGACCACCTCGTAGTTGTGGACGCCAACTTTCCGAGCGGCGCGCGTCGCGTCATTGAAGACGCAAAGAAGCTGTCGCCCAAGCCCATTAAGTTCGTCTTCGACACCCATCATCACGGCGACCACGCTTATGGAAATCCGGTTTGGACCAAGATGGGGGCCGTGACGATCGCCTACAGCGGCGTGGCCGACGAGATGAAGCGCTACGAGCCGAAGCGGTGGCAGCAGACCGCCAAGGATCGCAAGGATGTCGGCGATTTGAACCTGACCACCGCCGAACCTCCGCAAAAGACCTTCACGCAGTCGCCTTACGTGATGAACGATCCGATGCGCCGCGTTGAGTTGCACTTCTTCGGCTGGGCACACACGCGGGGTGACGGGTTCGCGTACCTGCCAAAGGACAAGGTCCTGTGCTCTGGAGATGCGATCGTCAACGGCGCCTACAATTACACAGCGGACGGCAATATCGGAAACTGGCCCAACGTCGTCAGAAACGCGCAGAAGCTGGATGTCGCACACGTGCTTCCCGGCCATGGACCGGCGGGCGGCAAAGAGATTATGTCCGGCCAGTTGGAGTTCTTCGTCGAGCTCCGCAAAGCTGTCGAGAAGGCTGCCAAAAGTGGTCAGAAACCGGACGAGATCGCCGCGTCTTTACACCTTCCCGACAGCGTGAAGAACTGGGTGGGAGGCAGCCTGAAGGCCCAGGTGAAAGACGCGTACAACGAGTTCGAACAGCACAAGCCCGCCGGCGACTTACCGCATTAATCTCCGGTATACACTGAAAAACAGATGCAAGATTCCAAACCCTCCTCTGGCCGCCGCGATTTCTTAAAAGCCGCCGGAGCAGCCGTTACCGCATTCCCCGCCATCATCTCGGCCCAGACGGTTACCAACGCGATCAAGGTTGGCTTGGTGGGCTGTGGAGGGCGCGGCACCGGCGCTGCTTCCCAAGCGCTGCGCGCCGACGATTACAGTGAACTGGTGGCCGTGGCGGATGTCGATCAAGCGCAGATCGACCATTCGCTGCAGACTCTCCAGAAGATTCAGCGAATCGCCGGGCGGGTAAAGGTGGAGCAAGCCAACCGCTACATCGGCCTCGATGCGTTCCGTGAAGTCATCGACAAAGCTGATGTAGTACTGCTCGCGACGCCGCCGGGATTCCGCCCGGTGCATCTGGCGGCGTGCGTCGCGGCCAAGAAACACGTGTTCTGCGAGAAGCCTGTGGCGACGGATTCCACCGGGATTCGATCCGTGATGCAGACGGTGGCAGATTCCAAGGACAAGAATATTTCACTGGTCGCCGGCTTTTGCTGGCGCTACAACCAGATGATCCAGGATACGTTCCAGCAGGTCCACGATGGCGCGATCGGCCGGCTGACTGCGTATTACGCGACGTATTACACCAGTCCTGTAAAACCAATGCCGCCGGCCAGCACGCGACCGGCTGGGATGAGCGACATCGAATGGCAGATTCGCAACTGGTACAACTTCGTGTGGACTTGCGGCGACTCGCTGGTGGAGCAGGCGGTCCACAGTGTCGACAAGATCGCCTGGGCCATGAACGACGAACCGCCGGTGAGCTGCGTGGGAGTTGGCGGACGCGATATTCCGGCCGAGGGCGGCAACATCTACGACCACTTCGAGATCAACTACCTCTATCCGAATAACGTCCGGGCGTTCATGGCGAATCGTCAGATCGTGAATTGTTATAACGAAAACTCCGACTACATTCTCGGGTCGGAAGGTGCCTGCACGATCGGGCGTGGACCGCGCCCCCGCATCGAGGGCAAGACCACGTGGACCTGGAACGGGCAGCCTTACGACATGTACCAGCGCGAACACGACGTGTTGTTCGCATCGATTCGTAAAGGCCAGCCCATTAACGATGGAAAGCGGATGGCGACCAGTACGCTATTGGCGATCATGGGGCGGATGGCGGCCTACACCGGCCAGCAAGTGACCTGGGAACAGGCGCTGAACTCGCAGGAAAAGCTGGTGCCCGACGATCTGAGCTGGAAGGGCTCGCATGAAGTTCCACCGCTGGCGCGTCCCGGTGTCACTAAGCTGATCTGACGCGGACGATGCGAGGCTTGTGGATTGCGGCTCTGTTGGGGGTGTCTTGCGCCGCCCAGAACATCGACTTCGCGAAAGATGTCGCGCCCGTACTCGTTGAACAATGCCTGGCTTGTCACAGTGCGGGTAAGGCAGCGGGCGGTGTAGCGCTGTCGAGCCGGGAGGTGTTGATCGCCAGGAAGGCCATCGTTCCCGGCAATCCGGAAGCGAGCCCCTTATACCGGCTCTCCGCGCTGCCTTCGTCCCAGCCAGGCGCGATGCCGCCTGGGGGCCCGCGCTTGCCGGACGATCAACTCGCGATTCTGAAGCGGTGGATCGTTCAGGGTGCGCCGTGGCCGAAGGGAATGGCGCTCGCCAGCACAACGCGAACAGCGCCCGCCGATGAGCACGACACCGTGCGTCGTATTCGCCAGCGCATCCTCGATCATCAAAGCGCGGCGGCGAAATCGGGGAGGTACAGCGTCACGATTCCGAACACGACGGTCAGTTTCCAGATGGTCCCGATTCCGGCGGGCGAGTTCGAGATGGGTTCGACCAGCAAGCCCGATGAACAGCCTCAGCACAAGGTGCGCGTGGATGCATTCTGGATGCAGGCACACGAAGTTACCTGGGATGAATACCGCCTGTTCATGTTCTCTCAGCAGAGTGGCAAGGTTGCGACGGCGGACGGCCTAGTGGACGCGATCGCAGGCCCGACGCGTCCCTATGTGGAGATGAGTTTCGGGATGGGGATCGACGGTTTTCCCGCGATCAGCATGACGCAGCACGCGGCTAACAAGTACGCGGAATGGTTGAGCGCCAAGACGGGCGAATTTTATCGCCTGCCGACCGAGGCCGAGTGGGAGTACGCGTGCCGCGCCAACTCTCCCGCGCCCGAGCTTGCCGGTCATGCCTGGTATGGGGCCAATAGCGAGGGCAAGTATCATAACGTCGCGACCACGCAACCCAACGCGTGGGGTTTATACGACATGCTCGGCAACGTGATGGAATGGACGCTCGATCAATACGCGCCATACCCGGCCGCAGCGCAAGCAAACCCGTGGGTGAAGGCGACGGCGCCTTATCCGCAAGTAGCGCGCGGAGGGTCGTGGAACGACGAGGCGGGCGCGATCCGCTGCACGGCGCGCGTGGCTTCCGATGCGACGTGGAAGCAGCAGGACCCGCAGTTGCCCAAGAGCATCTGGTATCTCACCGATGCGCAGTGGCTCGGTTTCCGGTTGGTGCGGCCGGCGAAGATCCCGAATGCGGGCGAGATGTTTGGGTATTGGAACAGCGGCGTCGAGCACGACGAGCAGTAGACGCCCATCGTCGATGTTATTCGACCTGTCGACCCGCATCTTCCTGCCGCCCCTATGAATCACCAATCGGGTGAGTCGAGGAGTTTTAGATCAACGCCGATCTCGTTATGCCTCGGTAATGGCTTACGCGGCGGCAATTTGTTGTACGGCGTATATCCTTCCCAGGCGATTGGCGTAAATGTGTTGCCGAGCAGCGATTCGAGAAGATCCTTGAAAATGCCTTCGCCGTTGGAACTGTTGGTCATGATGAGGATGCCGTCTTTCAGCTTGTCAAATACGACCGTGTAGTGGCGAAAGCCTTCGTCATGACCCTCTTTGAAAAACGCTTTGCCGTACGGACTCCAAAACAGACCCCAGCCGAGTCCGTAGCTCAAACGAATGCCCTTATTCTCCTCGGTGGTGGCAGTGTCAAGCGTCGGAAACTGACGCTTAGAAAAGATCTGTATTTGCGGACTCAGCATCGACTCCGCGATGGGCTGGGGCAGTCCGTTACCGGCCATAATCGCCAGCATGAATCGCGTGAAGTCATGCAGAGTAGTCTGCATGGAACCCGCGGCTGCGGCGGTCTTTCGCTGCTGGTGCCCGAGTGAGCGTCGCCACTCGTCGTAACCGTTGGCATAATTGTCTTCGAACTGTTGCTCGGAGACCATGCTGGTGCGCGACATGCCGAGAGGGCGAAACACCCGGTCTTGCATGAGCTCGTTCAATGGCTTGGCTGTGATCTTCTCTACGACAAACTGCAACAACTGGATTCCCTCGCCCGAGTAGGCGTATCTTGACCCCGGCTCGAAGTTGATATTCAATTTGCGGTCACGAGTGGCCCAACGAAGGTTGGGAAAGCCGCTGGTATGGCTCAGTAACATCCGGCCGGTGATTTTCTTGTAGCGAGCGTCGTCAGCCAGATCCCGATATCCCGCATATTCCGGAAGCGCCTTGGGCAGATATTGTTGTACCGGCTTGTCGAGGTCCAAAGTTCCGGCGGCAACGAGTTGCATCACGATGTAGCAAAATGCCACCTTACTTAAGGAAGCGCCCGCCATGACGGAATCCTCAGTTAGAGGCAGTTGCTTGTCGACGTCGCGCAGGCCATAGGTTTTGGAATACGCGATCTTCCCGTTATTGAATAAAGTGACACCGGCCCCGGTTACTTCGCCTGCCCGCATGAGGCGCAATACGGTTTGATCAATTTCCGCCGGGGATATTGCGCTGCCGTTTAGCCGTTTGATGGCGTTCGGGGCGGCAGCAAGCAACCCGCTCAGGAGCATGACGGCCGGCCACCGGATTCCGCTTCGCACGAATTGCTCTCCTACCCGATTCTAGGTGAAGTCTGCTCTACTAATCTGATGAAGCGCCGCTCGTTTCTTGCCGGCAGATACAAGTTGGACCGCTTGGGCCTGTAGCGTTGCTCAGTACGAGATAGCCCATCGATCGGAAATTGCACCGTCGCCTCGCGGTCCAATGAATGACCTGGCTCTTGCAGAGACCGTCTCAAACAGGGCTGCGGACTGAAATACATCGTTCCAACTCTGTTCGTCCAGAGACAGCAGCCGTTCCTCCAGACACCTGACTCCACGCAGGTTGCGCAAATGGAACAGCAACCGGTTACGTTCGAACACGCGCGCGACCTCACGTTCGTCGTAGTAGCGCGAAACCGTCTGCCGGAAGCCGTGGACTACTTCCGATGCCGGACAGAAGACGCACTCGTACCCATAGCGCCAGGCACGCGCGCCCCATTCCACGTCTTCCCAATAAAATGGCGCGTACGATCCGGTTCCTCTGACGAATTTCCTGAGCAGTGAGGCGCGAAACAGCCCGGAACCGCCGCCCACATACAAGCAGCCGCGGGCCTGCCCGAGATTCTGCGGGTCGCGCTCGATCAGCTCCACGCCGCCGTCATCGCCGTAGCGGAGATCGGTCCAGTTTGTTTCCTTAGAACTGCCGTCAGCCATCTTGATACGCGAACCGATGGCGAAGGTTTCCGGACGCCTATGCTCCATCACTGCCGGAATCGCGCTCGCGTTCAATAGCATGTCGCTGTTCAGCAGATAGACCCAGGGCTGTCTGACGAACTGTAAGCCGAGTTGGACCGCTTGAACATAGTGGAGCGGCTCCCTTCTGAACACCCACTTCACACGACGGTAGCGCCGCGCAAGGTGGGCACAATTCGCACCGTCCGTGCCACTCACGATCACGACGATATCGGCCGCTTCGGAGACGTGGGCCAGACTGGCCTCCGCTGCTTGTAGCGTGGGATCGAGCAGGTCGGGTGTGTCTCGCGCGGGCACGAGCACACAGATTCCCGGCTCAACCTGCGCCGGTACGGGCCAAATCCGCGATGTGATTCTTCGCAGCGCCGACGCACTCTCCACCCGCTCGAGCAAGTTTAAAAGGCGGTTGACCTGCTTCCGCCGTTGCTGACTGAACTCGAACGACAGGCCGGTCATCGCGAACCCGAGACGCCGGAGATCAGCGCCGCGGCCGCGTTCGGCGGGGCAGAAAGGCTCTTTGACCTCGAACCTGATGAGATCCGTTGACGCGCTCTTTCGGGGCCGGCACGCGACCTGCGCCTCGAACGGCATCAACTCACTCGTGCGATTGACAATGCTGGCTGGAATTTCCGGCCCGAGGCGAATGGAAAGCGAGTTCGTGGATGTTCCAGCGGGCGGCGGAGGAAGTATGCCCGATACACGCAGGCCACTCACGCCGGGTGGAACAACAACGGCCAATGCCGCATTGGACTCAGACCATCGCACCGTTTCCCGTGCAGTTGGATGCCAGCCGCGAAGCAGAACTCGCCCGCCTGCCAACTCCGTCGCCGTACTGCGCCAGGGACAAAGGCTACAAGCGGCATGTGAGCCGGTCAAATACTCGCGCCGGAAGTTGGTGTACTCGGTACCATTCCAAATGCCGCGCAATGTTCGATCACGAAGGCTGCCGATTGCAACGCGATCCTGCACTTCGCATACGACAACGTCGCCGTTCGACAGGACGTGAATCGTGCTCCAGGGGTTCTGTTCGCATGTCGTAATGCCGGAGGAAGGAGCGGCATCCTTTGTTCGATTGGCGGCTTGCGGCCGGGCTACCGTGATGTTCAAATCCGGTGCACTCTGACGCGCCGCGTCCACCGTCTGCTTAAGACGCGCGGCAAATTCGATCCGGAGATTGCCGGCGCCATCGAGTTCCTGTGAGAAAGGCGATGGAATCGCACTCCGGCGGATCACCGGGTGAATAGATATCTGCTTCACCTGCAGCGCACGCGCGTACTCAACCAGCGCCGGAAGCTCCGCAAGGTTCTCCTCGATGGCGACGAACGCGAAGTCGACCTCCGGATAGGTGGTGGATCGCTCGGACTGGTAACTCCGCAGGTACTCTAAACGGTCGCGGACGTCTTCGATGGATCCACGGCCGTAGATGCGCCGGTATTGGTCTGAGTCCATCGAGTGAATAGAGATGGAAAGCCGGTGCAGCCCCGCGTCTACCAGGGCCTTGATCGATTGCCGGTGCGCCGAACCCAACGCCGATACAATTTCCGTGGTAGCTCCGGTTCGACGGGCGAGCCCGATGGCTTCGGCCAAACGAGGATAATGCAGCGACTCGCCGGAATAATTGAGTCTGATAACTTCGGGAGACTCGAGTTGGCCGATCAGCGATTCGTATAAGCCGAACTCCATATGTTCGCCGGTTCCTCGCTCGTGTTTGCGCGAACAGAAGATGCAATCGAAGGGGCACTTGGAGGTGAGTTCGATCCAGATGGTACGCGGCAGAGAATCGGCCAAGCTTGAAAGGAAATCGTCGCGGGTGAACTGAGTATCGGCGACCGGCGTGTGATTAGTGGCCATGTACTGCATCCTTGCGGCCGAACGGGACCGGACTGGGCGGCCCTGACCATGGTATCCGACGTATGAGACCAATCCACCTGGCTGGTGAATCGCGACGGCACAGGAAACGGCCCGCTCTATTTCGCCACGGATCCGGCGAAGTGGATCACGCCGCTGAAGGAGTGGGTTGCGCATGAGTCGTTCATTCAGGACACGGGCGACATGGCGATGGTGATGGAGAAGATCGGACTGATGGTGGTGAAGCCGGACGGCTCAGCCCTGATCGCGTCGGAGGACAGTTTTTGGCACTGTGCCACCACTCGCGACGGAAAATGGATCGGCGCCGACGACCGCCAAGGGCGCATCTGGCTTGCGAAAGCGCGAACCGGCGATGTCCGGCTTCTGGCTTCGGGCGTGATGGACAAGATTCCCTCCGTCCATCCACACCTCTCGTTCGATCACAGCGGCCGCTGGCTGGTTTTTTATACCGGCCGATCCCACGAGTCCGTCGCTCTGATTGACTTACAACAGATCCGGTAGGTAGGCGATGAAGCGATCGATTGTCGCTGCGATGGAAGCGGGCGGCTCATTCATCAGGCGCAACACTGCATCTCGCTGGCGGTCGCGTTGCTCCGCGGTCAGATACTCGAGAGGTGAGCGGCCATCGACGCGCGCCAGCAGGCAGGCTAGCGTGTGGCGAACGGCTCGGGCTTCGAGTTGCTCGGCCCATGCTGGATCCGCCCGCGCGTACTCGCGCCAGTGAAGATGCGCCGCGGTAGTGAACTGCTCGCGTTGAGCGGACAGATTATGCGCCTTGCTGAGGAGATGGGTCAGCGAGAAGCCGATATCGAAGGCGGGGTCGCCGAAGTGAATCACTTCATGGTCGAGCAGAACGAGGCGATCATCATGCACCAGGATATTTTTTGGACTGAAGTCGCCGTGCACAAGAGCTGACTCGATCGACCGCGTTTCGTCTAGTAGTTGCCCGATGAAGGGCGCGGCCGGAATCACGCGGCCTGCGGTGTAGCTGTAATACGGCTCGAGGCGTAGCGACTCGAAAAACGATTTATCCGCGAATGCCCGGGCAGCATCGTCACCGCGTGCACTGTGAATGGTGGCCAGCAAGCTCGCGAACTGCACGACGTGACGCAGATCGAGTGAGCCGGCGAGCAGCATCGATTTCCAGTTGCGATGCGGCTCCGGCACTGCGGTCATCGACAGCAAAAACTCTGAGGGATCTTCGAATAACAAGCGCGGAACGGCGCCTTCGGGTAGCAGGCGTCCGAGCCATCGCATGCCGAGCGCCTCACGGCTGATCCGTTCGGGAGGGCTGAACCATTCCACCGCTACGCGCAATTGAGCGAGGGCCTGTTTCAACACCCACCGATCGCCGTTCGCGCGCGCGACCAACACCGTTCGATTCGAAACACCTCCGTTGAGGATGCGAATATCAGGTGATTCGTCCGGTTCAATGTGCCCTGTCCGGCGCAGATAAGAGACGAGCGCACCGGGCTCCTCGATGTTCACGCTTACGATTGTTTCATGAGCGATGTTTAACGGCGCGCGCGCGAAACTCCGGCGGGCGATCCGTTTTTAAGCAAGTGAGCGTAATGCTCGATAGATCGCAACGGGAGATGAAACAAATGAAACGAATCGCAGTGGCAATGATGATAGCGGGCGGGCTGATGGCCGTTCCTTCGGTGAAGGCCGACGATACGAAACCCGAAGGGCAGGTTCAGACCCGCAAGGAGCGGCAACAGCAGCGGATCGGCGAGGGCGTCGAGAACGGCTCGTTGACGGCTAAAGAGGCGACTCACCTCGAGAAGAAAGAGACCAAATTAAATCACGAGATTCGCAAGGATCGGGTCGCGAACGGCGGCAATCTCACCAACAAAGAGAAGCGGCAAATCAATCGCCAGCAGAACAAGCTCAGCCGCGATGTCGAGAAGCAGAAGCACGACGCGCAGAAGCAGCCGCAATAGACCGGTGGCGGCTCGGGTATCATGCTGTTCAGTATGACTCGCGCCGCCATTCTTCTTATCTTCGCGACTCGCGTATTCGCAGCGCCTCAGTCCGAACCTGTCCGGCTGGCCATCGCCGGTCTGGTGCATGGACACGTCTCCGGCTTTCTCAATGCCATTCAGAATCGCACCGACGTAAAACTCGTCGGCATCGCGGAGGCCGACACATCGCTACAGCAGAAATACGCAGACCGCTATCACCTCGATCGCTCGATCTTCTTCCCGAACGTCGCCGCTATGATCGAGAGCTCGAAGCCAAGTCTGGTAGCTGCGTTCACCAACACCTACGATCACCCGGCGGTTGTTGAAGCGTGCGCCGCCCGCAAGGTGCACGTCATGATGGAGAAGCCGCTCGCGGTCAGCATGGAGCACGCTCGCGCGATTCAGCGGGCCTCCCAGCGCGCCGGTATCCAGGTGATCGTTAATTACGAAACGACGTGGTATCCGAGTCACGGGCTGTTGTGGCGCGTGATCAAGGAGCAGAAGGAAGGCGGGGCGATTCGCAAGATGGTGGCGATGGATGGCCACGAGGGTCCGAAAGAAATCCACGTCGGCCCCGAGTTTTTCGAATGGCTCACCGATCCTGTGAAGAACGGCGCAGGTGCGCTATTCGATTTCGGCTGTTACGGCGCGAATTTGACGACCTGGCTGATGGACAATCAGCGCCCGCTGTCGGTGACGGCGCAGACGCAGCGGAACAAGCCGGCGATCTACCCACGCGTGGACGATGAGGCCGACATTCTGCTGGAGTATCCGGGAGCGATGGGGATTGTGCAGGGCTCGTGGAATTGGCCGTTCAGCCGCAAGGATCTCGAAGTGTACACGGAGCGCTCCTACGCCATAGCGACGGGGGGCACATCGCTGCGTGTTCGTATGCCGGGCAAGGCGGAGGAGACGCGCAAGCCCGACCCGCTTCCGGAATCCGATCGCGATTCGGTGTCGTATCTGATCTCGGTCGTTCGCGGCCAACGCAAGCCCACGGGGCTGTCGTCGCTCGAGAACAACATGATTGTCACCGAGATCCTCACCTCGGCGCGCGAATCGGCTCGCACTGGCAAGACCATCCGCCTGGCAGCAGCGCCGCGCTCTGCCGGACAATGATCTGTAGAGATGCAATATACAAGACTCGGAACAACGGGCCTGAAGGTATCGCGGCTGTGCCTGGGCACGATGACCTATGGGTCGAAGCAATGGCGTGAATGGGTGCTGGAGGAGGAGGAGAGCCGGCCCTTTATGAAGCGCGCATTGGAACTCGGCTTCAACTTCTTCGATACCGCGGACATGTATTCGGTTGGCGTCAGCGAAGAGATCGTCGGCCGCGCTCTCAAGGACTTCGGCCCCTCTCGCGATAAGGTCGTGATCGCCACGAAGGTGTTCAACGCGATGGGCGAGGATCCGAATCAGCGCGGCCTCTCGCGCAAGCACATCCACCACGCGATCGACGACAGCCTGCGCAGGCTGGGCACCGATTACATCGACCTGTACCAGATTCATCGATTCGACTACGAGACGCCGATCGAGGAGACGCTCGAGGCGCTCGACGACGTGGTTCGTTCCGGCAAGGCGCTCCACATCGGCGCGTCGTCGATGTTCGCGTGGCAGTTTGCGAAGATGCTGTACACCGCCGAACAGATGGGACTCACGCGATTCGTGACGATGCAGAATCACTACAACCTGATCTACCGCGAAGAGGAACGCGAGATGATTCCGCTGTGCCGCGAGGAAGGAATCGGCGTAATTCCGTGGAGTCCGCTGGCGCGTGGATTTCTCGCGGGCAACCGGCGGCCGCAGGATTACGGTGAGACGATTCGCGCGAAGACCGACGATTACGCGCAGAAGCTCTATTACCAACCGTCCGATTTCACCGTCGTCGATCGAATCACGGAGATTGCGCAGCGGCGCGGCGTCAACAACGCTCAGATCGCTCTAGCGTGGATGCTGAACAAGCCCGATGTGACCGCGCCAATTATCGGCGCGAGCAAGATGAAGCATCTGGACGACGCGATCGCGGCGCTCGATTTGAAGCTGGACGATGAAGAGATGCGGCAACTCGAGGAGCCGTATCAGCCTCACGCGGTGTTGGGCCACTCCTGATCCCATTCGTCGCCCGCGGCTTCCACGGCAGTTGCGGGCGAGTTCACATCGCGCAGGCGGCGCTCCAGAACGCGGGTGCGCGTAAGCCCCTGGTCGACGGTATTGCTCGCCTCCAGCAGCTTCTTCTGCACGCGGGTGAGCACATCGGCGTACTTGCCGAACTCCGTGCGCACCTGCCCGAGCACCTGCCAGACTTCGCTCGACTGCTTTTGAATTGCGAGCGTCTGGAAGCCCATTTGCAAGCTGTTCAGCAGCGCGGCGAGCGTGGTCGGGCCCGCGATGGCGATGCGAAAATCGCGCTGTAATGCCTCCACAAGACCGTTGCGGCGCAACACCTCTGCGTAAAGACTCTCGGCCGGAAGGTAGAGGATCGCGAAGTCGGTGGTGGCGGGCGGCCGGACATATTTCGTTGAAATGTCGCGCGCGCACGACTTCAAACGCGCTTCGAGTTGACGCGCGCAAAGCTCGACAGCGCTAGCGTCGCAGCGTTCGCTGGCCTCTACCAGCCGCAGATAATCCTCCTGCGGGAACTTCGCGTCGATGGGCAACCAGACGCATCCGCCCGCTTCAGCGCCGGGCATTCGAATCGCGAACTCCACACGTTCCGAACCTCCGGCGGTAGCCACGTTGCGCGCAAACTGATCGGGCGCGAGCATCTGTTCGAGCAAGCCGCCGAGTTGAATTTCGCCCCACGCGCCGCGAGCGCGAACGCTGCTGAACACGCGCTTGAGATCGCCGACGCCCGCCGCGAGCGTGTGCATTTCGCCCAAGCCTTTGTAAACCTGCTCGAGACGTTCGCTCACCAGGCGGAACGATTCGCCCAAGCGCTTTTCGAGCGTGCCTTGGAGTTGTTCATCGACGGTGTGGCGAATCTGCTCCAGCCGTTCTTCGCTGCTCTGCCGCATGGTTTCGAGAGAACGGTGCATCTCCAGCCGGTTCTGCGCCATCTCCTCGCGAATACAGCGTTCCGATCGTTCGAGCGCCCGGTCGAGCGTCTCCATGCGCGCCAGCACGGGCGCCAGATCGACTGCGGGCGGCGGCGCGGCACGGCGCGCGAACGTGATCGACAGCGCGGCGATGCCTAGAATAAGCCCAAAAACAATCAGAAGCAGAATTGTTTCCACGCGTTCATTATAGTGCTCGCGCCGCCTGTGCTACGCTCTGTCGTGTGGCGTGTCCGTTTTTTCATCCGGTGGAGCGCTTCGAGGATGGCGCATGGTTGAAACCGCCGCGTTTGCCGTTGGGCGACCCGTGCCGCGGCCTGTGCCGTGCCGGCGATTTCGAACCCGCATCGGACGAGCTTCGAAAGTTCTGCAACGTCGGGTACGCTCGCGGACAATGCCGGCATTTCAGCGCGATCCCGTCCGACGCTCCCGATGCAATCCGGTTCTCCATCACCAGCGACGGCGGCTCAACACTCGCGCTCGTCTATATTCTGGAGAAGAACTATTCGCCCGCCTCGCACGGCCCGTTAACGTACGATATCGCTGCGCGAACATTTGCCCCCCTGAATGTTCCGGCCGCCGGGACGCTGCTCGCCCAAGCCCGCATGTTCGTGGAGAGCTACCTGAGCCGGAGAGTTCGGGTTTGAAGTCGCGCGACGGCCGGCCGGTATCGGAGTCGGCCTCCGAATATTCCGAACTGGCGATGCCCAACGATGCCAACCCACTGGGCACGCTGTTCGGTGGAAAGGTGATGCACCTGGTCGATCTGGCTGCATCGCTCGCGGCCGCCCGTCATTCGCGGCGTCCCGTGGTGACCGTTTCCGTCGACAATCTCGAGTTCATCTATCCCGTGCACATCGGACAGCTACTCGTACTCCGCTCGTCCGTGAATCGCGTATTCCGGACGTCGATGGAAGTGGGCGTACGCGTCTGCGTCGAGGATTTGCAAACAGGCGCGGTGCGGCACACTTCATCGGCGTTTCTCACCTTCGTGGCCCTCGGTGAGGACGGCAGGCCTACGGAGGTCCCGCCGGTTATTTCCGAAACGCCCGATGAGAAGCGCCGGTTTGAACAGGCGGGCGAGCGTCGGGCGCACCGGCTGGCGATGCGCAACAGGAATCGAAAAGCGGACGCGGCTCTATAAGTTCCGCAACAAAAACGAACAGATGTGATAGCCGTCGATGAACTTGAACGGCCACTCGCCCAGCGTGTAGTGCCCGCACGGCAGCTCCACGGTTTTGTGGTCGAGGTTCGACGCGCGCGCCTGCGCCACCACCTGTTCCGAGAGATGCGCGGGAAACGTCGTGTCGTAGCGCGCGTAAATGAACAGCGATTTCTTCGGCAGCCGCGCGTACCGCTCCCAATACACGGGCGGGCTGATCGCCATCCACGCCTCGCGCAAACGCTCCAGATCGATCTCGCTCTCGATGCCTTCCCGAATATGACGCGTCGACAATCCCAGCCACACGACGTCCGCGAAATACGTCGAGCAATGGTTGTAGACGTTGACGCGGAAGCGTTCGTCGTGCGCGCTGGCGAGATAGCCGTAGCACGATCCCAGGCTGGTGCCGACCAATCCAATGCGATCGAACCCTTGCTGCTCCAGCCAGTCGGCGCAACAGCGGACGTCGATGACCGCCTGCCGCGATGCGTCGATGGTGCGGCCGATGTTGGACGACACCGCGTAGTCGGCGCGTTCGAGTTCGGGTGGCATGCGGTAATCGTGATAGGGGAGGCTGATGCGCAGCGCCGATATTCCGAGACGGGCCATGCCGCGGCATAGAGCGGCGTGCTGTGATGCGCTCGCGTTCCAATGCGGAAGCACAACGGCAGCGCGGCGCTTGCGCCCGGGTTTATCTTTAGCGTGAAACCATTGTGCATGGACAATGTTGTTTTCCGGATACGGCGTGTGGACCGGCGAAGTGAACCGCAACAAGCGCCCGTCCAGGTTGAAATCGCGAGGCGGCGTATACCCAAAGAACTCGCCGCTATTCTCGATGGCGCAGCGGGTCAGCCTGGCGAGATAAGCCTCGGGATCGTGGCCGTTCCTTGGGAATGCTATGGCGCAGGGCCAATTCGAAGTCCAGTCCAGGCCCCAATCGAAAGGCCGCACAACGCGGTTCGTAGCGCGGAAGCAGAGCTGGTTCTCCCAGGTCTGCATCCGCTTCGCATACAGCTTACGCATCTTCTCCGATCGGGTCTAACCGCGCGCGGCGGCAGCGGCTCCGGCCACTTGACGCAGCACATAGGGGAGAATGCCGCCGTTGCGATAATACTCCACCTCTTGCGGCGTGTCGATGCGTATCAACGCTTCGAAGGTCTTCGACGTGCCATCGGGCGCAGTGGCCGTCACGTTCGCCTTCTTCGTGTTGCTGATGCCTTCGACAACGCCGTGGATAGCGTACGTTTCGAAGCCCGTCAGGCCGAGGGAATCACGGCTCTCGCCGGCAACGAACTGCAGAGGCAGCACACCCATGCCGAGAAGATTGGAGCGATGAATGCGTTCAAAACTTTCGGCGATCACGGCGCGCACGCCGAGCAGCAGTACGCCTTTGGCCGCCCAATCGCGCGACGAACCGGAGCCGTACTCCTTACCCGCCACGATCATCAGCGGCGTGCCCTCGCTGGCATAGCGCATCGCAGCGTCGTAGATGAACATCTTCTCGTTCGACGGGATATGTGTCGTCCATCCGCCTTCTGTTCCAAGGGCAAGCAGGTTCCGCAAACGGATGTTGGCGAGTGTGCCGCGAACCATCACCTCATGATTGCCGCGGCGTGCTCCGTAAGAGTTGAAATCGGACGGCTTCACGCCGTGCTCGATCAGATATTTGCCGGCCGGACTATCGGCGGGGATGTTGCCCGCGGGCGAGATGTGATCGGTGGTGACCGAATCGCCCAACATCGCCAGCACGCGCAGCCCGTTGAAATCCTTTACCGAGGTCGCCGGGTCCACCATCTCGTCGAAGTAGGGCGGACGCTTGATGTAGGTGGAGTTCGGGTCCCACGCGAAGCTGTCGCCCGTTGGCACTTTAATTGATTGCCAGTTGGCGTCGCCCTCGAAGACCTTGGAGTACTGTTTCTCGAACATGTCGCCGCGCACGCATTCGCGCACCGCCGTCGCGACCTCTTCCTGGCTCGGCCAGATGTCCTGTAGGTAGACCTTTTTGCCCTTCTGATCGACGCCCAGCGGTTCGCGCGTGATGTCGATATCCATGCTGCCGGCCAACGCATAAGCGACCACCAAAGGCGGCGATGCCAGGTAATTCGCCCGGACCAGTGGATTAATGCGCCCTTCGAAATTGCGGTTGCCGCTCAACACGGCCGCGACCACGAGTTTCTCGCTGCTCACCGCGTCCGCCACCTTATCCGGCAACGGACCGCTGTTGCCGATGCAGGTCGTGCAGCCGTAACCGACGAGATGAAAACCGAGCGCCTCGAGCGATGGAATCAGCCCCGCGGCCTCGTAATAATCCATCACCACTTTCGAACCGGGCGCCAGACTCGTCTTCACCCACGGTTTCGTTTTGAGCCCTTTATCTACCGCCTTCTTCGCGAGCAGACCGGCTGCCAGCATTACTGACGGATTCGAGGTATTCGTGCAACTCGTAATCGCGGCGATCACAACCGATCCATCACGCAGGTCGAACGAATCGCCATCCGTTCCCACCTTGGTGGAGCGCTGCTCCTCGCCGAGCGTGCTCAGGAAGTTCTTCTTCACATCCGGCAGATTGATGCGATCCTGAGGCCGCTTGGGTCCAGCAACCGACGGCACAACATCCTTCAAATCGAGTCCGAGTGTGTCCGAGTAAACGGGATCGGCCGCGCCTGCAGTCAAGAACAGGCCCTGTTCCTTCGTGTAGGCCTCAACGAGCGCGATTGTCTCAGCCGGCCGGTTGGTCATGCGCAGATAATCGAGTGAAGCTTCGTCGATCGGGAAGAAGCCGATCGTGGCTCCGTATTCGGGCGCCATGTTGGCGATGGTTGCGCGATCCGCGAGACTCAGCGCCTTCACGCCGGGGCCGTAAAATTCCACGAATTTGCCGACCACGCCTTTCTTGCGCAGCATCTGCGTGACGGTCAGCACCAGGTCGGTCGCAGTGGCGCCGGATGGCAATTTGCCAGTCAGCTTGAAGCCGACCACGGAAGGCAGCAGCATGGAGATCGGCTGCCCGAGCATGCACGCCTCTGCTTCGATACCGCCTACGCCCCAACCCACTACGCCCAAGCCGTTGATCATCGTGGTGTGCGAATCGGTGCCCATCACGGTATCGGGATATGCGACGGGCGCGCCGCCACCTCGTGCAGCGTCGGTGAAGACGACGTGCGCCAGATACTCGAGATTCACCTGGTGAACGATGCCCGTGTCGGGCGGCACGGCGCGGAAATTCTGGAACGCGGTCTGGCCCCAGCGCAGCAGCGAGTAACGCTCCTGGTTGCGTTGAAATTCGAGCAGCGCGTTAATGCCGAAAGCGCTTCGCGAACCGAACTGATCCACTTGAACCGAGTGATCGATAACAAGGTCGACGGGAATCAGCGGATTGGCGAGTTTCGGATCGGCGCCCATCGCCTTGAGCGCGTCGCGCATGACGGCCAGATCGACCACGCACGGAACTCCAGTGAAATCCTGAAGCAGAACGCGCGCGGGGCGAAATTGGATTTCGCGCAAGGGACCCGGCTGAGTCCAGCGGGCGACATATTCTATATCGGTCTGCCGGACAGTGCGGTCATCTTCGAATCGCAACAAGTTTTCAAGCAGCACCTTGATGCAATAAGGTATTTTGTGGATGTCCGCGATGCCCGCGCGTTCCAAAGCGTCAAGCCGGTAGATCTGATACTGTCTTCCCCCGGCCGTCAACGTGGACAGCGCGCCGAAACTGTTCTTACTCGCCATGCTAACTATAGTTTAACTGCGTGCAGGAGCCGGGCGCAGAGAATTGATGATGGACTACTACGGCTGGCGCGCGCGAGGCAAACCGGTCGGGGTGCGCCTGAACCTGCCCATGTTGGGCTACATGGTTCCGTGGATCCGGGAACGCGAGATGCAGCCCGCCGAAGCGTTCGGGATACTGCTGGGGAGCATCAAACGGCGCTGGGGAAAATACCTCGTCACGATCGATGATTTCCACCCGTTCGATCCGGCGCATTTGAGCGGACGTCCGAAGCCGCCGCCGGGAACGGACCTCGAAGTGGTGGGCCTGTACCGCCGCCGGGAAGGTGCGGAACTGAAGCTCGACGGGTTGGATGCATCCTTCATCCGCAGTTCGTTCGTGCATCCCGGCATGATTTATCTGCTCGCCACACCGGGGGCGGACGGGCCGCATCGCGCGGCGATTTTCATTCAGGAGCGCGGCGAAATCCACGGATACACGAACTATGGCGAGTTCCCGTTTGATGCCGCCGCGCTGCGCAAGTGGAAGCCGCGCACCCAGTCGTCGCGTAAGTGGATTCCGGTCACAGGATTCGTGGCTGCGCTGATAGGGCTCGGGGCTTGGTTCGTATGGCTGCGGGAACCGCCTGCTGCTGCGCCTGCTCCGGTGAAGGCTCCGCCCGTCGTGCAGCAACCTGTGCCGGCGCCCGCGCGGCCTCAGGCGGTCGAGCCCGCCCCGAAGACAGCCGAGCGCCCCGCCCCCGCGCGAACCAAACGCCACAAGCATCGGGTCAAAAAGCGGCGCGGGCGATAGCCGATAGCAGGTCCAGTCTCAGAGTGTTAGGATGTTAAATGTCATCCGGCGGGATGGCGGAACTGGCAGACGCAACGGACTCAAAATCCGTCGGGATTCACTTCTCATGAGGGTTCGACCCCCTCTCCCGCCACCACTCACCTACGATTCGTTTTCCTGCTGGACGAAACTCAGAATATCGAATTTTTTGATCTCGCGATTCGGAAAAAAGCTGTTCACCGCGTCCTGCTCGTCGTTATAGAGCTGAAACACGGTGCTGAGTTTTGTCAGAACCAATAACTCCAGATTGCGCCGGTTCAGCTTGCACAACTTCAAATTGCCATTCGCCTTTTGCAGACTGGTGAAGCAAATGACGAGCGTGCCCAAACCGGTACTGTCGATGTAGTCGACGGCGGACAAATTCAAAACAATCCGGGTAACGCCGGCGGCCTGCAGCTTGGAGATCGATTCACGCACCTGGGTTGCGGCCGGCCCTACCGTGAGCCGCCCGTTCAAATCCAGAATCGTGATGCCTTCCTGTTCGCGCTGCGAAATCTCTAAGCTCATATTTGTAGATTTCAGTGTAATCGGAAAAGCCGTTCAGGATTCGGTGAGCGCAAGCGGAGCGGGTGTTTCGGCAAGCTCCGGCGTGGCGGCAAGCGGCAGCCGGACTATAAATTTCGATCCCGCGCCTTCCTTGCTTTCCACGTCGATCGTCCCGCCGTGCGCGTTCACAATCCATGACACGAAACTGAGGCCCAGGCCGAGCCCTTGAACTGGATTCGTGTGGGAAGGCCGCACGCGGTAGAAACGATCGAAGATGTGCGGCAACTTCGCCGCGGGAATGCCGATGCCGCTGTCCTCCACCGTGAGTCGCGCCTGCGGTTCGGCTGCCTCACTCTCGCGATCACTGTCCAGCACGATGCGCACGCGTCCGCCCTCGGGAGTGTACTTGATCGCATTCGACAGCAGGTTGGAAATGAGCCGCTCCATCTGCACGCGGTCCGCGCGAACGGTGCAATTCTCATGCACGTCGCAAGTCAATTGGATTTGCGCAGCCTCGGCCGGAATCTGATATTGCTCCGCCATATTGCGGATCACATCGGCGAGATTCACCGGCGTCATTTGCAACACGAGTTGACCCGATTCGGCTTGGGACAGCAGCAGAAGCGCGCGCACGATGTTGGTCAACTGCTCCACGTCCTGCAGCGCGTTCACCATCGCGTCCTGATACTGCTCCGTCGTCTTGGCCGTGAAGAGCGCCACTTCCAGTTGGCCGCGGATCGCCGTCAGCGGTGTGCGCAGTTCATGGGAGACGTCGGTGGAGAACTGGCGCATCTGTTCGAAGGAGAGATTCAAGCGCGCGATCATCCGGTTGAACGCCTCGATCAATTCGTCCAGCTCATCGCTTGCGTTGCGCAGCGGAATCTCCACGCTCAGGTTCGACCCGGTGATGTTGTGGGCAGTCGCCGCAAGTTCGGTCACTGGACGCAAAGCGCGGCCCGCGAGCCACCATCCCAGGAACCCGCTCAACACAATCAGGAGCGGCATGAACGCAAAATACCGCCACGTGAATTTCGAGACCAGGCGATCGTTATCGCTCAACGCCCGTCCGATCGCCAGGAAATAGAGGTGGCTGCGTCCGTCTGGAACCGAGCCTTGGCGGATCAGGTATCGCACGCCGTGCCCGTCGTTTCGGATCAGCAGAGTGGGGCCCGTCGCCTTCAACACCTGCTGGATGTGCGATAGCGGATCGATGCCGAGGCTGTTATAGATCGGCGAGACCTCCAGGACGTTGCCGCTCGAATCGGTCAGGAGTTCCACGCGCCGGATGCGATTCACGATCAGAGATTCCTCGGGATCGAAACGATCGAAGTACCAGAGCTGCCTCTGATGTTCGATGCGCAGGTAGCCTTTGCTCGCGCCCCATTCCTCCTCGAGAGCCGCCTCCGCCTGGTCCTGCAGGATAGAAGTCAGCATCTCGCGAAACAGGATGCCGACGCCGCTCAGCATCAGCGTGAAGAACAGCAGGAATCCGGCCGTGAGGCGGAACCGTAGGCTGCGCACGAACCGGAAACGCGTGGATGTTTTGGCCGTAGGCTTCACGGGCGCGTTCAAACGAACCTCGCTAAGCGATCGTGCTCGATTCCGGCCGGGTTTCACCGCGCTCGGGAAGGTCAAGCATATAACCGATTCCACGGACGGTTTGAATCATCTTGGCCGGAAAGCGGTCGTCGATCTTGCTTCGCAAATGGCGGATGTAGACATCGACAATGTTGGTCAGGCCGTCGTAGTCCATATCCCAAACGTGCTCGACGATCATCGTGCGGCTGAGCGGGCGGCCGCGATTGCGCATCAGGTATTCGAGGATGCTGAACTCCTTGGGAGCGAGTTCGATGTTCTCGCCGTCGCGGGTTACCTTGCGCCGGATGCAGTCGAGCGCAAGTTCCCCAACCTGGAGACGTTCCGGCGTGGGCTGACCGCGGCGCAGCAGCGCGCGGACGCGAGCCAATAGTTCCACAAACGCGAACGGTTTCACCAGGTAATCGTCGGCCCCGACCTCCAAACCCTTCACGCGGTCGTCGACAGCATCGCGAGCGCTCAAAATCAAAACCGGCGGACTTGTTTTACGGGTGCGGACCTTTTGCAGAACCTGCAACCCATCCATATCCGGCAACCCGAGGTCGAGAATAATCAGATCGTACTCGGTGGCATGCGCCAGATCGAGTGCGGCCGATCCCGTATTGGCGACGTCCACCGCATAGCCGCCGCTCTCGAGCCCGCGGGACAGGAAGTCCGCGATGCGCTTTTCATCTTCTACCACCAGGATTCGCATGTTCACAATTTCACCATAGTGCGGGCCTGTTTAGCGCACCGGCAAGTGCACCCCCTAACCACCCTCGAGCCGGTGGAGCTATAGTGAAGTTGAAAACAATTCTGGAGGCCGGCCATGATTTCGGTCATCGCGCTATCGGTAATGCTTGCATTCGCAGGCCAAGGCACTCAGCCACCTCGTGGGATTCCGGCGGCGAATCTGCGGGCTGACACACGCTCGGACGGACTCTCCTTGCCAAAGGCCCAGACCAAAGACGTCACTGTCTCGCCGGAATTGCGCGGGGACATTTATATGGCCCGCAAGATGTATCGCGAGGCCGTGGAAGCCTACAAGTCGGGACCGGACACAGCGGTGATGGTTAACAAAATCGGCATCGCCTATCATCAGATGCTGGATCTCGACACAGCCCGGAAATACTACGAGCGGTCGATCAAGCTGAACAAGCAATATCCCGAAGCGGTGAACAATTTGGGAACGGTGTTCTATGCGAAGAAGAACTACCGGCGAGCGATTTCTCAGTATGAGAAGGCGCTGAAGCTTACGCCCGCGTCCGCGTCCATATGGAGCAATCTTGGCACTGCCGAGTTCTCACGCAAAAAGTACGACGACGCGATGAAGTGCTACGAGAAGGCGCTGGCGCTCGATCCCGAAGTGTTTGAGCATCGCGGCTCGGCGGGGGTTCTGCTGCAGGAGCGCAGCGTCGAAGAGCGCGCGAAGTTTCATTACTACCAAGCCAAGCTGTATGCCAAAAGCGGCATGAACGATCGGGCGCTATTGTATCTGCGGAAGGCTCTCGAGGAAGGGTTGAAGGATCGCTCAAAGATCAAGGACGAGCCCGATTTCCTTCCCTTGCGCGACCTTCCTGAGTTTCAGGAACTTGTCGCTACACAACAGAGGGTGCTCTGATTCATCGGCGCGCGCTCGCAGCCGTTCTGTGTGTATGCGCGCTCTGCTCGTGCCACCGGAAAGAGACGCGCGCAATCGAGCGCCTGGCCGTTTTGCCCTTCGAGAATCTGTCGGCTGATCCAGCGCTCGATTGGGCCGGTCCGGCTTTGGCGGGCATGGTGGCGGAACAGGTCAGCGCATCCTGGCGCGTGTACCCGTACCGCACCACTGACATGCGCAACGCGCGTTTGACCGGCGCCGCCTCCGTGGTCCAGGGCTACTACACGCGCAACGGCGATCACCTCGATGTACACGCGGTTGTTTCGAATCTGGATGACCTGCGCAATACGGCAGCGGTCGCTGCACAAGCGGGATTGCGTGGATCCTTGAACGGCGCATCCGAGTCCATTGCACGGGCGATCGACACCCGCACTCGCCCGTTCGGTACGCAGAACGGGGAGGCGACGAAAGCGTGGGGCGAAGCTCTGAATCAACGCGAGCCGGCCGCGCGCGCGGCAGCGTTGGAGCGGGCCATAGCGGCGGATCCGAATTTCGGCGAAGGCTATGCCGAGCTCTGCGAGCTTTACGCCGAAACGGGCGATAACGCCAAAGTGCAGAGCGTTTTGAAGCGGGGCGGGGAACGGCTGAGCCAGTTCACCGACCTCGAGCGCGCCCGTTTCGAGCTAGCCTCGTCGGTGGTCAGGAACGATCGCGCCCAGCGCCGGGAAGCGCTCGTGGCGTTGTCGCGCCTGGTTTCTACCGACGCGCAGGCCTCCGAAGCATTGTCACAATCGGAGCTGAATGCCCGTAATTTTACGGCGGCGGCGGATCTGCTGAAGACAGCCGTCGCGATTGAGCCCGAGAATATTTCGCTGCTCAATCAACTGGGGTACGCGGAAGCATACCGCGGCGATATCGATGACGCGCGCCGGACGCTGGAGCGTTATCGCGCGCTGCAACCGAGCCAGCCGAACCCGCTCGATTCGTTGGGCGAGGTGCATTTCTTCAGCGGGCGGTTCGCCGACGCCGAGAAGTACTTCCTGGAGGCGCAGAAGATTCAGCCCGGATTTTTGGGCGGCGTCGAATTGTTGAAGGCAGCGCAGGCTCGCTACATGCAAGGCAATACGGCGGGCGCTGACCAGTTGTATTCTCAATTCGACAGTCTGCGGCGTCAGGCCGGAGATCCGCTCGCCGATGTGCGCCGCGCAGAGTGGCTTTACGTTTCAGGACGCCGCGCCGAAGCGCTATCCGCGGCACAGGCGGCGGCTCGCAGCCCGAACAGCGACGTGGCCGCGTACGCGTTATGCCATCTCGCGCTGTGGACGATGGATTCGGGCGACCGGAATGCGGCGGCCGCCTTCGCCAAGCAAGCGGCGCAGCAGGCCCGCGGACCATCGGTTCAGCGCCTGGCCGCGATGTGCGGTTTCATCTCGGGCGCTGTAGCCGAGGGCAGCCAGCCGGCTCCGGACTTTGCCCGCGCTTACGCTAGTTTGTTCGCACACGATGCGCAGCGCGCGGCCGCATTGCTGAAGCCGCTGTACGAGAGAACGTCTCCCACTACTGACGGCGAGATCCGCACACTATACGCGTGGGCTCTGGTGGACTCCGGCCACCCGGATCAAGCCCGGCCTCTTCTCGAACGCTATCCCCTTCCGCTCGGCACGTCAGACGAAGCCCTGTTCATGACGCAAGCTTTCCCCCGCTTTGTCGCGCTGCGCGGGTCCAAAGCAAATACACCGGCACGCTCAGCAACATAATCGCAACCGCGGTGAGCGACGGCCCCGGCTTCTCGATCAGCGTGTTGATGAGGAACCAGAGTGCCGTCGCGAGAAACAGCAGGGGCGTTACCGGATAGCCCCACATGCGATACGGGCGCGGCCGGTCTGGATATTTGCGGCGTAGCACGATCACCGCCGCTGTGCTGAGCGCGTAGAACACCCAGATGGAAAACATCGCGTAGCTGATCAGCACTTCGAACGAGCCGGTGAGCAGCAGAATCGACGACCAGGCCGACTGCATCAAGACCGCGAAAGCGGGAGTACGAAAGCGCGGATGAATCTCGCCAAACTTGCGGAAGAACAGTCCATCGCGCGCTTGAGCGAAGTACACGCGTGGTTGGGTGAGCAGCCAACCGTTGGTCGCGCCGACGATCGATAGCAGGACGACAATCGCCACCGCGTTCGCGCCCCACGCACCCATGCTGCGCCCGGCGAGTTCAGCCCCGGGCTTATCCGTCGAGACAAGCCCGGCAATGCCGAGTGTGTGTAGAAAAGCGGCGTTGGCCGACACGTACACCGCGGCGCAAATGCCGAGCCCGATAACCAGCGCGCGGAGAATATTGCGTTGCGGATCGCGGATCTCGCCCGCAACGGAACCGACCGCCGCCCAACCGTCGTACGTCATGAGACACGCAATCATTGCGACGCCGAAATCGCTCCATCGAAATTGGTACGTGCTCACGCTCGCCGGCGCGCGCGGGGTGAGGAACGCGCTCAGAATCAGGATCGCGATGCCCGTCAGTTTTGACAGCGTAAACAGCTTCTGCACCGACGCTCCGAGACGAACGCCCCGATAGTTGACGGTTGCGAGCGCCGCGATCAAAGCCAGCCCGGTCACTTTTTGCAGCACTGGCGTGAGAGGGATCAAGTATGACAAGTACAGCGCGAAACTCACACCGAGCCATGCGATCGCGGCCGATTGGCTCACCAGGAACCCGCTCCATCCGCAGGCGAACGCCGCCATCGGACCATACGCCTCGCGGATGAATACGTAGATTCCGCCTGTCGCCGGCATGGCCGCGCCGAGCTCCGCCATCGCTAGCGCGCCTAAAAACGAGAGTGCGCCCGCGGCGATCCAAACGCCGAAAATCGCGCCCGTGGAAGGCAGCGTGCGTGCGACCAGGCTCGGCACGAGAAAGATGCCCGCCCCGATCACGATCCCGACCACGATGCTCGCCGCGTCCAAAAAGCTGAGCTGGCGCGCAAGATCCGGCCGGTTGATCATGTTGTTTCAATATATACTCAGAACATGAGCAGCCGCACGTTACTTCTCACGGTTCTGCAATGCGGGCTGGCGTTCGCGCAACTGGATTCCAATTCCGTTACCGTATCCGCCACTCGCTCTAATACCAACGTTCAACCCGATCAGGCGATTCTCGCGGTCTTTGTTACCACGCCACTTACCGCCAGCTACAACGACGTACTCGCCGCGGTCGCGCCCGCCGGGATCACCGGTGCGAACTTCTCGGGGGTCGGCAATTCACAGGGCTTCATCATCACCACCGGAAATCCGAGTCAACAGCCGCCCGAGCCCATGCTCGAATGGGATTTCGCTTTGCCGGTACCGATCGCTAAGATCAAAGACACCGCCGCCACCCTGGCCAATCTTCAGAAATCCATCGCTCAACAGAAGAACGGTGTTGCTCTGACGTTTTCGGTGCAGGGGACGCAGGTTTCGCAAGCTCTTCAACAATCGCAGCCTTGCTCAATCCCTGATCTGCTGGCGGATGCGCGCGCGCAGGCGCAGAAGTTGGCCGATGCCGCGGGCCAGAGTCTGGGCCCCATTCTCGCCATGTCGAGCGCAACGTCGGGCAACATCGGGTTGCCGACGGTCTCCGTCAGCCGGTTAGGACTGACCTCCAGTTCCTTCTCGATCCCGTTCATCTGCTCTTTGACCGTGAAGTTCGGTCTGACGAGGTATTGAGATGCGGGCGATTTATCTGGGGTTGCTCGGTGCGGCTTTCGCTTGGGGACAACTCGAATCCAATACGATCTCGGTCACCGCATCGCGCTCTTACAACCTGCAGCCGGATGAAGTGGTGTTCCGGCTGGTGGTGCAATCGGACACAGCGCCCGCGCTTGACGGCTTGCGGGGGCTGCAATTCGAAAGCGGCGCACCTGGTCTGCCGTGGGTCTACACCGTCGCCGTACCGCTGACGGACACAGCCAACACGATCCGGCAGTTGAATGCGCTTTCGAAGACGCTCAACCTGAATTACAGCGCGCAGGAGACTCGCGCTTCTCCGCAGGCACTAGCTGCGCGGAACTGTCTGGATTCCGACCTGATCGCCGACGCCCGCGTGCAAGCGCAGAAGATGGCAGCAGCCGCCCAGTTGACCCTGGGTCCGATCGGCGCACTGTCGAAGGCGCCCTCCTTACCCGCCTTCGTGAATACGCCGGCGTACGCGGCACGAAGCGGCGATTTTGCGGTTGGTTCTATTGCGACCGGCGGATTCGCTGGCTTCCTGCTCGGCGGTTTTATCGCGGCTCAACCGTCGCTTGCCCCAGCCGTCGTAAGCTGCTCGTTAACGGTCAAGTTCGCGCTGGTGCGGTACTAGTCGCGGCGCTGCGGCTCCGCTTGATCCATTGATATATCGACCACGCGCTGCCCACGACCGAAATCACCGCGAGTCCGATGATCACCCAGCGCACGGCAGGCAGCTTCGACATGCGAATGATCTGGCGGCCGTAGAAGACGGCCAGCAATCCGATGATGGTGAACCGGATCGCGCGACCCGCCCCAACGGCCGCCAGCAGACGCTTTCTCGAGTACTGCAGCGCCGCTGCGACGATGATGAAGACAGTGAACGGGAAGGGCGGCGGCATTAACGACGCAACCACCAGGGTCAACCCGGCTCGTTTATCGAACCGCTTGCGCACGAAGTCGAGACGGCGCTTCGGCACGCGGTCGACCAGGCCCGTCTCGCCCAGTTTGCGGCTGGTCGCATCCATAATAAAGGTGCCGAGCATGGAGCCGAGCGTCGCCATGAACGCGTAGTACATCAGCCGGTGCGGATGTTGGACGGTGAACGCGACCATCAACAGGTCGTTGCCGAGAGGCATGAACAGGAACGATGAATCCAGAATGCCGAGCCCCAGCAGGCCGAAGCCGCCCAGCCTCGCAAAGAAACGGAATAACGCGACGATCAGATCCTCCACTCACACCGCCTTGCAAATTGGACGGTGCGAAGGGCTTGAATCGAACACGGAAAAGCCGTTGTAGAGTAGGTCATGCGTAGGTCTCTGTTTTTCCTTTTTGCCGCGCTGCCGGTGCTGGCGGCGGGGGATACGGTTCGGGTCGAATCAGGTTTGCTGTCGGGCACTTCGGGCGCAGATCCGTCCGTGACCGTATATAAAGGAGTTCCCTACGCTGCGCCGCCAACGGGCGACCTTCGCTGGAAGTCGCCGAAAGCAGCCGCACCTTGGAAGGGCGTTCGCGAAGCGCGCGAGTTTTCCGCGCAGTGTCTCCAGCAGCCCTATCCGGCCAACTCTATATACCGCTCTGCGCCGCAGCCAATGAGCGAGGATTGCCTGTACCTGAATGTCTGGACCGCGGCCAAGTCCGCAGGCGACAAGCGCCCAGTGATGGTGTGGATTCATGGCGGCGCCCTGACGCGCGGCTCCGGATCGACGCCAGCCTACGACGGTGAAGCTCTTGCGAAAAAGGGCGTGGTGATTGTCACCATCAATTACCGCTTGGGCGTGTTCGGATTCCTCGCGCATCCCGAACTGACCAGGGAGTCGGATCGCAACGCGTCGGGCAACTACGCCCTGCTCGACCAGATCGCGGCGCTCGAATGGGTGAAGAAGAACATCGCGGGTTTCGGCGGCGATCCTCAACGCGTTACCATCTTTGGCGAATCGGCCGGATCGTGGAGCGTCAATTATCTGATGGCCAGCCCGCTCGCAAAGGGTCTGTTCCATCGCGTAATCGGAGAGAGCGGCGGCGCTTTCGGCCAGCTTCAGAAGCTCTCCCAAGCTGAAGAGATGGGGAAGAGATTCGCTGCGAGCGTAGGCGCCGATAGCATTGCCGCCTTGCGGTCGAAGCCCGGTGACGAACTGCTGGCCTCAGCAGCGAACGCGAACTTCCCGCCGAACGTCGATGGGTGGCTGCTGCCCACCACGGTTTACACGATCTTCGCGGCGGGACATCAAAACGACGTTCCGATCCTCGTGGGATTCAATTCGAACGAGGGCACTTCACTTGCGCCCTGGCCCGCTACCGCAAACGCCGCTTCCTATCTCGAACTGACTCGCAGGCGCTTCGGCCCCAAGGCGGACGAGTTTCTTAAGATCTACCCCGCCGAAAACGACGAGCAGGCCAAGGCCGCGCACTACGACAGCTACCGCGATGCGTCCTTCGGCTGGCAGATGCGCGAGTGGGCGCGGCTGCAGACAAAGACCGGTAAATCGAAAGCATTTCTTTACTATTTCAGCCGTGTTCCGCCCGGCCCCGAAAGCGCGCGCTACGGAGCCTATCACGCAGCGGAGATTCCCTACGTCTTCAACAACCTGACGCTGTGGAAGCGCTCCTCTGAGGACACCGACCGCAAATTGTCCGAGGCTATGTCGGCGTACTGGGTGAATTTCGCCACAACCGGCGACCCGAATGGCCGGGGATTGCCTTCCTGGCCCGCTTACCGCACGAGCGAGGACACCGCGCTCGAATTGGGGGACACGATCAAGCCTGTCTCCAAACTGCACCAGGCTGGCCTTGACTTTTTCGAGGCGGTAAACGCCGCCTCGCGCGCCGCCCGATAAAACTACCGCCGCGCCGCTGCTCCCACCAAGTCGGCGCGGCCAGTCCGGGCAGCGACGTGCGCCGCAATCTGGCGGTCCAGTTGCATAATGTGCTTCTCCAGCCATTCGCGCAAGAAGTGCATCGTATCCATCGTGATCGTAATATTTCCGCTCTCCAGACCACGCTTCAACTCCAACACCTGCGCAGTCAGCTTGTCGTGTTCGGCTTTGTGCTCCGTATATAGAGGATACGCATTAACCCGCATGACCATCTCTTCGTCACGGAAGTGCTTGCAGGTATACTCAACAAGCTGGCTTAGAGTTTTTGAAATCACTTCACGGCCGGCGCCGTGCATCATCGCCTCGTGCAACTCATCGGCGAGATGAAACAGCCCGCGATGTTGCCCGTCGATTTGCGAATGATCTACTGAATATTCGTCACGCCATGTAAATAAGCCCATACTGCTCTTATCGGACTAAACCGCCTGAATCTGAGGCGGCTCTCCTCTACAGGCTCGCGCGAATTATCGCCTCGCGGCAGCTCCCACCAACTCAGAACGGCCACTTTGCGCAGCGACGAACAACCCGATTTGCCGGTCCGAATCCATGATGTGCCGCTCCAGTCTGAATATTCGTCACGCCATGTAAATAGGCCCATACGTTGCTTATCGGGGGAGTGCGGACAAAGGTGAGCGAAGCGCCAGCGAAATCGCGGGCTACTGGATTACCGCCTTGCGGCCGCTCCCACCAGATCGGACCGTCCTGCCCGGGCAGCGATGTACTGGCCGATCTGCCGGTCCGATTGCATCACGTGATTGATCCAGCCAGTCGCGCAAAAAGTGCATGGTGTCCATCGTGACGGTGATGTGTCCGCTTTTGAGACCTCGTATGAGATCTGAAACCTGCTTGGTCAACGCCTCGTGCTCGGCCTTGTGCTCCTCGTACAGCGGATACCCGTACTCCTGCATCACCGCTTCTTCATCATGAAAGTGCCTTCGGGCGTACTCCGCAAGCTGGCACAGCGTGTTTGAAATCACCACATCCCCGGCGCCGCGCATCATCGCCGCATGCAGCTCGTCGCCAAGATGAAACAGGCCACGGTGCTGAGCATCGATCAGGGAATGATCTATTGCGTATTCTTGCCGCCACATGAATATGCCCATACGCCTCCTATCGGAGTAGTTGCTCCGAAATTGAGGAATTTACCACACGGTGCACGCACGTGCTTTCGACGCGGCCTTACAGGAGAATGCCTGCTGAAATTCCGGCAGGTCCGCAAGCAAGCCGTTCACGCGCCTGCCCTGTTCTGGACCCTCACCCGGCCTACTGTCGCACCGCATCTGGCCGTAGCTCACGAAAAAGCGCTGTTGCGGAGCATGGGCATCGCCGGAGCGCGCGTTGGGCTGTGTGTTGAGGAAGGCGGCCAGCGCCAGCCGCACGCCCGCGACATCGGGTGGGCATGACCTCCGCGCATCGAACTGCTTCGCTTCTGCGGCGTCCCACCAGTCTCGCGTCAGTTCCTGGCCCACCATCGCACCAATCCCAGCGAAGTCCCAGGCGCGTTCCCCGTTCCTGCTGAACAGCGGCGATTGGAGAATTCCCGCCGGCACTTCGATCTCGTTCCTGTGCGGGTCGTAACGAACTTCCACCCCCGTTACGGGCGTACCCCATTCGACACTCTCCGCCGGTCTTCCGATCTTCGAGACTTCCTGGTTCACGGCCCATTCCCGCAGGCGTATGACGTTCCCCGCAAAGTCGTCGCGGCGAACCTCGACCGCGCTGTCATCCTTCCACTTGTCGGGATAGCCGACCTTGTTCACCACCGCCCGGAGTTTTTGAACTGTCTGCTTCCTGATTTCAGCCGGCATTGAATCCATGCCCTCGATCTCGCGCTGCATGGCGTTCTCGATCGCCTCAACAATCGTGCGCGCGCGCTGCCGCGCAACGGCCGTCAATGTCTTTTCGACGTACTTGCGGCCCAGCGCGCCCCCCAACAGCTCGCTCGCATAGCCGGCGCAGCGTTTCCAGCGCGGAGGCTGGGCATTTGCAGCGTCGAATGGGGCAAAACTGTCCAGCACGCGCCAGCTCAAATATGTTTTGAGATCCGCAAGCGTATTCTGCACCAGCACGGACTCCACCGGCGCACAAAGGGCGGAGCGGCAACATTCAACGTAGTAATCGCACCCACGCCCATACCGGCAAAAAACTTCTGCCAATCGATGCCTGGGCTGAGCGAAATCAGTTCCGCAACCGTGTAGTTGTGATAAGAAGTCGCAGCAATGGAATGACTCGCCAGATCGGTCTCGAGCCTCAAAACTGTTCGTGACTTAGCGGCCGCAAGTTCAGCCGAGTCGCCTGACAGTTCCCACAGCTTCTGACTGTACGCTGCAAATCGGGCCCGCAAAGCCGCGTCTTTCTCGCCGGTCTTGAAGTAGTCGTCTCGATCCGGCAAAGTCAAACCGCCTTGATCGATACTGGTAACCACTTGCTTATCACCGCTGGACCCGAAGCGGAAGAACGCACTCACTTGCGCGCGGTGTAGAGCAATCAATTCACCGGTAATTGCCTGCTTATTTTGAATGGCGTCGATCCGCTTCAGAATGGCAACTACGGGCGGGGCGGAGAGTACACCATTCGCCCTCTCGTCCATGCAGGACGCGTAGAAATCACCCAATTGACTGCCGGGCTTTTCGGCTTCGAGTATCTCGCGGATAACGGCGCTATTCCGTTCCCGCAATTGATCCGAGCTTGACGGGCCGGCGGGCCACCTTCTACACGCATACCTGTAAAAATCGGAGCACGGCGCCGTACGAGGGCTGACTTGGGCGAGCAGTTGGAACCAGAGAAAGACGAACGCAGCGATGGGGCGGCGGACCATGGAACCAGTGTAGGGCAGACGGTTTCGCCGCCTGCCGCACTGAACCAGTCAGTTCCCGTCGGAGCCGTGCAACTTCACCATCTTGTTATAGAGGCCAAGGATCAGAAGCGTCGGCGCCCACTGCCCGACAAAGTTAGCGTAGTGTCTCTTCCCGGCGGCCTGCAGAAACAGCGATGCTCCGATCGATCCTAGAGCGGCCCAAAGGAACGTGTCGGAAGGCACCTTTGCGGTCTGCTGTTCAATGCTGCGGGCCACGGCGCCTTCGCGGTGTTCCGGCTTCGGCATGGTACACGGTTCGGTCACGTAATTGTCCATCGGTCGTTTAACTCCTCGCGTTGGAGATGCAAACCGGGACGTGTCTGTTTCGAGACTTCTGGTCAAGGCAGATCGATTTGGTTTAATCCGGATGTAAGCGGGTGCGTCCGCCCTGCCCAAATGAAGCTGCCCGACATGCGCCCGGGAATTGTCACACCTGCTGTTACGCCGTCCCCGTTGCGCTTCAACTCTACTGAAATCTGCCCCTGCGGACACGGCATTACGCCCGAGAGGTCGCGCAACGCGCCAAGATGCGGTTCGATGCGGACCTGCGCAAAACCGGGCGCGGTCGGTTCGATGCCCAACATGGTGCGGAAGAAATCATGCGCGATGTGCGAACTCCAGGCGTGGGCATCCGATCGGGATGGCTCCGGCATCTCGGGCCAAGTGGTGAGTCCCGCGGCCAACGCATCGCGCCACGTTCCGAGTTGATCGCGAAACCGGTCGCCCAGGCCAGCGCGCAACAACGCTGTGTGCACGTAATACCGGAAGTAGAGCGTCGATTGCGTCAGGCTCGAATCGCCGATTAATTTGGCGCCCGCCGCCCGCGCTTCCTCGTCTTGCAGCAATCCCGTGACAATGGCCAGTGCATTGGCGTGCTGCGAGAACGAGCTTTTGGCGGGCGTATCTGCAAACAGCCCCCGTGCGGGATCCCAATACCGGTCCCGGATCGCCGCTGCCAAAGCCGACCTGCGCTCCGCATACTCCGTTGCAGCCGCCTTCGACCCGAACTGGCCCTCCAAATCCGCCGCCCATTGATAACCGGCCATCAACATCAGATCGAGAATCGACGAGGAACCTTCTTCGCCTCCCGGCGGAACTCCGTTCTTCCATTGGCGCACCCAGTCAACGTAGTTCCACCACGGCATCGCGCCCAGCGATCCGTTCGCGCGCTGATGGCCTGCGAACCACGCCAGGATGTGCCGCATTGCGGGCAGCATCTCTCGCACGAACTCCGGATCGCCGGCATACATCCGGTAATCGTGCAGCATGCCGATCCACAAAAGCGAGAACGGCGGAATGTATTGCGGCAAGCGCGAGGGGCCGCGTGAAAACGTCAATCCATCGGCTGTCTGCGTCTCCTGCAATGTGCGGATAGCGCTCTTCACCAGGCGCGTATCGCCCGACAGCGTCATCGCGGCCAGCGATTCCAATCGTCCATCGCCGATATACTGCAACTGCTCGTAGTACGCGCAGTCCATGAAGGTCTCATGTGCATCCACCCGCAACGTTCTCCAACTCACCTCGAGCATGCGCTGCAATTCGGAGTTTGCAGCCGGATCGGACGTGCGCAGACTGGCGCGTTGAACAAACGGGTAGCCGCTGAACGCAGTCGTTACGGGATCGATGACGAGCGGCTCGCTCCCGGTTTGTACGGCGATTTCGATATAGCGCCAGGTGCGCCACCATAGCGGCCGCCATCTTCGTCGAGCTCCGCCGTCGGGCAGGAAAATATCCTGGTTGCCCTTGAACTCTTTGCCCCCAACCTCGTCGCGATTGCCTTTCACCCAGCTCCCTGGCTGAAAGAGCGATTCCGCATAACGCACCGAGATTGTCGCGCCGCGTCCGCCCGTAACGGTCACCTCCGGATAACCTGTCGTGTAGTAACCCTGATCCAAAATCATCGTCGTTCTCGTATTGGCTGGAATCTGCCAGCGCGCCATCGCGCCGGGTTCCGTCGACTTCATCTGGTCCGTCATCCGCACTCGCAACGGCGGCTCGGGCTTCTCTTCCATCGCGGGAATATCGCGCGGCACCATCATCCAAAAGCTATGCGCGTCGCGTCCGCCGCGTGGCGCCGCCTGTCCGATCGCATGCGCCGCGCTCCAGTGCGAATCGTCAAACTCAGGGCCTTCCCATCCCCACGGGTACTTCGCCGCATCGACGCGCTCGCCCGGCCCCGCAACGTAGTAGCCGGTAACATCGCGCCCCATGCGGACCGGAATCGGCGCGTACGCTTCATCGCGCATGCACTTCCAACCCGGCCCCGTATCGATCCCGCGTTCGGCCGCCGAGTCGCCCTGCAGCAGAAATCCTGACTCGCTGCTCACCTGGGCCATGGGCGATTCCGATCCGAAGTTCCAAACCACGGCGGCCAAAACATTTTCCCCAGCCTTCAAGTTTTGCGTGATGTCCACGGTCTCATAGCGCCAGTGGTACAGATCGCCGCGCGCGGGCCCTTCGGAAACGCGTACTCCGTTGACGTAAAGCTGATAGCGGTTGTCCGCCGAAGCATGCACCACGAAGTGGGCCGGTTTCGCCGCGAGCGTGAACCGCCGGCGGAAATGATAGACGCCGTACTCGGTCCGCGGAGCCCCCGATACGCTAATCCAGCGTGCGGACCACGGTTGCGTCAGTAACTCCGGATTGCTCGCGGCGAGCAACGGAACGAGGATAGCGTGTAGAAGAAACACGGACCACTATATCGCGCCATTAAAGTTTCATGAATCGCGCAACGAAGGGCCCCGAACCCGCGTTGAATTCTGCAGGAGAACTTGAATGATCAAACTGCTTCTGGCCACTCCCGTCATTCTGCTTGGTTTGGCGGCAACGGGCTGTGCGTCTCACTATGGCGGTTACGGATACGGCGGCGGGTATGGTTACGTCCGCGTTGCGCCTCCGCCTCCGCGCGCCGAAGTGTACGGATACGCGCCCAGCCCGGGGTACGTCTGGACCGGCGGATATTGGGCTTGGGACGGCGGCCGCTATAACTGGCGATCCGGAGCTTGGGTGCGTCCTCCGCACGCACGCGCTCGCTGGGATGCCGGCCGTTGGGAGCGGTCGCGACGCGGCTACCGCTGGCGCGACGGACGTTGGCGTTAATCTTCGTCTACCCTACGAAGGGATGGACGAAAAGCGCCCGCTGAAAACTCTCGAGCGGGTGCTGTCCAAGGCCGGTTTGGGCTCCCGTACCGATGCGCGCAAGTGGATCGGTGCGGGACGCGTGCGCGTGAACGGCAAGCTGATCCAGACACCCGACCACTGGGTGGATCTCGAACGCGATCGCGTCACCTTCGATGGCAATCCGGTCCGCGCCGCTGAGCGCCGTTACATCCTGCTCAACAAACCCAAGGGCTTCATCACCTCGTACGGCGACCCCGACGGCCGCCCCACGGTTTACGACCTGTTGGGCGATCTCGGAATCTGGGTCGCCACCGTCGGCCGTCTCGATCAGGACACGAGCGGTCTCCTGATACTCACCAACGACACGCAATTCGCCGAGCGCATCATGAATCCCGAGTTCAAGGTGGCCAAGACGTATCTCGTCAAATGCTCCACCGTGCTGAGCGAAGCGCAGCTTGATAGCCTGCGCGGTGGTGTCGAGCTGAGCGATGGTCCGACCCGGCCCGCGACTGTCGTGCGACTGCGCGACTCGGGCAAGTACACGCATATCGAGATCACGATCACCGAAGGGCGCAACCGGCAAGTGCGTCGCATGATCGAAGCCGTGGGTAGCAAGGTGCTGAAGCTCGTGCGCACCGCGATCGGATCGATTCAAATTGCCGGGCTCGAAATCGGCAAGTACCGCGATCTAACGCCGGATGAAGTTCGCGGTCTGCAATCCCCGATACTGGAATGAACATGGGCGATTTCCAGCAGGCATTTTCTTTAGCAGGCGAACTGGCATTGATCACGGGCGGCGGCACCGGACTCGGCTTCGGCATGGCGCAAGCGTTCGTCGCGGCGGGGGCGCGCGTGGTGCTGGTGGGGCGTCGTAGCGACGTGCTACAGGAAGCCGCCGCGCAGTTGGGCTCCGCGGCAACGTTCCAGGTACACGACGTTACCGACACCGCATCCGCGCCTGCGTTGGTGTCGCGCATTTCGGAGCAGGCAGGACCCCCGACCATCCTCGTCAACAACGCCGGCACTCATCTGAAGAAGCCCGCCATCGACACCTCCGAAGCGGAGTTCGTCGCGCTGATGAATACGCACGTCACCGCCGCCTTTGCATTATCGAGAGCGATCGCGCCGGGCATGATCGAGCGCCGCCACGGCAACCTTTTATTCATGGCGTCGATGACATCGTACATGGGCATGCCGAACGTGATCGCATATTCGACGGCGAAATCGGCATACCTCGGATTGGTGCGGAGTTTCGCGATCGAGTTGGCGGCGAGCGGCGTGCGAGTGAACGCCATCGCCCCGGGATGGATCGAAACGCCAATGCTGCACAAGGCGCTCGACAACGATCCTCCGCGAAAGGCGCGCATCCTGCAGCGTACGCCGATGGGCCGCTTCGGAGTTCCGGAGGATATCGGATGGGCCGCCGTGTACCTGTGTTCGCCCGCCGCGAAATTCGTGAACGGCGTCATCCTGTCCGTGGATGGCGGTGCTGTGATCGGTTTCTAACGGAGCCAGTCTTCTAATTGGATCCGCGTATCGGTTTTGGAATCGCGGTATTTGACGATCACCGGAGTGTACAGCGAGATGCCCCACTCCTTGCCGCGCCCCTCGGTGACCGCGCGTGAACCGGCCACCACCACGGCCTCCTCGGGCACCACGAGCGGATCGTTGTCCGTCGCGCGATACACTTCGCCGCGCACCAGATCGTACACCGGAGTCGAGCGATTCAAAATCGTGCCCGTGCCCAGCACCGCGCGCCGCTTCACCACGGTGCCCTCGTACACTCCGCAATTGCCGCCCACCAGCACTTCGTCTTCGATGATGACGGGCAGCGCTCCCACGGGTTCGAGCACGCCGCCAATCTGCGAAGCCGCCGAAATATGGCAATTCCGCCCGATTTGCGCGCAGCTTCCGATCAGCGCGTGCGAATCCACCATCGTGCCGTCGCCCACGTAGGAGCCCGCGTTGATGTACATCGGCGGCATGCACGTCACGCCGCGGCCCACGAAGCAGCCGTCGCGGATCGATGAGCCACCGGGCACGATTCGTATGCCGTCCTCTGTCGTGAATCGCTTTACGGGGTAGGTGGCCTTGTCGAGCCACGGCTGGCGGCCGGCGTCGATCGACATGTCGACAACCGCGCCCATGCGGAATCCGAGAAGAATGCCTTTCTTCACCCAGCCGTTCACGCGCCATCCGCTCGCGGCGCTTTCATCGGGCTCGGCTGCGCGAACCTCGCCGGTATTCAGCAGCGCTTTGAAGCGCGCGAACAGCTCCTGATCCGCTTGTGTGTACGACTCGGGACGCGTATCGAACAGCCGCTCGATCTCAGCTTGCATGGAGGGTCTCGAGTAGTTGCAGCGGGGCCAGTACCGATTCGATCGCAGTGCGGCTGCTCTCGGCAGGCGGCGTCATTGGCAAACGCCAAACCGGCTCCAGCAAGCCCATGCGCGCCATCGCGTACTTTACAGGAATCGGATTCGCTTCGATAAAATTCACCTGCATGAGTGCGAAGTAGCGGCGCTGGAGTTCACGGGCGCGCGTGTAGTTGCCGGCGAGAGCGGCCTGAACCAGCTCGGTCATCTCGCCGGGAATCTGATTCGCGACCACCGAAATGAGTCCGCGTCCGCCGAGCGCGATCAACGGGATCGTAATCGCGTCGTCGCCCGACAGCACGGCGAACTTCTCAGGAACAGCATGCACGACGGCCGCCTGCTGCCCGATGTTACCGGACGCTTCTTTCACGCCCACGATGTTGTCGAATCTCGTCAACCTCGCCAGAGTAGACGGCTCCACATTCACGCCCGTGCGGCTCTGAACGCTATAGATGACGATCGGCAGATCCACGGCCGACGCAATCGCTTCATAATGCCGGTACAAGCCTTCCTGACCCGGCTTGTTGTAGTACGGCGTCACCGAAAGAATTCCGTCAGCGCCGAGCGTCTTCAATTCGTTCGCAAGTTCGATAACATGCGCGGTGTTGTATCCGCCCGCTCCAGCCAATACAGGCACGCGTCCGCGAGCTTCCTCGACCGTGATTCCGACCACGCGCACGTGCTCTTGGTGAGTGAGTGTCGGACTCTCACCCGTGGTCCCGCAAGGCACCAGAAAGTTGATGCCCGCTTCCACCTGACGCCGCACGAGCCGGCGCAGAGCGGACTCGTCCAGCGATTGATCTTCTCGAAACGGAGTTACCAGAGCTGTGCCGCATCCCGTAAACATCGTCTATCTCCTGAACAGGATTTCGCTGAACTCGTACACGCCGCGTTTGCCGATCACCCACTGCGCGGCTTTCAAGGCGCCGTGGGCGAATCCTTCGCGGTTTCGCGCGGTGTGCCGCACTGTGATGGTGTCCGCGCCCGAATCAAAGCCAATTTCGTGCGTACCCGGATGCGCGCCCGCGCGGTTCGAGCTCACATCGATAGGACGCTCGTAACCCGCCGATCGCATCGCCTCCACCAGCTTCAGCAGCGTGCCCGACGGTGCATCTTTCTTTGTGTTGTGGTGAATTTCCCAAGCCCATGCGCCATAGGCCGCCTCATCGGAAAGCAGTTGCGCGGCGGTTGCTACCACGCGCGCGAACACATTCACGCCGACCGAAAAGTTCGGGCTCCACACAAGAGCGCCGCTAGTACGCTCCACCGCCTCGCGCACTTCGGGAAGCTGGGCGAACCAGCCCGTCGTTCCGCAGACGACCGGCACCTCGATGCACGCCAGACGTTGGATGTTCTTCGGCGCAGCCTCGGGTTGCGTAAACTCGATGGCCGCGTCCGCCCCGCGCGCGCCCTCGATATCGTCGCCCGCGTCGATGCGCGCCATCACTTCGAACCCGTGTTCGCCCGCCAACCGGTCGATCAGCCGGCCCATCTTGCCGTAGCCCACCAGCGCGAGCTTCACGCGAACACCTCCGGGTCGAGCGTGGTGAAAAACTCGTTGTGCAGAGCCTCGGTCGCGCGCCGCAGATCCTGACTCGCGACCACGAACCCGATATTCAACGCCGACGCTCCTTGCGACACCATCCGCACATTGATGTCGCCGAGCGCGCCAAAGACTCGCGCCGCCACGCACGGAGTGTAGCGAATATTCTCACCAATCAGACAGATGATGCTCTGATCTTCTTCGATCGATACTTCTGAAAACTGCTCCAGCTCGCGGCGGATCTCGGGCAGGCTGTCCGGGCGGTCGATGGTGAGCGAGACACTCACTTCCGACGTCGCAATCATATCCACGGGCGTTTCGTAGCGATCGAAAATTTCGAATATACGCCTCAGGAAACCGTGCGCCATCAGCATGCGCGTCGAATGGATATTGA
This sequence comes from Bryobacterales bacterium, assembly GCA_038322705.1. Classification (GTDB taxonomy): domain Bacteria; phylum Acidobacteriota; class Terriglobia; order Bryobacterales; family Bryobacteraceae; genus TMP-7. The sequence goes on along the minus strand of JBBQGC010000006.1, from coordinate 58,717 downwards.
CGAGCGCAATATTCTTCTTACAAGCGATGCTCTTGGCCACGTTGGTTGAAGCTACCGCATCCGCCACGATGCGTGTGCCTTCTACTTCCGGACGGCGTGAGTTGAGAATCCGTACCGGGATGTTCTTCTCGACTGCCGGCAGCACGGTCGCCGGATGCAGAACTTTCGCGCCGAAATAAGCGAGCTCGGCAGCCTCGGCGAACGAGCAAACACGCACACGGTGGCCACCCGCAAAGATCGTCGGATCCGCCGTCAACATACCATCCACGTCGGTCCAGATTTGGATCTCTTCCGCCCCGATTCCCGCGCCTACGATCGATGCCGTGTAGTCCGACCCGCCGCGCCCCAGCGTCGTCGTCACACCGGATTCCGTCGCGCCGATGAAGCCGCCCATCACCACCACCGCATCGCGCGTCAGCGGCGGAATCGTCTGCGCAATACGCTCGTAGGTCGTGTCGAACAAGACCGCAGCCTGCGTGTGACGGCTATCGGTGATGATCAGCTTGCGCGCGTCGGCGTGGACCGCTTTCATTCCCAGCTTCTCGAAATGATTGGTGACGATGAGGCTGGATAGCCGCTCACCGAAGCTGGATAGCGCATCGATGGAGCGCGGCGTGAGCTCGCCTAAAATCGCCAGTCCCTTCGTCAATTCCGTCAGCTCCTGAAAATGCGAATCGATAGTTCGCTCCATCGCGGACTCGCGCAAATGAAAATCGCGCAAAGCCAGAAGCTCGCGCAACGCCTCGTCGCGGTGTCCATTCACCGCATGATGCGCGATGGAAAGCAGCCGGTTGGTGGTCTTCCCCATCGCCGAGACCACGACCACCGGACGCCGGTCAAGCCGCCCGCGCACGATGGACGCGACACGACCGATCGCCTCCGCGGACTCCACGGAGGTGCCGCCGAACTTCATTACGATCATGCGTTCAGTCTAGGAGCCCTTCGGCGTACATCAGTTCAGCGTTCAGAACTGCCGCGCCCGCCGCGCCGCGAATCGTATTGTGGCCGAGTGCGATGAATTTCAGATCCAGCACGGGGCACTCACGTAGGCGTCCGACGAATACCGCCATTCCGTTCTCGCGCTCGACATCGCGCCGCGGCTGCGGACGGTCCGGCGCATCCATATACTGCAGCGGCTGCGCCGGCGCGCTCGGCAATTCGCGCTGCTGCGGCGCGCCGCGGAATTCGTTGATTGCGCGGATCGCGTCTTCGCGCGACGGCTTCCGTTCCAACTCGACGGAGACCGTCACGGTGTGTCCGTCCACCACCGGCACGCGATTACAATGCGCGCTCACCTTCGCATCGAGCGGCGTCAGCCGGTCGCCTTTGAAATCGCCCAGGATCTTCTGCGTCTCCTTCTCCATCTTCTCTTCTTCGCCGCCGATGTACGGGATCACATTCGCATTGATGTCCATCGACGGAACGCCCGGGTAGCCGGCGCCGGAGATCGCTTGCATCGTGGTCGTAATCACGCGCCGTATGCCGAACTGCTTGAACGGCGCGAGCGCCATGGTCAACACCACGGTCGAGCAGTTCGGATTCGTCGCGATCTGTCCCTTCCATCCGCGATTGCGCTGTTGCAACGGAATGATCCGCAAATGTTCGGCGTTGATCTCGGGAACCAGCAGCGGAACGTCCGGTTCCATGCGATGATTCTTCGAGTTCGAAACGACGACGTGGCCCGCTTCGGCGAAGGCGCGTTCGATTTCCGTCGCTACCGAGGCGTCCATCGCCGAGAACATCAACCGCGGCGCGCCATTGCCCGGCTTCGAATCGTTCACCACGAGATCGCGCATTCGAGACGGCATCTCGCCATCCAGCCGCCACGCGGTCGCATCGGAATACTTCTTCCCCGCCGAGCGATCGCTCGCCCCCACCCACGTTACGTCGAACCATGGATGGTTGCGCAGAAATTTGATGAAATGCTGGCCCACCATTCCGGTGCCGCCGAGCACTCCGACTGGAATACGATTCTCGGGATGTTTCATTGCCGGACTAATTGCCTCACCATGTCTTGATAGATTTGAACCGCGTCTTCGAGCTGCCGCTTCGGAACGCGCTCTTCACTCGTATGCGCGACGTGAATCGTGCCGGGGCCGAGCAGAAACGGTTGGCCCCAAGCGCCGCCGAAGGCCGGAATATCGGTCGTATACGAAACCACGCACGTCTCGAATCCCGAAAGCGCGCCCAGATGGATCGCGGGAATCACCAGAATGTCGCGCACCTCCACGCTGCTACCCAGCAGTTCGTGCAGCGCGCGATGCGTGGCCGCTCCGTCATCCACAAGGCGTATAAACAGCTCAGCCTGCGCCTGATCCGGAATCACATTCGGCGCGCGCCCGCCCGCAATGGTTCCGATATTCATCGTGCTCGCGCCGAGAATCGGATCCGACGGCAGCGCCATTCCGCGAACTTTGTTCAACGCATCGAGCAGCTTCTCGATCGCCGATTCGCCCAACTCCGGGTAAGCCGAATGGGCCATGCGTCCGCGCGCGTGAATCTCAAAACGCAGCGCGCCTTTGGAGCCGAGCGCCAGTTTGTTTTCCGTCGGCTCACCGTTGATCAGGAAACGCGACCCGCGTGGCTGGGCAGCCGCGGCATACGCGCCCGCGCTGTTGCGTTCCTCTCCCACTACAAACAAAAGTCCGAATTTGCGTGTGCCGCTTTCCAGCAGCGCGCGCGCAGCGTGGATCATCGACGCGATGATGCCCTTGGTATCGCACGCCGCGCGCCCGTGAATGTTCTCGTCGTCTTCGCGCGACGAGAAAAATGGCGGCACGGTGTCCATGTGCGTCGAAAGCGTCACCACTGGCTCGGCCCAATGCGCGAACACGTTGAAGCGCCGGGGTTCCACATCCATCATCTCGACGTGCCCGTCCGTACGCGCGGCAAGCTCCGACAGGTTCGAGAACAGAAACTGTCCCACCCGCTCTTCGTTGCCCGTGATGGACTCGATGTCCACCAGCGCGCGCGTCAATTCGAATAAATGCATGCGCCTCTTCAAACGGGGTGAAAGCGGCAAAGGGGAAGCGAGACGGCTGGTCTGGTTCCCGATAGCGCTCCACCCTGAATTACCGGATGACAGTGGACCGGTTATTCACCTGTCCCCCAACCAGCGTCCGCGGACGCCGATTTCGGCGATGGCCCCTTTCTCCGCGATGCCCGCGAGTACTCTTGACCGACCGCGCCTCTATCGAAGATTCTATTGTAGCCCGAGTAGCCTGCCCGCGCTGTGGCGTACAATCGCAAGTGATATCCCCCGCGGACCAAGAATGAATCAAAACCTGGATGTATTGAAGACCGAGATCCGTGAACACTTGGCCACTCGCAAACTCGCCGTCTTCCACGGATATTCGCGTTCGATGGATTCCACCCCCACGGTCTTTTGGGACATCCACCGCCATCCCGATTACAAGGCGTTTCTCGACACCGCCGAAGCCGCTGCGGCGAAGATCGTCGTGCTGCACGCGCGCGAATTTTCCGCGCTCTTAGTGGACAACGCTCTCGATCAGCTCGAGGACGGCGACTTTCTTCCCGATGACCGGCGCACCATCGAGCGCCGTCTCCGCGATCTGCGAGCTTACGACGGTTTCACCTGCGCCATCGAGCTTTCGTTCGACCATGGCGCGCGCGTCTATCTGTTCGAACTCCGTACCGATTGGTACAACGAGTTCTCCGATCTGCTGGACGAGATCGATTCGGCCATCCCGCAGCCGGAGGACAGTATGGACGAAGGACCTATCGGTGGCTACTTCTCCAAGAACTGAGCTTGCCGTCCCCGCGCGGGTGCGGGCGCCGCGCCTGCGCTGGCTGGTTCCCGAAGAGAGCTCCGCCGGAATGCGCGAGTTTGCCGCGCAGATGGGTCTGTTTCCACCCGCCGCACAGGTGTTGTGGAACCGCGGCCTTCGCGATCCCGCGGCTGCCCGGGCGTTTATCGACGCACCGCTCGACGGCCTGCACGATCCGTGGCTCATGAAAGACATGGATCGCGCCGCGGACCGTCTGGTGGCCGCGATCCGCAATAAAGAGCTGATCTTGCTCTACGGCGACTACGACGTCGACGGCACCAGTTCCGTCGTGATTCTGAAACGGGCCATCGAAATCGCTGGTGGTACGGCATGCTTCCATGTTCCGCACCGTTTGCGCGAAGGCTACGGCATGCGCTCGGATGTTGTCGAGGAAGCGGCCGCGCGGGGCGTGAAGCTGATCGTCAGCGTCGACACGGGAATTCGTGCGGCTGAGGTGGTGCGGCAGGCCAGCGCCTCGGGCATCGACGTCATTATCACCGATCATCACCTTCCCGACGATGCTTTACCCGCCGCGGTCGCCGTGCTCAATCCGCATCGCTCCGATTGCGCCTATCCCGAGAAGAATTTGTGCGGGGCCGGCGTCGCGTTCAAACTCATTCACGCTCTGCTTCTGCGGCTGGAACTGCCGGCTGCGCGCGTTCAGGGGCTGCTCAAATCCTTCCTGAAGATCGCCGCCATAGCCACCATCGCCGACGTGGTCCCGTTAACCGGCGAGAATCGCATTATCGTCAAACAAGGTCTGGCCGGACTGCACACAGTGCACAACCCCGGGTTGCGCGCCCTGCTCGATGTCGCGGGTTTGAGCCCCGGCGCGTGCCCCTCCGCCGCGCAGGTGTCCTTTCGAATTGCGCCCCGCATCAATGCCGCTGGACGCATGGCCACCGCCACCGATGTCATCGATCTGTTCACCACCGAGGACCCCGAGCGTGCACGATCGCTGGCCGATCAGTTGCAGCGCCTCAATCAGGAACGCCAGGAGGCCGAAGCGGCCATAGTGTCGCAAATTCTGAAGCAGTGCGATGAATGCCCGGTCACGCCCGATCAGTACGCGCTGGTCTTCTCCGCGGCCAACTGGCATCGCGGCGTTGTCGGCATCGTCGCCAGCCGCATCGTTGAGCGATATTACCGGCCCGCGGTGGTGCTGAGTATTGAAGGCGGCGAGGCGCAGGGATCCGGCCGCAGTATACGCCCCTTCCACCTGCTCGACGCCCTGGAATCGATGTCCGACCTGTTCACGCGCTACGGAGGTCATCGCCAAGCGGCGGGTCTTTCTCTTCCCGAATCGAAGCTCGACGAGTTCCGCGAACGCTTCAACCGGTACGCCGCCGACCACCTTACGCCGCAGGATCTCGAGCCACTGCTGGAGATCGATGGCGTCGTCAGTTTCAACGGCCTGAACGACGATTCCGTTGCCCAATTGTTGACGCTTGCGCCTTTCGGGTTCGGCAATCCCGCGCCTGTGTTTGCTGTGACGAATGCCGAAGTGTTCGGGCCCGTGGAGACGTTCGCCGAAAAGAATCTCCGTATCCGTCTCCGGCACCAGGGACGTGTTCTGCGCACCACGGCGTGGAACTTCGGCCCCCGTTCAGAGGAATTTCAGCAAGGTGCGATGATTGACGCCGCGATCATGGTGGAAGACGATCCGCATTCGGCATCGCGTGGATATTGTCCGTGGCGAGTGGTGTTAAAGGACGCCCGCCCCGCCGGTTCTTGACGTTTATGGATTTAGAGCGTAGACTCCAGATATGGAGTTATGCGCCCGCCGCCCGAAACAAACCCAAACCTTCACCCCAGTACCGGCGGACAAGCGCAGTTCGCCGAGCGTCCGGCGGCAGATGTCCGGCCCCGCCCTCCGCACATTCTTCAATGTCGCCGAAGTCTGGAAGCTGAATGTCGAGCAGCAACGGGCATTGTTGGGCTGGCCCGCCGAATCCACGTTCTTCAAATACAAGGCGGGACAGACAGGCACGCTGGCCTTCGACATGCTGTTGCGCATTTCGCTGGTGCTCGGCATTTACAAGGATCTCGCCATTCTCTACCCCGAGAAGGATCTCGCTTCCCGCTGGATCCACCTGCCGAACAGCAATCCGATGTTCGGAGGCCGCCCGGCTTTGACGCTGATGACCGAAGGCGGAATGGACGGTTTGTATCAGGTGCGCCGCTTGCTGGACGGCCGCCGCGGGGGCTGGAACTAGTTGCCGCCGGTCGCGCGCGCCCGGCTGTTAAATACCTGCCGCTTGGTTCCGAGTCTCTATCCGACCACTGGCATTCTCGACACGGTCGCGAGCCCGGAAGATCTGCCTGTCATCTTCGAACTCGAAAGTTGGACCAACGACCGTATCTCGACTGAGTTGGGAATCATCCACCGCATCCCTGAAGAGGAGTGGGTGACCGGACGCCCGATGGCGAGCGTCATCATGGCGGCATTCTGTCATCCTCGCCCGACAGGGGGTCGATTCAGTGGTCCAGACCGGGGCGCCTGGTACGCGGGCACCGAAATTGAAACAGCGCACGCCGAGGTGGTTTACCATCGCACTGCGGAACTCGCCGAGGTCGGAGTGTTCGAGACGCGCGTCGAGGAACGCTTATACCTGGCCGACTTCAACGCGACGTTCCACACGATTCGCGCCAAGACCGCCGCGAATGCGCCCTATCACGATCCCTCGAGCTACGCCGCATCGCAGGCGCTGGCGCGCGAGTTGATGGCGGCGGGTTCGAATGGACTGCTGTACCGCAGTGTCAGGCGCAGGGGCGGGGAATGCATCGCGTGCTTCCGGCCACCGCTGGTGTTGAACGTCCGGCCAGATGCGCACTTCGAATATCGCTGGCACGGTTCGCCACAACCGTCCATCCGCCGCATGTAGCCGTACCCGTCGGTTGTTAGCGCCTGTATAACAGGGACCAGTCTCGCCGGTTTAGGGGGTCCCGAGCCGCAGGTGAAGCGACGATAAACACACTCCGGCGCAGATCGCCCGAGCCAGTGGCAATCCAGGTTGTGCTTGGTGTCCGGTTTGACGGATTCTCACCGGATATAGAGTTTGTCGCGGCTGTTAACTTTCCCGAACACGCAGTGGTGTTGGCCAGGCGGTTCGCCGCAGCCATCCATCTGACTCATGTAGTCCTACTCGTGCCGCAACGCTTCCATGGGATCAATGCGAGCCGCTCGACGCGCGGGAAGATAACAGGCGAGCATCACGACAATCACGATCGCGGCGGAGCCCGCTGCAATCGGCGCGAGCGATGGAACGCTTAAATCCCGAATCAGAGCGCCGGCGATGGAGCGGCCCTGGATCGCCATCGGAACGCCGAGCAGGAGACCACCGGCGACCATCAGAGAACCATCGCGCAACACCATGCGCGTCACGTCCCGAGTTCCCGCTCGCGCCGCTTACGTCCAAAAACTCTCATGCTCCCCATCCAATCAGCGCTCATCAGGCGTGCAATCGCCTCGCTCAGTTGCGTCCAGCGGCTGTGTTCACGGGCAAGCTACTTTTTGCCGCCGCGAATTGAATGTAGCGGATTTGCTTCGCCACCCCTCCGGCGATAGTCTGTTTTAAGCTATGAGAACCATCGATCGGAGGTCCGTGCTCGCCGCCGCATTCGCCAGCGTTGGTTGGAACGCTTCCGCCCAAACCGCCGCTGAACGGAACATCGCATCGAAAAATAACGGGCCTGTCTTGCCCAAGGACAACTTGAAAGTCACCAAGCTGGAGACGATTCTGGTGAAGCCGCGCTGGCTGTTCCTGAAAGTGCACACCAACGCGGGCATCGTCGGACTCGGCGAGCCGATCACGGAAGGCCGGACGCTCACCTGCGCCACCGCCGTGCAGGAGATTGAGCCGTACCTTGTCGGCAAGGATCCGCGCCGGGTCGCACATCACTGGCAAGCGATTTACCGGCACGCTTTCTATCGTGGCGGGCCTATTCTGACGAGCGCACTCAGCGGCATCGACCAGGCGCTGTGGGATATCAAGGGCAAAGCGTTAGGCGTGCCCGTTTACGAGTTGCTCGGCGGTCCGACGCGCGACCGCGTCCGCGTCTACGCTCATGCCGGAACGCCCGACGCAATTCGGGCCGCGCTCGCCAAGGGGTTCACCGCTTTTAAGACGGGTCCCGCGAAGAGGCGTCCAGCGCACTACATCGAAACGCAGGCTGCCGTCGAATACGCCGCCGAGCGGTTCGCCGAGCTGAAGAAAGTGGTGGGCAAAGAAAACGATCTGGCCATCGACTTCCACGGCGCGATCAGTCCCGCGACCGCGAAACTGCTGATCAAAGCCCTGGAGCCTTACCAGCCGATGTTCGTCGAAGAACCCTGCCAGGCCCAAAACCACGATGTGATGGCCGAGATTGCGCGCGGCACTTATTTGCCCATCGCCACCGGCGAGCGCGTGTTCACCAAGTGGGGATTCCGCGAAGTGCTGGAGAAGCGCGCCGCCACCGTTCTGCAACCCGACTTGTGCCACGCGGGCGGCATTACCGAAGTACGCCTGATTGCCGGAATGGCCGAGGCCTACTACGCATCGATTGCGCCGCACAATCCGCTCGGACCCATTTCACTCGCCGCGGGCGTGCAGCTCTCGGCCTCGATTCCCAACTTCCTGTGCCAGGAGCAGGTATCGCTCGGCGAAGGCTACATCAAGCAGCCGTTTACTGTGCGCGATGGCTATCTGGATTTGCCGAAGGGCCCGGGTTTGGGAATCGAACTCGATGAGCACGCGATGGCCGACAAGATTCATCACGACTGGCGCAATCAGGAAAGCTACGACGCCGACGATGGCTCGGTCGTGGATTGGTAGAAGAAACTAGCCCTGCACGGCTGCTTCGGGCATCTCTAAAACTACGTGCCAGCTCCGGTTCGATCTACGTGTGCCCGCTACCAGGAGAACTGGGATCTGCTGGCGCTCGGCGCTCTCGAACCCGATCTGCAACAGGAGATGAGCACTCATCTCCGCGAATGTCGCAAGTGCCAGCATAGCTTCCTGGCCAGCGACGCCGTCGCGGATGCCATCGCGACCGTGTCCCCGGAACCGCACCATAATGGCCCCGTGCATTGAATGACCGCGGCCCGGACTCTCCCCGGGCCGCGGCTTATCGATGCAGCGGCTACGCTGTCGCCACCTGCATGTTCCGCTGCTTCATCGGAACGAAATCGCGCTTGCCATAACCCGTGTAGATCTGCCGGGGACGCGCGATCTTCTGTTCCGGATCCACCAGCATCTCCTGCCACTGCGCCAGCCAGCCGACCGTGCGCGGAATCGCGAACAGCACCGTGAAGTACTCGGGGTTGAATCCCATCGCCTGGAAAATAATGCCCGAATAGAAATCGACGTTCGGGTACAGTTTGCGCTTGATGAAATATTCGTCCTCGAGCGCGATCCGCTCCAACTCGAGCGCGATCTCCAGCCGCGGATTCTTGCCCGTCACCTCGAACACCTGTTCCGCTGTCCACTTCACGATCCGCGCGCGCGGGTCGTAGTTTTTGTACACGCGATGTCCGAAGCCCATCAGCTTGCCGTGTCCCTGTTTCAACCCTTTGACGAACTCCGGCACCTTTTCCTTCGAGCCGATCTCATCCAGCATCTGCAGGACTTCCTGGTTGGCGCCCCCGTGCAGCGGTCCGGATAACGCGGCGGCCGCGGCGGCGACGGAGACATACGGATCGGCCTGCGCGCTGCCCACCGCACGCATCACGTTCGTCGAACAGTTCTGCTCGTGATCGGCATGCAGGATGAAGAGGATGTCCAGAGCGCGGGCGAGCGTCGGGTTCGCCGCATACTTCGGCTCCACCATCTTCCACAACATGTTCATGAAGTTCTCGCAGTAACCCAGATCGTTGTCCGGATACACGTACGGGAATCCCAAATGATGACGGTAAGAGTAGCCGGTGATGGTCGGCATCTTCGCCACCAACCGCGTGATCTGGAGCTTGCGATTTTCGGGATCGTGGATGTGCTTCGATTCCGGATAGACGGTCGAAAGCGCGGCAACGGTGCTGATCAACATCGGCATCGGGTGCGCGTTGTAGCGGAAACCCTCCATGAACTTCTTGGTGGTCTCATGCAGCATCGTGTGTTTGAAAATGTGCGCTTCCCACTCGGTGAGTTGGTCGTAGTTCGGCAGCTCGCCGTTCAGAATCAGATACGCGACTTCGAGGAACGTGCAGTGCTGCGCCAGGTCTTCGATCGGATAGCCGCGGTAACGCAAAATGCCTTTGTCGCCATCAATGAAAGTGATCGCACTCTCGCACGATGCCGTGTTCAGAAACGCCGGATCATAGGTCATCAGACCGAAGTCGTCGGCGTCTTTTTTTATCTTTCGGAGTTCCATGGCACGGATGGTGCCCTGGTAAATCGGAACCGTCGCGGCTTGGCCCGTGCGGTTGTCCGTGAGAGTTAACGTTTCGTTTTCCATAGGATTACATTCCTTGGCAGTCAGACGAGGTGAATTTCAGATCGGACGCCGGGGAGTTGCCGGGCCCTTTGGATGTGGCCCCGGAGATGATGAAGGCGAATACTGGCGACTGCGTCGACAAGGGCCGCAGACCCCCCGGCTAAGATGTAGGCGCCTGTTTGGCAGCCTACGCTCGATAATAACACTCTATGATCCGAAATCAAGCGCAATCGTCACGACTTGCTGTACGGTGAATAAAAGGCGAATATGGCGAACCTCAGCTTGAGCTTTCCGGAACCGAGTAACGAACGGATGCTCGCGCGACGCGACGGCCTCGAGGGGGCGGTTGCGCATTTCGAGCGTTGGATGGAACAGGCCGAATCGCCCGTTCGCGCGGTGCGCCGTGTTCCTGCGAAGGAAGCCGAGTTCGCTCCCATCTCCGATTGTCACGAGGCGCTGGTTCGCGCCTTGGCCCAACGCGGCATCCAGCAACTCTATTCCCACCAGGCTCAGGCGTTCCAAGCTGTTCAAGACGGCAAAAACGTGGTTGTTGTCACGCCCACCGCGAGCGGCAAGACGCTGTGCTACAACCTGCCGGTGTTGCATCGCCTGCTCGCGGATCCAAGCGCGCGCGCGATGTACCTGTTTCCGACCAAGGCGCTCGCCGAGGATCAACTGCACGAGTTTCAATCGCTGGTGGACGCAATGGGCTCGGAGATCCGCGCATTCACGTATGACGGCGATACCCCGCAGGACGCGCGCAAAGCCATTCGTGAGCGCGCCAATGTCGTTCTCACCAATCCCGACATGCTGCACAGCGGGATCCTGCCGCATCACACGAAGTGGGCCAAGGCGTTCGAGAATCTTCGCTACTTCGTCATCGATGAGTTGCATTATTACCGCGGAGTCTATGGCAGTCATCTCGCCAACCTGATTCGGCGGCTCAGGCGCATCTGCGAATTCTACGGTTCGTCCCCGCAATTCATCTGTTCCTCGGCGACCATCGCCAATCCCAAGGAACACGCCGAGGCTTTGACTGCATCGCCTTTCGAACTCGTCGACCGGAGCGGCGCGCCGGCGGGCGAGAAGTATTTCGTCCTGTACAATCCGCCCGTGGTCAACCGCCAACTCGGCATTCGCCGCAGCTATCTCGCCGAAACTCGCCGTATCGCGGGTGAGTTTCTCGATCGCGGCCAGCAGACGCTGGTGTTCGCCAACAATCGCCTCGCCACCGAGTTGCTGGTTAAGTACTTGAAAGACGCGTGCGTCAAGAACAGGATTCCCGCGGACGCGGTGCGCGGTTATCGCGGAGGATATCTGCCGCGCGAGCGCCGCGAGATCGAACGCAAGATGCGCGATGGCGAAATCCGCGCTGTGGTCGCGACCAATGCGCTCGAATTAGGCATCGACATCGGATCGCTCGATGCAGTGGTGATGGCCGGCTATCCGGGCACCATCGCGTCCACGTGGCAGCGCGCCGGTCGCGCGGGCCGGCGTCAGTCGCTGTCGGTGGCCGTGATGGTCGCCTCCAGCGCGCCGCTTGATCAGTACATCGTCGAGCACCCCGAGTACTTCTTCGACCGCTCGCCCGAGCACGCGCACTTGAATGCAGACAACCTCGAGATCCTGCTGAACCATTTGAAGTGCGCCGCGTTCGAACTGCCGATCCGCGACGGCGAGACTTTCGGGCCACACGACACAGCCGAGCTGTGCGGATTTCTCGAGGAACTCAGGTTGGTACACCGTTCCGCGGGCGCCTGGCATTGGACCTCCGATACCTATCCCGCCGACGCCGTGAGCCTGCGCGCGGTCACCAGCGATAATTTCATCGTTATCGATATCACGGAAGAGCACCGGGTGATCGCCGAGGTATCCTTCCCGACGGCGCTAACCACTTTGCATGAGAAAGCAATTTACTTGCACGAAGCACGCCAGTATCAGGTGGAGCGGTTCGATTACGACGGACGCAAAGCCTACGTGCGTCACGTCGATTCCGATTACTACACCGACGCGATCGATTACACGCAGGTGAAGGAGCTCGAAACCTTCGAAACTCTTCCGGTCGCAACCGCGCAGGCCGCCCACGGCGAAGTCCGCGTGAATACGCAAGTGGTCGGTTTCAAGAAGATCAAATTCTGGACAAATGAAAACGTCGGCGCGGGCCACCTGATGATTCCCGAGCAGGAAATGCACACCACTTCTTTTTGGCTGCACTTCCCCGAAGCATTTCTCGCGCGCTTCCCCGATCTGACTCCCAACGAGCGGCAGAACGGGCTGAATGGGCTGGGCAATCTTCTGCGTACGATCGGGTCGCTGCTTCTGATGTGCGACCCTCGCGACCTGGGCGTCGCGCTCACGGAGAATATTTCGAAAGGGTTGAAGTCTTACGAGCCGAATTTGTTCCTCTACGACAACTACCCCGGCGGCATCGGCCAGAGCCAACCGCTGTTCAAGCTCACGCGCAAACTGCTCGAGGGCGCGGCGAGTTTGCTCGCATCGTGCGCTTGTGAGGCAGGCTGTCCAAGCTGCGTTGGACCCGTGGGCGAAATCGGCGAGCGCGGAAAAGAAGCAGCCGCGCGGATCATTGCTCAGCTTTTAAGCTAACGGATCGTGTCCGGCGCGCATCTTACCTGCGTGCTCCGGATCATCATTATTTTTGCCAGCCTGCCCGTCCTCGCAACCGCGGTGGAAGGACCGAACCTGCGGCTCGACAATTCCGTCGTCCCCACTCACTACTCCGTTCAACTGACGGTTACGCCGGATTCGAACACGTTTGAAGCGTCGATCGACATCGATGTCAAGGTCAACCGTTCGCAACCGGTGATCTGGCTCAACGCGCTCAATCTCGATCTGAAACGCGCGACCGTAGCGGGCCAGACCGCAAGCATCGTTCCGGGTAACAAAGCGTTTGTCGGGCTGCGATTCAATCGGCTCCTTGCTCCCGGTCCTGTTTCGATCCACATCGACTACTCCGGAAAGATCAGCCGCAACAGCAGCGCCGGCGTCTTTCAGCTTCAAGACCGCGGCAATTGGTATGTCTACACGCAGTTCGAATCCACGGACGCGCGCCGCGCATTCCCGTGTTTCGATCAGCCCGATTTCAAAACCACATGGGATATTGCGTTGAAGGTTCCGCAGGCGTTGACGGCATTCGCCAACACGCCCGAGGTTTCGAACACACCCCAGGCAAGCGGCACGAAGCTGGTCCGCTTTGCCACGACGCGTCCCTTGCCGTCGTACCTGGTCGCATTCGCGGTCGGGCCGTTTGACGTGGTCAAGGCAGGGACTGCGGGGAAGAACAAGACGGCATTGCGCATCTTGATGCCGCGCGGCCACACCGGCGAAGCGGAGTTTGCGGCGGGCGCGATTCCAGAACTTCTGACGCTGCTCGAAGATTACTTCGGGATGCCGTTTCCCTACCAGAAGCTGGACAGCATCGTGATGCCGGTTAGCAATTTCGCCATGGAGAATGCAGGCCTCATCACCTATGGAGCCGATCTTCTGCTCTCCGATCCGAAGAAGGACTCCATCCGACGCCAGCGAATTTGTGCCATCGTAGCCGCCCACGAGATGGCGCATCAATGGTTCGGCGACTTGGTGACGACGGCCTGGTGGGACGACATCTGGCTGAACGAGGCGTTCGCCACATGGCTTGAAGGCAAGATTGTCGGGCGTTGGCGTCCCGCGTGGCACATGGAGGTGCAAGCCGCGGAAGACATGCTGGGCGTGATGCGCCAGGATCGGCTGGCCAGCGCGCGAAAGATTCGTCAGCCCATCGAATCGGAGAACGATATCGCGAATGCGTTCGACGGCATCACCTATCAAAAGGGCGCGGCCGTGATCAGCATGTTCGAACACTGGATCGGCGAGGACAAATTCCGTAACGGCGTGCGTCAGTACATTAGCGACAACGCCGATAAGAACGCGACCGCGCAGCAATTCCTCGCCGCGTTGTCCAAGGGCGCCGGCCGCGATGTCGCGCCCGCATTCTCCACGTTTCTCAACCAATCCGGCACGCCTGTAGTGTCCGTGTCGCTCGACTGTTCGAGCGCCAAGCCCCAGGTGAAACTGGAACAGTCGCGTTACCTTCCCGCGGGATCCACCGCGCCGCGCGACCAGCTTTGGTCCATCCCGGTGTGTGTGCGCTATTGGGTCGAGGGGAAGGTTCAGAGCGATTGCACACTGCTCGCCGCACGTTCGAGCGAGATGGTGCTCACGCGCGCGAGTTCTTGTCCCGCGTGGGTGCTTGGCAACGACGCCGAGGCGAGCTACTACCGCGTTGCGTACAGCGGCTCGCTGCTCGAACACCTGGTAACGAATTCGCACGAACTGACGACCGCTGAGAAAGCGGGACTGCTCAGCGACGTTCACGCCCTGGTGGATGCGGGCGGCGTCGCGCCTTCCGCCGCGCTTGCGCTCGTGCCGAAGTTCGCCAATGAACCGAGGCGCGAGGTCGTAGGCGGAGCAATCGGGGTTGCCGAACTCGCGACCGGACATTTTGTCGACGCCAATGCTATACCGCTCGGCCGCCAATTCATCGCGGCCAACTTCGCCCAGCGTGCGGAGCAACTCGGGTGGCGCACTCAGCCGGGAGACGACGACGAGCGCAAACTGTTGCGGCTAACTTTAGTGCCTTTTGCCGTAACGGAAGGCGGCGATCGCAAGTTGGCCGATGACGCGGTGCGACTGGCACGCGAGTGGCTGAAGGATCCCTCAGTTGTCGATCCGGACATGGCGGGGCCGCTGTTGCCGGTTGCGGCCCGCGTGGGTGACGGATCGCTATTCGACGCGTATCTCGCGGCGGCGAAGTCTGCCAAGGACTCGCGGCAACGCCGAACCATTCTAGGCGGCCTAGGCCGATTCTCCGATCCAGCGCTGGTCCGGCGCGCATTCGGCCTCTTGTTGAATGGCGAGTTCGATTTGCGCGAAGCGTTCTACCCGATCTTGTTTGGCCCGCTCGACCGGCGCGAGACCGACCATCTGCCGTTCGAGTTCGTTCGCGAGCACATCGCCGAATTGATGAAGGTGTTGCCGGGCGAAGTCGGCTCCGATATGGCCGCCGCGCTCCCACAGGTTGGCGCCGCGTTCTGCGATGCGAGTTCGCGCGCCGCATTCGACGAATTCTTCCGGGATCGCGTGAAGACAATCGTGGGCGGTCCCCGAACGCTCGCGCAGCAGCTCGAGCGGATCGACTTGTGCATTCAGCAGAAAGCCAAACTGGGACCTCAGATCGACGCGTTCCTGCGCGCCAACGTCAGCGGAACCCGATAGAGAGCAGCATCCGCTCGGGCGGGGTTCCGGTGATCGACGCGCGCGCTGGTGAGATACGCCTGGCCGCGCGGATCGGCCGAGCCGGTTACCAACGAAGAAGAGATTATCGACTTTCAACAGCTCGTGCGCAGATGCCCAGATCGACACCTTCCACCCGAGGCAAAAGGCGACGGTCCCGATCGGGGCGATCGCTAATCGTGCTGGCCTGGTTGGCGCTGTTCGTCTTTTTGATGAGGATGCCAGTTGTCCGCTGCAATCAGCGCGAGCCCGAGCATCGCCCCAGGGTGCGCGGGCTTCGCACCGATGCCCGAGTTGAAGGTGCGGGTGGACTCGTGCCGCCGCGGGTGCGATCGGCTTCTTGCGATACAAGTTCGCGTGCGTAGCCGCCGAACCCCTCACGCAGCCGCTCGAGGGCTCCGGGCCAACGTTAGCGGAACCCGATAGAGAGCAGCACGACGCCTAATTCACGCTGGTCGGGCGGGACTGAAAACGTCTTATCCACTTCCAGCGTGATCGTGGCCGAATTACCGCTGGGCGCCAACGCCGTCATCGTGTACGCACCCGGCCCGGCGACCGTCTCTTGCTTCAGAAGCTTGCCATCTGCGGAAAGAGTAATGACTCGAGCTGGCGCTTGCGGCGGAATGAAGATGCGCGCTTCGATCCGCGCGGCACCGGCCGGCCGCTTCAGCATGACGACGGCGCGTCCTGCAGTCCAACGGTCGTCGTTGTAAATGCCCGTGACGATCTGCTTCGCCGCCTCGGGAGTGCCGATCGTAATCGCGGGCAGTTCGGGTTCGTTTTGCGAAATCACGACTGCCCGGACCCGGTCCATCGGAGCGCGTGAGACTCCAAATGGAGCGAGGCCAAACGCGACCGACGAGTACGCCGAATCCGTCCCGAGCCCGACGATGCGCAACGGAATGCTTGACTGGATTACGTGCTCCATCAACACAGCTCCGGCCGGCCCGGGTCCCGAGTACGCGCTGGTGATCACCAGATCTCCCGGCCAATACACTTGTCCGGTCTGCACCGGGCGCGAGCCTTCGATTTCGAGATAATGCCGCAATCCCCACTCCGCATTCGTCCATGTACGGTGGCGCTGGATGTCGCTGTTCAGCGCGCTTGCAATCCGCCGGTAACCGTCCCAATGTTGATAGTTCACGACCGCCAATCCAATCGCAATCACGGCTTCAGCGGCGGCGCCTGCAATGAGCCATCGCGAGTTCATTCTGTTCGAAACGAGAATCGCAATCGGGACCACAACCGGCAGCAGGTAACGCGCGGAGCCCGCGAAAAAGATAACGAGCGCACCGCCGAAGAAGATCAGCACCCACGCGCTGAGGAAGTCTCGAGCGTGCGATGCGCACCGCAGAATCACAAGCGCGCCCACTGCGCACGACATCCAGAACAACGGATTCGGATCGGCGATGGCGGCCGCAACACCCACCGCCGCGGCCCCCGCGCGAACCCACCACGCGCTCGGCCAGAATGCGGCGAGAGCTATCAAAGGAAACACGAGCCATGCCGTGTGTCCCG
Organism: Bryobacterales bacterium; assembly: GCA_038322705.1. Lineage (GTDB taxonomy): Bacteria > Acidobacteriota > Terriglobia > Bryobacterales > Bryobacteraceae > TMP-7. The sequence goes on along the minus strand of JBBQGC010000006.1, from coordinate 41,711 downwards.
TGAGCGCTGCGGCGTTCTTCATCTTTTGGGTGAACGCCTGGAGGTTGTAGCTCGACATGTAGCCCGCCAGGACCGTGGCCGGCAAAGCCCCGCTGGTGAGCCGCTCGTACAGTTGCCAGACCGCGATAGTAACCGGAGCCGCGAGCGCCGCGATCCAAGGCGTAACATGCCGCTTGCGCCGCAGCAGCAACCAGACCGCGATGACCGGCACCAACATGATTGCCTGATAAGCCGCAAGTGCCGCAAGCACGCCCGCAAACGCAGCCAGCCACCAACGCTCGTACACGACAAGTGCGATCGAGGCCAACCAGAACGCGGTAAACGGCAAGTCCGACTCGAGCGAGCCTCCGTTCACGACGAACGCGGGAGTGACAAGAAACAGAATCGTTGCCATCAGCGGGCGCGTGCTGAATTTCCTAGCCAAGGCCAGCGCGCTCATTCCCGCAATCAGCGAAAACAATATGTACGCTGCGTGTAGCGGAACCTCGGCTTCGCTGCGAAACAAATCCAGTAGAAGCGCGAGGTACCACGTGTTGAGCGGCGGGTGCGGATGCCCCCGCATATCCACCAGCGCGCCTTGGAAGATGTACCGCACATGCGTGGGATGCAGGGGATCAATGAGCGCGTGCTCGGCCCCCTTCAGATAATAGAAGTCATCGCCCTGAATTGCCTGATTCAGGAACGGGAGGCGCAAAAACAGGATGAGGCACAGGACGATCCCAGCCTGTGCGCGCACGTTCTAGTCCGCGGCGAGACTGGCTGTCGATTGCGGCTTCCACCGCAGAATAGGACGGCGCGCTGCAGCGACTTCATCCACACGGCTGGTGCGCGTCGAATGCGGCGCTTTCAAAACCATCTCGGGGTCTTGCTCGACTTCACCCGCGACGGAGATTAAGGCGTCCGCGAGCAGATCCAGTTCAGCCTTGCCCTCGGTCTCCGTCGGCTCGATCATCAATGCCCCATGCACGATCAACGGGAAGCTCACCGTATAAGGATGGAACCCGTAATCGATCAGCCGCTTCGCGATATCGCCGGTGCGCACGCCGCGCTTTGCCTGGCGATCGTCGCTGAACACGCATTCGTGCATGCTGGGCGCCTGATACGCGATCTGGTAATGCGGCTCCAGAAGCTTGCGCAGGTAGTTCGCGTTCAACACCGCGTCCATCGTGGCAACGCGCAGTCCGGGTCCGCCATGAGCCATGATGTAGGCCAGCGCCCGAACCAGCACGCCGAAATTGCCGTAAAACGCGCGTACGCGGCCCACGGATTGGGGCAGATCGTAGTTCCAACTCCATTTGCCGCCATCGCGCTTTAACCTCGGACCCGGCAGAAATGGCTCGAGATGTTTCTTCACCGCAACCGCGCCCGAGCCCGGACCGCCCCCTCCATGCGGAGTCGAAAATGTTTTATGCAGGTTCAGGTGCATCACGTCGATTCCGAAATCGCCCGGCCGCGCGATCCCTACCAGCGCATTCATGTTCGCACCGTCCATGTACACGACGGCGCCTTTGTCGTGCATGACCTCGGCGATCTTTTTGATGTCTTCCTCGAACACGCCCACCGTGTTCGGATTCGTCACCATCAATGCCGCAACGTCTTCCGTAACTGCTTGCGACAAGGTGGCGATGTCGATCACTCCACGATCGTTCGATTTGATGTTCTCGACGGTGTAGCCGCACATCGTGGCCGTCGCCGGATTCGTGCCGTGAGCCGAATCGGGCACCAGCACCTTCTTGCGGGCGTTACCGCGCGATTGGAGCAAGGCGCGAGTCAGCAGAATCCCGGTCAGTTCGCCATGTGCGCCGGCCGCGGGTTGTAACGTCACCGCGTCCATGCCGGTGATTTCGGCCAACATCGATTCCAAAACCCCGATGATCTCCAAAGCGCCCTGTGCCAGCGACTCCGGCTGATACGGGTGGATCCACGCCAAGCCTTCTGTCCGCGCGACTAACTCGTTCACGCGCGGGTTGTACTTCATCGTGCAGGAGCCGAGCGGGTAGCAACCCAAGTCGATCGCGTAGTTCCAAGTCGACAAACGCGTGAAGTGCCGGATCACGTCCACTTCACTCACTTCAGGGAAATCCTCGATCTCGGCCCGCGTATTCGCTGCACCCAATGCCTGCGTTGGGTCAATCGCCGGAACGTCCAGATCGGGAAGCTGGTAGCCCTTCTTGCCCGGTGAGCTACGCTCAAACAATAGCGGCTCGTTCTGTGTTATGTGCGGCCGGACTTTCTTGATCATTTGAATGCCTGGGCAACCTCGTCCATCTGTTCTCGCCGGCTCATCTCGGTACAACACAGTAGCATCGTGTCTTTCAATTCGGGATAGAACCGTTCCAAGTCCAAGCCGCCGATAATCTTCTTCGGCAGCAACGCTTCGTTGACTTCGCCGGCGGAGTGGCCATCCGTCTTTACCGCGAATTCGTTAAAAAACGGACCCGTGAAGCGCGGCGATAACTTGCCCGCGAGATAGTGCGCCTTCGACATGTTTTGAACGGCGAGTTCCCGCAATCCCTCTTTGCCGTACACGCTCATATAAACAGTAGCCATGAGAGCGATCAAGGCTTGATTCGTGCAGATATTGGACGTCGCCTTCTCGCGGCGAATGTGCTGCTCGCGAGTGGACAGAGTCAAGCAAAACGCGCGATTGCCATGCGTGTCCTTCGATTCACCCACCAGACGGCCCGGCATTTGGCGCAGGAACTTCTCTTTCGCCGCAATCACTCCGGCAAACGGGCCGCCGTAGCTCGGCGGAATAGCGAACGACTGTAACTCACCGGCCACTATGTCGGCATCGCGAGGTGGTTCTAGAATGCCCAGCGATGCTGCTTCTGTGAATACGAAAATCAGCAGGGCGCCCTTCGAATGGGCCAGTTGGGCAGCCTGCTTCGTGTTCTCGATGATCCCGAAGAAGTTGGGTGATTGAATGATGACCGCGGCGGTCTTATTGTCCAGCTTGCTTTCGAGATCGGCTAAGTCAATCTGGCCGGATTTCGCGTCGTACCCGAAATCTTCCACCGGCATGCCTTGATGTTGCGCATACGTTCGCAAAACCTCGCGATACTCTGGATGCACGGCGCGCGACGCGACGACGCGATCGCGTCCGGTCACTCGAACCGCCATCATCGCAGCCTCGGGCACAGCCGTCGAGCCGTCATACATCGACGCATTCGCGACGTCCATGCCGGTCAACTGACACACCATCGTTTGAAATTCAAAGATGGATGTCAGAGTACCTTGCGAGATTTCAGGCTGATACGGCGTATAGGAAGTCAGAAATTCGCCGCGCGAGACAATTGTGTCCACCATCACCGGACGATAATGGTTGTAAACACCCGCTCCCAGGAAGCTCGCATAACCATTCGCGTTCTCGGCGCCGCGGGCTTTGAAATAGTCGATGATGTCGTATTCCGATTTGCCTGCCGGAATGTTCAACGGTTTTTGAATACGTACGTCATCGGGAAGATGGCTGAACAGACTTTCTAAGTCAGGCACACCAATCGTGTCCAGCATCGATTGGCGTTCTATGTCGGATTTTGGTAAGTAACGCAAGGCTGTGTTCCAGACAATCGCGCGCACGAACCCGGGCGAGAGCGTCTAGCGGTAACTCGACCGGTTCTACGCGCCGATGTACGTTTGATAATCAGCGGCGGTGAGGAGTTGCTTTATTTCATCCGGAGCCGCCAGCTTGATTTTAACAAGCCATGCCGCCCCATGCGGATCCGCGTTGAGCTTTTCCGGTTCCTGTGACAACAATTCATTGACGTCCATCACTTCACCCGATACCGGCGCGTAGACATCCGACACCGCTTTTACCGACTCAACGGAGCCGAGCGTCTTGCCCTTTTCGAGCTTCGTGCCGATCTTCGGAAGATCGACATATACGATATCGCCCAACTCCTGCTGGGCATGATCGGTGATGCCGATCGTCGCGGTTTCGCCCTCCGCGCTGATCCACTCGTGTTCCTTGGTGTAACGATAGTTTTCTGGATAAGTGCTCATTTGGCTCGCTTGTAAAAAGGAGTTGGGACCGTAACAGCCTCGACCGGCTGATTACGGATCATGATTTGAATCGTGCGGCCTGTCTCCGCCATGGCCGTAGGCAAATAACACAGACCGATGTTTTTGTTCAGGGTGGGAGAGGGCCCGCCACTGGTGACCCAACCCGCAGGCGCGCCGTTCACGTAGACTTCATAGCCATCCCGGCCGATTCCACGCCCGCGCATCTCAAAGCCCACGAGCTTTCGCGTGACGCCCGCCTGGGTCTGCCGCGCCAGCGCTTCGCGCCCCAGAAAGTCACCTTTGTCCATCTTGACGATCCACCCAAGACCTGCCTCGAGAGGCGTTATCGAAGCCGTGATCTCGTGTCCATATAGCGCCATCTTGGCTTCGAGCCGCAGCGTGTTCCGCGCGCCGAGTCCGCACGGCTTGATACCGAATTCCTGGCCGGCGTCCATCAACTCGCTCCAGATTCGCGGCGCTTCATCGGGCGCAACGTAGATCTCGAAACCGTCCTCGCCCGTGTAGCCGGTATGAGCGATGCGCGCCGGCACGCCCGCTACTTCGCCGTCGGTGAACCAGTAGTATGGAATCGCACTGAGGTCCGTCGCCGTCAACTTCTGCAGCGTCGCGGGACCATCCGGCCCTTGCACGGCCATCTGCGCGTAGCGCTCGCTCGCAAACTCGACCGTCGCCTTGAACGAGCGATTCATTGTCGAGATGTAGTCGTAATCCTTCTCCTGGTTCGACGCGTTCACGCACAGAAAGAAGTGGTCGGCTTCCACCTTGTGAACCAGGATGTCGTCTACAAATCCGCCGTGCTCGTAGAGCAGCCCCGAGTAATGCGCCTGTCCCGTCTTGAGCTTCGCCGCATTGTTCGAGGAGACGTAGTTCACCAGGTTCAGCGCTTCGGGACCGCGGATTTCGATCTCGCCCATATGCGAAACATCGAAGAGGCCCACCCGCTGGCGCACCGCGTTATGCTCGTCGATAATGCCCGAATATTGGACGGGCATGTCCCAGCCGCCGAAGTCCACCATTTTCGCTCCGCTCGCACGATGTACGGAATTGAGCGGAGTTCGCTTCAACGGCGCGCCGGTGGTCATGAAATGACTAGCCTAACAGATCGCGCGCCGCCTACCGCAACACTTCCAAGATCAGGCACTTGAGATACAGCGTTTCGGGCACGGTCAACAGGATGGGATGATCGGCCGCCTGGGTTCGGCGCTCGATGATGCGCAGCGTCTTTCCACAATCGAGCGCCGCTTCGGCAACGATCGACAGGAGCATCGCCTCGCTCATGTGATGCGAACAGGAACAGGTGACCAGGATGCCGCCCGGCGCCAGTAAACGGAGCGCACGCAGGTTGATCTCTTTATAGCCCCGAGCCGCTCCGTCGATTGCCGCGCGCGATTTAGCGAACGCCGGAGGATCGAGCACCACCGTCGAGTACGAGCGCCGCCCGTGCCCTTCGGCCGCGAGAAACGCGAACACGTCCGCTTCCCGGAACTCGATGTTGCCGATCCCGTTCGCCGCCGCGTTACCCTGCGCGAGTGTAATCGCACCCGCGGAGGAGTCCACTGCCAGCACCTGCTCACATGCGCGCGCCATGTGCAACGCGAAGCCGCCGCTCGATGTAAAGCAGTCCAGCGCCCGGCCGTGCGCATAACACGCCGCGGCGGCGTAGTTCTCGCGCTGGTCGAGATAGACGCCCGTCTTCTGGCCGCCCATCAGGTCGGCGTCGAACGAGAAGCCGTTCATGCGGATCCGCACGGGTTGCGAAACATCGCCGTGCACGACGCGCTTCTCGAGCGGCAGCGATTCGCGTTCACGCACCGCAACATCGTTCCGCAGCACGAGCGCTCGCGGCGCAAGCAGCTCACCGACGCACGCCGCGATCTCGTCGCGCGCCCGATCCATGCCTTGGTCGAGCGTCTGCATGACGGCGCACTCCGCATAGCGATCGATCACCAGGCCGGGCAGCAGGTCCGCTTCGCCGAACACAACGCGATAGGCGTCCGAATCGCTGACCACGCGGTGGCGATAGGCGAGCGCCCGTTCGATCGCCGCGCGATACCACGCGCGATCGATCACCTGCTCCCTGGCCGTAAGCAGCCGCAGACAAATTTGCGAAGTAGAGCTGTAATGCGCGAGTCCTAGAAACCGCTGTTTGTAATCGAGCACGCGAACGACATCGCCGGGCGCCGCTGTGCCGCGATCCAGCACGTCGCTCACGAAAATCCACGGATGACCGGATGCTACGCGGCCAGCCCCCTTGGCGGAGACGCGGACTACCGGGGCGATCGGATCGCCTCCAGCCGCGCGATCCGCTGTTCAGTGGAAGGATGCGTCGAGAACAGGTTCATCAGCGTCTTGCCGGTGAACGGCTTGATGATGAACATGTGCGCGGTGGCGGGATCGGCTTCCATCGGAAACCGCCGTGATCCGCTCTCCAGTTTGCGCAGCGCGTTGATCAAGCCGTCCGGATGGCCCGTATACTTCGCCGACGCTTCATCGGCGGAGTACTCGCGGCTGCGCGAAACCGCCATCTGAATCAGCATCGCCGCGACTGGCGCGAGGATCATCATGAGCACGCCGCCGAGTATACCTGGGCCTTCCTCGTCGCGGTCGCGCCGGTCGCCGCCGAAGAACATCGCCATGTACGCCAAGCGTGTGATCGCCGCAGCCAACGTCGCGGCAACCGAGCTGATCAGAATATCGCGATGCAGAACGTGGCCGAGTTCGTGCGCAATGACTCCTTCAAGTTCCGGGTCGCTCATCAATTGCAGAATGCCCTCGGTGAAAGCCACGGACGCATGCGACGGGTTTCGCCCGGTGGCGAACGCATTCGGCGAAATGTCCGGAATGAGCCACAGCTTCGGCATGGGAAGGCCCATGCGCTGGCACAGCCCGGCGACGATCGGATACAAGCGTCCGTAGACTTGAGGATTCTGATCCGGTGTTACCGGCTGGGCCGAATACATCGAAAGCGCGATCTTCTCGGAAAAGAAGTAGCTGATGAAGTTCATCGCGACAGCGATTACCAGCGCGAACTCCATGCCACGCTCACCGGCAATCGCAGCGCCGCCTACCAGCAGAATCCCGCTCATCAATCCGAGCAGAAGTGCGGTCTTCAACCCGTTCATACCTACATTGTCCCACGATGCTCCGCATCCGGAGCACGATTAAGACTACTGATGCGCCGAAGTCAGCTCACGTTGAATGGCGAACTTCACCAGTCCGGCGACGTCGTGTATGTCGAGCTTGCGCATGAGGCTGGCGCGATAGGTATCCACCGTTTTGGGGCTCAGATCCAGGCGCGCGGCGATCTCCTTGGCGCGAATGCCCTCGATTAATAATGAGAAAACTTGGTGTTCGCGCGAGCTGAGGCTGTCGAGCGGGTCGCAGTCCTCGTGCGGCCTTCCGGGCAAGCGCTCCATATCGACAAGGGGAGACACGTAAACCGCTCCGCCCAACGTCTGATGGATCGCCTGAAAGAGCTGCTCGATGGGCCCCGACTTCAGCACGTAGCCCGCGGCGCCGGCCCGCACACATTCGATGGCGATCTTGCGGTCGCGCCGGGTTGAAAGAATCAGAAACTTGGTGGCCGATCCAGCTTCGCGCAGACGGCGCACCACTTCGAGGGCATACACGACGCCGAGATTCAGGTCCAGGACGGCGAGACGGGGCGCGTGCCGGTGAATCGCCGTCATCGCCTCCGCTCCGTCACTACACTGCCCGACGACGGTGCAGCCCGCCGACTGGCACAGACGGATCAGACCCTCGCGGACAAGCGTCAGTTCATCGGCGATCACGAGCGTAATAGGAAGTGCTTCCATAGCCTCGCCTCTCCCGGAACGCCTTGATTCGGTCCAACCGGGCTACGGCTTAAGCCATGTAGTTGCCGCTCGGTGCCAGACCTCTCTACTTTTTTTTGAGCGGCGCGAAAAGGCAGGAACGGGTGAGCGCCGGCCGCCCACCCGCACTCAGCGGTTATGTGAAGCTGCGGACCGCGCTCGACTCGTCGTCGAACACTTCGAAAACCGTATACAACTTCGTGATCTGCAACAGATCCTTGACCCGCTTTGTAAGGCCGATCAGTTTCAACTGTCCGCCGTGGTTGGTAACGGTAGTGAATCCGGAAACCAGTTCGCCAATGCCCGAGCTGTCGATATAGCTGACCTCGCTCAAATTCAGCAGAATTTTCTGGTTGCCCTTGGCGGCAAGATCCTTGATCGTATCTCGGAAGGTGCTTGCGCCCTCGCCCAGAGTAATTCTGCCAACTGCGTCGATGACCGTCACATCGCCTACTTGACGGGAAGATAGCTTAACGCTCACGGTAACCCTCCTTGAAATCGATCTCTTAACTGGCCTTGGCCAGATACTTCGTCATCTTTACTTCCGTGCCGTGGGGCTCCAGGCGTCCGATGTGCAATTCGTCCATGAACGCTTGAATCAACAGCAGCCCGCGGCCGGATTGCCGCAACAGGTTCTCTTCAGCGAGCGGATTCGGCAACGTTTTCAGGTCGAAGCCTTCCCCCTCGTCGCGAATCACCACCGTCATTCCACCCGCGTTCTTGAGCACCCGGAATTGAACCTTCTTTTTCACGTTGTACCGGTTCCCGTGAACCACGGCGTTCACCATGCACTCGCGAACGGCCATACCGATCCTGTGCAGATCCTCTTCGTCGAAACCGAGTTCCTCGGCAACCTTCAGGGTCTCCGCTTCCGCAAAATCCACACTATCCAGGGTGGAGTCCAACACCGTTTCCACGCCGCTCGCCTCGCCGCTTCCCTGTTCTGGCATAGTTTGAACGCGGCCATAGCGTGGCCAAGCCGACTCGTTCCCTTAAGATACTAGCACTACGCGCAGGCCACAAACGCGAGCTACGATTAGAGACGCAATGGCTGACTCACCCGCAACCACTGAACGCGAGCTCATGCGGCGCTGGGTAGAAACGTGGCGCCAGGCGGGCGAGGAGCTCGCTTTGATCCGCGAGCGCGAGATCCGGGAGCTGGATACTCGCGAAGCTATTCGCCAGATCTTTAGCGCCGGGGCACTCACGCAGGAACCGCCGCGCGCGACCTCCGGACTGATTGAGCAACAGGCCTGGTTCGCCCGGCTGCGGCGATGACTCCCTTGTTCCGTGCGGCGCTGGATCTCCAGACTTTCTGCGTCGAGCGCAAGTGGCGATTCTGCATCATCGGAGGGATCGCGCTCCTGCGTTGGGGCGAACCGCGTTATACGCGCGACGTAGACATGACTCTGCTGTCCGCCTGCGGCGACGAAAATGCATTCATCACTCCAATTCTTGCGGCCGGCTACACGGGCCGAATCCCTGATGCGGCCGGTTTCGCGCTCAAGAACCGGGTCTTATTGTTGCATTCCCCCGAGGGCATACCCATTGACCTCGCGCTCGGCGCCCTGCCCTTCGAATCGCGAGCTGTCGATCGCGCGTCACTGTATGAGTTCGAGCCGCAATGTGAGCTCGTAACCTGCTCAGCGGAAGATCTTATTGTCCTGAAGTTGTTCGCATTTCGAACTCGCGACATTCTCGATGTGGAAGGAATTGTCATCAGGCAGCGCGAACTGCTCGATTGGAACTACATCGAGGAACAACTCACGCCATTGGCTGAATTGAAGGATGAGCCGGAGATCCTGCGGCGTTTTGAAACATTCAAACGTACTTGACAGGTTCGGCGGCGAATCGGAAGCTGCTCTGCTCGACGATCTCGTGCGAGCGGCGGTTTCGAAATCACTCATCAAGCACTCCCGGACGGTTTAGTGGAGGACTCCCGCCATGCTCGCTGAACCCATCTCAGGTTGCTCCTGAACCTTTATCCGGCAGACCTGGAACAGAGGGCTGTTAGTCAGATTGCGGAGTCGCATAGTTCGCCCCCGCGCACAGGCAGTGCCGCTAACTGCGATACAATTCTTTCGCCATGTCCGCAACATCTCCATCCGTACTAAAATCCCCAACCCTCTCGATCGCTGAACTCCGGGAAGCACTACGCGCCAACAATGGGCTGGTGCGCCTTGCACCTTGCTGGGTGCCGCGATCGTTCCTGATGCCGGGCGGCCGTCTCAAGCTGGATCCGCGCGATCTGTATGCATTGGGCGCCCATCGCGGCGGCATCGACGAACGCTGGTTCTCAAGCACTACCAACGCCGACAACGGCCCTGGCACGCCCGAAGATGAAGGGCTGAGCTACGTCGATGTGAACGGGCGGCGCATGCTCCTGAAGAAAGGTGTCGACGAGATCGGCGACGAGTTCCTCGGCAAAGACACCATGGCGCAGCAGGGCGGTTGGAACCTGCTCTGCAAGTTCTTCGACAACCTCGGCCCCATCCCGCACCACATGCATCAGAGCGACGAGTTCGCGCGCATGGTGGGCCGCAAAGGCAAGCCCGAGGCTTACTACTTCCCGCCCCAATACAATTTCAAGGGCAACAATTTCCCGTACACCTTCATGGGCCTCGAACCCGGCACCACGAAGGACGATGTGCGCCAGTGCCTGGAGCGTTGGAACGAGGGCGACAACGGCATCCTTTACCACTCGAAGGCCTACAAGCTGCAGCCCGGAACGGGATGGCAGATTGACGCCGGAATCCTGCACGCGCCGGGGTCGCTGGTCACCTATGAGCCGCAGGTGAACTCGGATGTTTTCGGCATGTTCCAGTCGATGGTGGAAGGCCGCGCGGTGCCGTGGGCGCTGCTGGTAAAGGACGTCCCCCCTGAACATCACCACGATCTCGATTTCATCATCAGCATGCTCGATTGGGACGCGAACGTGGATCCTGAGTTCGGCAAGCACCGTCTGTTCCACCCCACTCCGGCGCGCGATGAAAACGAGATGACCGCGGGCGGCTACTCGGAGAAGTGGATCGTCTATTCCACCGGCCAGTACTCCGCGAAGGAATTGACCGTCCTGCCGAAACGCTCGGTGACTGTCAAGGATGCGGCGGCTTACGGAGTGATCGTTGTCCAAGGGTCTGGTTCGATCGGAACGATGGACGTGGAGACCCCCACGCTGATCCGCTTCGGCGAGATGACTAAGGACGAACTGTTCGTCACGGCCACGGCTGCGGGCGAAGGGGTCCGGATCACGAACCGCAGCGACACCGAGAACCTTGTCATGCTGAAACACTTCGGTCCCGGAAATCCGGACGCAGCAGGTCTTGAACGGTGAAGATCGGCATCAACAGCTTCCTTTGGACAGCCGGCTTCGGAAAAGAGCAGTTCCGGCTATTGCCGCAAATCAAGCAGTGGGGATTCGACGGGGTCGAGATCGCAGCCTTCGATTTCGACACCTTCCCTGCGGCGGAGACTCGAAAGGCAGTCTCCGCCGCGGGTCTGGAATCCACGTTCTGCACCGCGCTGACCGGTTCGCAATCGCTCGTGAGCGATGACGCGGCAATTCGTCAAAGCACGCGCGAGCTTATGCGGCGCGCGATCGAAACCGCTGCTAACGCCGGCTCATCCGTGCTCGCCGGTCCGTTCTGTGCGCCTGTCGGATACCTGCCGGGCCGCCGGCGCACCGAGGACGAATGGAAGCGCGCTGTCGAAGGTTTGGCGTCATTAGGCGATGCGCTGGACCATCACCGGATCGCGCTTGCAGTCGAGCCATTGAACCGGTTCGAGACGTACTTCCTGAACACGGCGGCGGACACGGCGCGGCTATGTGCGGAGGTAAATCATCCGCGCATCGGAGCGCTGCTCGATACGTTCCACGCCAACATCGAGGAGAAGACGATCACAGCCGCGGTGGAAGCCCTCGGGTCGCGCATCTTCCATGTGCACACCTGCGAAAACGATCGCGGCGCGCCCGGCTCGGGCCACGTCGATTGGGACGGGCTGTTCGCCGCTCTCCACCGCGTCAACTACTCGGGTTGGCTGGTGATTGAAAGCTTCGGTTCCCGCATACCCGAAATCGCAACTGCCGCGTGCATCTGGCGCGACTTGGCCGCGAGTCCCGAAGCGCTGGCGATCGAAGGCGCGAAGTTCCTGCGCCAACGAATCTGATCAGCGGCCGGCGCCGGCGGTCGCGTACTTCTTTGCAGCGTCCTCCCAACGGAACGGGAGAACGTCGGGCACGACGCTCACCTCGGTCGTGAACTTGTGTGGATATTTTCCGGGTCCAGGGTAAGTCAGCTCCACGAAAAACGCCGAAAACCCTTGCTCCGGCTTCGCCGCCTTGCCCACGTAAACGCCCTTGCCTCGCGGCTGAAGAACGGTCGCGGTGTACGCCTTCCCGATCGTGTCCACCCTGAAATCCCGCGCCTTCGGGTTCGATGCCTGCCAGAGTTTCACCTCCGAGGGCGCATCCACCGTAGTCACCGTCAACGATCCGTCCTTCTCCTTCACCCATGAAAAGCGCGGACGCGGCGTGCCCGATGTCACGGCTTGAAAGAACGCGATAATGCTGTCCATGGCGTCGGAGCCCGCCAGGTCGTGCTTGGCATTCGGCACGTATCGCAGATGCTTCTCTTCGGGCAGATCGCCGTAGTAGAACTGCGAATTGTCGGGCAGGAAGAACTGGTCGCCCGAGGCATTGATCAGGAGCTTCGGCATCTTCAGCGCCGGGCGGTTGCGGTAGTTGTACGGGTCCTCGATATCGAGCACAGCCTTGTACTCCGGCGTTCCGATCTTCTGCGGGAACAGACCGTGATTGACATAGTCCTTCAGCGCGGGCGAGAAGAAGCCGTACGCCTCGAACTGGTGGCGCGTGATGGCCTCGCTATTCAATGCGTCGATGACCATCGGAACGATCGCTATCACCCGGGGATCAACGGCCCCCACCAGCCAGGTAGTCCATCCGCGCTTCGATCCACCCGCCACCACGAACCCGTCAACATTCTTGCCACCCCCTGCCTCGCTTCCGAGAAACTCCTGGATCGCGTCCATGGCGCGGACTCCGCTCTTCACCATCGCCAGCCGAACGAGCCAGGTATCATCCTTGGTCGAGAAGTGCTTCACCCGCGTATAAGCAATGATGTCGTCTTCCGAGCGCGCCTTATCCGGCGAATCGGTGAAGCGCAGCGGCTGATTCGGCACCATGCCCAGTTCGGCGACCACGGATCCGGTCTCGCGTGCAATGCGCGTCGCCCGCTCGGGGGCCGCCGAGGGTGCCACACTATTGTTGTTGCCTCCGCCGATGAAGAGCAGCGCTTTCGTCGTGAGCGGGTGCTCGGGTTGAACGATCGTCAGCCAATGCTTCCAAACCGGGCGATCAACATCGGCCGCCGAGCGCCAGGTCTGAGAGGTAAGCTCCAGCACGTGAGTGCGCAATCCGTCGCCCGGAATCGTTTTGATGAGTTTCCACCCATACACCGAATCTTTGCGGCTTACGTAGCGGTCCAACGCGGTTTGCTGGGCTGCGGACATGGCAGCGGCCAGTGTGGCCAGGATCACGAGTCGTCGGGTCATGGTTTCCGCAGTGTACCTTGATTTCCGTTTTCTGCGACTCCGCAGACGCGAAGTGCCTCTAATGAGCTAGTACAAGTTGAATCCCCACTAAGTTGACAGGATTACAGGGGATTATTAGAATCAATCTACTGGCTCGAAAGCTCGCATCCAGATGGCTCAACTACTCACCATTCCGCGACCATCCGCAATCCTGCGGGCTACGTCCGTTCTTGAACAGATTGGGAACACTCCATTACTCCGCCTTGCAAAGATCGACGCCGACATGCCCGGCGTCGAAATCTATGGCAAAGCCGAGTACTTCAACCCCGGTGGATCGGTGAAAGATCGCCCGGCGTTGAACATGATTCTGGACGGCGAGCGGACGGGACGCCTCACGCCCGATCGGATCATCCTCGATGCCACCAGCGGCAACACGGGCATTGCTTACGCGATGATCGGGGCCGCGAAAGACTATCGAGTGAAACTCGTGCTGCCAGGCAACGCGTCGCGCGAGCGCAAGGCGATGTTGAAGGCGTACGGAGCCGAGATGGTGCTTTCCGACGCGGGCGAAGGCTCCGACGGCGCGATCCGCAAGTGCCGCGAAATCTACGAAACGAACCCCGATCTCTACTTCTATCCCGATCAATACAACAATCCGGCGAACTGGAAGGCGCACTTCGAGACCACCGCGCCCGAGATCATCGAGCAGACCGAGGGGCGCATCACGCATTTCGTGGCGAGCATGGGAACCAGCGGCAGTTTCATGGGTACGACGCGCCGCCTGAAACGCGACGTTCCCGGCGTGACGTGCATCTCGGCGCAGCCCTCCTCCGGCTTTCACGGACTCGAGGGATTGAAGCATATGCCCACGGCGATCGTGCCGGGCATCTACGATCCGTCCCTGGCCGACGACAATTTCTGGATCGAGACCGAAGACGCCTATACCATGACGCGCCGCGTAGGCCGCGAAGAAGGGATCTTGATCGGCATCTCGGCCGGAGCGAATCTGGTCGCGGCGCGCAAAATTGGAAAACAACTGGTGCGGGACGGCGAGCGCGGCGTCGTGGTGACGTTCCTGTGCGACAGTGCCGCCAAGTACCTCAGCGAACCTTTCTGGGACGAATGATCACGATCGCGCGCGAAGCCTGGGAAACGATCGCCGTACACCTCGAGGCCGCGTATCCCAAGGAAGGTTGTGGCATCCTGCTTGGCACCACGGACGACGACCGTCGCCAGGCTTCCACCGCCGAGCCTTGCCGCAACATCTATCAAGGTGAGCAGGCGGACCGCTTTCAATTGGATCCGCTGGACATCCTCGCCGCGGATAGACGCGCGCGCGAACTCGGGATCGACGTGATCGGATTCTTTCACTCGCACCCGGACTGCGACGCGTACTTTTCGGCGACGGACCTGGCGAATTCCTGGCCCTGGTATTCTAACGTCGTGGTTTCCGTGCGCGCCGGCAAGGTGCATCACGCCGCCGCATTTATCGCCAACGACGATCAAACTCAATCCACTCCCGAAGATCTGAATCATCCCGAAATCACATGGCAAAAGTACTGATTCCCACGCCCCTGCGGCAATACGCGGACAAGAATGACTCGCTCAGCGTCTCCGGCGGAACCGTTGGCGAAGTGCTGGACGCACTCACCATGCAGTATCCCGAGCTGCGCCGCCATCTTTACACCGACGAAGGCAAACTGCGCAGCTTCGTGAACGTGTACGTGGCGGACGAGGACATCCGCTATCTGAACAAAGACGCGACGCCCGTGAAGGACACAGACACGATCTCGATCGTGCCCAGCATCGCGGGTGGTTCGGCGGGCGTTGCGGAACCTCCCGCTGTCACGCTCGACAAAGATGAGGTGCTGCGGTATAGCCGCCACCTGATCGTGCCCGAGGTCGGCATGGAGGGTCAGCTTAAGCTCAAGCAGGCGAAGGTGCTGATGGTGGGTGCGGGCGGACTGGGCGCGCCGCTGGGTCTGTATCTTGCGGCCGCGGGCGTGGGGCGCATCGGCATCGTCGATTTCGATGTCGTCGATTTTACGAATTTACAGCGCCAAGTCATTCACGGCACAAAGGACGTTGGGCGGAAGAAGCTCGATTCGGCGGCTGAGAGCATGCAGGACATCAACCCGTACCTGCGCATCGACAAGTACGAGACGGCGCTCACCAGCGAGAACGCGCTCGAGATCATGCGCGATTACGACATGGTGATCGATGGCACGGACAACTTCCCGACGCGCTATCTGGTGAATGACGCGTGCGTGTTGCTCGGCAAGCCGAATGTTTACGGCTCAATTTTTCGCTTCGAGGGCCAGGCGACGGTGTTCGCGTATCAGGGTGGACCCTGCTATCGCTGCCTCTATCCCGAGCCGCCGCCTCCGGGTCTGGTGCCGAGTTGCGCGGAAGGCGGCGTGTTGGGCATTCTGCCGGGCACGATCGGCCTGATTCAGGCGACCGAAGCAGTCAAGCTGATCCTGGGGATCGGCGAACCGCTGGTCGGCCGTTTGCTGCTGTACGACGCACTGGGGATGCGCTTCCGCGAGCTGAAGCTGCGGCGCAATGTGGAGTGCCCGGTGTGCGGCGATCACCCCACCGTCACCAAGCTGATCGACTACCAGCAGTTCTGCGGAATCCAACCCCAGCCGGTTCAGACGGCCACCACTGGCGAAATCGATCCCGTGGAAGTGAAGGCCAAGCTCGATCGCGGCGACCGCTTCGTGTTCATCGACGTGCGTGAGCCGCACGAACGCCAGATCTGCAGCATTCCGCACACGACGCTGATCCCGCTCGGCGACATTCCGAAGCGCGTGAACGAATTGAATTCAGCGGACGAGATCGTGTTGCATTGCAAGAGCGGTGTGCGCAGCGGAAAGGCGGCGGAGTTTCTGCGCCAGGCCGGTTTTAAGCGGGTGCTGAACATGAAGGGCGGCATCCTGGCCTGGAGCGATAAAGTGGATCCGTCGGTTCCGAAGTACTAAGCGATGAACAAAGTCCGCTGGGGAGTTCTGGGGGCGGCGAAGATCGCGACCAAGAAGGTGATTCCCGCGATGCAGCGCGGCGAAGCGAGCGAGATCGTCGCGATCGCCTCGCGCAACGTCGAGAAAGCGCGGATGGCGGCTGCGGAATTGGGCATTCCGCGGGCGCACGGATCCTACGAGGAATTGCTCGCGGATCCGGAGGTCGAGGCGATTTACAATCCGCTGCCCAATCACCTGCACGTACCCTGGTCGATCCGCGCGGCCGAAGCAGGGAAGCACGTGTTGTGCGAGAAGCCGATCGCATTGAGCGTGGACGAGGCGCGGCAATTGATCGCGGTGCGCGACCGTACGGGCATGCGGATCGGTGAAGCGTTCATGGTGCGGTCCCACCCGCAGTGGCTGCGCGCGCGGGAGTTGGCCAACAACGGGTCGATCGGCGAACTGCGCGCGGTGATGACGGCTTTCAGCTACTTCAATCGCGATCCGGCGAATATTCGGAACGTGGCGGAGTGGGGAGGCGGCGGTCTCATGGACATCGGATGTTATGCGGTGCAGGTGGCGCGTTTCCTGTTCCGTAAGGAGCCGTCGCGCGTCATGGGCCTGTTCGATCGCGACCCCGATATGCAAGTGGACCGGCTGACCTCGGGCATGATGGACTTCGGTTCGGGCCAGAGCATCTTCACCTGCAGTACGCAGTTGACCGGGTATCAGCGCGTGCAGATTCTGGGAACAGCGGGCCGCATCGAGATCGAGATCCCGTTCAACGCGCCGCCCGATGAGCCGTGCCGCATATTTACCGACGCAGGCACCGAGACGTTCCCGGTGTGCGACCAGTACACTTTGCAGGGCGACGAGTTCTCGCGCGCCATTCGCGACGGCGGCGAGGTTCCGACGCCCCTCGAGGATTCGCTGTTCAATATGGCCGTTCTTGAAGCGCTCTTCCGGTCAGAGAAGAGCGGCTCCTGGGAAGCGCCGCGGTTCTAAACGCGCACGGCGGCTTCTACCGCCGCCGACTCGCCGATGGCGCGCGACAGGGCAAATAGTGAGTGTTCGCGCCCTGGACGGAACTCGCACACGGCCTGAATCACTTCCTGCTGGTCCGGCTCGGCCAGATCGTAGTAGAACGGTAGCCGCACGATCCGGCTCGCGACCGATTCGGCGACAGGACACAGCCCCTCGCGCCAGCCTTGCTGGATACCCATCGGCGACGAATGGAGCGGGACGTAGTGGAAGACCGCTAGGATTCCACGCGCTTCGAGGTCACTAATCAACGCATCTCGGTCCTCAGGCTGCGGCATCAGCAGGTAAAACATGTGGAACGCCTGCCGGCAGTGCTCCGGCACATTCGGCAGCCCGACCCCGTAGTTCCTTGCCCACATTGCCAGTTGCTTGGCATAGCGGTTCCACAGGCGCTCGCGGACGGCCTGAATACGGCACCGGCGCTCCAGTTGAGCGAACAACATCGCAGCGAGACAGTCGGACATGACGTAGCTCGAGCCGGAATCGACCCACGTATAACGATCGATCTGGCCGCGGAAGAACTTGGTCCGATTGGTCCCTTTTTCGCGCAGGATCTCGGCCCGCTCCGTGTATTTCGGATCGTTGATGACCAGCGCGCCGCCTTCTCCGCAACTGAGATTCTTGGTCTCGTGAAAGCTCTGTGTAGCCAGGCACCCGAACGATCCGAGCGGCTTGCCCCGATACGCGCCGAACAGCCCGTGCGCGTTGTCCTCAATCACCGGGATGCCGTAGCTCGCGGCGATCTCGACGACGCGCTCCATTTCGCATCCGACGCCTGCATAATGAACGACCACGATCGTCTTGGTCCGCGGCGAGATCAGCCGCTCGAGGCGCATCTCGTCAATATTGAGAGTGTCGGGCCGGATATCGGCAAACACAATCCGTGCGCCGCGCAGGACGAAGGCGTTGGCGGTGGAGACAAAGGTGAAAGAGGGAACGATCACTTCGTCTCCGGGCCGGATTCGCAGCAGCAGCGCCGACATCTCGAGCGCGTGGGTACACGAGGTGGTCAGGAGTACGGCCTGCGCCCCCAGTTCGGTCTTCAAAACATCCTGGCACAGTTTGGTATAGTGCCCATCGCCGGAGATTTTGCCCCGTGCGATCGCATCGGCGATGTATTCTAGCTCGTTGCCGGCCAGTGCAGGCCGGTTGAACGGAATGCGGTGGTTCATGCGGAG
Source organism: Bryobacterales bacterium (assembly GCA_038322705.1). Classification (GTDB taxonomy): domain Bacteria; phylum Acidobacteriota; class Terriglobia; order Bryobacterales; family Bryobacteraceae; genus TMP-7. The sequence goes on along the minus strand of JBBQGC010000006.1, from coordinate 23,123 downwards.
CGCCTGGGCCACAGGTGATACCAAACCTGTGAATCCCGCAAGACGAACCCGAGACGCTGGTACAGCCGCTGCGACCGGAGGTTCCGGCCCTGCGTGACCACCTGCACCCGCTTTACGCCGCGGCTGCAGAAGTAATCCAGCGCCGAACACACGAGCTGCCGGCCCAAGCCGTGTCCGGCAAAGTGTTCATCGACGGCAATCAATCCGATGGAACCGCGCCCTTTCTCGACATGGCACGTAACGTAGCCAGCCGGGGCTCCCGAAAAACCCGCGACGAACACCGCATCGGCCGACCCCGCGCAACTGCGGCGGATCCAGGAAGCGTACATCTCATCACAGCGTTCGCGGCTTAAACCCCCATCGAAGTAGAAGCGGGTTTCCCGGTGACTTCCGGCCGCGATTCGCTCGAGAACGGGCACGTCGCCGTCTTCGACGGGACGGATCGCGGGGCTCGGAGACAGCACCCGTGCCGAGCTCAACTCGCACTCGTACGTGGATCGGATATCCACGAAGCGGAACCCGGCCTCATGGGCGGCTCGAGCGCTGCCCCTGTCCTCTGCGCCAGACAGAAAATACAGGCAATTAATGCTTCGCTCGTGGCACCACCGCAGGGCCGCGGCGGCGCTCTCCGTTGCGATCCGGCGGGCCGTTATCCGTCCGATATTCAGTCCAAAAAACTGACTGTCCCACGTCAATCGCTCGCACGCGGCGGGCTCGCAAACCGGAAACACCGGGTTGGGGCTGGACGCCTGAGCTGTCGTCAACCACATAACTGGGCCTCCCCATGCTCCGGAGGTGCATACGGGCGAGATACTCGCCCATCACCCCCAGGGCAAATAACTGTGTGCCGGAAAAGATCGCGATGATGGAGGCCAGGAATGCGAACCCCGGCACCACCGCTCCCTGCACTAGAAACCGGCCGATCACGTACAGCAGCACCGCCACGCCGAACAGCATGAACGCAAAACCCATGAAGCTGGCCGCCTGCAACGGGACAGTGCTGAACCCGGTCGTCATGTTCAGCGCGTGACGGATGAGTTTCCCGACGGTATAGTTCGATTCGCCAACGCTGCGCCGGTCGTGCCGTACCTCGACCGCGGAAAATCGTTGCGTGCCCCAGGTCAGCAGGACATCGATAGACACGCAGGCGCCTTGATAATCCGCGAAGGCGTTGCGCACCGCAGTCCGGAAGCAGCGGAACGCGCTCACCTGACGGGCCGTGGCCGCACCCATAGCGTGCTGCAGTGCGAATTTCGTGACGACGCTCGCGGCATCGCGCAGAATCCCATGGGATTGGCGCCGCGGCGTCCCATACACGACGTCGTAGCCTTCATTCAGGCGCGCCAGCAGCCGCGGAATCTCCTCCGGCGGATTCTGCAGGTCGTCGTCGATGGTGACGATCACCGGATAGCGCGCGGCCCGGATCCCACACAGCAACGCGTTGTGTTGGCCGAAGTTCCGCATCAGATGGATCCCGTGCACCCACGAATATTGTGCTTCCAGCGCCTGAATCGTCTCGCAGCTTTCGTCGGTGCTTCCGTCATCGATCAAAATAAGTTCGATGGGACCAAACCGGGGCTGCAATGCCGCTTGAATGCGCTCGACCAACCCCGGCAGGCACCGCTCGGAGTTGTAAACCGGAACGACGATGGATAAAGGCATGCGAGTCCTCCGCCCATAGTTTTATCGGCAGAGGGACGGCAGTCCCGAGATCAGTTTTTTCCTAGACCTAGAGGGTGCGCGGCAACGTCGGAGTGAACCTCCGCCGTAAACCGGGTGCGGGGCGCCTTTTAACCTACTGATACACTTTCGCCGATTTAAAGTCGCCCGCCTTGATCACCGTCAGAGCGTTCGCGTCCACATGCCGGCGGAATGCGGCGTTGATCTGGTCCGCGGTGAGGGACTGGACCTTGTCTTCCACTTGCTCCTCCCACTTCATCGTCCGGCCGCGCAGTTCGTTGGACGCCAGCACTGCCGGCAGCACCGCGTCCTGCGATCGCGAGACGGCGCGGGAATCGAGAAAGGCCTTCTTGGCGGAGGCCACTTCCTGAGCCGTGAATCCGTCGCGGATCGCCTTCATCAATTCGTCTTTGTACGCCGCCTCCACCTTCGGGCCGTTCACCGGATTGAGGCTCACCGTCGCCGCCAGCAGCGAAGAATCGCCATCCACCGGCACCGCAACGCGCGCGTTCGCCCCATAACTCAGGCCCTCCCGGTTGCGAATGCGATCCGAGACACGCGAGGTGATTGAGCCGCCGAACATGTAGCCGGCCAGTAGCATCGCCGGATAGTCCGGATCGTTGTCGGTCAGCTTAAACCGGAGGCCGGCCTCGAACTGCGCGTTCGCCTTGTCCGGCGTCTCGATCTTCTGATTCACTGGCGCCACAGCGCGGTAAACGGCCAGAACCGGCTTGTACGCCATCGCCGTATTCCACGATCCGAGCAGTTCCGCAGCCGCCGCCTCGACCGCCTTCTGATCCACCGGACCGACGATGGACAACACGCCGTAGTTGGCGCCGTAAAACCGATCGTGAAACTTCTTCACGTCGTCGAGCGTGACCTTCTTCATCAGTGCGAGTTGATCCTCGCGCGTGGCCGGGTACAGAACGCCGCCCTTATTCCAGGGGCTCAATTGACGCTGCAGTGTCTCGGCTGCGAGTTGGACAGGCTCGGTCTGCGCATTCTCGAGCGCCTTTACGCGGGCCGTCAGTATACGCTCGAATTCATCCTGTGCGTACGCCGGCTCCTTCAACATCTCGACCGCGAGTTTCATCGCGGGGACGAAGTTCGCCGCCGGTGCGGTAACGCTGGCGATCGCGCTTGACACGGAGCCTGCCGGACCGAAGTTGCCGCGTCCACCGCCGCCGCGTCCGCCAAATGCAGCGCCGCCGCCCGCGCTCACCTGAATGCGCGCGTTCAGCTTCCGCATCTCGTCGGCAAGTTGCTCGCGGTTCCTGGTGCGCGTTCCGGTGGAGAGCAGCGCGCCCGCAATCTGCGCCACAGCGTTCTCGCCCTCCAGCGTCGAAGCATCGCCGAAGCGCAGCTCGATCATCGCGGTCACCATGTCTGCTTCCGTCTTCTTCGGCAGAATCACCACCTTCATGCCGTTTGCCAGCTTCGAGCGCACGAGCCGGCTCTCGATGTTGGCAGGAGTGGGATCGAACATCTCGGCGTGCGAGATCACGACGGTGCTCTTGTAACCCTTCAGCAGCGCGCTCAGGTCGGGCGTCTCGGGAACGACGGTGCGATCGGGCGACGGATCGGGACGGTAGTAACCGACAGTTCGGTTCGAGGGTTTAATGTATAGCTTCGCGACACGCACCACATCGGTCGGGCTCACGTCTTTCAGGCGATCGTGCTGCAAGAACATCAGCCGCCAATCGCCCTGAGCGATCGCAGTGTTCAGGGCGCCCATGGCGAGCGACTGCGGATCCGAAAGGCTGTTCTCGAGATTGCGGAGCAGGTTGGTAGTAACGCGTTCCACCTCCTGCCGCGTTGGCGGATTCGCGACCACGCCCTCCACTGTGTCAATCAGGATCTTGCGCACTTCATCGAGCGACTGGTCCTTGTTCAGGCTCGCGTTCAGCATGATGAGGCCGGGATCGTGCAACTGCTCGGCGGACATGCTGGCCGAGTCTGCTTTGCGAGTATCGACGAGGGCTTTGGCGAGACGCCCTGTTCCGCCACCGCCGCCTCCGCCGAATCCACCGCCTCCGCGCCCACCGCGCCCGCCACCGCCGGTCATGATGCCGGCCAATACCTGCAGCGCCGCCGAATCCGGGTGCCCCGCAGCAGGGCCATGATAGGCGACCACCACGTCCTGGCCTTCGCCTACGCGCCGCAGTTCGACGAAGCGCTCGCCATCCTGTGGCGGCTCCACCGTGTAGGTCTGGTCGAGTATCCGCTTGGGCCGCGGCAGTTTGCCCATGCTGTCCGCCACCGCCTGCAGTGCCTTGCTCTCATCCAGGCGGCCGGTGAGAACCAGCACGGCGTTGTCGGGCTGATAATACTTCCGGTAGAACGCTTCGAGACGATCGACAGGCACCTTCTCCAGGTCCGCTTTGGAACCGATCGTGGACTTCCCATAGTTATGCCACAAGTACGCTGTGGCCTCGACGCGCTCACGCAGAATACTCGCGGGATTGTTCTCGCCGCGTTCGAATTCGTTACGCACGACGGTCATCTCGGTATCGAGAATCTGCTTGGTGAACTTGACCTTCACCATGCGATCGGTCTCGAGGCTCAGCGCCCACTTCAGGTTCTCGTCAGTAGCCGGCACCGTCTCGAAATAGTTGGTGCGGTCGTAGGACGTGGTTCCGTTCCACGCTGCGCCTCGGCTCACGATTTCGTTCTTGATATGCCGCCCGTTGGTGGTGTCGATGAAGTTCATGTGCTCGAGCAGATGAGCCATGCCGGTTTCGCCGTAGCCTTCGTGGCGCGAACCCACCAGATAAGTCACGTTGACGGTGACCTTCGGACTGGCCTGGTTGGGATAGAGCAACACCCGAAGGCCATTGGGGAACTGGTATTCGGTGATACCAGCCACCGATGCTTTCTTCTGCACGCCTGGGGGAAGAGCTTGCGGCCACGCGAGTATGGCTGCACTTAGAAAGGACAAAATAAGCTTCGAGCGCATAGAGACCCCCTGTTGACCGGGTACTGGGAACTGAGCGGATTATATCAGCCGCGCTGGTACGCCGATCTTTCGCCCGCCTTATGTTTGACTGAAGCGCATGCTCCACTTGCCTTGCCGCGGCGGATTCGCGGCGCGCAGAACGATGCGATAAATCCGCTCGCCCCAAACGGAACGCAGACGCGGGTCATCCAATTTGATTTCTTCGATGGAGCCTGTCAGAGCCGGGTCGTAAGCCACCTGTGCGCGGTCTTCCAGCCGCAGTGATCCCGGTTGCTGGTTGACGCGGCAGGGTGTCATCAGCGTGAGTGTGATCTCTTTGGCGGGTTGATTCAATGAGTACTCGTCGGTCACCTCCACGTGGTTGCCCTTGCGGTCCAGGCGGACGATCCGCTTCCAGCTCTCGATATTTGCGCTCTTCGGATATGCGCCTGCGATGTCCATGCGAAGTTCTGCCGCATCGCCGTCCTGGCGGCAACTCACCGCCGACGCCGCGTATTGACGGCCTGGCGACTGCATGAGGCCATCAATGGTCGGGCAGTTGTGAAACGCGGATTGCATGGTCCAGATTTCGTAGCGCTTCGAGCTGAACGTTTTGGCCGTGTAGGTTTCCACGCCGACGTCGATAATGACGGGCGCGCCGCCGGCGTACACGACGAAATTGCCGACGTCGTTATGGTTATGGCTCTTGCCGTTGTTGCCGGCCTCGGCTGCCACGTACAGCCCCTGGGCCGAACCCTCCCGCTGGCGCGCCGTCATCACGCCAATACCGGGCATCCACGCATCTCGCAGAAGCGCCTGCGCGCGTGGCGCCTTGCGCAATTCGTTCAGATTGAACAAGGCTGGCAGCTCGCGCCCGATGCTGCTGTGCGGAATCGCACTGTCCCCTCGCGCAAATGCGGCATAGGCCCCGTGGCGGGCCATTGTGTCGTCTCCGATGCGGCGGCCAAAGCGGTAGATCAGGTCCCCGTCGGCGAACACCCGCGCGGGCGCATCGGAGAAGTTCGTGTACCACTCGTCAGCGATATGTGCGCGGCAGATATACAAACCGATCTGGCGAATGAGTGGCTGGTCGAAGGCGGTCACCGCCCCGCTGCTCGCCTGGTGTAATAGTTCCAGGCAATCGAAAAGCGACGCGCCCGCGCGGCCCCAGTAGCTGGGCCCTTCGTCGCAGCCGCCATCGTCGGCGTAGCCGTTCAGGAAATGATCGAGACAACGGACGATCTTTTGAACTGCGGCGATCCGGCGCTTCCGATCGGGCTCGATGATCAGCGTTGCAGTGAACCAGTTGGAGGCGATCCAGGGGTTCCAGTTGTTGGGCGGCGGGCCGTGGAACCCCATCCAACTGAAATCGTCGCGTTCCAGGCATGGCGTCAGGACGCGGCGCGCGGTTTCGAAACGGATGCGATCCGGCACCAGACGCGATACCTCGCGCAGGCGGGGCTCCAGAAGATACAGAGTCCACGCAAGGAGCGCGGCGGTTTCTGCGGCGAACAGATCCACGATCGGTTCGGTGACATCCGGCAACCCGGCCTTGGCCTTCTGCGCGCCGAGGTGCGCCGGTACACCCCAGAACGTTTCTTCACAGGTGAGCCAGATGCCGTTGACGATTTCGTCGGCGAACCGCCCTTTCGATTCGGCGCACTCGGCCAGCACCAGATCCTGCAGTTTGCGGCGGCGGCGATCGCGCGTCGCTTCGTAACGGGAACGGTTCCCATTGCGGACAAATTCGAGCGCTGCGGTGGCGGGAAGCACGTCCCAGTTCGCTTTCAACTGTTGCTCGCCGCCGGCGGTCAACGCGGCCCGAGCGTCAGCGGGCAGTGCTTCCCAGCCGGCGCGTTCTGCGGCAGTTGGAAACGGGTGAAAGGGGCTGGTCGCGGCTGCGGCAAGTTTCTCGGCGCTCCAGAGAGATGCGAGCAAATCGCGATTGCGCGCCGTTTGCGCCGGCAAACGCACCTGAGCCGCTGCTAGCAGCGCGGAATCAGCAAGGAAATTGCGGCGTGTCATACCACGCTTCTATATCACAAAGTCAGTTGCATCAGCTCGAGTAATCGTCGCGCGAACGATGCGCGACTTTGCGCGGGCGCGGCGCCAGAACGGCGTCCGGGTAAGACCTAAGCTTTTTCGCTTGCAATTCCCACAATACCGTCTTAATATCCTACATGCTCAGGCGTTGGAAGGATGCGCGGCATCTGCTGCCGCTGGCCGCCGTCTTTCTGGGCGGGCTGACGCTCTTCGTCGCCGTTCGCGGCGCACTGATGCCCGCCGAATTCGGCAAATACGGGCACTACCGTCCGGGCACGCTCGCGGATGTTCGAGCCCGCCCCGTTTCCTTCGCCGGACAGGCGGCCTGTGCGGATTGCCACGCGGACAAGGTGGAGGAGCGGTCGAAGGGTAAACACCGCATCGTGTCGTGCGAGGCGTGCCATGGCGCTCTGGCCAAACATGCCGGGGATCCGGCCGCGGTCCATCCCCAGAAGCTCGGGAACACGCCGTTGTGCCAGGGCTGTCATCAGGAAGACAAGGCCAAGCCGGCCGGGTTTCCGCAAGTCATGCCGGCCGAACATTCCGGGGGCCAGGCGTGCGTGTCGTGCCATCAGCCGCACGCGCCGAAGCTTTAGAAAGGAGCATGCGCTATGGAATCGAGCCGGAGAAAGTTCATGGCGAGCGCCGGGAAATTCCTGATCCTCGCATCCGCCGCGGTCTCCGACGGCGAACCGAGCGCGCCTACCACGGGGACTTCCGGCTACGATCCCGCGAAGCACTGGTGGGGGATGACGATCGACATCGACAAATGCATCGGGTGCGGGAACTGTGTGCGCGCATGCAGCCGGGAGAACAGCGTTCCGGACGGTTTCTACCGCACGTGGGTCGAGCGGTATGAAGTACCCGCCGGGGAGGACGAGAACCCGCACGTCGAGTCGCCGGACGGAGCGATTCACGGATTTCCGCCGTCGCCGAATACTGCGGCGAAGCGATTCTTCGTGCCCAAGCTGTGCAACCAGTGCGCGAATTCGCCGTGCGTGCAGGTGTGTCCCGTAGGTGCGACGTTCGTGTCGCCCGACGGCGTCGTGCTGGTCGATGAGAGCTATTGCCTGGGATGCCGTTACTGCGTGCAGGCGTGTCCGTACGGGTGCCGGTACATCCATCCGCGGAAGCACACGGTGGACAAATGCACGTTGTGCTACCACCGCATCACGCAAGGGTTGACCACTGCCTGCTGCGAGGCGTGTCCCACCGGGGCGCGGCAACTCGCCGATTTGAAGAACCCCGCGGATCCGGTGCACGAATTCCTGAGGACCAACAAGATTCAGGTACTGAAGCCGCACATGGCGACGCACTCGAAGGTGTTCTACCGCGCGCTGGACGGCGCCGTCCGTTGACAGGAGAGATGAAGCAATGCACCCTGGCGTAGACGGATTCATATACCCGAACGAAGCGGAACTGCAGTGGAGCATTCTGATCGTGCTGTACCCGTTCATCACGGGCCTGGTGGCGGGGGCGTTCATACTGGCGTCGCTCGAGCGCGTGTTCAACGTCGCGGCGGTGAAGCCGACATACCGGCTGGCGCTGCTCACGGCGCTGGCGTTTTTATTAGTCGCGCCGCTGCCGCTGCAGATGCACCTGGGTCATCCGGAACGCTCGTTCGAGATGTACGTGACGCCGCACGTGTCCTCGGCGATGGCGATGTTCGGCTTTGTGTACCTGTGGTATCTCATGGTCGTCCTGCTGTTAGAGATCTGGCTGGAGTACCGCGTCGAAATCGTACAGCTTTCGAACACGGCGGCCAAACCGTGGCGATGGGTGTACCGGATGCTGACGTTGGGGTCGCAGAACGTCAGCCCGGCGTCGCGGCGGATTGACGACGCGGTAGGATACACGGTTACGGTGATCGGTATTCCGTCGGCGTTCCTGTTGCACGGGTATGTGGGGTTCATCTTCGGATCGGTGAAGGCGAACGCGTGGTGGTCGACTCCGCTGATGCCGATCGTTTTCCTGTTCTCGGCGATGGTGTCTGGGATCGCGGCGGTGATGCTGATCTACATGGCCGCGTGCCGGATGCGCCGGGCGGCGATCGATATGCGGTGCCTGGACACGATCGCGCGGTACCTGTTCTTCGTGTTTCTGATCGACTTCTCGCTGGAGATGCTGGATCTGATTCACCGGATCTACGAGGCCGACGAGTCGTTCCGCAGCCTCGATTTCATGGTGCACACGCGGCTGTGGGCTTCGCAGGTGGTGGTGCAGATCCTGCTGGGGACCGTGGTTCCGCTAATTCTGTTAGGCCTCAATCAGCTCTTCCGGCTGCGCGAAGAGGCGCGGCGCTCGATGTACGCTATCGCGGGGTTCTGCACGCTGGTGGGCGTTTTCGCGATGCGCTGGAACGTGGTGATCGGCGGTCAACTGTTCTCGAAGAGCTATCTGGGGTATACCAGCTACAAATTGGAGTTCGCTACCCGCGAAGGTCTGGGCGCCAGTATTGCGCTGATGCTCCTGCCCTTCGTAATTCTTCTGGTTCTGCTGAAGCTGCTGCCGCCGTGGGAAGAGCGCGAGGCTCCCCGGGCGGCCACCGCGTCCCTGTGACGCCGGAGGTTGGTGATGGCTCCGTCGCCTGCCCAGTCCGATGTAACGATCGAGCAACTCGCGCGCCGCTTGGATGTTCTGAACGAGCGCGTGCTTCACCTGGAAAAGCTGCAGGGGATGGTGCCGCAGCCCGCGCCTGCTCCCGAGCCGGAGCTGCCGGGCCCGATTGCGCCCGTTGGGCATTTGATTCCGCTGCTCGGCCAAGGTCTGCTGGGACTTGCCGCGGCGTATTTCCTGAGGGCGATGGTGGAGATGAAGGCGGTGCCGGCGGGACTGGGTGCGCCGATCGGAATCGCGTATTCGCTGGCATGGCTGAGTTTCGCTTCGCGCGCCGCCGAGCCGTGGACGGTGAAGATTCGCGCGATGACCGCGACGGCGATCCTGATTCCGCTGTTGTGGGAAGCTCAGATGCGCTTCCACGCCTTGCCTACCGGGATCACGGCCGGGGTGCTGCTGTTGTTTTCCGTGTTCGGGCTGGCGATTTCGTGGCGCAAGAATGTCGCCGCCGCCGCCTGGATTGCAACTTTATCCGGGGCGTTGACGATGTGCGCGTTGCTGGTGGCGACTCGCGACGTGATGCCGTTTTTGTGGGCGCTTCTGGGACTCGCGGCGGTGGTGGAAGCGTCGGCGTGTCTGGACCACTGGCTGACGGAGCGGTGGCTGATCGCGTTGCTGGTGGACGGCGCGGTGGCGCTGGTGACCTGGCTGGTGACGCAGCCGCGCGGGTTGCCGGAGGAGTATGTCCGGGTTTCGGCGACATCGATTATCGCCGCGCAGATCGCCCTGCTGGTGCTGTATGTTGCCGCGACGATCGTGCGAACGCTCGGGCGCGGCCGCCGCATCCTGCCGTTCGATGTGGCGCAATGCGTGGCCGCCTTGGCGATTGCGGTTAGCGGCGCGTACCGGGTGGCCAACGGGCATCCGGCGATGCTGGCGGTTCTGGCGGGATTCTGCGCGACGTGCGCGCTGGCCTGTTATACCGTGGCGCTGATGTTCCAATCACGGGGGGACGATGACCGCCGGAATCTCGCGGTTTATTCGACATTCGGACTGGCGCTCGCCGCCACGTGCGCGCTATTGATCGCCAACGGCGCCGTGCTGGCGGGGGCGGGCGCGGTCTTGGCGATCGCGGCGGCCCTGGGCGGATCGAAGACGCGGCTAGTGGGCTGGCACTCCGCCGCATACCTATTGCTGGCGGCCGGGGCGGCGGGACTGAGCTTCGCTATTCCGGCGCACTTTCTGCGAGCGACGGGGGCGACGGGTCCGCCGCAGATGGCCGCGTTCCTGGTGGTTGGCGCGGCCGGATACTGCGCGTGGCTGTTTTGCAGGCGGCGAGATGCCACCAGCCGGCCATGGTTTCTGATCGTGCTGACCGGGATTTTCGCTCTGTCGCTGGCGACGTTGCTGGCCGACGCGGGTTTCCGGGCGCCAGCCGGCTACCGGCCATTTCTGTACACGGCCATCCTTACTCTCGGCGCGGTGGCGCTGGCGCTGGCGTCACGGAAGCTGGACGTTGCGCAACTGGCTTGGACGGCATACGGTCTGCTGGCGCTGGCCACGGTCAAGCTGGTGGTTCAGGATCTTCCATCGGGGCACATGCTGGCGATTGTCGGATCGCTGGTTTTGTATGGGGGCACGCTGATACTGTTGCCGAGGCTGCGGGCGGGTTAGATCACAGCCAGCCGAGCGACTCCGCGACGCCAGCCGCGCCGACCACGCGCACGAAAATATCCTCTAGCGTTTCCGAGCCGGCGCGGAGCGATTGCATGCTTTCGTCGATGACCAGGCGGCCTTCGTGGATGATGGCGACCCGATCGCATAATCGCTCGACCACTTCGAGCACGTGCGAGGTGAGGAACACGGTCGCGCCGTGGTGCACCTGCTCGAGCAGCAGATCCTTCATGAGGCGCGCTCCCACGGCATCCACACCTTCGAAGGGTTCGTCCATTAGGAACAACTCGGGGCGGTGTACGAGAGCCGCGGCCATGGCGACGCGCTTGCGCATTCCCTTGGAGTATTCGGCGATCAGCTTGCGCTCGTTGCCGCCCAATTGAAACAACTCCATCAGCTCGCGGGACCGCTCACGCGCCACGGGCCGCGCGAGACCGTACATGCGGGCGACGAACTCGATGTACTCTGCGCCGGTGAGGTGGTCGAACAACAGCGTCTCGTCCGGGACGAGGCCGATTCGCTTTTTGATCTCGACAGCATCGGCGGGCAGTGACATGCCGAGGATCTCGATCTCGCCGGAGGTGGGCGGCGCGAGCCCCATCAGCATCCGAATGGTAGTCGTCTTACCGGCGCCATTAGGACCCAGGAAGCCGAAGAAACAGCCGCGGGGAACACTGAGCGTGAGGCCATCGACCGCCGGTTTGCCGCCGTATACTTTCCGCAGTGCAGTGACGGCGATAGCGGGCGAGTCGGGCACTGGAACCATGGTAGCGTTCGCGCTTACCTCTTACTCTCGCCGGAGCGCCATCGCCGGGTCCACCATGGTCGCTCGACGGGCGGGCAAATAGCTGGCGAGGAGACCGACGGCGGCAAGCACCACGATCGACGCCGCCAAGATCAACGGGTCGTTGGCGCTGAGCTTGGGCACGTATGCTGACGCAAGCTCGAGCAAGGCAATCGCGGCGAGCGTTCCCGCGCAAACGCCCGCCATGGTCAAAACCATCCCACGGCGAATCACTTCGAGCAGCAACTGTCGCGGGCCCGCGCCCAACGCGATACGAATCCCGAATTCGTTTGACCGTTGACTGACGTTGAAGGCCAGCACGGCATAAAGGCCGACGGCTGACAGCACCAACGAGATCGTTCCGACTACCCCCACTAACGTGGCGCTGACTCGTTGCGGATAGAGCGCCGCGCCAATCCAAGCCCCATATGGGATGAAATCGCTGCCGCGCGTTGCCGCATTCACGGCGGCGGACTCGCGCCCTAGCGCCGCAACCGCGCCCCGAACCGGTCCGGCGGTGCGGACGAAGAACGCCGTCCAAAACTCTCCACCGGAAACCTGGCGGTACGCATTGTAGAAATAGGGCGTAGGGGATTCCGTCAGCCGCACATACTTGCTGTCCCGGACCAGCCCGACCACGGTCGACCAACGGCCCTGAGAGCGCACCTTGCGTCCGAGTGCTCCATGCGCGCCGAAGAAGCGCCGCGCGAAGGACTCGTTCACGATGATAACGGGAGCGGTGTTGCGGTCGTCCTGCTCGCGAAAATCGCGGCCCTCGATGAGCGGAATCCCGAGCACGTCGAAATACCCCGGAGAAACGCTGCTGTTGAACGTTTGAAGGGTCTGCCCGGCTGGCGGCGCATATCCCTCGATTTCGATACTGGAATTCGAGCCTTCGCCGAATTCGAGAGGAATGAAATTGGAATAGCTCACTCCCACGACGCCTGGCGCGCTCCGCAAACGGGCGGCGGCGCGTAAACAGAAGTCTCTGCGCTCGGCGCTGGTGTGGCAGAAGGTTTCGACATAGTATTTCGCGCACGCCACGTTCCGCGTATCCATTCCAGGATCGAGAGAGCGCGCCTGGTAAAAGCTGCGGACCAAGACTCCGGTGCCCACCAGCGCGACCATAGCCAGCGCTACTTCGGCGATCACCAGGAGCGAACGGGTACGCCGCGCGCCGGCGCTCGAGGTGGAGCCGCGCGAGCTTTCCTTCAGCGTCTCGTTGAGGCCGGTGTGGACGGCCTGAAGAGCGGGCGCAACGCCAGTAAGAACCGCGCCGCCCACCGAAAGCAGGCTGACGAAGGCCAGCATGTGCCAATTCGATTTCGAGCCGAAGTCAATTGGCAAGTTGGTGGAAGGCAGGAGCCAGACGAGGGCAGGACGGCCCCACAGCGCGAGCAGCGCGCCCGCGGCCGCGCCGGCCGCCGACAGCAGCAGACTCTCGGTGAGCAATTGACGGACGAGACGGATCGGTCGAGCGCCTAACGCGAGACGGATACCGAATTCTTTTCGACGCACGGCGGACCGCGTGAGCTGCAGGTTCGCCACGTTGGCGCCCACAATCAGCAGCAGAAGAAAACAGACGGCCATGAGGATCTGAAGAGGCGTCCGCAACGATTGCTGGGCCCCCAGATGGCCGCGCCAAACCGGCAATAACGTGGCGCTGTAACCGCGATTCGTCTCCGGATAAGCCTCGGCCAAACGCCGTGCAAGGGCCGCCACTTCCGCCCGCGCCCGTTCGATGGCGATGCCGGCAGGGAGGCGCCCGGTGATCCACATGTGGCGCGCTCCACGATTCTCGATCAGCCAGGGGCCTTGGCCATTCATCTCCGGGGCGAGCGCCACGGGAACCCACATCTCGAGCGTTAGACCAGGAACGGTGCCGCGGAATTCCGGCGGGGTCACTCCCAATACCGTGAGTTCGCGCTGATTGACGCGGAGGGTCCTGCCTACGGCGCGCGGATCGCGTTGGAACGCGCTCTCCCAAAGATGGTCGCTGATGACGACGACCGGGGGTCCGCCGGGGAGGTCACCGGACTCCTCCGGCAGAAAAGCGCGCCCGCGCGTGGGCTTCACGCCCATCACCGAGAAGTAGTTGGCGGATACGAACTCGCCCCACAGGAGCCGCGAATTCTGGTCATCTCCGACGGTGAAGACGTTGGCCAGCGACGCAGCGAGCCCGGAGACTTGACGCAGCCCATCGCGGTAATCGCGATAGTCGCGGTAGGCGGTGTTCTGCAACACGCCCGCTGGCGTCACCGTCTCGAGAGTCGCCAATTCGCCGCTGCGCGGGACTCCAGGGATGGGGTCGAGCAGGATTCCGTCGACCCAATCGAACACGATCGTAGCCGCGGCGATGCCGAGCGCTAAAGTCACGACCGCGGTGAGCGTCAGGCCAGGGCTCTTGCGGAACATGCGCAAGCCCCAGCGGAGGTCGTTTAGCAGTGTCATCATCGCGCATTCTTAGTGCAATGGAAATACCACGCCTGAATCGAAGATTCTCGAAGAGCGGGTCGCGGCTGCACTGGCCGGTTTCGGACTCAGGTGTCCGGAATCGGGATGGAGCGGCTACGGCGGCCTACTTCAGATACTTGTTGAACCAATCGAGAGCGAGCCGGTGCGCCTGTTCCCACGCCTGATAGTAAATGCCATAGTGGGTGATGTCTGGAATAGTCACAAGGGTTTTCGTGCCTTTGAAGTTGTTGTACGCCTTGATCGCGTGTTCGCGATTATCGAACAACTCCTCCTTGGCCGCGATGAGGAATTGCATGGCGCACTTCGGGGCGTTGTTGACGTCGTCCACTGGCGTGTAGATTAAAAACCGCGCGGGAATGGGAGCGCCGCGCAGGTTGCCGACCACTTTGACGCCGGGGTCGGGGTATTGAAGCTCACCGCGTGCGCGTTTGCTTGCGTCCTCATAGGTCTTCGCGAGATTCGCACCAGCGGCGAGTGAGCGGCCATCGAGTGAGCCCACCTGGCTGTGGATGGCCTTCACGCGCGAATCGCGGGCGGCGACATACACCACCAGGCCGCCACTAAAACTGCTGCCCCACAGTCCGATGCGGTTCACGTCACACTGGGGTTCGCCCGCCAACCAGTGAAGAGCGTTGAACCAGTCGGCCGCCATGTCGAGCGGATCGACTACCTCGCGGACCTCCTGGACTTCGGCCGTGAACCTGTTCGTATGGGGCGACGGCGCGGGACCAGCTAGGATGATGCGGGAATCGCTTGCGCCCCATCCGCGATAATCGAAGGTGACGACGAGATAGCCTTCGCGGGCGAAAGCGGCGGCATCGCGGCGCAAGGCGGACGCGGTTCCACCCCAACCGTGGGCCATTAATATGGAAGGGAGCTTCGCGGTGGCGGGGCGCTTGGGGGAGAAAACTTCCGCGGATAAGCGCGTGCCTTCACTGTAGATGTCTGCTTTGCGGAATGCGACATCATCGGGTGCCTGGTAAGGGGCTTGAGACAGAAGAACGGGCGAGCACGCCAGCAGCAGCAACGAGGTCCGCATCAGGTCATTTTACGCCGAGACGGGTGAGTAGCGCCGGCTGCCGCGCCTGTTGTATCATGAGCTTTTGGACCTCGGCGTACCGCGCTCGTAGTGCGTGCCTCGTTCGTCCCCTCCACTGACCTCAAAGAGGAAACATTATGTACGCTGTCATCGAAACTGGCGGGAAACAATATCGCGTGGCGCCGGGAGACTCCATTCAGATTGAAACCATTGCCGGCGAGCCCGGTTCGGAAGTGACACTGGGCCGTGTTCTCGCGGTTGTTGGCGAGGATCAAGAACTGCTGACCGGCGACCGGATCGCTTCAGCCGCGGTCAAGGCCACCATCACCGATAACGACCGGGCCGCAAAAATTCTGGTTTTCAAATTCAAGCGCAAAAAGCAGTACAAGCGGACGATCGGGCACCGGCAAAACTACACCAGCGTCAAGATCGATTCCATCGTAGTGTAATTCGGGACTTCATTGTATGGCACATAAAAAAGGTTTAGGCAGTTCCAAGAACGGGCGCGACTCCAATGCGCAGCGGCTCGGCATCAAACGGTTCGGCGGCGAATTGGTTCCGGGCGGATCGATTATCGTCCGCCAGCGCGGCACCAAATTGAAGCCGGGTGAGAACGTGGGCCGCGGCAAGGACGATACGCTGTTTGCCAAGGTGACCGGAGTCGTAGAATTCAGGGATCGCGGCCAGATGGGCAAGTTCGTCAGCGTTCGGGTGCAAACGCCCGAGACCGCGCCCGTGGCAAGCTAGAAATAGCAAAAGGTTAACAGCCCGCGCCAAGTGGATTCACCTGGCGCGGGCTTTTGCATGTTTATCGACCAAGTTCGTATCAAGGTAAAGGCCGGCGACGGCGGCAACGGATGCCTGGCGTTCCGCCGGGAGAAGTTCGTGCCGCGCGGCGGTCCGAGTGGCGGCGATGGCGGCCGGGGCGGCGACGTGGTCCTGGTGGCGAGCCAGCACTACAACACTTTGCTGCACTTCCGTTTCAATCCCGAACACACCGCGCAACGCGGCCGCCACGGCGAGGGCAGCAATCGCACGGGGCACGAGGGAACGTCGCTCGATGTGCCGGTGCCCGTCGGTACGGTTGTGTACGACGCGGATAATGGCGACCTGCTGCACGATTTCACCAAACCTGGTGACCGCTTCCTCGCGGCCAAGGGGGGGCGCGGCGGCAAGGGAAATGCGCGGTTTGCAACGGCCACGCATCAGGCGCCGACGGAACACGAGGAAGGTCATCCGGGTGTCGAGCGCCGTCTGCGGCTCGAACTGAAACTGCTGGCTGATGTGGGCTTAGTCGGGTTTCCGAACGCCGGTAAATCGACGCTCATCTCGCGAATCTCCGCGGCGCGTCCGAAGATTGCCGATTATCCATTCACTACGCTCGAACCCAATCTGGGCGTGGTCAGCGTGGACGACCGGACATTCGTGGTCGCCGACATACCCGGTTTGATCGAAGGCGCGAGTACAGGCCATGGCCTGGGAACGCAGTTCTTGCGGCACATCGAGCGGACGCGCCTTTTAGTCCACCTGGTGGATGTTTCGGAGAGTTCGGGGCGCGATCCGGTGCACGATTATGAGGTGATTCTCGCGGAGCTTGCCAGTTTCAGCGAGGACATGGCGCACAAGCCAATGATCGTGGTTGCGAGTAAGATGGATGCGGCTCAGGATCCGGCTCGCGTCGAAGCACTCCAGAATAGGGCCGCGCAGGACGGGTGGCCGTTCTTCAAAATCTCGGCTGTAACGGGTCAAGGGATCGACGCATTAATCGCGGCCATTGCTGAGCGGGTGTTCAAGCCTCCACAGTCGGACACCTCAGCGGCATAGGCCATCATTCCAGCGTGTAGCGCCGGGACGACATACCGCCGTCGCGTATTTGCACGGTTTCCTCATCCGAGCGCAGACTACCATTCACGACCTGCAGCTTGTAGGAACCGGCTGGCAGTTTTAGCATCGCGGGCGTCTTCTCCGAACGCGCCTGTCCGTTCAAGATTATCGTCGAGCCGGGCGGCGTGGTCACGATGTTGAGCGTGCCGGCTCGCGGCTCCATATCGACGCTCAGATTGGCGTCGCGCGGCAGTTCGAAGATCCGATGTGTGTCCCGGTATCCTTCGGCCTGGGCGAGCAGAGTGTGGCGGCCGGGCGTGAGCGTCAGGGGACACGGCGCTTTACAGCCGAACTGGGGGTTGCCGTCGACGATCACCTGTGCTCCGGGCGGCGAAACCATGATCTGAGTCACGACGCCCGCGTCTGTGGCGCTGGGCGGCGGAGTGTCGGCGGGAGCCCGGGCCGGCCGCGTACGTTTCGGTTCGAGCGCTGCGGCTGCTTTCGAATTTTCGTTCGATACCGGGACAGTTCCGGTGTTCATTGCCGGCGACGGCTTCCCGGGAGCCGGCTGATCGGCAGGGGTGGGACTGGGCTTCGGGACATCCGTGGCCGCCGTCACCGGGGGCGCAGTCGTCGCGGCGGCAGGTTGTTTGGATTCCGGCCAGTTCTGAGCGAGCACCACGATGATCGCTAGTACAATGACGGCGCCGAGAGCCAGAACGACATTTCGGACCGTATGGTTTTCGGTCTCTTCCAGCCGTATTGGATCGCGCGGCGGCACCGGCGGGACTGCCGGCTGAACCGGCGGGGTCGCAGCGGGGGGCGGGGGTTGCACAGGCAGGAGCCGTACCGAACTTCCCGGCGTGGCGCTCTCCTGTGCGGAGGGTCCCGGCTTCAGGTTCGATACGGTCGGCATGTCCAGGCTGGCCCCGCGTGTGATTGGTATCCAGTCCGGTCTGAGATTTAAGGCGTGCTCTAACTCGTCGACAAATTCCGTACACGATGTGAAGCGTTGGGCGGGGTCCTTGGCGAGAGCGCGCCGCAACACCTCGCTGGTTTCGGGCGCCAGTGTCCGGTTGAGCCGCTCCGGGGGCGCGGGATCTTCACGGCAGATTTTGTAGAGCAGGCTGGGCAGATAGTCGGCTGCGAACGGGCGCTCGCCGGTGACAATTTCGTAGGCGATCACCGCGAGGGCGAATTGATCGCTGCGCCCGTCGACATCCGATCCCTGCACCTGCTCGGGCGACATGTAGCTGGGGGTGCCCATCATGGTCCCGCTTTGAGTCATCTGCTGCGACAGGATTTTCGCCACGCCAAAGTCGGTGATCTTGGCCGACCCGTCATCGTGAATCATGATGTTGGCGGGTTTGATATCGCGATGAACGATTCCCTTCCGGTGGGCGTAATCGAGTGCCGCGGCGGTCTGGCGCAGGATGGTGAGCAGCGTGCCTTTATCCGGCATCTCGCCCGAACTCAGAAGCTTTTCGAGCGGCGGGCCGTTCACCAGCTCCATGAAGATGTAGGCCAATCCGCTCTCTTCGAGGATGTCGTAAATGGTAACGATGTTCGGGTGCGACAGAATGCCGGCCGATTGTGCCTCGCGAAACAGGCGTTCGCGCAGACGTTCGCGTTCGCTGGTATCGGTGAGATCGGATAGGCGTATCGTTTTAATTGCGACCGTCCGGCCGATTGCGGGGTCTTGAGCGCGATAAACTACGCCCATTGCGCCGCGGCCGAGTTCGCCTGTTACCCGATATCGTCCGATTTGTTGCACAGTGTGATCGTTATTGTAACAAGCAAGGTGCGCGGGACTTACT
Organism: Bryobacterales bacterium; assembly: GCA_038322705.1. Taxonomy (GTDB): domain Bacteria; phylum Acidobacteriota; class Terriglobia; order Bryobacterales; family Bryobacteraceae; genus TMP-7. Next base: position 4,296 of record JBBQGC010000006.1, on the reverse strand, counting down.
CATTTACGGCGCAATGCGGGCCGCACGCGCTCGAGCAGGGCGTACATTCTTTCGGCCTGCTTGGATTTTGGGGCTTCCCGGCCCAGCCAAAGATCGACAGCTTTCTGCAGCGCCGCCAGATCGAACGGCTTGCTGAGATAGTCGTCCATCCCGGCCTGCAGACAGCGTTCGCGGTCGCCCATCATGGCGTTTGCGGTGAGGGCGAAGATGATCGTGTGGTGGCGGGTGCCTTCCCACTCGCGTATCGCTGCGGTCGCCTCAAAGCCGTCCATCTCCGGCATCTGGCAATCCATGAGGACGAGGTCGTATTGCCTGGCGCGAACGGCTTCGACCGCCAGCCGGCCGTTCGGAACCACGTCCGCCGCATATCCGATCTTCTCGAGCAGCCGTATTGCGACTTTCTGGTTCATCACGTTGTCCTCGGCCAGCAGCACTCGCCCGCGCAACGGCGCCAGCTTCGGACGGCGCGCCACTGCAGGCGTACTGGCAACCGCGGCACTGACGGCTTGGGCGGCAACGTTCGGGGCGGGGAGATCGGCTCGAAGCATCAATTGGACCTCCTGCTCCGGAGCCGTTCGCTTTTCAAACACCGCCGTCGCCCAGAAGCTGCTTCCCGAACCGGGTTCACTGTCAAAGCCGATCTGTCCGCCCAGCATTCCCAGGAGTTGCTTGGAGATGGCAAGTCCCAGCCCCGTTCCCCCATACCGGCGCGTTGTCGTTCCGTCACCCTGTACGAAACTCTCGAATAGGCGGTGGCGCTGTTCCGGAGCAATGCCGATCCCGGTATCAGAAACAACGAACTTCAGTGTGACAGTGCCCTCCGTAGCTTGGGCTCTCTCCATTCGCAGGCGCACCTCGCCGGCGGGCGTGAACTTGATCGCGTTTCCAAGGAGATTGGTGAGCACCTGGCGCAGCCGCCCGGGATCGCCGCGTACCCACAGCGGCTCCTCGGATTCGAGAGTGAAGATGAAGCGCAACTTCTTGGCGCGAGCATGAAGCGCGAACTCCTTGGCGAGCTCGCAGATCACGACGGTTACGTCGAACTCCAATCGCTCGAGCTCCAACTTTCCCGCCTCGATCTTCGAGAGGTCGAGAATGTCGTTCACGATGGCCAGCAGCGATGCCGCCGAGTTGCGGACCGAAGCGGCGTACTCCAACTGCTCAGGCGTGAGATTAGTTTGGACCAAAAAGTCCGTCATGCCGAGAATTCCATTCATCGGCGTCCGGATTTCGTGACTCATGTTGGCCAGAAACTGGCTCTTCAATTTCGTCGCTTCTCGAGCGGACGCCAGGGCGGCGATCAGCTCGGTGTTCTTGTTGGCCAACTCCGAGGCGAAACGCTCCAGTTGACGTTCGGCTATTTTTCGCGCGGTAATGTCACGGACAATGACAATGGCTTCCCGCTTGTCTAAGGGAATTACGCGCGCTTCAAAGAACCGTTCGCTGTGGGTACCTTTCAGGACATATTCGACCGAAACCGGAGCCTGTAATTCGATCGCCTCGCGAAGCGCTGCTTCCACGCGCTCACCGGCGGCGTCCGGCAGAACCGATCGCAGCATCCGTCCCGCGCAATCGGACGCGAAGCCGAAGCTGGCGGCCGATTTGGGCGTCTTGTAATCCTGGGCCTTCCCCGTCGCGTCGGCTCGCAAGAACAGATCGGGAAACGCTCGGAAGATCGCCTTCAGCTCCGATCTGGTTTGACGGACATCCTCCCGGACTCGCGCGGATTCAGTCAGGTCCAGAGTCGCGGCCCGTAATCCGCGGGTCTTGCCCAAGCCGTCGGCTAGAAGCGCTTCGCTGACGTTCAGGGTGAGGACCGAGCCATCGGTCCGAGTGTACTGCCGGTCGTAGGGCGTAAGCGCGCGCAGGCCGGCCAGTTTCGCGAGCGTCTCCTCGCGCGCAACGGCAACCATACCCGGCGGCTCCAGATCCCAACAAAATTTGCCGAGAATGTCCTGAACCGGCATGCCCTGTATTTCGCTTTCCTTAGAGTTGGCGAACGTGAACCTCCCGGCTTCGTCCAATTCGTAATAGGCGATCGGAGCCTGGTTCATGAGCCGGTGCAGTTCGGCGCTGGCGTCCAACTGGGGAACTGGCGGGGGCAGGGCAAGCGGACGCCGGCGAGGCGGAGATAGAGCGATCATCAAAGCCAGGCCAGCCGCAACGGCCGCCGTGATCATTCCAACGATCAGTACGGGAAACACGGGGCGGCATCCATGTCCAGGCTATTCATCGAAAGCACTCACTGGAAACATCGGCACAAGACGGCGAATACTTCAGCCCGCATCGCAAATAGCGGGATCATAGTGTTTCCAGTGCGAGATGGCGCCGGTTGGCTGAATACGCGCAAACTTCCAGTGTGAAGTCCAGAAAACGCCGTGTTTGCATCGGATCGATGATGGCGTCGGCATGTCCCCGCGCAGCCGCAAATTTCGAGTCCAACCACCGCTCGTAATCAGCCCTCGTCGTTTCGATTCGCTCCTGCAACTCGGGAGGCACTGCTTCGCCTGCTGTTTTTAACTTGTCCAACTCCGGGCCGAATACCGCCTGAACTGCCGATTCTCCTTCCATAACGCCAATTCGGGCCGTTGGCCAAGCGTATGTAAAATCGGGGTCGAAGCCTTGCCCCGCCATGGCGTAGTAGCCCGCTCCGCTAGCGTGGCCGATGGTCACCACGATCTTCGGTACGGTAGCACACGCCATCGTCTCGACCATGTCGGCCCCTGCGCGGATGATCCCACCGGCCTCAGCTTCGGTGCCAACCATGAACCCGGAGACATCCTGCAGATAGATGATAGGAAGGTTGAGGCGATCGGCGTTCTCCACGAAGTAGGCTACCTTGCGGGCGGACTCGGCATAGATGATGCCGCCCACGCGAGGGCCTGACGACGTTTTGTGAAAACCTCTGCGGTTGGCGATCAAAGCGACGGGCCGTCCGCCCAGGCGTGCGTTAGCGCACAGCACCTCAGGCGCGTGCTCAGGTTGGAACTCCAAGAAGTCGTCGCCGTCGAAGACACGTGCCGCGACCTGTTCAATGTCGTATGGTTTGCGGTGATCGCGTGGAAGGAGGTCGTACAGACCTTCGGCCGGCGCGGGCGGATCGGCGCCGGTCATCGGAGAGGGTGCAAGTGGCAGTTCCCGAATTTTTTGACGAATGATATCGAGGCATCCTGCGTCGTCCTCAGCCGAGTGATGCGCCACTCCGCTGATACGCGTATGCATCGCCGCACCACCCAGTGACTCTGCGTCGACCACTTGGCCGACAGCCCCCTTGACCAGATTCGGTCCGCCAAGGCCCATGAAACTGGTTCCCGCTACCATGATGATCACGTCGCTGAGCGCCGGGAGATAGGCGCCGCCGGCGATGCACGGGCCCATGACTGCGGCGATTTGAGGAATATGCAGCTTCCGGCGCATCAGCGAGTTGTAATAGAAGATGCGCGCTGCGCCGTACTGGCCAGGAAATATGCCGTCCTGATAGGGGAGATTGACGCCCGCCGAATCGACCAGGTAAACGATCGGGATGCGCTGACGCATCGCTATCTCCTGGGATCGCAGTATTTTGGAGATCGTCTCCGGCCACCACGCCCCGGCTTTGACGGTCGCGTCGTTGGCCACGATCACCGTCGGCCGCCCTTCGATCCGGCCGATTCCCGTCACCACGCCCGCTCCCGGAGCTTGACCCGAGTAACGGTCATACGCAATGAGCAGGCCGATTTCCAGGAACATCGAACCGGGGTCCAGTAATGCGCCGATCCGCTCGCGCGCGGTCATTTTGCCGTCGCGATGCTGCTTTTCGATCTTGGACGGACCGCCGCCTGCTCGAAGCCGTGTTTCGAGTTCGTTCAGTTCGCGCACGAGATCACGCATACCGCGGGATTCGGGTTTGAGAGGCACCAGTATTGAGGATACTACCTGGGAATGAACTGCTACTGTCTAGGGAAATCCGTAACGGCGAACGCGGAAGCTTGTGTATGATGCTGGCAACGCACCGGACTGCCGGTCCGATCCCGCTCGATCCCAATGGAACCTTCGCGGACTTCCTCAAGCCTATCCGCCAGCACCTGGGCATGGAGCGTTACGTCACCGGGGTCCGCCCTTCCAATCATCTGGCGCTTCTGGCCGAAGCTGCCCAAGCATTGAGCGAGGCGCCACTTGTAACGGGTCACAATCTTCGCTCGCGTCGCGAGCCATTTTTCTCACATTAACTGGCGTCGAAGCCGCCAGCATCGCGACCCCACCGCGGAGTTAAGCCTGACTCCCGATAACTGCTAACAGCGATAGGATGTCGAGATG
>JBBQGC010000005.1:0-138129 GCA_038322705.1 Bryobacterales bacterium | reverse complement strand
CCACCCCGGGCGCTCCTTTGTTTCGGCGCACCCGCTCCCATGCCGCTTCCAACACATCCATCCGATAGATCCGGTCGTACAGCGCGTAAAACCGGAACTTCGGTTCCTGCTTGGCCTTTTGGCCCAGTTTCTGTCTCAGTTGAGAAACTTTCTCTGGCAGTCCTGGCTCCTTCACCATTTCCGGCTTCGCCGTTCCCGCGGCTGCCACAGTATCCGTAGTGGGATTCTCATCCAAGCGGGTCTCTCCCCCTCTTACACAAACATGCTTTCAGTAAGGCCCCTTCGCTCCACGGGCGTTACCCCGTTTCTGCGCTACTACGGGCCTCTCCGTCTCCCTGCCGGGCCACGCTTCGGTTATGTCTTCCCGCCACGTGTGGACCGCTCTCGCGGCCACCCACCAGGGCCTCCCAGGCTCCTCGGCTGATCTGTCCCCGCGCGCTGTCCCCAACCCCCCCGGAAGGCCCGCTGGCTGCTCTCGCCTGTTGCTTCACCAGCGGTCTCTGGCTTCATCCCAGTCGGCGGACTGGCCACCTTCGTATTCCTATCGAGGCCGAATCGGGTTCACTTACGTTACGGCTCACGGGTTCGCCTCCCGACACGCCAGCCCCGTTACCGGAACTCACGCTCGTTCGGCTACATGCTGAACAGGCAATTTACACGGTGAACTCCTTTCAGTTCACAAGATCAGCCAGACTTATCCTGGCAACCGACCGCGAGGAAGCGTTTTCTGAGGTACACCACAACGTTCTCCTGCTACGGTACGAGCCTTCACGGCGTTGAATAACCTGTTTGGCAGCCGAATGTTAGAGACGGCCAGTGGTGCGCTCGCCAATCCAGAGCCACTGCGCGCACCGCGGCTGGAACCGCTGCTCACGAAAGGTCCAGCCATGTGCACGTCGAAAGAATCCTGAACGAGTTCACATCGAGAAAAACGGCATCAAGCGCCAAGGCTGGGAAGTCATAGACCTTCGCGCCGCTGACACTGTAATCGAGCGACTGCGCCCTTCCCGGTTTTGCTGCGAATCCGCCAGCAGCAGGAACATACGTTCCAGCCGCTTGATTCGATGACGTTTTGAGGAGCCGAACAGCGATTGCAGCCCTCATGCAAATCCGCCGACAACTCGCGGGGAATTGGCGGGCAGCGTCCCGGAGCACTCGTTCCAATGCTCGGGGAATGGAACGAGTGTTCAGCAGACTCATGCCTGTTTGCAGTTATGCATTCAAAATGCAATATTGCAAGTCACCCGCGCTTAGGCGGATCGCACGCCCAGCTTTTTTAGAAATGTGATCATCGGACACCAGTTCGTAAATGCCGACTGGAACAGGTTCAAGCCGACAAACGCGGTGAACGCGAACCAGCCTGGGTGAACCCAATAGCCCAACGCCACGCTGAGCATCACGAATGCGCCTGCAATGAGTCGTAAGTATCGGTCGATGGACATACAGTTACCTTTCTCCGGTTGACGATGTAGTAAACGATTGGTACGGTGACGCGCGACAGGGCGAGTGAGGCAATTTCGCCGGCCATCAGCGCGATCGCGAGACCTTGAAAAATCGGATCGAACAGGATGACCGCCGAACCTACGATGACCGCCGCGGCAGTCAGCATCATCGGGCGGAAGCGAACGGCGCCGGCATCGATCACCGCTGCGTCCAGCGGCATGCCCTGGCGTAGCCGCAGCTCGATGAAGTCGACGAGGATGATCGAATTGCGGACTACGATTCCCGCGCCGGCAATGAAGCCGATCATCGAGGTGGCCGTGAAGAACGCGTTCAGCAACCCGTGGGCGGGCAGAATCCCTACCAGTGAAAACGGGATTGCGGCCATGATCACCAGCGGCGTGATGAACGATTGGAACCAGCCCACAATTAGCGCATAGATCAATACCAGCACCGCGGCAAAAGCGAGTCCCAGGTCGCGAAATACTTCATACGTGATATGCCATTCGCCGTCCCACTTGATGGCGTAACGGCTCGAATCGAAAGGCTGGCGCGCCATGTACTGCTCGATAGCGTACCCTTCGGGCGCGCGCAGCTTGGCCATCTCGGGGGCGAGTTTCAGAACAGCGTACACGGGGCTCTCCATCGCGCCCGCCACATCGCCCGTAACATATGTCACCGGCATCAGATTCTTGTGATAAATGCTCTTGTCTTCCACCACCGGCTCAACGCGCACCAACTGATTCAGTGCGACGAGGCCGCCGTTTCGACCGGCAACTTTCAAGCTCTGCAGCGTGTCGAGATCCGATCGCGCAGCACGATTCAGCCGCAGCGTCAGCGGAACGTCCTCCTTTGCGGAGGCGACATGCAGCAGACCTGCTTCGAATCCCGCCGAGGCGAGCCGCATCGTTCGCGCGATGTCGTCCAGAGTGACGCCGTTCAGCGCGGCCTTCTCCGTGTCGACAATCAGGCGGTACTTGGGCTGGTCGTCCTCGACATACCAATCGACGTCGACGACGCCGTCCGTGCGTTTCCAAAGATCCCGCACCCGCCGGGCGATTCCGATGCGGACGTCCTGGGAAGGGCCGTACACTTCCGCAACCAGAGTCTGCAAGACCGGCGGACCAGGCGGGACTTCGGCCACCTTGATGCGCGCGCCGAAACGTTCCGCCACCGGCATCAGCCTTTTCCGCATCAGTTTCGCGATCTCGTGACTCTGCAGCTTGCGATCGTGCTTCGAGGTGAGATTCACCTGTATGTCGGCAACGTTCGCGCCGGCGCGCAGGAAATAGTGGCGGACGAGCCCGTTGAAGTTGAACGGTGACGCCGTCCCGACGTACGTTTGCAGATCCACTACTTCGGGCTGCTCGAGGGCGCCTCGCGCGAGCGCAGCCGTTGCACGCGCCGTCTGTTCGAGCGTCGTACCGTTCGGCATGTCCACGATCACCTGAAACTCACTCTTGTTGTCGAACGGCAGCATCTTCACTTGAACGAACCGGAAATAGACTAAAGATCCTGCCGCGACGAGCAGGACGGCCACGGTGGCGAGGAAACCCCAGCGGAGTACTGGACGGTGAAGAATCGCACCCATCAGCACCCGGTACCAGCGCGTCACAACGCTTTCGCGCTCGCCGTGATTGGCCGCATCACCGGGCTTCAAAATTCGAACAGCCGCCCAGGGCGTTACGATGAACGCGACCAGCAGAGAAAACACCATCGCCGCGGTGGCGCCAATCGGAATAGGCCGCATGTACGGACCCATGAGCCCGCCGACGAAAGCCATCGGCAAAATCGCGGCAATAACGGCGAGCGTTGCAAGTATGGTGGGGTTGCCGACCTCATCGACAGCTTCAATCGCGACATCGAACGGAGGCCGTCCGTGATTCTCCGGCATGCGCCAATGCCGCACGATGTTCTCGACGACAACGATCGCGTCGTCGACGAGGATACCGATGGAAAAGATGAGCGCAAACAGTGTTATCCGGTTGAGTGTGTACCCGTATAGATAGAAGACGGCCAGCGTAAGCGCAAGCGTGACCGGGATCGCGGTGAAGACAATCAGCGATTCCCGAAAGCCGAGAGTAATCGCAATCAGAACGCTCACGGAGATGACGGCCATCAGCATATGAAGCAGCAGCTCATTCGATTTATCCGCCGCGGTCTCGCCGTAATTCCGTGTGACGTTCACACTCACGTCTGCTGGAATCACGGTGCCTTTGATCAGCTCGACGCGGCGCAGGACATCGCCCGCGACCTCGATTGCGTTCGTGCCTTTCCGCTTCGATACGGCGATGGTGACCGCGGGCAGCGCCTGGCCGGAACCGGCACGCAGCATACGAACATACTGAGTTGGTTCCGCCCCGCCATCGCTGACTTCGGCAACATCGCGCACGAATACAGGCCGGCCGTTCGTGGCGGCGATGACAACATTTCGAACATCGTCAGCGGTGCGCAGAAACTCGCCCGTCTCGAGAACATATTCGCGGTTCTGTGAGTCGAACTGCCCGGACGGCAGCCGCTGGTTCGACACCCCGAGCGCGCCCGCCACTTCGAGCGGCGAAGTGTTATACGCGGCCAGCCGGCCCGCATCCATCACGATTCGGATTTCGCGCCGCTGGCCGCCGATCAACGTCACCGCGGCGGCGTCAGGCGTCTGCTTTATGGTGTCGTGAACCTGGGCGGCGATGCGGCGCAGTTCGACGTCGCCATAGCGCGCGCTGGACAACGTCAAAGCCAGAATCGGGACGTCGTCGATGGATCGCGGTTTGACAAGCGGCTGCGATGCGCCGGGCGGAATCAGGTCGAAGTTGGCGAGCAGCTTCTGGTTCAGGCGGACAATGCTCTTCTCCTCATCCTGGCCGACCAGGAAACGCACAATGGCGAGAGACTCGCCGGGGCTCGAAGTGGAGTAGATGTACTCGACGCCGGGGATCTCCCACAGCAACTTCTCCATTGGTTTGGTGACGCGCTCTTCGACTTCGCGCGGCGATGCTCCGGGCATGTGCACGGAGACATCGATCATGGGCACGATGATCTGCGGTTCTTCCTCGCGCGGAAGCTTCCAAACAGCGAACGCTCCGGCCAGCAACGCGGTCGCGATAGTCAGCGGGGTCAGTTTAGAATCGATGAATGCGTGCGCGAAACGGCCGGCGGGTCCCATGCGGCGCGGCGGGTTCATTGGTGGACCTCGACTCTAGCGCCATCGGTCAGCGCAGCGGGCACAGGAGCGACAACGCGCTCACCACTACTCAAGCCCGAAAGGATTTCAACCCCCGATGGAGTGCGGCGCCCAACGGTGACCAGGCGCGTGCGAGCGTATCCGTCCTCGACGACAAAAACCGTCTGCACCTGGCCACGTTCGATTACTGCGGCCGCCGGCGCGGTCAGCATGGTTCGCTGGCCTGACGCAAACGCAGCGCGGCCAAACATCCCGGAGCGCAAACCAGGGCACGGCCGCGGTCTCCCGTGTGAATCGGGCGGCGGAAGATCGAGCTTCACAATGTACGACCGCGAACCCGCTTCGACAGCGGGCACGATCTCAGTCACCCGGCTCGTGCCATCGCACCCGGTGGCGGGTACCGCGACATCGGCATGATCACCCATGTGGACTCCCGGCAGTTTCGATTCATCCACCGCCGCTTCGAGCCGGAATTGGCCGCCTCGCTCGATGCTGAGCAGCGTCACTCCGGGGAGCGCCATGTTGCCGGGCTCGACCGTCTTCGCTGAAACGATGCCGGCGAATGGCGCGGTCAATGTCGCGTAGGATCGCGCGACAGATGCTGAGCGGCGATCCTGCTCCGCCTGTTCGATCCTGGCTTGCACCTGTGAGCGCTTGGCCCGGGCCATGTCATGATTGGCCTGCGCGGACTTCAGCTTTGCCGCGGCTTCATCGAGTTCCTGCTTCGATACGGAATTTTTCGCTGCGAGATCCTGAATGCGGTTGAACGTGACCGCGGCCAGGTCGAGATTCGCTTTGGCTGCCGCGATCCCGCTGTCAACTTCCGCGATGGCGCTGCTGGCTTCCGTGTAACCCGCCTCGGCACGGCGCACGTTCGCCTCCAGGTCGCGCGCGTCGAGCGTAACCAGCACCTGTCCCTGTGAAACGCGGTCGCCTTGCTGTACAGCGACGCTCTGCACGTAGGCGGGCGTTCTGCTGGCGATGGCCGCGGTGCTGCGCGCCCGAACCGTACCCGTAACGTCATAGGTAGCGGCCGACTCGCCGGCGATGACGGCAGCCGTTTGAACGGAGATGGTGCTAGCGGGCGCGTTCGACTTCGACTCGACCGCATTGTGTGAGCACGCTGCAAGCAGAAGCAGCGGCAATAGGTTGGCACGGCGCATTAGTTCAATACCTCCGAGGCGGGCGAAAGCCGTCCCGCGGCGAGTTCCAGTTGGACGGCGGCAATGCGTTGATCGTGGATTGCGGCGAGATAGCGCGTCCGGCTCTCGAGCACACTGGTTTCCGTCCGCAGCAGATCGGTTACGTTGCTCATGCCCGATTCGTAGCGATTCTGGGTGATTCTGAGGCTCTCCTCAGCTTCGGCGACGGAGGCCCGCGCGGCCTCAATACGCTGTCCCGCGGCGCGCACATCCGCGTAGGCTCTGCGCACCTGTAGCCGCACCGCCGAGTTCGCTCTGCGCTGCTCAGCCCGCGCGCGTTCGAGAAGATAGCCGGATTCAGAGATGCGCTCGCGGTCAGAGAAGCCGTTGAACAGATTCCACGTCAGTGTCGCGCCAACCGTCCAGTTCGCGCCTCCGCGCGTTGCGAACGTTTGGCGATCCGCCTCGAATGCGGCTCGCATGTCGACTCGCGGCAGCCGCGCGCTTCGCGCTGCATCCACCTGAACTTCAGCAAGGTTCGAGGCGAGCCTGCTTTGCCGCATCTCAGGGCGCGCTTCGGAGCTGCTGCGTTCCCATTCCTTGAGCGCCAGCTCCGGAACATTCGCCGGCTCGAGATCGGACGTTAGCTTGTGCGGCGAATCGAGCGGTACCCCCAACGCGTCATTCAGTGCCGCGCGTGCTACATCGAGGTCCGCCGAACGCCTGATACGGTGTTCGTTGACCGCCGCTAAGTGGACGCGAATCGACAGCAGATCGGCATCGGTGGACATACCGGCGGCGCGAATCGATTCTGCGCGGCGCAGATCCGCCTCAGTCGAGCGAACTGCCTGCCGCGCGGTTCTCAGGCTTTCTTCGGCGAGTACCGAGCTGTAATAGGCGCGCACGATCACCGCAATCAGTTCCATCCCGGCCCGGCGCTTTTCCTCCTCGCTCAGATCTCTTCGGAACGCCGCCGCCCGGATTGCACGGCGGCTCTGTCCTGCATCGAACACAGGCTGTGCCAGCGAAATCAACGACTGGAAATTGTTGAGCGCATCCGGACGGTTCAGCGGACCGAGGCTGAAGTTCTGCTCACCGAACTGATGTTGCGTCAGCAGTGAACTGAAGACGAACACCGGGTTGTCGCTTCTGATGAACGACTCGGAGTAGTCGATCTTCGGCAAACGGCTGCTTCTAGCCTGAACCATTTGTGATTCAGCCGCCTGAACGCCCGCTGCCGCGGCTGCGATCGATTCGTTCTGGCGGAGGCCGAGTCCCACCGCCTGATGTACGGACAGCTCATCCTGACACCAGAGTGGCCCAATTTGAAGGGCAACCAGCCACACCGCGAACTTCATGAATCTCGTCATTCATGCAATACGATGCAGAATCGGTTCACGGGTGACACGTCACCAACTGCCATCGCGCTGCATCAATGGTTACGGAGCGCCAGTAGCTTCGTTTCCGCCGCGACAGTAGAATTGGTTCAACCGGCGTGAATAAGGAACAAGAGGTCGAATTGGCGCGAAGGCTTATGGACGGCGCCCCAGAGGCATTTGAGGAGTTTGTGGCACATTTCGGCGCGAAGGTATTCCAATATAGCTGGAGCATGTGCGGCCACCGGGACGACGCGGAAGAGGTCGCGCAGGACACTCTGCTGAAAGTATTCGAGAACCTGAATCAACTTCGCGAACCGGAGCGAGTGCGGCCGTGGGTGTTCCGGATTGCCAAGAACGCGTGCCTGATGAAGCGGCGCAAAAGCGTCTTCGCGCCGCGCCACGAACTGTCGCTCGAAGAGTTGATGCCGGTGAGAAATGGCGAAGGTGAACATCGGCACATCGATATCGCCGATTGGTCCGCCTTGCCTGAAGATAGCGTATTGCGATCGGAACTGGGCGCCGAAATCGCCCGCGCAATTTCCGGGCTGCCGGAGATCTACCGGCCCGTAATTCTGTTGCGCGATGTCGAAGAGCTCTCGACGGAGGAGACGGCTGAAATACTCGAGATCAGCACGGATCTGGTGAAAACCCGTTTGCACCGTGCACGTCTGGCGATCCGGCAGAACTTGGATGCGTATTTGCGACTGACCGCGAAGGAGCGGTAACGAACATGTCGCACAGTTTTGAGGATTGCAGCAAACTTTTCGCGTTGCTTTCGGAATACCTGGATGACGAACTGCCGGCAAATGAATGTTCGGAACTCGAACGGCATTTGGCGGATTGCCCGCCGTGTGTCGCGTTTCTCGAAAGCTTGAAAAAATCCATCGAGCTGTGCCCGGACTGCGGGTCGCCTGCCGGGCCGGCGCCCATCAGCGAGGCCGTTCGGAGCAAACTTCGGCAGGCTTGGCGGAAGGCGCTGGAAGCGCGACCGTAAGGATGACCGATGGTGCGGCCGCGGAAGGCTCGGATTCGACGCATCTGGATAGGTTCCCTCGCGAGAACGGGGATCCAGACAGCAGGATCCACGGCGAAGGAATATAATCCCGAACAGGCAGGCGCCTGAAAGCATCGTCAAGCCATCGTCCAGTTGCCGAACGGTGTACCTGGTACGCAAAGCCCGCCACGCCTGAGCGGGGTTTATCCCAGCTTGAAATCTTCGACGGGTTGCTCGCGCGCGGCGCCGCGAAAGCTGAGGGTCAGTAACGGCGGCGCAATTAGCGTGGTTGCAACGGCCATCATGACGACGACGCCGTAGACTCCCGCGGAAATCACGCCCAAGCTCAATCCGATCTGGGCCACCACCATGCCGACTTCGCCGCGCGGCACCATTCCGCAGCCCACGCGAACGGCATTGCGGTAGCCCATCGATAATGCGCCAAGCCCGCATCCGAGCATCTTGGACAATACCGCCGCAATCAGGATGACAATGGTTAGCCACACTGTGCGCGCATCCTTGAACGGTGAAAGTTGGAGGTGCATGCCGATGCCCGCCAAAAAAAACGGAAGCAGCAGTTCCGTGACGCCGTGCACCAGGTCGCGCTCGCGTTGCCCAGTGCTTTCGGCAAGCGCCATGCCTGCCAGAAACGCTCCGATAATCGCGGCCACTCCCACGTAGCCCGCCAGCACGGCCAACGCGAATAGCAGAATCATCGCGAAATTAAACTGCACTTCGCCGCTCTGAAAGCGGGCCTCAACATGGGGAACGATGTGGCGCATGGCGGGAGTTCCCCACTTGGCCACCACCCAGGTGAATGCCATCGCGGCAAGGGCCGTCGTAGCCAGTTTCAATACGTCCACGTGATGCTCGGCCATGCTGCTGACAATACCCAGGACGATCAGACCGAAAACATCGTCGATCACGGCCGCGCCAAGAATTATCCGGCTCGCGGCGTGGTTCAGCAGGCCCTTGGACGCCAGCACCTGCGCCGTGATGCCGACGCTGGTCGCGATCATGGCGGCTCCAACGAACAATGCTTCAATGAAGGGCGCGTGAAAGGCAAGCACAATGCCCGCGCCCAAAATGAGCGGGGCCACAACGCCCAGCGAGGCCACGAGTAAAGCCGTTCCGCCGACGCGCATCAGCTCGGACGCCTTCACATCGAGACCGACGCGGAACAGCAGGAACATCACGCCCAGGTCTGCCAGCGCGGTCAGAATTTCGTTGGGCGCAATCCAGTTCAAAAGCGGTGGACCGACGATCACTCCTGCGAGAATCTCACCGATGATCGGGGGCAGGCGCAAACGCTCGAACACCTCCGCTAGAAGCTTCGCGGAGCCGAAAACGATCAGCATTCCAAGGGCAATATTCATCCGGGAAACCTACGTCAAGATTCGCAAATATCCAGCTCTGGTGCGCTCGGGAGGGAGGTGACGGAGGGGAAGGCCCTTGCATACGGTCGCGGATGGGAATATCGTTGTGGCTTACCGGGAGGTTGTTATGAGGTTGCGCTGGTCCATTTGCGCGTTGTTCGCGATGTTGGTTTTTGCGCCTGCATTGGCGGCGCAGAATAGCCGTATCAATTCGGTCGAACCCGGCTCCGGAAAAACGGGCGATACCATCGACGCGGCGGGCGATGCTGTGAACGCCACCATGGTTGACGAGTTATACCTCACTGACGGCACGAACGATTTCAAGGTTCAGATCGTCGAGCAGAACGATAAGATGATCAAATTCAAAGTGCCGGAAAAGGTGAAGGCAGGGCGCTATAGCCTGATGATCAGGACCAAGGGAAAAGACGTCAAGCTGTTGGAGCAGCCCGTTCGTTTTACAGTGGAGGCATGACGCGACGCGATCTGATACGGTCCGGTGGCGCTGTGCTCGCACCGGCGTTGGCGTTCCCGTATGCGCGCGACGGCAGCGCCACCATTGAAGCCGAGATCGTGCGGTTGAAGCTGCTGCACACGTGGACGACAGTGATGTCGTCGAGTGACTATCGCGATACGCTGCATCTGCGGTACACGCGCGATGGAATCACCGGGCATGGCGAGGGCGCGCCGATTCCGCGCTATCGCGAGAACGCCGTTTCCGCGCGGAAAGCCGTCGAGAGCGTCCGCGATTACATAGCGGCTGCCGATCCGTGGCAATTCTCAAAGGTGCTTGCGGAAGCCTTCCGGCGCATCGAAGGCCAGTACGCCGGAAAGGCCGCGCTCGATATCGCGCTCATGGACTGGGTAGGTCAAAAACTCGGAGTGCCTCTATATCGCTACTTCGGGTTGGACCCCAAAGACGCTCCGATCACGACGTTTTCGATCGGCATCGACACGCCGGAGATGACGCGCAAGAAGTTGGATGAGGCCGCGCAGTTCCCGGTGCTCAAAATCAAGGTTGGACTTGACACCGACGAGGCGACGATGGAGACGGTGCGCCGGTTCACCACCAAGCCGCTGCGCGTGGATGCGAACGAAGGTTGGACCGACAAGGAAGAAGCGGTTCGCAAAATTAACTGGCTCGAGAAGATGGGCGTGCAGTTTGTAGAGCAGCCCATGCCCGCCGCCATGATCGAGGAGACGCGCTGGGTCCGCGGCAAGGTTCATCTGCCGCTCATCGCCGACGAAGCTTGCCTGCACGCCGCCGATATTCCAAAGCTGCGCGACGCCTTCGATGGCGTCAATATCAAATTGGATAAGTCGGGCGGGATTCTCGAAGCGTACCGCATGATTCAGGTTGCGAAATCGGTGGGCATGAAGACCATGCTGGGGTGCATGATATCGAGTTCCGTATCGGTAACAGCCGCCGCACATCTATCGCCGATGGTGGATTACGCGGATCTGGATGGCAACCTCTTGATCGCCAACGATCCGTTCACTGGCGTTACCGTCGAGCACGGAAAGCTGATCCTGCCAGATCGTCCGGGATTGGGGCTGAAGCCGCGCGCGTGAAAGCGGGTATATGATGCAAGCGTGCGCGTACTCATTGCTGACAAATTCGAAGCCTCGGGGATCGAGGGCCTGAAGGCCGCTGGTTGCGATGTCTCATGGAAGCCGGGGCTAAAGGACGAAGCGCTCGCCGCGGAGGTGCGCGCGTGGGCTCCCGATGTTCTCGTCGTCCGTTCCACAAAAGTAAGTGAATCTGTTTTAAACGCCGGGCCGCTGAAACTGGTGGTGCGCGCGGGCGCGGGCTACAACACGATTGACGTCGCCGCTGCGTCGCGTCGCGGCATCTACGTTTCGAACTGCCCCGGTAAGAACTCGATCGCGGTTGCGGAACTGGCCTTCGGGCTCATTCTCGCGATTGACCGGCGCCTGGCCGATAACGTCACTGCGTTACGCGAGGGCCGTTGGAATAAGGCCGAGTTCTCGAAAGCGCAAGGGCTGTTCGGCCGCACTCTCGGATTGATCGGGCTCGGCCAAATCGGACGCGAAATGATTCCGCGCGCCCGCGGTTTCGGAATGCCGGTGGTGGCGTGGAGCCGGAGTCTGACGCCGGAGAAGGCGAGCGCTTTGGGGATAGATGCGAAGGCGAGCCCGGCCGAAGTGGCTGCGTCGGCGGACATCGTCAGCGTTCACGTGGCTCTGAATCAGGCGACTCGCGCATTACTGGGAGCGGACTTCTTCAACGCTCTGCGGCCGGGCGCGGTGTTCATCAATACCTCTCGTGCGGAAGTGATCGATCAGGACGCGCTACAGGCGGCGATCGCGGCGAAGAACATTCGCGCGGGGCTGGACGTATTCGCGAACGAGCCGGCGGGCGGTACGGGCGACTTTACGGATCCGATCGCCAAGGAGCCGGGCGTGTACGGGACGCATCACATCGGCGCGTCGACTACCCAGGCGCAGGAGGCGATCGCGGCCGAGACCGTGCGCATCGTACGCGAGTTCAAGCAGACGGGCAAAGTGCCGAACGTGGTGAATCTGGCGCGCAGTACTCCGGCCACCTGCTCGTTGATTGTGCGTCACATGGATCGGCCAGGCGTGCTCGCGGGCGTTCTGGATGCGATCAGCGCCGCGCGCATCAATGTTCAAGAGATGGAGAACATCGTTTTCGAAGGCGCGCAGGCTGCGGTGGCCCGAATCAATATCGAGAGCGCGCCTGCTGAGGACGTGCTCGAGCGCATGCGCGGCGATCAGAACATCCTGGAGATCGGGCTCATCAAGCTGTAGCCGAATCACTCGCCGAAGCGAGTTCGTAAGGCGTCGATCGTGCACTGATCGCCGCGGACGAAATCCATGAGCTTGCGTTCCCGCTCGCGGACATCGTTGACGGCAGCCTTCAATGCTTCGACATCGCATTCGGGAACCGAGATGAGGCCGTTCTCGTCGCCGTGCAGCACATCGCCCGGCTTCACCACGAATCCGCCGATTTGCACGGGCACACTCACGCGCGCGATGTGAAAGCTCGCGTGACTGGCCACTGCGCCGCGTGCGAAGTAGTGCATACCCAACGCGCGCACCTCGGGGATGTCGCGAACTCCACAATCGCTGACCACTCCGGTTGCGCCCATACGCGTGAAGATGGTCGCCATCACCTCGCCGCAATGCGTGGCGAATTCGGGCGACCCGCCGATCTCCTGCATCACAACCACGGCGGGCTTGGGCGACGCGTCGATAGCTTCGAATAAGTCGCAGAATATCGAGCGATCCACCGGGGTCATTCGCGTCACTGTTTCCACTTGCGCCGTTACTGCAAAACCGCACATGCGTCCCATTTCGGGGAATATGCAGCGGATGCCAACCGGGGCGAACCCTTCGGCGCGCGGGCGCACGTTCAATTCTTCTATCGCGTTGGCCAGAGTCGGTGTGTCGATGGATTGGAGGTATGAAATGGAATCTTTCATTTGCTGCCTGGGTCCCAAATTGTCGCGGCGATAATCCGTTCGGTGTGCGGCTGTTCGGGGAAGTAGTACACGGTGACGATGTTGCCGTCGGGCCGCTGCACGCTGCGTACATATCCCAGGTCCCAACTCGCGCCGTCGTTGCGCAGCACGATTTCGTCGGACCATGTTTTGCCGTCGTTGCTGAAGCGCGCGCATATGCGGTACGGTGGGCTGCGCATGCCGTAGGTGAGGCACAATCGTCCATCGCGCAAACGGATCATGCTCGGCGGGTTGCCGTTGAACGGGCCTGACCACGTGACGGGACGCGCCAGAAGTTGCCACGATGAGGCGTTGTCTTTCGAGCGGTACACCTCGACGGCGCCCGTGTCCGCATCGTACTTGACGCGAGTGGCCGTGAGCAGTTCCTTCGGCGACACGCGCACGGTGGACGGCATGATGTTGAAGCCCGCGGGTTCGCCGCCGATCCACGAGACGAACTTCCACTCGAGACCGCCATCCTCGGTTCGCGCGCACAATGTCCGTCCTTCCTTGCCGTCGCTCTTCGATGCGGTGAGGAAGATGAACGCGTCCTTCGGCCCGTTCACGATGTAATCGGTGCGCGCCGCGATGCCCTGTTGCCCGAGCAGCGGAAACGCGTACGGACCTTTCCACGATTTGCCGCGATCGACGGTGTACCAGAAGCGTGACGCTCCTACATTCGTATCGGTGAAGCGCAGCATCATCGCGAAATTCGGATCCGTGAAGTTCATCGGCTTATCGAGCGGCGTCACTTGCGGACCGCCCTGCTCAGGAGGCAGAAGCGTCGGCGGGGCTTCCACTGTCCACGCTTCGCCGCCGTTGACGCTCCGAGCGAGGCGCGGCACCTCGGGCTTCGTGTTGTCGTAGGGATGCCGGTCGGGCGTCTTCAGTTGGAACGTGGCGGAGCTGAATCCGACAACGATTTCATCGCCCCACGACCATAGCCCGTAGTTCGCGGGCCAGCCTCCATAGCGGCCCTTCTCATTGAAGATCGTGACGTGGTGATGCACCTTGGTTTGCGCGCACCAGCACAAACCCGCGATGAACAGGACGCTAATATAACGCACGTTTCTCCTCGGGCACGCCGCTGATGCCGAACGGTTTCAGCAGTTGTTCAGCGCCCATGCGCATCAGCCCCAGTTCGGTGGTGCATTGAAACATCTGAAAGCCCTGCTCCCGGTATTGCGCGACCGCTTGCGGCGTACCAGCGGGACGTCCGAGATACTTGCCGTGGCGCTTGGCTGCGTCCGCGATGCGAGCGATCGCATCGTCCAGCAGCGGCTCGTTCTGGCGGCCGCGCAATCCGAGCGAGAACGACAGATCGCTGGTGCCGATGAACAGGACGTCGATGTCCGGCGTGGCGGCGATCTCGTCAATTAAGTCCAACGCACGTGCCTCTTCGATCACCGCAATCGTCATGATATTGGCGTCGGCGGAATCGTAATAGTTGCCGGGCTCAGGCCAGCTCGCAGAGGCCAACCCCGCGCCTGAACCACGGCGCCCACGCGGCGGATACTTGCACGCGTGCGCGGCGCGTTGGGCCAACTCAGGAGTCGACGTGAACGGAAACATGACGCCGGTCACACCTTGATCGAGCACGCGCTTTGCGGTCCAATATTCGATCACGGGAACGCGAGCGAATACGGCGGCGGGCAGTCCGCGAGTAGCGAGCACGATGGCGCGAAGGGTTTCGAGGGTGATGGGAGAATGCTCCATCTCCACCCACAGGAAATGGAATCCGAGCGTGGCGGCGAGCGCCGCGGCATCCAGATTATTGGTGCTGAGCGTGACGGCAAACACCGGTTCGCCGGCTTCCAAGCGGACGCGGACGGGATTGCGCCAGCTCATCTCTCGGCCACCCGGATGAGCCATACTTCGGCGACCTGGCAACCGCGGCCCGCACCGCCCAAGCCTGGGGTGCGCGTCCATTCGAGCGTGAGCGCGCCGGTGCGCGTGGCCTCCCGCGGGATATCGAACTCGAGCGGCGCAACGGGATTCGGCTTGTCGCGATACCCGTGCACTTCGATGTTGTTCGCCGTCATCCGCACAGGCACCCGCGTGTCGCCGGCGTAAACCACGCGAACGCGATATCGCGCGCTGGTATCGAGTCCGTCGTAATGCATGCGCAGCGGTGCATCGAACATCGATCCGGCATCGGTGTACCACGACACGCGCCAGCCTTGATCGGGATAGCGCGCACCGACGCCGGTGAATGCAGTATTCCGAAATTCGGGATCCTTGTCGAACCCTTCGCCGCGCACCAGATGCGGCTCCTGCACTGGATTGCCGAGGTCGTCGTAGAATCCGCCCGGCCCGGGATTCGTCCAGTTGAGAATCGCATCGATCTTCGCCAGCCGTTCCGTTTCAGTATTGAGCGCGCGAATCTCGGCGAAGCGCTCCTTCAGCCAGACGCGATCGTTCAGACCGAAGTCGATGCCGTCGAGGTTCGCGCCGCGGCGCAGTCCAATCGCGCGGTATCGCGGAACGCTCAACTGCATGCGGATGCTGTTGAACAGGCCCTCGGCCAATTCGAAGACGCGAGCGCGCAACTCCCGCGTACGTTCGGTGCGCACGCCGGCATCGAGAATGTTCTCGGCCGCATTTACCGCAGCAAGCGTTGCCCCAGCGCGCGCCCGCTGCAATTCGCCGGTTGCTCGTTCTTCCTGCTCGGTCTCGGCAATCAGGCGACTGCGGAGGAAAGCGTCGTAGTGCGCGCGATACTGCGCCTGCTGAAAGCGCCAGTTGCCGCGCATCTGCGGCGTCGCGTTTCGTTCCATGTCTTCGAACTGCAGGAGCGTGGTATCGACTGCCGAGTTCGATAGCAGCGGCCCCTTCCAATTCCGCTCGAGCGCGAGCAGACCTTCGCGAAATCCGTCCGCCACGGTATCGCCAATGAAGAAGCGGCTGTACTCGGTGAGGATACCTTTCACGTCGGCCTTCGGATCCCACCCCAAGCCGCTCCACACGAACTTATTCACATCGTCGTTACAGCCTTCCGAATAGGTAACGAAGCCAGCCGTGTAAGGCTGGTTGACGCGGAAGATCACGGCCTCGCCGAGCGGCCGCGGGTTAATGGTCTCACGCCCTTCGGTGAGGGAATACGCGGGATCCCACTCGGGCACCGGATACTGCGAGGCGAAGCTGTGTGTGATGTCCGGGTAAAAACGGATGGCGTAGCGCTTCGGTGTGCGTTCGCGGAGTTCGGGCAGCGGCAGCCGGCTTTGCGGACCGAAGACGATGCCGGTTAGCCACGCGGGCTCGGCTTGCACAATGCCGAGAAATTCGTTCATCCATTCGCGGTTGAACCCTTGCGGCGCGACCCACATCTGCGCCTTTGGATGATACTTGCGCAGGCTCGCCGTCTGCTTCTCCAGCATCGGCATCAGATATTTTGGCTGCGTGTGTCCGGGATCGCCGCCGGGCACAAATACAGCATCGATTCGCGGCAGGCGCTTGAATACTTCCGCCCATTCTTTCAGCGCCGATTCGACGGTCGCCGGATCCGAATACGCCTTGTCCATCGCCGGATACCAGATCGACACATCCAGGCCGTACTCGTCGCAGATGCGCGACATTTCCACCATCATCTCCATCGGCGGAAGTGGAAAATGCGGGCTGTCCGCGTCATCGTCGGATCGCGGCGGAATCAGTTCAACGGTGTTTGTGCCAAAGATCGCCAGCTCGCGAATGTACTGCTCCCACATGGGCACGGACCACGCGTCGTAGGAGTTTGTTTTCGGCCGGTAGCCGAGCTGATGTCCGCGTATTGCAACCTTGGGCGAAGTGTTCACGTTCAGCGCCGCGGGAAGCTCGACACGCTGGCGTCCCATGCGCAACTGGCGCAGCAGATAGCCGGCGCCGAACACCACGCCGCGGCCATCGTGGCCAGCTACGGTGACCGTTCCCGCATCGCTCGTTGTGATCCGAAACCCTTCCGGTGTTCCAGCTTCGCGGGTCAGGACAATCGCTGCGCCGCTGGCGGGCTGCGTTTGGATTTTCAGACGGAGCTGGGTCCGCTTCTCGATCTCCTCGGTGAGCATCTGGGCCGCTTTTCGCTCCTGCATGGAAGCGCTACCGGAGGTGACGATCACCGCCTGCCGCAAATCCAAACCCGCACCAGGAGCGGGCCAAGCCAACAACGCGCACAGCGCCGCCGGGGCGCAAAAGCGGACAAGCATTCATCGATTATAGCCGCCGTGTCCACGTACGCCCCGTGCACGGTACGAGCCTCGGCTATACTGCTATGAAGCGAGCACCCCATGAGCCTCAGAGATTTTCTGGCCAAGCAGTTTATCGACGTCATTCAATGGACCGAGCCGGAGGAAGGCATCCTCGCCTACCGCTATCCGATGCGGGACATGGAGATTCAAAACGGCGGTAAGCTCACCGTGCGCGAATCGCAAATGGCCGCATTCGTGAATGAGGGGCGCATCGCCGATATCTTCGCCCCCGGCCTATACACGCTGAACACGCAGACGCTTCCGCTGCTCACCAACCTGATGAATTGGGACAAGGCGTTCCAATCGCCGTTCAAAAGCGACGTGTACTTTTTCTCAACGCGCATGCAGACAAACCAGAAATGGGGCACGCCGCAGCCAATCACGATTCGCGACAAGGAATTCGGCGCCGTGCGGCTCCGGGCGTTCGGAATCTACTCCTGGCACCTCTCCGATCCACGGCCGTTTCACACGAAGATCAGCGGCACGCGCGAGCTCTACACGGTTCCCGATATCGAGGGCCAACTGCGCAACACGATCGTCGCGCGCATGTCCGACACGTTCGGGCAAAGCCAGGTGCCCTTTCTCGATATGGCGGCGAATCAGATCGCGCTGGGAGATCGCATCGCACAATTCGTGAAAACTTCCTTCCAGGATCTCGGCCTGATGCTCGACACATTCGTCGTCGAAAACCTGTCGTTGCCCGACGAGTTGCAGAAGATTCTCGACCAGCGGATCGGCATGAACATGGTCGGCGATATGAACAAGTTCACGCAATTCCAAGTGGCGCAATCCATGCCGATCGCTGCTGCTAATGAGGGCGGCGGCGGTGCGGGCCTTGGCGCGGGATTGGGAGCCGGTATGGCGATGGCGAATGCGATGATGAACGCCACCCGCCCAGCGGCGCCCGAGAGTTCGCCGGCCCCGCCACAAGCCGCGGTACCCGCCGTTGGCGGCGACACGAAGTTCTGCGTGGAGTGCGGAAAGCCGGCGCCGCGCAAAGCGAAATTCTGTCCTGAGTGCGGCGCGGCGCAGCAATAGTCATGTCTGGCTGCGAATGGATCGTCGAGGCGCATGGTTGCCACGCCGCGAGTCTCGCGAATCTGGAGTCGCTTCAGTCGTTCTTCGCCGACATCGTGAGCGGAATGGGCTTGCGTCCGGTCGCGCCGGGGGTGTGGCATTCATTCCCCGGCACGGGCGGCATCACCGGCTTGACGCTGCTGGCCGAATCGCACATCGCCTGTCACACGTTCCCCGAATACGGCTCCCTGTGCCTCAACGTGTTTTGCTGCGTGCCTCGAGCCGACTGGGCTTTCGAGCGGCATTTGACCGATCGGTTCGGAGCGTCTCATGTCACAGTCCGGCGCATTGAGCGGCCTTATGGCGCCGCTCTCGCCTCGCGCGCCTCATGAGCACACCGGCCGGAAACTGCCCTAACTGCGGAGCGCCGATCCAGTTCCGCTTTTCGAGCTCCGTTCAAACCGTGTGTGAGTACTGCCATTCGATTGTCGTCCGTACCGATGTTGACTTGAAGAAAGTGGGAGTCGTTGCGGACTTGCCCGCAAACAGTTCGCCCGTCCAGATCGGCGCCGAAGGCCGCTTCGATTCACGGGCATTCACCGTCGCAGGGCGGATCATCTACGAATACGATCAGGGAAATTGGAATGAATGGCACCTGGCGTTCAACGATGGCGCCAGCGGTTGGTTGTCGGATGCACAACTGGCCTATGACATCTCCTTTCTAGCGAAGGAGCCTCACGCCTTACCCGCCGCTGAACAAGTTACAGTCGGACAGCGCTTGCTGTTGGCCGGTGCGGAGTACGAAGTTACTTCCATCACTCAGGCGCATTACCGCGGGGTCGAGGGCGAGTTACCGTTTGAGTATTGGGACAAGAGCACAGTGCCGTTCATCGACTTACGAACGCACGACGGGCGCTTCGCGACTATCGACTATAGCGACGCGCCAGCGCTGCTTTTCGTTGGTCAGGCTGTCGAATTCGATACACTTGCGCTAAAGAACATCCGCTCGTTTGAGGGCTGGACTGCGTGACCGCGGCAATGCCCCAGATCCAAGTCAAGGCGCTGGCGTGCCCCAATTGCGGCGCGCAGGTTCAGTTGCGAGGTTTTGCGAATACGCTTACCGCGGTCTGCGGGAACTGTACGACTGTACTGGATACGAGCACTCCCATAGTATCGATATTATTCGAATTCGACAAGCGCCAGATCAGAAAACCTCTTATCCCATTGGGGACGCGGGGCAAGTTCGACAACACGACCTATGAAGTCATCGGCTTTCAAGTGAGGAGCGTGGAGGACGAGGGACAGACCTGGGAGTGGGGCGAGTACGTCCTATTCAATCCCCTCAGTGGGTTTCGCTATTTGACTGAGTATCAAGGGCACTGGAATCTAGTGCGGCCTGTACGCGCGATTCCCGTTACTGGGCAAACAAAGCTGGGCGTGACTCTCGCGGGCCGCACCTATCGCCTGTTTCAGACTGCCACCGCTAAAACCGTGTTTGTACTCGGTGAGTTTCCGTGGAGAGTCAAAAAAGACGAGGAGGTCAATTACGACGACTACACGTGTCCTCCCTATTTGCTGTCCGCCGAGAACACGGCTTCCGAAACAACGTGGTCGGAGGGCGAGTATCTCGACGGCAAGATTGTTTGGCGTGCACTGGGGTTGCCAGGAGCGCCGCCGTATCCCGTTGGAATCTATGTCAACCAGCCATCCCCTCATGGGTCGGACAGCCGCGGCGCGCTGAGGCTGTGCGGGGTTTTGGAATTAGCTCTTTTGTGCCTTTTGCTCTATTTCGCCTTATTCTCCCGGCGAGAGACGGTGTTTACCGAAACACGTCAATTGACTACTCCGGCGTCCGGCGAAGCGAGTTACGTAACGCCGGCGTTCGAGCTGAAAGGGCGCCCGGCCAACGTCGAGATACAGACGCGCACCAATGTCGAGAATCACTGGGCGTATTTCGGCTATGCTCTCATCAACGATGATACAGGCCACGCCTTCGACATCGGGCGCGAGGTCGGCTACTATCACGGCCGCGATAGCGACGGAACATGGACCGAAGGCGGCCGCAACGATCGAGTGAGTATCGCGCAAGTGCCGGCCGGACATTACTACTTGCGGGTGGAGCCGGAAGCCGAGCCGAACTCGCCGCCCGTGAGTTACACCATCGTAGTGCGCCGCGACGTGCCGTCCTACGCTTGGTTCGCCATCGCCGCTCTGCTGATTCCATTACCGGCAATTGCCATCGTATGGCGGCGCTACCGCTTTGAATATGAGCGTTGGCAGGAGAGCAGTTACGCTTCGAAGCTCGGGAAATTGATAGGTTAACTCATGCTGAGACACCCTTTCTACCTTTTGTACGGAATCGCGCTGCTGGGGACGCTCGCCGTGGCGGAATACCGCGGTTGGAGTTGGAACCGTGTTCACGAGTTGAACGACGTTCCCAAGACGGTACGCGACAATCCGGGCGCCTACCGCTCGCACTATGGCTTCTATCCGCGCTACATGGGAGGCAAGTAAATGACTGAGTTCCACCCGAGCTATCTGCTCAACGCCGCCGTCTTCGCCGCGCTTGGCATCGTGATCTTTATCGTGGCCTTTGCCGTCATCGATTGGATCACGCCCTACCACCTCTGGAAAGAAATCGTGGAGGAGAAGAACCTGGCCCTCGCCGTTTTAATAGGAGCCATGAGCATCGGCATGTGCATCATTATCGCCGCCGCCGTCCACTAACTTGTCTGTCGTACTGTTCATTTCTGTATTTCTCATCGCGGCATGCGGCTTGATCTATGAGTTGATTGCCGGGACGCTGGCGAGTTACCTGCTGGGCGACAGCGTACTGCAGTTCTCGACGATCATCGGCAGTTACCTGTTCGCGATGGGCATCGGGAGTTATCTCTCGCGCTTCATCGGCCGGTCGCTTGTCGCGCAATTCATTTCGATCGAACTGATGGTGGGCGTCGTTGGCGGCTTCTCGTCGTCAATCCTGTTCTTGGCGTTCGCCTACACACAGGGATTTCGCCTGATCCTCTACTGCGTGGTGATCGTGGTCGGCGTGCTGGTGGGACTCGAGATCCCGCTGCTCATGCGGATTCTGAAGGAGCGCTTCCAATTCCGCGAACTTGTCGCGCACGTCCTCACATTCGATTACCTGGGGGCGCTGGGGGCATCGTTGCTGTTCCCCATCGTCCTGGTGCCGAAAGCCGGGCTCGTGCGGTCGGCTTTGCTGTTTGGTCTGGTAAACGCGGGCGTCGCGCTTTGGTCGACATTCATCTTCCGCGATCAACTTCCGTCAATAGCCACATTGCGGACGGGATGCGTGGCGGTGCTGGCATTATTGGGAGGCGGCTTCCTCTTCGCCAACCAGATCTCGTCGGCGGCCGACAACAGTCTCTATGCGGACGAAGTCATTTTCGCGCGCGACACACGCTACCAACGAATTGTAATTACGAAGTGGAAAGACGACCTGCGATTGTTCCTGGCGTCACATCTGCAGTTCAGTTCGCGCGACGAATACCGGTATCATGAGGCGCTCGTCCATCCGGGTCTGGCCGCTTTACCCGGAGCACGGCGCGTTTTGGTGTTGGGCGGCGGCGACGGCTTGGCATTGCGCGAAATCCTGAAGTACCCGGCTGTCGAAAGCGTCACGCTTGTCGATCTCGACCCTGAGATGACGAAGCTGTTCACGTCCCATCCGCTGTTGTCGAAGCTGAACGGCCGGTCGTTTTCCGAGCGCCGCGTGCACGTCATCAATGCCGACGCATTCGCGTGGCTCGATACCAACCGCGACTTTTTCGACTTCGCGGTCGTAGATTTTCCGGATCCCACCAACTACTCACTCGGCAAGTTATACACCACCGCGTTCTACCGGTTGCTCGCCAAACACCTCAGCCGTGGCGGCAGCTTTGTGGTGCAAAGTACCTCGCCATTGTTCGCCCGGCAATCGTACTGGTGCATCGTTCACACCCTCGACAGCGCCGGGCTCAGGACTTACCCGTATCACGTCTACGTACCGTCATTCGGCGAATGGGGCTTCGTGCTCGCCGCACAAACGGAATACCACCCGCCCTCGCAGTTGCCCGCCGGCTTGCGATTCCTGACCGCATCGAACGTCCCGGAACTGTTCCGGTTCCCGTTGGACATGCAAGCGGTCCCGGCGGACCCGAACCGGCTCAACGACCAAGTGTTGGTCCGCTATTACGAACGCGAGTGGAAAGAAATCGCAAGATAGCGCGTTCAAAACACCAATCGAGCCCCCACCTGGATAGTGCGCGGCGCCGGCCGGAATGTGATGAGCAACAGGACCATCGGAGCATAGTGATATGAGTACGACTCGACGCGAGTTCCTGCCTGTGGCGCTCGTTGGGCTGAGTGCGAAATCGGAACAGCGCCTCACTGGCACCTTCTTTGACGATGGCCTGCCCGCTGGCCATAAACTGCGCGACCGCGCGAAGTTCACAAGCCCTTCCGATGTCGTCAAGGTCCCGGTCGTCATCGTAGGCGGCGGCATCGCGGGACTCTCGGCTGCGTGGCAACTGGAGAAGCGAGGCTTTCACGACTTTCTCCTCCTCGAACTGGAGTCGATGGCGGGCGGCAACGCGCGATGTGGAGAGAACGCAATCAGCCGCTATCCTTGGGCGGCGCATTACGTGCCTGTTCCGAACTCCGAGTCCGTGCTGGTCCGCGAGTTGTTCGAAGAACTCGGCGTCATGCGCGACGGAAAATGCGAGGAGCGATTTCTGTGTTTCGCGCCGCAGGAGCGCTTGTTCCTGCACGGGCGTTGGCAGGACGGCCTGGAACCGGAGATTGCGGTGGCTTCGCGAGATCGCGAGCAGTACCGCCGCTTCAATGAAATGATCGCCGGGTTCCGCGCCACGCGCCAGTTCACGATTCCGGCGGCAACCGGCGCGCGTCCATCGCCGCTTGACAACATGACCATGTCGGCGTGGCTCGATCAACAGCGATTCGATTCGCCGTATCTGCGCTGGTACTGCGACTACGCATGCCGCGACGATTACGGCGCTCACAGCAGCGATGTCTCGGCCTGGGCGGGCATCCATTATTTCGCCAGCCGCGAGCACGAGGACAAAGGGCCGCTTACCTGGCCCGAGGGAAACGGTTGGATCGTTCAGCAGTTGATGAAACGCATAGGTGAGAAGGTACGCACAGGCGCGCCCGTGTACTCGATCCAGAAGATCGGAACCCGCCATCGCGTTCTGACCGAAAAAACAGAATATGTCGCGAATGTCGTCATCTTCGCCGCACCCACGTTTCTTGCGCCCTACATAATCGAAGGCGCGCAGCCCCCGTGCGGGCTGGTTTATTCGCCGTGGGTCACCGCGAATCTCACGTTGGACCGCTTGCCGCGCGAGCGTGGATCCGAACCAGCCTGGGACAACGTCATCTTTAGTTCGCCTGCCCTGGGCTACGTGGTTGCGACGCACATGAGTCTGCGTACACGCATCGATCGCACCGTGTGGACGTGGTATCACGCGCTCGCCGGTGGATCACCTGCGCAGGCACGAGCCGCCATGTTGAACCGGCAGTGGGATTATTTTGCGCGATACATCCTGGACGATTTGGAACGCGCGCATCCCGACATCCGCCAGTGTGTTTCGCGCATTGACGTGCTGCGGATCGGCCACGGCATGGCGCGGCCTGTACCGGGATTTCTCGGCGCGAAGCATCCCTCGCCCGATCCGCGCGTGATCTACGCCAACTCGGATTTGAGCGGGTTTTCGATTTTCGAGGAAGCCCAATATCGCGGCGTCAATGCGGCTTTGAAAGCGCTACGGCTGCTGTAGTTCTGAACCCTCGAAGAAGGACAGCGTATTGTCGCCTTGCTTGACGAGCCGGACTCGCTTCAGCGCGCCCCAATCGCCGGGCATCGCGAAGCGGCTTGCATGCTGGACAATCACCAACTCCGGCGTTACCTGCGATAGCGCTTGCATCGAGCCAACGTACTCCTGCTCGGATTCATACGGCGGATCGAGAAACACAATTCCCGTCGCATACTGCGCGATCGCGCTCACGACCTTGCCCGTCACAACCGTGCCCACAGGCAACAGGCCGAGCGTGCGAAGATTCTCGCGCAGCACCTGGAGCGCGACACGGCTGCGCTCAATAAACACCGCCCGCGCCGCGCCCCGGCTCAAAGCTTCGATACCAACCGCGCCGGTCCCCGCATACGCATCCACAAACACCGCGCCTTCGATCCGCGGCGCAAGAATATTGAACAGCGTCTCCCGTAACCGGTCCGGTGTGGGGCGAGTGTCCAGCCCGGGCACGCTCTTAAGCCGACGGCTGCGCAACTCCCCCCCGATCACGCGCACTTATCCCACCTCCACCAGGCCGTAACGCCGCTGCCAGTGCTCGCGAATATACGCGACGCCCCGCCGCAACTCCTCTTCCGAAGGCGAGTGCTCAACGAACGCCGCCGCTTCCGAGCGCGCTATCTCGAGCACGTCGCCATCGCGAATGATATTGCCGATGCGTAAGGCCGGCAGCCCGGATTGCTTCGTGCCGAAAAACTCGCCCGGCCCGCGAAGCTTCATATCCATCTCCGCGATGTGGAAGCCGTCGTTCGAATCCACCATGGTCCTTACGCGCTCCCGGGCGATCTCGTTCATCTTGCCCGTAACCAACACACAGTAGCTCTGTTCCCCGCCCCGCCCCACGCGCCCGCGCAGTTGATGCAACTGTGAGAGTCCGAATCGCTCTGCTTGCTCGATGATCATCACCGTTGCATTTGGAACATCCACGCCCACCTCGATCACCGTGGTCGACACCAGGATCTGCAACTCGCCGCTCTTGAACCTGGTCATCACCTGTTCCTTTTCGTCCGTCGGCAGACGCCCGTGCAGCAAGCCAATCCGGTAGCCGGGCAACACGATCTGCGACAGGCGCTCGTGCATGCTTTGCGCGGCCTTCACCGCGGTCGTTTCGGAGTCTTCGATCACCGGATACACGACGTACGCCTGGTGCCCGAGATCGATCTGTTTCTTCAGAAAGCTGTACACCTGCTCGATACGATCTTCGGCAACCTGGCGCGTCACGATCGGCTTGCGTCCAGGCGGAAGCTCGTCGATGATCGAGACATCCAGGTCGCCGTAAACGGTCAGCGCCAACGTGCGTGGAATCGGAGTCGCGGTCATCACCAGCACGTCCGGATTCGCGCCCTTCTCGAGCAGCTTCAAGCGCTGCTCCACGCCGAAGCGATGCTGCTCATCGATGATCGCAAGGCCCAGGCGCTCGAACTGAACGTCGCCTTCCAACAAAGCGTGCGTGCCCACGCCGATCTGAACAAGACCCGCCGCGAGCAACTTCTTCAACTGCGCCTTCTCGCGTTTCGATCCGGAGCCCGTCAGCAGCACCACGATATATCCCAACTTCTTGAACAAGTCGCGAAAGTAGAAATAGTGCTGAGTGGCAAGTATCTCCGTAGGCGCAAGCACCGCCGCCTGGTAACCGTTCTCAACGGCGATGATCGCGGCCTCCGCTGCCACCAGCGTCTTGCCGCTACCGACGTCGCCCTGCAACAACCGGTACATCGGATTCGGCCGCGCCATGTCCTGCGCGATCTCGCCGAGAACACGTTTTTGTGCGCCGGTCGGTTTGAACGGCAACATCTCCTTGATCCGCTGCCGAACCCGCTCGTTCAGTTCGAAGGAAATGCCGGGCCTTATCCGCGCTTTCGATTTCTTGAGAGCCAACCCGCATTCGAGCCAGAAGAACTCCTCGAAAATAAGCCGGAATTGCGCGGGCGAACGGAAGGCGTTCAGCACCCGGACATCCGCATCCTCGCCCGGAAAGTGGACCGCGCGCAGGGCGTTGTCCAGATCGGGCAGCTTCAACCGCGTACGGATGTGCACCGGCAGCGCGTCCGGCATGGCGATGTCGCTCGACAGAATGCGGTCGACCAGCACGCGGAGAATCTTCGTGTTCACCTTACCAGCAGCTTCGTAAATCGGAACTATGCGGCCGGTGTGCAGGCTCGCATCCGAATCTTCGTCGTCGCTCAAAATCTCGTACTCCGGATGCATCACCGTCAGATCGCCGGTGTAGAAATCGAACTCCACTTTGCCGTACAAAGCGAGCTTCGTCCCAGGCGTCAGCACGTCCTTGAGATACGCCCCATGAAACCACTTGCCAACCAGAACCTCGCGCGAACTATCGGAGAACGACGCCTGGAACAGCCCTGTGTTGCGCCGGTGCAAACTGGTAACCCGCGAATCCCGCACCTGCGCGACCACCGTAGCCATCTCGCCGGGCGCAAGCTGCGCGATCGTCTTGACGTTGCGCCGGTCCTCATAACGAAACGGCGTATACGTCAGCAGATCTTCAACGACGTTCAACCCCTTGGCCGCGAGCATTTGCGCCCGGCCCGGGCCCACGCCTTTGACGTACATCAGCGGAGTCGAGAGGTCCAACTTTCCAGTGTATGTGGCGGCCCGCCATCAGCGCGCGCGGAACACGCCGCGGCGCTCGTCTTCGGATAGATACGGAGCTTGAAGACGCACCAGGCGATCACCTTGCGCAAACAGCAGATCGCCTTTGCCCAGCAGGCGCTCGGCCCCGCGCCGCTTCAACGCCACCATCGACTGCTGCCACGTAGTGGTTCGAAAGCAGACCCGAACACTGAGATTGGCTTGAAGCCGTCCGGTCACGGTTTTCGCATCGGGATGTTGCGTGGCCAGAATCAGGTGAATTCCGGCCGCTCGCGCCTTGGCCCCCAGCCGCACCACGCGATCTTCCAATTCGCGCCGCTGTCTGGAATCCGCCATCATGTCGGCGAACTCGTCGATCACGCAAACCAGGCGCGGCATCGAATTGCTCCAACGCAAGCGCCACGTGAGCAGATCGTCGACATGCGATGTCTGGAACTGGCGGTAGCGCGATTCCATCTCCTCAATGAGCGCATCGAGCTGCTCCGTCACCGATCCATCGGGCGGAAACAAAAGAGCGCCTTTATGTAACAGGAACGGCGAGTCCGCCAGGTCGCCGAACGCCGTCCGTTTCGGATCGATCAACACCAGGCGCAACGTTGACGGTGTATTGGTGAGAATTAGCGACGCCACCGCGGAGCGCAGCCACTCCGTCTTTCCGCTACCCGCCGTTCCTGCCACCAACACGTGCGGTGTTTCGGATGCTGCCAGGTCCACCGATCGAAGCTGGTTGTACAGATCGACGCCGAGCGGAAGCGATGACGATCCACGAATCGGATCCAGCGCCGGCAACAGATCGCGCACGCGGGAAAACGGCACGGTCTCGCGATCGTCCTGCCGCGCTACATCCACCACCACCGCGCCATCCTCCAGCTCGATGATGGGAGTCGGAATGCCGAGCTGAACTCCGATGTCGCCCGCCGCATTGAGAATCTTCTTCACCGCGACAGCGCGGCCAGGCTTCAGCGAATAGCGAATAAACGTCGGTCCCGCAACAGGATTTCCCGTAAGTGTCGCCGCGGTATTGAAGTTGGCCAGCACTTTCAGAATCTGCTCGCCAAGGTCGGTGTATTTGCCGGGCGCGGGCTGCCCGTCTTGAGCCGGCGCAACACCGGCCAGGCGACCGGCCAGCGCAATCAGCGTCTCGCGCGCAGGGGCTAGCGCGTCAGAAGTAAGCACCTGTTCGTGGCGCTCCGGCGTGAACCGGACCAGCGCAACGTCGCCCGGCCTCGAACTGGACAACAGCGCCTGATACAGCGCCGCCTGGCACAGGTCCAACGCCGGGGCGCCGCCGCTCGATTTGAACTCGATGCAGCACCAACGGCCGCTACTCGGATGCCGCAGCACCGCGTCCGCGAAACCGTGGATCCGCACAGGCGCGCTCCATCCCTCGCGATAAAATTCGCGCTCGAGCGGTTGTTCGCTGGCCAGCAATTGCTTCCCGCCGTTCCAGCGTTCACCAGCCCGGTCGTATTGTATCCAGCGCTGGTCCCGCGCCGCAGCCAGCACCGATGAGAGCCAGCGGCAAGCCTCGCCAACCGCCTGCCACATCCACATCGCCTCGCGGCCGCTATCGTTGAGCGACTCCTCATGGCGCGTCAGACGCGGTCCCACCAGATGCTCGTACGCATGCCGCCGCAGCAATTCCGAATCGCCCAGGTTCTCTTCGGTGAATACACATTGCCAGCCATGCACCCCATCCAGCAGGCCCGCGATCGTTTCGTGGAAGATCATCCCGGTCAGAGCGCCGGCTCCGGGTTGCGAAGGTTCCCCATCGGACGAGGCTTGCCATAGCGCATCTCGAAGGCGCGACACCGCGAGATCGACCGGACGCTGATTCACCACCTCAGGCACCGGGGACGGCCGGGATGCGCTCGAAGACAGCAGGTTGCGGGCCCCCGAAGAGCCCAAATTGATCCGTATTTTGACGCGCACAGTTCTCCAATTCCGTCGTCGTGCACTGCAGGTGAGCCGCGGCATCGGCGACAGCCGCCAGCTTCTTCCCGTCCAGGTAAGCGGCCAACCCGAGCCGCAGTCCCGCGCCACCCGGATCGGCAACAGGACCCGTCAGCTCATCCAGAAGTTTAGCCGCGCTCTCGGGCAAATGTTTCCGAATCCAATCCTCAACCGTAGTCACCGGCGCTTTTTCACCGCGCCACGTCAGGTCGCCCGAGTCGAGATTCGCCAGTACGCGCCGCGCCGCATCGAGCGCGATCAGCGCCTCGCGCGATGGTGTAATGACGCGCGCCCCGCGGCGTTCCAATTCCTGCAACCGGTCGATCGAAGCGGCCGCGGTCGCACGCAGGGGATTCGCCGCGTCGCGAATGATGGCGGCCCCGCGCTCGGCCGGATCCCATCCCAAACAGATTTTGTCCAGCTTGCGCCACAGCGAACGCGGGCTCTCGTTCGCCAGAATCACTGCGGTCTTTCTGCCATCCGGGCCGATCAGCACATGGTCGATCCACGGCGGCAGCCCCGTGCGCTCCGTCTTCACTCCCCTTACGTGCAACAGACGCGGCAGTGCATCGCTAAGGATCGATGTCGAAGCGCCAGAGCTCAGCCGGGCAGCCGCCGCGCGGATCTCCTGATCGAATCGTTCCTGAATGTGATCCTGGAGCGTGGCGTTTGGCTCCGGAATGTCCTGCGCGGCGCGAAGCATCTGCTCGCATTCGAAGATGACTTTGCGCGGTGTGATGCCTTCCCGCGACATGGCCAACGCATCCAGCTTTGCGATATCGACGGGCCATAACTCGGCGGCGCCGGCCGGCCGCAATCTCTCGAGCTCCGGGACCGATTCCAAACGCGCCTTCACCAGCGCCCGGATCTGCGCCGCATTCAGAGGGCGCAGCGCGGTCGGCTGATAACGGTCCGTCTCGGCTTTCGAAAGTACCGAAGCCAGCTCGTGAATCAGACCGGTTTGCACACACCCGATGACCACGATATTGGGTGCTTCGTCGTGCAAAGCGGCCAGCAGTTTGCCGATCGCGAACAACCCGTTCCTATCCCCCGGATGGCTCTGCAGAGCTTCGAGCTGATCCAGGCACAGCACCACTGGCGATGGCGCCAGAAACTGGCTCAGCGCCACCAGAACGCGGCGGCTCTCGTCTTCGGAAGTCTCTTCGCCGCCGTCCCGCAGGCCGAGCTTCAGAGTCTGCAACGCTTCATCCGGAAGCGCATCGCCGGCGAGCCACGCGCGCGCATCGCGAGTATACAGCCCTGACCCCAGGTGATCGAGGACGAGCGCCAGGTCGCGGTTCTCTACAGTTTCGATCGATTGCTTGCGGTTCTCCAGCAGATGGGCCAATTGCGTCGACCCGCGGAACGGCCGCCGTGAAAGATCGCCCGCCAGAGAACGCCGCACGTGCCGCCACATCATCGACGGGCTGGTTTGCATGCGCACCCACGAAAACGCGACCGGCGGCCCGCCCGAATTCTCGAGCGCAATTCGCAAGCGCCGCATCACGTGCGTTTTGCCGCTACCTGCATCACCATACAGCAGCACGCAGCGGTGATGCCGCCCCAGCGAGCGCTCATCTACCAAATGCAGCAGTTCAGCGGAAACATTGGCGTGTATCTGCGGCACATCCACGGGCCGCGGATCCCAAACCGAGCCGACCGCGGCGTCGCTGAACGGGTTCGGGATCGACGCAAGACGCTGGTCAGTCTCGGAGGGTGACTGCAACATATAATTTCTGTCCTCCGTCCCATACCAGTTGCTCGCGTTCGGCTTCTGGCAGACTCCACCCGTGATCGTGTGTGGTCAGGTAAATCTTCTGCGCGTCGGCAAGCGATAGCACGGCAGCGTCCAGTTCTTGTTTCGACGCCCGAACCATCGCTGAACGCAATTGCTGAACGCTCACCGGCACTCCGGGCGAAGGCTGAAGGCGGCGTATCGCTTCAAACGTACTCTCCGTCAACGGCGTAGCCTGGGCCGGCGCACCCGTGCCGGTCGAGATCTCGCCCGCATCGATATTGAGCCGGCGCAAACGTTCCATCAGTAGGGCCAGTGACGCGCTCACCAGCGCCTGCGGAGTATCGGTCGCATAGTACAGCCCTGTCGCGCCCACTGTCTTCGCGCTTCGCACTTCGCCGCTCTTCACCAGGCTCGTCAACGCGGCCTTCGCGGCGGGCACTCCACAGTTGTGGGCCATCTTCGCCGTCGCGCGAATCAGGTTCGTTTTGCTCATCGCGTCCCGCCGCGCAATTGTCAGCATGGCCTCGCGCACCACCGGCGCAGTTTCGCGATGCCAGTAGCGCGGTGAGTTGAAATAGCGCGGCCAAGCAAAGATCGTGCCCGCCTCCATCGCTTGGGCCAGCGCCGCCGTTACATCCTGGCGCAGTTCCTTCCGCAGCTTGGACAACGTCACCGGGGCCGGAGCCTGCTTCAGGCGCTCCGTTATCGTTTCGACGGAAACCATGAATTCTGATTTTAACGTCCGCTGTCCGGTTGCGAACAGGGAATTAGCGAAATCGAACCCAGACGGGGCGATGCGCGTTGCCCAACCCGTTGCAAATACGAGAAACGCTCCTGGCCCTTGACGTGAAGCTGCGCCGCGGAGGTCGTGCATGCGAATGAAGCAGCGCATTCAGGAGCAGCGGCGAACTGCGCCGGATGCAGCAGAGTTGCGGTCGAGAGCGCGCGAGGGTTGGAATCTCGCGGCGGTGATTTGGGAACGCGATGCTGAAGCGGTCGAGCCAGAGCGCCGGCAGGTGAACGAGGTGGTTCCGTTCGGCTTACGCGTAGCCGGCGATTGCCAGCACCTGGAGGAACACGAAGAGGAGCGCGAAGTGATCCTGGCTGCCCTCGAGCTGATTGTTCAGGATTACCGTCTCTCGCAAATCGCCGTCGAGTTGAACCGGCGTGAGTTTCGAACGCGCAACGGAACGCCGTGGAACGCGGCAAGCGTGTTCGAACTGTTGCCGCGATTGATCGACGTGGGTCCGCGGATTTTCTCGAGCAAGGAATGGGCTGACCGCCGCAAGCATCTGTTCCAGGCGCTTCAGCAATAAGCCGCGATTAGAATAGGACGATGCTCGAACTTCGCCCGGCCTCGGAGCCGGAGCTGTGCGAGGCCATGCGCGCCGCCGCTGAAGCTAAGCGTCCGGTCGAGTTGGGCGGTGCCTTCAGCAAGCGGCGTATGAATGAGAGCCGTGGTGAGCCGGCGAACACGGTCATCTCGACGGCCTGCCTGCGCCGCGTGCTTCAATACGAGCCGCGCGATTTAACGATCAGCGTCGAAGCCGGACTGCCCTTTTCCGAGTTGAGCGCCTTGCTCGCTTCGAACCGGCAGATGGTCGCGCTCGATCCGCCCTACTTCGAAACCGCGACAGTCGGCGGCGTGATCGCGGCGAACTGTTCGGGGCCGCGCCGCCGGCTGTACGGCACTGCGCGGGATTGCGTGATCGGTATCACCTACGTGAAGCTCGACGGCAAATTCGCGAAGTCGGGCGGAATGGTGGTGAAGAATGTCGCGGGATTCGATATCGCCAAGTTGATGATCGGCTCGTTCGGAACGCTGGCGGCGCTAGCCGTCGTAAATTTCAAGTTGTCGCCAATGCCTCCACAGACGCGAACGTTCGCCATGCAGTTTGAATCCGTAGCCGCAGGTCTCGAAGCGCGCGATCGAATTCTGCGCGGCGTATTGCAGCCTGCCGCGATCGACGCGTTGAACCCCGCAGCCGCGGCGATCCTCGGTCTGGATGGGTTCGTGTTGCTGCTTCAAGCCGGTGGAAGCACGGCGGTGATGGCGCGCTACGTTCGCGAACTGGCGGGAGCGCGTGAAGTGGAAGGCGCCCGCGAGCAGCAACTGTGGGACGCTGTCCGGGAGTTCACGCCTGCGTTCGTTCGAAACCACGATGAAGCGCACGTTGCGCGTGTATCGTCGACGCTGTCCGGGGTTGCCGCTGTCCTCGCATCGACGGACGCGCCCATCGTTAGCCGCGCTGCATCCGGTGTGTCGTACGTGCATTTCGAAAATTCGCAGACCGCGCGAGAGTGGGCCAGTCGCAAGGAACTCCGCTATGCGTTCGAGTACGGAGAACCTCGGTCTAACGAAATGTCCGGCGCCGGGTTCGAGATAATGAAGGCAGTCAAAACGTTGTTCGATCCCGATCACATTCTCAACTCCGGACGTCTGTATGGCCGCATCTGAAGCCTCGCCACGCCTCGACGCTCCGCAACAGATCGATCTCGATCATTGCGTCCATTGCGGCCTCTGCCTGAACGCCTGCCCCACGTACCGCGAATT
Source organism: Bryobacterales bacterium (assembly GCA_038322705.1). Lineage (GTDB taxonomy): Bacteria > Acidobacteriota > Terriglobia > Bryobacterales > Bryobacteraceae > TMP-7. The sequence continues at coordinate 105,215 of JBBQGC010000005.1, read as the reverse complement.
GGGCGTCGAGATGGACTCGCCCCGCGGCCGCATCTATCAGATGGTTCAGGTGTCGAACGGAGCGTCGCCTATCACGGACGCCTACATTCAGCACATCGACTTGTGCCTGGCTTGCCGCGGATGCGAATCGGCGTGTCCTTCGGGCGTGCAGTATGGGCGTCTGGTGGAAGCGGCGCGCGCGGAAATCGAAGCTACGCGCGAACGGCCCTGGCCGCAGCGGGCCGCGCGTGCGCTCGTCTTCGGCCACATACTTCCATCGCGTTCAGCGATCCGGTTTGGTGCGCGGCTTCTGTGGGCGTACCAGAAATCGGGCCTGCAAACGCTCATGAGATCGACGGGCGTCCTGAAGTTGTTCGGCGATCTCGCGAAGACGGAGCGCCTGGCTCCCGCCGTGGAGACACCGTTTTTCTATCGCAACTATGGACGTGTTTATCCGGCCGAAGGACAGCGCCGGCACCGTGTCGCCCTGCTCGGAGGATGCATCGCCAATGTCTTCTTCGCGCGCTTGAACGAGGCCACTGTGCGAGTGCTGCAGAAGAACGGCTGCGAAGTCACCGTTCCCGAAAGCCAGACCTGCTGCGGGGCGCTCCACGTACATTCGGGGCTGCGGGACAGCGCTCGCGAACTCGCCCGCGCCAACATCGCCGCTTTGGCGCAAGGCGACTTCGATGCGATCATCACCAACGCCGCCGGATGTGGCTCGACGCTCAAAGAGTACGGCGACCTCTTCGAGCACGACACCGAATGGCACGCACAGGCGGTCAGGTTCTCATCGCGCGTTCGGGACGTGACCGAGTTTCTGGCGTCCATTGAATTGAACACGGCGCTCGGCGCGTTGCCGGTCACCGTCACGTATCAGGATTCATGCCACCTCGCGCACGGCCAAAAGATTCGCGAGGCGCCGCGCAAACTGCTGCGCTCGATCCCCGGTCTGCAGTTTCGCGAGATGCCCTTGGCCGACCAGTGCTGCGGCAGCGCAGGCATCTACAACATCCTGCAGCCCGCAATGGCAGGCGCCCTGCTCGACAAGAAGATGTCGAACGTCGCCTTGACGAAGGCGGGCGTGATTGCGACCGCGAATCCCGGCTGTATGCTACAGCTTCGGGCCGGCGTCGCCCAGTCCGGCAGCAGCCAGCAGGTGATGCACGTCGTCGAACTTCTCGATCAGTCTTACCGTGCCTCCTGATCAGAGCCACGCGCGCAAGTAAGTGATCTCTATGAATTCCGTTCACAGCCGGTAGAGTAGAGAGGCAGGTGATCTGAACTGGACGTTAACTCATGAAGCCTTGGGAAGCGAAAGCGTGAGCCGTAGCGAAAGCGAACTCGTAGGATAGCGGCCCCTTTCATCCCACAAGATCAGCCAGGCTTGTCCTGGCGCACCGCGCGTAAGCAAACGAAATTTCGTCCACAACCACCATCCGCAATACATCGCTCCGTGCCGCGCCCAAAGCCATGCGCACGCCACCAAGTCCCGTCGTACTTCATGCGCTTGCCCACGGCCTCCTGATCCGGCAGGAAGCCCAGCACCCGCCCATCCAGCCGTACAAAATCGATCACACCTCGATGCCGCCCCAAGCCAGCGCAACCCCCACAGTCGCGCCGGCTATTGCCAGAAGCACGTTCTCGGTCAGCAACTGCCGCACCAGCCGTCCGCGCCCTGCACCCAGGCTCAGCCGCAGCGCCATCATGTACGGACAATTCCAAATGCGCCTGCCCGGCAAGACCGGCTGGTCCTCCAACTTGGAATGGACCGGAATGAGAAAGTAAACTAAGCTCATGAGCACCCTGGCTCTCGTGCCGGTAGAGGAATACCTGCGCTCGACCGAAAAACCCTACCGCGAGTATCGCGACGGCGTGCTCTACCCCAAGCCGGTGCCCACATGGTCCCACGGCGTCATTCAATCTGTCCTGGCGGCGCTACTCCGCAACCTGGGCCTGCACGCCGGGTCCGAAATCTCCGTCCGCCTGCTGCCACAGAAGATTCTGATTCCCGACGTGATCGCCACCCGTACCGTCCAGCAGCCTTACCCAGACCAACCCGTCCTGCTGTGTTGCGAGATTCTCTCTCCCGACGACCGCCTTGGCGCCCTGCTCGCCAAGTGCGAGGAATATCACGCCTGGGGCGTTCCGTACTGCTGGCTCGTCGATCCCGTAAAGCGAACCGCATGGGAGTACCACTCCGGCGACGAGCCCACCCGCGCTACCGGTACGCTGCGGGCCGGTGATATCGCGATCAACCTTGTCGAACTGTTCGCCGCTCTCGACGAGTAGTCAACGCTGGGCGATTGGCAATTCGACATAGCTCGAACCGTAGATCCGCTGAGTTGCTTTCTTAAAATCACCCGGTTTTGCGAAGAAGATGTTCGGAACGAATGTTTGCGGATTCCGGTCATACAACGGAAACCAGCTCGATTGCACCTGCACCATGATGCGATGGTCCGGCAGAAATACATGGTTGGCCGTCGGCAGCGCGAACCGGTATAGCAGCGGCTTTCCAGGTTCAATTGCCTTCGGCGTCTCGAAACTCTCGCGATAGCGGCCGCGGAAAATATTGGCCGCCACCATCAACTGGTAGCCGCCCATTGCCGGATCGCCAGCCACTTCGTCGGGATACACGTCGATCAACTTTACTACCCAATCCGAGTCGGCGCCGCTCGTCGATGCCATCAAATTCGCCACCGGCTGGCCGCTGATCTTCACCGGCGCTGTCAGCGCTGGGCCGGTGAACGCCAACACGTCGGGCCTGCCGGACGCTTCACGCTGATCGTCCACCAGCCAGAACATCCAGGTGAGTCCGTTGTCATAGCCGACCGGCTGGATCGGCCGAGTCCGGAACGGCACGGGCTTCGCCGGGTCTGAAACATATTCCTCAAATAATGTTTCACCGCCCGGCTGGCCAAGATTGGCCTTCAGCCCCGGTTGCAGATACAAGCGCGTGGCCTGCACTCCCGCTGGCGGCCACGTGTTCAGACGCCGCCACTGATTCGTGCCGGTTTCGTACGCAGTTACCGGCGCGATGTCTCCTGCCGGCGCGCCGTCTTTCAAGTACCGGTCGAGAAATGGCCGCAGGATGTTTTGACGAAAGTAGTATGCCGTGTCCGCGTGGAACTTCAACGCGCCCAAGCCACTGCCGTCCCCGATTTCCTGTCCGTGATGCCAGGGTCCCATCACCAGAAACACTTTGTCGTTATTCGTGTCCTTCGGTTTGATGGCCTTGTACACGGCGGGCGCCCCGTAAATATCTTCTTGATCCCAAAGGCTGTGCACCAGCATCACCGGGACTTTCAATGGCTGCGCGGCCAGCACGCGATCCATGGCCTGATCGCGCCAAAACGCGTCGTAGGCGGGATGTTCCACGATCTTGTTCCAAAAACCCAGTTGCTCGAGCCCGTGCCGCCGCGCCAGTTCTCCCGCGGAGCCGGCTTCCATGTACATGTCGTATTCGTCATGGTGGCTCGTCCACCACTTAATATCGTTCGATCGCGTCGCTTCCTGATCGTAGATGTAGGCGAGATTAGGTTGGCGAAAGGCTCCGTAATGAAACCAGTCGTCGCCCATCCAGCCATCCACCATCGGATTCATCGGCACGGAAACTTTCAGCGCAGGGTGTGGATTCACCAGCGCCATCAACGGAAGAAAACCGTCGTAGGAAATGCCGAGAATGCCCACCTTGCCGTTCGATTCCGGCGTGTTCTTTACCAGCCAGTCAATGGTGTCGTACGTGTCGGTCGCGTGGTCTACCGGCGTCGGATTGTGCGCGCCGCTCAAGGGCCGGTTCATCACGTAGTCGCCTTCCGATCCGTACTTGCCGCGAATATCCTGCACCGCGCGAATGTACCCGCCCTCGAGAATCGGCTCGAGCGCGTTGTCGTAGCCGTTGAGAATCGGCCCGAGGTGCGAACTCTGCGCGTGGCCGGTTAGAACATTGGCATTGTACGGCGTGCGCGTCAAGAGAACCGGCGCATTGCGGGCGCCCTTTGGAACCAGAATCACCGTGTGCAGTTTGACCCCGTCGCGCATCGGAATCATCACATCGCGCTTGACGTAGTCAAACGTGTCAGTTACCGGTTTGAATGCCGCAGGCGTTTCGCTCGGATAATTCGGGTATTTGGGCGCCGGAGTCTGGGCTTGGCTAGCTGCCGCGCCTAACAGGACCGCCGCCAATGTAAGTGTCGTCAAGTGCATGGAGTTAATCAACCTAAAACGTATACCGCAACGCTAACTGAATAATTCGCGAAGCCGCGTCATTCCGCGAAGTACCTACAAAATTAAAGGGGTTGTAAGTCCCCGAGATTCTGCCGAAACTCGCGCTGGCCGTACTCGCGGTCGGAAATGAGAAATGCGGTGAGTTCGTCAACCCGAACGCCTCGGCGCGGAACGTCAAGCGCTGCCCTTCACGCACCAGAAACGACTTGAACAGCGCGAGGTCCAAATTCGTCAAACCCTCACCGAAAAACGTATTCCGACCTATTGAATCCTTGTCGCTACCGCCGGGATCGAACGGCCTCTGTGTCCCGGACTTGGTCTCCACCAATACCACTGCTCCACCAGCGCGGCCGAATTCCGCTGAGTAGGAATTGGTCAATACCTGGAACTGCTTGATCGAACTGATATTGGCGTTTTGACAGTTGGTGCCTTCCGAAGAGTCGTCGTTGTTTACGCCGGCGATCTGGAACGATACCGATCTGCTACCCGCGCCATTGAACGAGACATAACTGCCCGATGACAACGTCGGATTATTTACCCCGCTGTAGCCGCCTGTTGATTGAAATCCCGGCAACTGCTCCACCAGCAACAGGATATTCCGGGATGACAGCGGCCGGTCCTCGATCGCTTTTTCGTCGATCGTGGACTTGAGATCCCCGCGCGACGTATCGATCTGCGGACTCTCGGCGGTCACTGTGACCGCTGTATCCACTGAGGCCGGTTTCATCTCGAAATCAACCTCGCGCGCTGAACTCAATTCCACCTGCGCCTTTCGTTCGACAGGGCCAAAGCCGGTGGCCCAAGCCGTAACGTCGTAGGCACCGATAGGCAGGAAGGTCATTTGAAAATATCCCGAGCCATTGGTTTTGGCGACGCGCACAAGTCCGGTATCGGCGTTTTTCGCCGTCACCTCGGCGCCGGTGATCACGCCGCCGCTGGCGTCCGTAATCCGGCCCTCGAGGGTTCCCGTCACCGTCTGCGCGCACACGCAAACGCAGCACGATATAAAAACTGCAAGAGCTGTTTTCATAAGGTCACGATTCCATAACAACAGTTCTACAACTCCGTTTGAACTCCGATGTCCATCAAAACTTACCGGACCCGTCCGGTGACTTGCGGGCCTACCGGAGCCGATCGCATTGCGGATAAAATCGTGAAGACCGCCGCAATGTATGCTTTGGAACGCTTTGATCGCGGCAATCATTTGAGCCGCGAGTATCCCTCCCTCAATCTTCGTTATCGAATATACTGCGGATCGCGCCCAGACCCTTATGTTCATCTCCGCCCGACCGGGTGGGAGCCAGTTCCCGTCTCATCTTTTCCAGAGTCATGCTCTGAACCACAACCCGTCCAGGACCGGTCAGCGTTGCTAAAAACAAACCTTCGCCGCCGAAAAGCGCCGTCTTGATTCCACCCACCATCTGAATGTCGTAATTGACTCCTTCCTCGAACGCGACAATGCAGCCTGTATCGACTTGCAACATTTCACTCGGCCCGAGTTGAAACTCGACGAAGTCGCCACCTGCGTGAATAAAGACTGCGCCGGGACCTGTCAGCCGTTCGAGAATGAATCCCTCTCCGCCGAAGAAACCTGTTCCAAGCTTTCGCACCAATGCGATGTTCAGTTGAACGGTTGGCTGAGCGAACAGAAAACTGTCACGCTGAACAAACAAGCTCCGCCCCGCCGCTAACTCGAACACCTGAATGCGACCGGGATAACTTCCCGCAAATCCAACTTCGCCATCGGTGTTGGCCCGAAAGTAAGTCAAAAACAATGACTCACCCATCAGTTTCCGCTTCACCGCGCCCCAAATCTTCTCGCCCAGCGAGTTGCCGCTCATCCGGGTTTCCCACTGTACATTCGGTGTCTTGTACAGCATCTTCCCCGCTTCGGCGTACACTTCCTGGCCGGCCTTCAATCGTACCCGAGCCACTTGCAGGTTGTCGCCCTGGATCGTGTAGTCGAGCTTCGGCGGACCCGCCTGGTATCCGCCGCTCGGCGCTGCGGCATCTGGCACCATACTCGTCCCGCAAGCCGGACAAAAGCGCGCTGCCTCAGCAGCCGCAGCGCCGCAATTTGTGCAATATGCCATATATAACGCTCCTTATCCTACAATGAAGGTACAGCTTCGAACTTGTTTCAATGACACGCCGTAGTATCCGTCCGCTCTGTCTACTTCTGTTTCCCGTCCTGTTACCGGCGAGGGAACCAGCCTCACCCGGTTGCGGAACACACCTCGAACGCGCAACCGAAGAACTCTATCTTCACCGTCAAGCGCAACGGAAGCGCAGCGGCGCCCGCTCGACCCGCTCCGTCGCGGCGAACCACGATTACGGCAACATCGCAGTCATCGATGACGCCGACGGAGTCGTGAGCCAGCGCCACGACTTCAACTTGAGTCAACGGACCGTGGCGTTTATCCCGTCCGCGGCCGGCGCCGCGCGCTACCGTATCCAGACCGCCGGCGCATCCTACGACGCCTCTGCAGCCGATGCCGGTGCGAAACTCGACGCGCTGGGCGACGACGACTCCCGCCGCGTGCCGCTGCCGTTCACGTTTCCGTTCTATGGCGCCGAGTACCGCGAAGTTTGGGTCAACTCGGACGGCAACCTCACCTTCACCTCAGGCGATCCGAACAGTACGGAACGCTCACTAGGGCGCATGGTCGGAGGCGCTCCCCGCATCGCTCCACTGTTCACCGACCTCGATCCCTCGACGGCGCGCGGCGACGCCGGTGTTCGCATTCTCTCGGAGCCGGGGCGCCTCGTTATCAGTTGGAAATCGGTTCCTGTCTTCTCCGATTTCGGCGGCGGCTCGCCCCAAACATTTCAAGTTCGTTTGTTTCCGGACGGCCGGATCGAATTTGCTTACTCGAACATCATCGTCTCCGACGCAGTCACCGGTATCGGCCCCGGCCGCGTTACGGGCAACCTGGCCGTGGTCTCGCTTGCCGATGGACCCCAGGACGAATACTCGGGGCCTGTTGCCGATCAGTTCAGTTCCCTTCCCGCCGTCGACGTTGCTGCCGCGGCCCAGAAATTCTACGCGACGCACGACGACGCCTACGACTACCTGGTCATGTATAACGCGGTCGGCGTGTCGGCTTCGGCCAGCGCCGTCGCCTACGAAGTCACCGTGCGTAACAACCGCTCGGGCTACGGCGACCGGCCCGTCGACACCGGCGCCGAATACGGATCGAAGCGGCGCCTCCAGGCGGTGCTGAACCTGGGTCCGCTGAACCAGTATCCCGACGATCCGAACGGCATCGTCGGCGCGCGTGGGCCGACCGGCGACACATCGCTCTCCGTTTTGGGCCACGAAACCGGCCACTTGTTTCTCGCTTTCGCCAGCGTCCGCGACCCGAACGATCCGACCGCAAAGCCGATGCTCGGGCGCGCGTTGGTCCACTGGAGCTTCGACTTCAACTCAGAAGCCTCGTTACTCGAGGGAACACGCCTCGTCGATCACGGGGAAAACACGAGCCCGCGTTTCCTTACCAGCGCCACCGTCGAAGGATACTCTCCGCTCGACCAATACTTGATGGGTTTTCGCCCACCCGCTGAAGTGCCGCCAACGTTTCTCGTGACGGGTTCACTTTATCCTGCAAACCACTTTCCGCAAGTCGGAATCCAATTCGACGGCCAGCGACGAAACATCAGCGTCGATGACGTGATCGCCGCCGAAGGCCGCCGCACGCCGGACGACACCGTCGCGCAACGCCGATTCCGTTTCGCATTCATCCTCATTACTCATGCCGGCCAGCCTCCGCTTGCCGAGCAGATCGGCAAAGTCGACGCAGTCCGCGCCGCCTTCGAAAGTTACTACTCGAACACAACATCAAACCGGGCCTCGGCCGACACCGGATTGCACCGCGCGGTGCAATTATCGGCATCTCCCGCATCCGGCGTCTTAGCCGGCCGCGACGGCGCAGCAACTCTCTCGCTCGACGCGCGCGCCCAATCGCCGGTCACGTTCACTCTCGCCACCACGACCGGCGCAGCGTCTGTTCCAGCGTCGGTCACCGTTCCCGCCGGCGCGAGTACTGTTGCCTTCGCGATCCACGGCGTCCGTGAAGGCGTCGAAGAACTGACCGTGACTCCCGCCGACACCTCGTATGAAACCGTAACGTCACGCGTCCAGGTTCGCTCCGCAATATCCTCTCTATCTCTCGAACTGCTAACACCCGACCGCGTCAGCAGCGCCGCGCTCTCGCCCGTTCAAGTGCGAGTCACGGATGTCAACAAGCTGCCGTTCGCCGGCGTGCCCGTCACTGCGGTGCCTTCCAACGGGGCGACAACTCCGGCCTCCGTTGTAACGGATGACCAAGGCATCGCGACATTCCGCTGGACACCGTCCGCAACCAGCGGCACCCTCAAAATCGCGCTCGATGCTTCCAACACGGCGACAGTAACTCTGGTCGCCCCGCCCGCCGTGTTTCCGAACGGCGCGGTTAACGCCGCAGCCTACGCGCCGGGCATCACGCCCGGATCGCTCGCAACGATCTTCGGCACCGGACTGGCAGGTTCCGCCGTTTGGGTCGACGGGACTGCTGCCGCAGTCACCTACGCGTCCGACAACCAGATCAACTTCGTGGTTCCGATCACCGCGACGGCTTCAATCGCCAATATCGAAATCCTGAGTCCCTCGGGTGGCCGCACCGTTTATGCGGCTCCGGTGAATGCTGTCTCGCCCGGCATCTTCGGAGTACTGATCGCGAACACCGGCCTGACAACGTCCGTGCGCCCGGCTCATATCGGCGACATCCTCGAAATCTACTCAACCGGCTTGGGCGTTGCGCCCGCGCCCGTCGAAGTTCTCATTGGCGATGTCGCTGCCACAGTCCTATCGACTACGGCACTTTCGCAATACCCAGGTCTCTACCAGGTCAATGTCCGAGTCGCCGCCGGCACTCCCGCCGGAGATCAACCCATAACTCTCAAATCCGGCGGAGTTGTCAGCAATCAGCCGCGAGTAACCGTCGTAAACTGAAGTATGACCCGCCGCGAGTTGCTTGCACTCGCGCCGTTACTGGGAGCCAAGACTTTGCTGGGCAAAGATGCTCCGACGGCGCCCGTTTGTATCGCCAAATGTCCCTCCTATAACGAGAACATCGATTCGGTTATCGCGACGATGTTCGACCAGATCGGCGGCGCAGGCCGGCTGGTCAAGAACAAGACTGTCACGATCAAACTCAATCTGACCGGCAGCCCCGGACTGCGATTCCAGGGCAAACCACTGGGTAGCACGCATTACTCTCATCCTCAGACTGTGATGGCCATGATCCACGTTCTGGACACGGCCGGCGCCAAGCGCATCCGCCTGGTTGAGAGCTGCTGGGCAACGCCCGGGCCTCTCGAAGAATATCTGCTGGATTCGGGATGGAACGTCCGCGCCATGCAAAGCCTCACCGCCAAACTCGAATTCGAAAATACGAACGCACTCGGCAAATCGAAAACTTACTCGCGCTTCAAAGCCCCGAGCGGAGGGTACATTTTCCCCGCTTACGATCTGAACCGCGCCTACCAGGACACCGACGTTTTTATGTCGATGGCCAAGTTGAAGAATCACGCAACCTGCGGCGTGACTCTCTCGATGAAGAACATCTTCGGCATCACTCCGGCCTCGATCTACGGCGACGACGCCGGCGTTCAGGAGCCGAACGAGAATCCGACCAAGGGCCGGGTCAGCACCTGTCACATGGGCAAGCGCGCGCCTTCGAAAAGCGCTCCCCAAGAGAACAATCCGAACTCGAGCCGCGAGCCCGAGTACCGGATGCCGCGCATCACGGCCGAACTGAACGCCGCGCGCCCGATCGATATCGCGTACATCGACGGCGTCGAAACGATGGCCGGCGGCGAAGGTCCCTGGATCAAAGGCATCCGCTGGGTCCAGCCCGGCGTTATGCTGCTTGGAACGAATGCCGTCACAACGGATTCCGTTGCAACAGCGGTCATGGGCTACGATCCGCGCGCCGGCCGCGGAACCGCCCCCTTCGAAAAATGCGACAACCAGTTCAAGCTCGCCGAAGCGCTCGGGGTCGGCACCTGTGATCTCAAACGGATCGAAGTTGTTGGGGCTTCGATCGAGAGCGCGCGGTTCAGCTTCAATGGTTAGCGGTTGGTGGTTAGTGGTTAGTGCTCGCGCCTTCTAACGCTTCACCTACTATGTTGCGTGCCTCGTCCTGTATGCGGGACAGGTGTTCCGGGCCGCGGAAGCTTTCTGCGTATACCTTATATATGTCCTCGGTGCCCGAGGGGCGCGCGGCGAACCAGCCGTTCTCTGTTATCACTTTTACTCCTCCAATCGCGTTTCCGTCTCCCGGCGCGGTCGTTAATACGTTTGTGATCGTTTCACCTCCTAGCTCCTTGCTCCTTATGTTATGCGGCGATAACTTCGCCAGCACCTCTTTTTGAGCGGCCGTCGCTGGCGCGTCCGTGCGTTCGTAGGCCGGATCGCCGAACTGCTGCGTCAACGCGCGGTACACTTCGCCCGGATCGCGTTCCAAGCGCGCCGTGATCTCGGCCGATAACAGAGCCGCGATCATTCCATCCTTGTCCGTCGACCAAACTGCGCCGTCGCACCCCAGGAACGACGCCCCGGCGCTCTCCTCACCGCCGAACCCAAGCCAACCATGCACTAAGCCATCGACGAACCACTTGAAACCGACCGGCACTTCATACAGCCGGCGGTCAAGCGCCGCGGTTACGCGATCGATCATACTGCTGCTGACCACCGTCTTGCCCACCGCCGCGTCCTTGCGCCATCCGAGACGATTCGAGAACAGGTAATGAACGCAGACCGCCAAATAATGATTCGGCTGCATCAAACCCGAACTCCTGGTCACGATCCCGTGGCGATCGTGATCGGGGTCGCACGCAAAGGCAACGTCGAATTGATCCTTCAATCCAATCAGGCTCTGCATCGCATAACTCGATGACGGATCCATTCGGATTTTGCCATCCCAATCGAGACTCATGAAGCGGAATGTGTAGTCCACTTCCTTGTTAACCACTGTCAAATTCAACTTGTACCGGTCCGCGATCGGCTGCCAATAATGCACGCCAGCGCCGCCCAGCGGATCGACTCCGAGTTTCAAACCTGCGCCGCGAATCGCATCGAGATCGAGGACATTCGACAAGTCCTCGATGTAAACCCCAGCATAGTCGTACGTGTGCGTCGTCCCGGCCTTGCGCGCCTGGGTGAACGGCGTCCTGCGAACATCGCGCAGCCCGTTCTTCAGATACTCATTTGCCTGTTTCTCCACCGCCTTCGTGATGTCCGAACCCGCCGGTCCGCCGTTGGGCGGATTGTACTTGAACCCGCCATCGGAGGGCGGATTATGCGACGGCGTGATCACGATGCCGTCGGCCCATCCATCCTTGCGGCCCCGGTTATAAGCCAGGATCGCGTGCGAGATCGCCGGCGTCGGCGTGAACTCCTCGCGATCCGAAATCATCGTTTCAACGCCGTTCGCAGCGAGCACTTCGACCGCGGTGATGAAGGCCGGCCACGACAGCGCGTGGGGGTCGAAGCCGATGAATAACGGTCCTTCGATGCCTTGCTGTTTCCGATGCAGGCAGATGGCCTGCGTTATTGCGAGGATGTGATCCTCGTTGAATCCCCGTGTCAGAGACGAGCCGCGATGGCCCGAAGTTCCGAACGCGACCTGTTGCTCACGGACCGCTGGATCCGGGCGCTCGACGTAGTACGCGCTGATCAGTTTCGGTACATCGACCAGCATCGACGCGGATGCCGGTTTGCCTGCTTCGGGGCTGATACTCATTCGTTCGGTCCACCTCAGGACTATGGTGGCATAGCGTTCCGCTATTCTGGATTCAGAACATAAGCTATGCCGTTTGCTTCCATACCGGAGGCCATCGAGGAGTTCCGCGCGGGGCGGATTCTCATCGTGGTGGACGATGAAGATCGCGAAAACGAAGGCGATCTCACCGCCGCGGCCGAAACGATCACGCCGGAGACAATCAACTTCATGGCCAAGCATGGCCGCGGGCTGATCTGCCTCGCGATCGAGAACGCGATCTGCGACCGGCTCGATTTGCCGCCGATGGCGCGCAGCAACACGTCGCGATTTGGCACCGCTTTCTGCGAATCGATCGAGGCGCGCGAAGGCATCACCACCGGCATTTCGGCATTCGACCGGGCGCGCACGATTCGCGTCGCCATGGATCCGCGATCGCGGCCGAGCGACCTGGCTCGACCGGGCCACGTTTTCCCGTTACGCGCGCGCGACGGCGGCGTTCTGGTTCGCGCGGGCCAGACCGAAGCGGCGGTCGATCTGGCGAGACTCTCGGGACTGACACCCGCGGGAGTGATCTGCGAAGTGATGAACGATGACGGCACGATGGCGCGGCGGCCCCAGTTGGAAGAGTTCTGCGCGCATCACCATCTACTGATGATTTCGGTCGCGCAACTCATCCGCTACCGATTGCACCATGAGCGGTTCATACACCGTCACGCCGAGGGCTGCCTGCCAACCGAATTCGGCGATTTCAAGCTGATCCAATACACGACCTCGCTCGGGCGCGAGATGCATCTGGCCTTGATCCACGGCGATGTCGCGGGCAAATCCGGCGTTCTGGTGCGAATGCACGCGCACTGCGCACTGGGCGATATTTTCGGATCGCTGCAGTGCAACTGTCAACCGACTTTGCGCGCCTCGATGCGGCAGATCGCGGCCGAGGGCTGCGGCGTCCTCGTGTATCTGCATCAGAACGGGCCCGGACTGAAAGTGTCCGGCGAAGGCGCAAACCGGCGAGTGGTTACCCACGGGGCGCAACCAAATTTCCCATCTTCGGACCTTCCCGCGGTGCAGCACGAGATCGGCGTGGGTGCCCAGATTCTAGTTGATCTGGGTCTTTCAACCATTCGCTTACTGACGAACCACCCGCGGCGCATTTCGGCGCTCGAGGGCTTTGGCCTGAACATCGTCGAGCAGGTCCGCCCTATTTCCGGCGAGCAAGAGTAAAATCGGTTACGGAAGGGAACTTTCCGTGCCCGAACCACGTTAGCCGGAGTGAGGACTTATGACCATCGCCAGAAATCTCATCTTTGCCTGCATCGCCGCTGCCTCAGCGGCCTGGGCCACCGATACCGGTCTGTTCAACTACGTGATGCCGGATGCGAAATTCATCTCGGGCATACACGTCGATAGCGCGAAGAACTCGCGTTTCGGCCAGTATGTGCTTTCGCAGATGCAAAGCGACGATCAGGACTTTCAAAAATTCATCAACGACACGCAATTCGATCCACGGCGGGACTTGACCGATATTGTCGTGGCCACGGCGGGCACTTCGGACAAACCGTCTCTGCTGGTCATCGGGTCTGGAACATTTTCACCAGCAATTGTTACGACCGCTCTTACGTCTGGCGCAACCAAATCCAATTATCACGGCGTCGACCTGCTCACACATAATAACGGCAAAGCCGACGGGGCCGTCGCGTTTTTGGACGGCAGCACCGCGGTGATGGGCACGCTCGATGCGGTTCAAGCGGCCATCGACCGGCGCACCGCTCCATCGGTTCTCAGCGCCGACATCCTGCAGAAGATCTCGGTACTCAGGACGACGTACGACGCTTGGTTCTTCTCGACAGGTCCGGCGGGCGACTTCTTCACGGGCAAATTCGCGGATCCGAACATGCAGGGCGCAATGGCCGGCAACCTGATGAAGGCCGTTCAACAGGCGAGCGGCGGCATCAGGTTCAGCGCCTCCGACGTTCGCATCTCGGGCGAAGCTTTGGCGCGTTCGCCCAAGGATGCCGAAGCGCTGCGCGACGTCGTGAAGTTCATCGCAGGCCTGGTTCAACTGAATCGCGACAGCACGCCGGACGCTCAGAAGGTGGCATCGTTGGTCGATACGCTGAGCGTGACGACCAGCGGCAGCACGATGCAACTGTCGCTGGCGATCCCGGAGGATCTGATGGAGCAGTTGTTCATGCCAGCGCAGATGCATCACCAGCCCGCGCGGGCGAAGGGCCGGAAGAGCGCGGCGGTCCGGTAGCAGTTGTCAGTTGCCAGTTGGCAGTTGTCGGTTGGCAGTTGTTAGTTGGCAGTTGTTAGTGCCACTCCTCATTGGTTGTTTATTATTACGCTTAGCACCGGGGTTCCGGGGGCGGGTAGGGTGAATGATGTGCCCGTTGTGGTGATTCCGATAGTTAATACATGCGGACCGTTGTTTAGGCGGCGCGTATCTAGCGTGTAGGTAAAGCCGATGTTTGGGCAGGCCGCTACGTCGGGTAGATTTGCGCAGACCTCGGGGCGCGGTTGGTTTAAGGTCAGCGTCCCGTAGCTATATGTTTCATCGACGATGAGTGAGGCGCTGCGGATCGTGGCACCGGTTCCGTACACGTAACCGGAAATCTCGACATCTCCCGATAGCTTCGCTCCGGGCTGAATCGATGTGATAACGCCGGTGATGGTGGCCGGGGTCCCGTTATTCACAGTGAAGGTGACGGGGGTGTCCGGGATGAGCGTGTAGCGGCCGGTTTCGTCGCGAACGCGCACCTGGATCGTATGCTTTCCGTCAGCGAGCGGCGGGCGCGCCGTGGCCGTGTTCAGCGTGAACTGGAAGCCGACCGAAGGACAATTGACGGGAACCGGATTCAACGGCGTACAAATATCGGTCCGGCGAACGCCGTACTGAGTGGGTCCATAGCTGATGCCGTCGATCAGAGTGTCGACCGAGGTGATGCGTAGATCGTTGTTGGCGACGTAACCCCTGACAGTAAGAGTTCCCTTGACCTCTGCGCCTTCGGTGGGGCTTTCGAGAACACCGAATGGCACGCTGGCCTGTCCGGCATCAACGTTGAAGGTGAGCGGTTGAGCGGGGAAGTCGGCGAGACCGCCGCGAGAGTTCGTGACGCGAATGCGGAGGGTGTGCGGGCCGGGTTCGAGTCCGGCGGTACTGATATTGACGGAAAACCCGACGTTGGGACACCCGTTGACTTTCTGATTTGCGCAGAAATCGGCGCGCGGGAGTGTGGGGCGGGTGAATCCGCGCTTGATACTATCCACCAGAACATCGATGCGATAGATGGGCGATGCGCTGTCGTAGGCGACGCCGCTCACCAATAGAACATCCTTCACAGTGCTACCGGCGGCCGGCGCTTCGAGGATTGCGACGGGGATGCTGTTATTGCCGAACGGCGGATCGAGGCGAACGATGGTGTTGTTGAAAGAGGGTAGCGGCGTTTCGAACGTGTATGCGCCGTGTCCGGGAGAGATGCCGGCGATGGGCGAGGGGCCGCAGAAAGAGGGACTAGCGCTCGAAGCGAGTTCCGAGTTGCCCTTGCCGTATTGGAATTGAATACGTCCGTCGTAGAAGAGGGTAGCCGCGAAATTCACGGGACCGCCGGGCAAGCCGAAGGGCGACACCGTTTCTCCGGCCAGCGCACAGTAACTTGATCGACGATGTTGCGCGTGACGAATACGCCCTCGCTGTCCTGCGAGCCGCCTAACGTTGTCATGTCGAGCCAGAGGGGCGCGATGCCGTTGATGGAGGCGAGACTGTTCGAGTCGGTACATCCCGAGGTGACCGCGGTTTGGTTGACGCCCGAGCCAAACGTGATAAGCCCGTTCTCATGCACGAACATGGTGCGGTACTTGGCGGAGAAGAATGGGAAATCGAAAGGCAGATCCACTTTAGCGGCGATCCCGGTGGCGAACACCTGACGCTCGTTATTGTTGTCGAACGTGTACGCGGTAGAGGAAGCGATGGTTTCAAAATAGGGAAGCTGAACGGCGGCGGAAGTGTAAATCTGAGTGGGTCCGCCGGGCGCGGCCGCATCGTTATAGAACGCCGCGATGTAGTCTCCGGTCATGACGTTGACCGTTCCGTTCTCGCGATTGACCACGTTCGAACTGGTGAAGACCGAGCCTACATAGATGGAGCCTTGCTTGTGCAATGACACGGTTTCGATATCGCCAGAGTTGGAGACAAGCTGGATGCGCAGGGCCGAGCCGGTGTAGTTGGGATCGGAAACGACGATGCGGGCCTGATCTCCAAAAGGAATGACGCTGTCGTAGAAACCAATCTGGGCCTTGGCAGTAGGAACGGCGAAAGACGGCAACACATGGGTGGTATCGGGGTTATCGGAGTAAGCCAATGCGCCGAGACCGCGTTTGGCGAAGGCGGCCCACAGTTGATCCTGACTGGCGCCTTTAAAGTTGTTGCGATCGGCAAGCAGGATGGCATCGCGCATGTCGACCATGGTGGAGCGCGGCGGGGCGAGTTTCATGCCGTCGAGGACGAGCATGCGGATGCGGCGGCGGCCTTCCTTCTCACCGAATTGTTGGATGAGATTGGCGCGGGCTTCCCATAGAGCTTCGACCCAGATTTCGCCGTCGGCGTGGACCTCCTGATAAGGGATGACGCTGCCCAGGTCGGCGAAGGTGAGCGGGTTGATATCGAAGTCGGTCGAGTACGGGCGGGTGCGGACAGCGTCCTGCGTCCAGGATTGAAAGAAGTATTCGGTCGCGGGATAGACTCCGTTCGTGGGAGCGCCTTCCGGAGTGAGGTACTCCATCGCGTAGAAATCGCTCCAGGCCTCGCCCATCGCGGCGACTTGAAAGCTGTCGTAACCGCGGGGGAGAAGGCGGCTGCTGACTCCGTGCGTGTACTCGTGGACGATGACTTGTGAATCGAGCGCGCCGTCGGTAAGAATGCCGTTGATGCCACTGTCGCTGATGTACATGGCGATGAATGCCTGTGAGCCGTCAGCATCGTCGGCCTCGCTGAAGAAGGCGTTGCGTTCGAGCGCGCGGGTTGGATTGGCGGCGCCGAAGTGAGTGAAGGCCTGGATGCGGTCGCCGCCGATGCCGCCGCGGCCGAAGTTGTCGTTTTGGAAATTGCCGGCCGCTTCGGTGAAGCCTGAAGCATAGTGCAGGTCGTGCGCGCGATTGATCCAGTAGAACAGATTCGTGTTGATGGCGTCGATGAATTGCAGCGGATTGGGAGCGCCGGGTCCGAGTTCGAGAGGGAAGCTGAAATCGCCGTTGGGAGCTTTGGTCGTGACGAGTTGGGGGAAGGGCACGGTCTGTCCGAAGGGGCGCAGACCGAGGCGGTCTTCACCGACGATTGCGTTGTTGCCAGCGGTCTCGTTGTTTTCAACCCAGCCCTTGGGGGACGCGATCGGGTCGCCCGCGAAGGACTGCAGCGTGCGTTCGACGACGGGCGGCGCGCTCGCCGGGAGCGTTCCCGGTTTCGGATTGGGCTGCGGGCTTTCGCGTTCGAAGACGAGACCGCGCGGGGGCGGGGGTTGCGCCTGAAAGAACGTGAGCGGACGCGTCGCTAATATATGTTGGTTAGCGTCCGCGATGACGGAGTAGCGCGAGACACCATCGTCGCCGGTGACGAAGACCTGCCATGCGGGGACCACTTTTCCGTTTGCGCCAAACCAGACGGGGCGAGCTTCGGGGTCGTCGGGGAGATCGCCGGCCGTGAAGCGGAGGGCGGACTTGTGGCGCGCGGGCGCTTGCGAGGGGAACGGGACGTAGCGTGCGGCCGCGCGCGGGTTCACCGATCGCACCGCGGCGCGAACGGCATCGAGCGCTGTCAGGTTCGCGAGCGGCGCGCCGTCCGGAGCGGGGAAGAGATCGCCGCCCGCGTTGAGCACGCGCCCAGCCGCATCCAGGTTCACGACAAACGCCGAGTTGTAGACATCAACGCCTTGGAACTGCTGGCGATAGACGATGTGCGTTACGCCGTTGTGCGCGTCGGTATATTGGCGCGAGATGACGGCGCTGGCTGCATCGGCGGCGGTTAGGCCGGACTCGGGCGCGGCGGCACGGAGAAAATCGCGCGCGATATCCGAAGCGGGACGCCCGCTGGCCTGGGTGAGCGGAGCGCTTACGCCGAGGATGTGGCGATTGATGGGGTTCTGCGCGAATAAGCAGACGGGCAGAACGAGCGTGGCGACGAGAATACGTTGCATGGCGGCCGTCATTAAAATTACGCCAACAGCATATCAGAGACGGGGGTCTGGAATCGGGGGCGTAGCGGGCTGCGATTCGGGTTGCGATTCAGCGAAGGTCAGGCGGGCAGTGAACGCTGTTTCGGGTTGCGGCGACGGTTTGGCGATAGGGGTTGGGAGCGGCCGCGGGATGGCGCGGTGGGAAGCGAGCGGATCGCGGCGGCGGCGTGCGCGCTGAAACTCCTGGATAGAATTGCGCCACATACGCTCGGCGTCGGTCAAGTTGCGCGCGAGTATTTTATAGCGAGGGAGATCGTCTTCGAAGAGGGCGAGCAGACCTTTGCCGGCGGTGACGCGGTCGTGCAGATTGTACATCTGTTGCAACTGGAGCCAGGCGCGGGTCATCTGCGTGACGAGGATCTTCTCTTCGGGCGTGACGGGCGTGTAGGCGCGCATGAAATCATCGCGCGTGCGGTAGAACTCGAGGTCCGCAACGGGGCTCTCGCTCAGCGCTTCAGCTTGAGATGGCATTGAAGTGTTCCTTTCTGCCTTGAAGATATCAGGCGAGGTGGCGAAATCGTTCTACTTAGGCTGGAAGTGGTTGAGGGGGCGGGAGATTGAGGTTGGGAACGGAGGAAGTTGGCAGTTGGCAGTTGGCAGTTGGCAGTTGTCAGTTGGCAGTTGGCAGTTTAAGTTTTGGGGTGGACAGTTGGAGATATGCAGCACACTCGCGGCATGCGGCTGACTGCGCGGCGTGATTCAAGCAACGGCGATTTGATCCGGAGCGCGAGGATCTGTTTTGCAACTATCGGTATTAGGGCTCCCTCCGGAATTTGCGTGGCGAGATCCGGTGGAATCCGAATCTCATCGCTGGCTACGGTGTCGAACTCGAAAGCCTTCATTGATTGCATCATTCCTGTTTCAGGGTCCCCACGTCCGCAGTGAGAACTCCCGGGCTGGTGAGGTTGGGTTTTGAGGCCACCGATGGATGAGGTCGCGAGTCGGATACAACGGCAGGACTGGGCGGGTTGCGGTGACCTTCCGGCCGGGTTCCGGTTCTGAGGCAACGCCACCCCCGGGGCTCAGGGACGCGCTACTGCAGACGCACGGCGATGGAGTTGGCCGTGCTGCCATCGGCTGTTAGGCGAATGGTCAGAACTCCGCCGGGCAGACCGGAGGGCAGCGGCCCGATATTTACTTGGTCGAGCCCTGCATACTGGCTCTGCGCCACCGCACCGAGGACGGGGACGCCTTGTCCGTTGGCGGCGGCCGTGACCTGGGAGGCGTGGCGGAAGCCTGTCCCGTAAAGCAGCAGATAAATCTGGTCACCTGCGGCGCGCGGGATATCGATGGCATTGAGCGTCGCCGCATCGAAGACGTAGCCGGTGATGCGCAGGTTCGCGGCCGTGACGCGCAGGTAGACGGCGGCGGCAACGCTGGAAGTGCCGCTGACCGTGAAGATACCGGGGGCCGAGACGGTGGCTGTGACGTTGGCGCTTTGTGGCGCCGGATCGCCGGTGCGCGTCACGCGAACCGTCGCCGGCCCCGTGGCGGTCCCCGGCGGCAGCAGAAAATTGATTTGACCGGCGCTGGCAAACAAGAGTTGCGCCGGACGGCTCGCGCCCTGGCTATCGGTCACGCCCACCGAGGTGCCGCCCAGCGTGGTGACGGCAGAGCCGTCATAGGATTCGGTGCGCAGCGCCAGGCCACCGCCGAAAAGCGACACGATCGAATCCAGCGCCACGGTGCCTTCCTGGTAGCCGGCGGCGTTGAAGGTCCGGGGCGGGCTCTTCAGGGATGAGGGGCCGGCGTCGGCCAGAGTGAGCGGACGGTTGGTAACCGTTCCCATCGCTCCGTACTCCACGCAGCCGGCATCGCGGGCGGCATCGCGAGATTGCCCGGCGACGTCGAGCGCCAAGGTATAGTCGCCCGCGACGCCGGCGATGTCGAGGATCGCGGGAAAGGGCCCGCTGGTGTCGATCGCCACAGAGCGAGGCGACAGCCCGTAGTAGCCGTATGCATTTAGCGCCAGGCCGAGATCGGCGCTGGCGGTCATACCGGGGGGAACCGGGATGCCCAGGCTGCCGGAGTAGAGATTCCCCACCCACGAGATGCCCGAGAACGGGCCGACGAATATGGCACCCGAACTCTTCTTGAAGATGTTGTTCGCCCAGGTGTTGTTCGCCGCGCCCGTGGCCAGCGCGATCACGCCGGACTCGACGAAGGTGTTGTGCAGAAAATTGATGTTCTGCAGGTTCGGAGCGACATAGTCGTAGGTTACGGCATTCCTGCTGCCGCCCACGCCGGCGCGTTCGAAGTAGTTGTTATAGCAATAGATGTTGTTGGCTTCCTTGATGCGGATGCCGCCTGAGTCGATGAAGAAGTTGCCGTAGGCGAGGTTGTTGTCACCGTTGCGGAAGACGAACATCGCGTCCGGGTTCCGGTTCATAGTGTTCCAGCGCAGCGTGTTCTCGCGCGACTTCACGGAGATGGCTTCGCTGTCGCCGGGGCCGGTGTCTTCGAAGTAGTTGTACTCGACCACGGTCCGGGAGATGTAGGTCGATTGCGCACCCTCACCGAGCCGGATACACTCGTTTCCGTTGTCGCCGCCGCGGCCGGGCACATGCTGGCAGGAGTTGTGGCTGATGACGTGGTAGCCGATGACGTTGGGGTCGGCTTCGACTTCGATCAGATTGCCCTGCGGGGCCGTCTCGGGCTTGTTCTGAAAGTTGGAAAAGGTGACCGTATTGTGTTGCGACCCGGACCGGAAGACGACGTACTCCTGCGCCGAGTATCCATTGAAGTTCAGTTGCGTGAGCGTGTTGTTGCTGCCCCGGACGTCCACCAGGAACCCGGGGATGCTGCCCGAGGTGAACTGGAAGCCGCCGAAGACGACGTTGTTCGCAGGAATAGTGATGGCGTTAACGCCGTTGAGATAGACACCGCCGGGCGTCGCGGCGCGTACCGTAATATTGCTGGTGGTGATGGCGATGGCGTTGTCGGTGTAGCTACCGTCAGCGAGCGTCACCACGTCACCCGCCTTGCCCGCGTTGATCGCCACCTGCAACTGCGCGATGGACGAGACGGTGACCTCCACCGCCCCAGCCGACGCAACCAGTACCAGATATGCGATCCAGACCAAGTCTCTCAAATTCCGCTCCCCAGAAAGTCGATTCCGAAATTTCCATCGTAGCTTATGGATGATGCGCGCACCCTGTTGCGCACCCTGACTGCGATAGACTCTGATGCGATGCAGCGAAGAGAGTTCCTCCGTATCACGGCCAGTGCTGCCGTCGCGCCGCTCGTCCGGGGCGCATCACCGAAGAAGCCCAACTTCCTCGTGATCCTTGCCGACGACATGGGCTACTCCGACGCCCGTTGTTACGGCGGCGACATCGATACGCCGAATCTGGACCGCATGGCGGCTCGAGGCTTGCGATTCACCCAGGCCTACTCCACCGCCCGCTGCGGCCCTTCGCGGAGTTGCCTGCTCACGGGCTTGTACGCGCAGCAGACGGCCAGCGATGTGATGACGCCGGGCAAAATTCCCGACTACGCGCGCTTCCTTCCGGAGTACCTGAAGCCGCTCGGCTACCGGAGTTATCACACCGGCAAGTGGCACATGAAGCACGTAACTGGTGAGGGCGGCGTTGGTTTTGACCGCTCGTACACGATGATGGACGAGGTCCGCTTCTTCACGCAGAAGAACCATCTGTTGGATGGCGA
Source organism: Bryobacterales bacterium (assembly GCA_038322705.1). GTDB lineage: Bacteria > Acidobacteriota > Terriglobia > Bryobacterales > Bryobacteraceae > TMP-7. The sequence goes on along the minus strand of JBBQGC010000005.1, from coordinate 83,353 downwards.
GCGCCTTCCTGACCCGGGGCCCGGCTACTACAGCACAACCGCGATCGCCGACTACGGCGTACGGTTTCTCGAGGAGCATGCGCGGCAACACGCGACCGTGCCGTTCTTTCTCTACACCGCATTCCACGCGCCGCATTTCCCCTTGCAGGCGCCGCAGAACGACATCGACCAGTACCGGGATCGCTTCGCCGAGGGTTGGGATACAGCACGGGAGCGCAAGTGGCAGCGCATGACCCAAATGGGACTGATCCGCTGCGCGCTCGCTCCGCTGGAGCCGGACATGTGGACCAAGTGGAACACGCCGGACCAGGAGTTGATCGCCAAGATCGGGCGCGGTGAAGTGAGCCGGGCTGTGCCATGGTCGTCGCTAACGCCCGAGCAAAAACGTTTCCAGCGCACGAAAATGGCGATCCACGCGGCAATGGTCACGCGCATGGATACGGAGATCGGCAAGCTGCTGAAGCAGGTGGAAGCGATGGGAGCGCTGGACGATACAGTCGTGCTGTTTCTCTCAGACAACGGCGCGAGCTCGGAGCAGTTGATTCGGGGCGATGGGCACGACGCGACTGCGCCGCCCGGTTCGGCGCGCACGCATCTCGGGTTGGGTCCGGGATGGGCGAGTTGCTCCAATGCTCCGTTCCGGCTACACAAATCGTGGGTGAATGAGGGTGGCATTGCATCGCCGTTGATCGTGCAGTGGCCAAACGGCATTCAGGATCGCAACCGGCTGCGGCACGATCCCTGCCACTTTGTGGATGTTCTGCCGACGCTGGTGGATTTGGGGGGCGGCAAGCCTGCGGCGCCATCGGGTCCTGGATTGGCCGGGCTGAGCATCGCGCCCGCTTTTTCAGGCAGTGGCGCGTTGACTCGTGATTTTCTGTACTTCAGTCACAATCACAACCGGGCTCTTCGCACGGGCGATTGGAAGCTGATCGCAACCGGCGACAACGGGCCGTGGAAGTTGTACGATTTATCCGCTGACCGGGCCGAGCAAAACAACCTGGCAGCCGCGCAGCCCGAACGCGCGAGGCGGATGGCAGGCAAATGGAAGAGCGTCGACGACGAGTTTACGCGTGTCCGGGAGAGCGCCGCCCCAAGCTCGAAGAAGCTGATGCCGGCCGGCCGCTAAACTCTCACCTCGACACGACGGGCAACACGATCCGCGACGGATGTTGCGCGTCGTGATAGATTCGATTCTCCGCCACGCGCCAACTCCGGCCTTGCCCCAGCGGCTCACCCGTGTTCGGATTCACATCAAAGCGCGGAAAGTTGCTGCTCGAAATGTCCACGCGAATGCGATGCCCGCGCCGGAATACCAACGAGGTCGGATACATCTCGATCGTGAACTCCTGGGGCTGTCCGGGCACCAGCATCCTGGCCGTCTTGAGCGAATCGCGATAACGGGCACGCACGATGCTGTCGGCAACGTTGAGATCCACGCCCGCGGGGTAGTCCGCGTTGGGCGGATACTCGTCCACCAACTTCGCCGTGAAGTCCGTGCCCGGACCATCGGAGGCGCCCCACAGTTTCACGATCAAGCGGCCTGTGACTTCCATATCGCGTTCGAGCGGTGGCGTTTGAAACACGAGCACATCCGGGCGCGCGGAAAGCGGCAGCGAATCGCGACACAGCCAGAAATCCGGACGGCAGCGCTGGTCCTGCGCGCCACGCAACATCAGAACGCCTTCCGAGGACACGTTGCCGCCCATCGTGGGAACGGGATTTTGTGGATCGAAGCGATACGCAGTTGGCCGCGAACCAGCGGGCTTCTCCTCGGAGAGCGATCCGTCCGCGTGCAGGTAGTAAGACGTCGCGATCGCGCGCTTCAGCGGCCACTCGTTTTCGGTGCGCCACCGGCCGCCGACAAACAGCCTGCCTTCCGGTGTCTTGCGCGCGTCGCCATCACCCATCACGAAGATTCGAACCGGCGGTTCCTTGTCGACGCCGTTCTCGACGCCTTTGAGCCAGCGGTCGTACCAGCGCAGCCGGAATTCGTTCAGATTGATCGCGGCATCCGGACCGAACTCGGCGATACCCGAAAAAGTCTGGCCCTGACCACCATGCGTCCACGGGCCGATGATCAATCGCTGTGGACTCTTCTTTGCCTTCGCAAGCTCCACATAATTCATGTTCGCGACCTGCGTTCCCCACGAGTCGTACCAGCCCGTGACGTGATACACGGGAACGTCCTTGTATTGGGCGATGTGATCGACGACGCTCGATCCCATATCGGTCCAGAATGAATCGTTGTCGCCGTGCCGCATGGCTTCCACCAACCAAGCTTCGTAATCGGGGGCGAACCGCAGCGGTGTCGTGTCCGGCTGTAGCGGGAGCATTCGGATGTATTCGCGAATCTGAACGCCCAACTCTTCGAGGGCCTTTGCCGCGGCCGGAGTGGATGCCGCTCGCAGCGCCGCCGCGTGCCCGTTTGGCGATTGTTCGAGTCCGATAGCGTTGGCTCGGGTTCCGGTAGCGTTGCCTAGTGTGAAGATCCAGTTGAACCAGCGCAGCTCAAACGCGCCGTTGTGACGAATGCCGTACCGCCCGTAATCGCTCATCGCGTCCACCGGCACCATGGCAGCGAGATTGGGAGCGTTGGCGATGGCCATTGCGTGCTGTGTTGCGCCACCGTAGGAGGTGCCCATGGTGCCGATCTTGCCATTGGACCAAGGCTGCTCGCCGATCCACTTCAGCAGGTCGGCCCCGTCCGGCCCGTCGTCGCGGATCGGACGCCAATGGCCTTCGGATCGGTACCGTCCGCGCACGTCCTCGATCACCACCGCATAACCGTGGCTGACGTAGTAGTCGATCAATTTGGAAGAGACACCGTCCTTGCTGTAAGGCGTGCGCTCCACGATCGAAGGGAACCGGCCGACGGCGGCCACCTCACCGCGAGCGGGCAGATAAACATCGCGGGCTAACTTGATGCCGTCCCGCGCGGCCACCATGACATCGCGGCGCGCAAGAGTTTGGTAAGGCGCCGAAGATTGTGCAAACAGCGCAGCGCCGAGAACTGGAAGCAGCAAAAGACAGGCTGAGCGCGATGGCATCGTGGACAGTCTAGCTCATCGCCGGATCAACGTCGAAGTGAGGCGTCGCGCGTTAGCTGCGGTGGACCAGATCGGCGTACTCGGGATGGCGCTCGATGTAGGTCGCGACGAACGGGCAGCGCGGGTCCACTGCCAGGCCGGAGTCGCGCGCAAACTGGAGGGCCGCCCGCGCCAGTTCGGCGCCCGCGCCCTGTCCTTTCATAGCTTCGGGCACCTCGGTGTGTGTGATCACCATCGTGGTGCCCGACTTCCTGTAGTCCAAGTGAGCCTGGCCGGATTCGAAGCGGTGTGCGCCTTCGTTGTGCGTAACCATGCCCTATTGTTCTATATTCCTGCCTTGCGAAAAGATCTGAACCATTCCCTCCAGACTTTGTTTGTTAACCGGATCGGGGGCCTGGTCGAGCGCCTTGCGGGCGTGTTCGAGCGCTTTTGGAATATCGCCTTCCGCGGCGTAGGCTCGCGCCAGTCCCACGTGTGTCGGCCACACATCGCCATTGCGCACGGCGTTCATCTTGAATACCGCGATGGCTTCCTGCGTCTTCTTCGCTGCTTGCAGTTGGCGCGCATAGCTGTGTATCTCGATCGGTGTCGTTCCCGGCAGTTTCAACCCTTGCTGCATCAGCGTTGCAGCTTCGGGCTCGCGTCCCATTTGGGTGAGGATCTGCGCTTTATTGCTGAGGGTCATGAAATTCGCCTGGCCGATGAACGGCATGCTGATCGCGGTGCCGGCCCATTCGAGACCCTGGTCAAGATGGGTGTTGGCCTGCAGAGTATATTGCGAAGCGTTGAGGTAACCCTGATAGTTGAAGCCCGGCAAGGTGGTCAACTGATGGCGCAACCGCGTGATGTAGATGTCATCAACGTGATCGGCTTGAATGGTTCACGGCACGCTCAACTCCTCCCATTGCAACTCCGCTACAGCCTCAGCGGGACGGCGAGTGGTGAATTCGTACGTCAGCCATTCGCGGTACTCGTGCTTGCGCGGCTTCACTTCCACGCGCAGCGCGTCTTCGGACGGCTCGTAGAAGAAACTGCCCCACGCGTTCGAGTTTTTCGAGAAGATCAGCGTCCAGGTTTCCTGTCCGGGGATCATGTGCAAGCCGTAACGCCCCGCGGGTAGAAGCTTGCCTTCGATCTTGACGTCGTTCGATAATCGCCAGTCAATTATTGCGCAGGATGTGCATATAACCGGCGGTATAAATCCGCATTGCGAATGACTACTTGAACATAATTGCGGGTTTCTGAGAACGGAATTGACTCAACGAATTCAGCGGGTTCATGGAAGTTACTCCTAAGCAACCACGCGGCGGCACGGCTGTTTCCCGCGTTGTATGCCGCTAGCGCCTCTTCCTCGTTTCCGTTAAAGCGGTTCAATAACGCTCTCAGATAATGCGTTCCCAATTGCAGATTCACAGCGGGCTCGAACAACATGGCGCTCGTGAAACCGCGGATATTCAGGCGGCGGCTCAGTTCGCGGCCGGTGGAAGGAAGCACCTGAGTGAGGCCGTACGCGCGGGCGCGGGAGATAGCGCGCGGATCGAATTCGGATTCCTGGCGCACGAGCGCGGCCACCAGAAATGGATCGACGCCGGCCTTCGTTGCATATTGCTCCAAGGGTTCACGCCAGGGCAACGGGAATGCGAGCGTCCAGAATTCACGCGGTGCGTTCTCCACCGGCGAAAGCAGGTATCCGGGCGCGTAATGTTTCAAGTAGCGGATGGCGCGGTGGGGTTCCGCGCGGAGTTGCGCCGCGCGAGCCAGTTCGAGTCCGAATGCCGCGGGCTGCTCTCCTTTATCGGCGCCGAACCGCAGTTCGAGATCGGCGTACTCGTCCAATTTGGCGGCACGCAACAGGCGGGCGCGTTCGAAGCGGATCAACGTTGACGGCCGGGGATCGAAGGCAGGCGTCAGGTACGCCGGGGCGAAGTTCACTTTGTTCAGCAAAGTAGCGGCGGCCGGAGAGAGCTCCGCTTTCATCAATTCGGGTTCGCGCATTCGCGTTCGCGCGAGCACCGCGTAGTAGTAGTTCGGGAAACTGCGCTGGATTTGAGCGTAGAACGCGCGCGCTTCATCCCACTTCGACGCGCGCTCGGCCAGTCTGCCCAGGAAGTAAAGCGCGGCGCTGGCCTTATCGGAATCGGGGTACGAGCGGACATGCGTCCAAAGCAGATCGGCGGCGGTGTTGCGGTTTTCGAGATACGCGCTGAACGCGACTCGCCAGTGGCAATACGCGGCTTGCCGTAATTTTGGGAACTGCTCGTAGCATTCCGCGTAGAGCGATTCGAAATTGTGAGGACGGTTCAAAACAAAATATTCGTCGCCCGCGGCCACCAGCGCCTGCAAACGCCAATCCGAGTTTGCGTGATTGCGTTCAAGCTGCTCGACCGCCCGATCCATCACCTCGGTCCGGTTTAGCCGGCGTGCAGCGGCAACCGTGTAATACAACGCTTCGGCGCGCGCCTCGGGCGACTTCACGTCGACCGCTCGAAGATATTCGAGAGCGACGGCATCGTGCCGTGCGCGCTGCTCCGCGACGCCGATTCGCACCAGGGCCAGGTCGTGTTCAAGGCCCGTCGACGATTCAGCAAGCGCGGTCAACTCGCGCCGGGCCTGTTCGAAGTTTCGCGCCTCCATCAGTTTGGTCGCGCGCAGTAACAGTGCCGGAGCCGCGGGCGAATGGTAGGAGGCGCCCAGCAACGGCGTGAGTGTTTGCAGTTCAATTTCGGCCGCTTGCGCCTGCGTGGAAACCGGGTATTCCAGCCAGACGCGCTCGTACGATGCGACGGCGTTGGCGGTGTCGTGCGCCGCGGCATAAGCTGTCGCGAACGCCATATCGCCGGCGGCCCGCGGCAGCGTGTCCTTGCTGCGCTTCAAAACGTCAATAGCGCGCGAGGGTTGATTGGCGGATAGCAAAGCCTGTGCGGCAAGCAACGCAGCATCGCCCGCCAGCGGTGACTTCGGCTCGTGTTTCAGGACGGCTTCACACTCGCGTGCGGCGCTTTCGAAATCGCTCGATTGAAACTTCGCCTGTGCCGACAGGAACGCGATGTAATCGGCGAGCTTCTTTGCGCTGTCGTGGGTGGCGCGAAGTTGCTTCAGCGCCTCCGCATTTCGATCCGCACCGGTCTGCGCCGCGCCAACCGTGAAGAGTATCAGCGCGAACAGGGCGAGTTCACGCAGCCGCGCCCGTATAATCGCCTCCCATCAACGCGATGTCGTTCAGCGCCAGCCGGCTCACGATTTCACGGTCGAGGTGATCCGGAGTTTTTGCGAAACGCGTCCGGTAGGCGGTTCGCATCGCTTCAATCTCGTTGCGAAGCGCGCCGAAGAGATTGCGATCGATGCGCCCATTCGAGACAGCCGCTGCATTTGCCAACAGAAGCTTCGCGACCTCGACTCGCGCGAACCGTTGCGCCTGCGCGTCGGCGGGATCGTGAACGGGCGGATGCGCTGGAGCCGCGATGGCATGCGCCGGGCGGTCCTCCGATGAATCTCCGGCTTTGACGGCAACGGGACGGCCGAGAGAGGGCGAACTGTGCACCGGCTCGAACAGACGCAGGTGCTTTTCGAGCACCGCGCCCGCCATGGCCGCGATGGCTTCTATCGCGCTCGCGTCCACCGAATCTTCGGCGTAAATAATGCCCGGAACGCGATCGCCGGTCATCACCGGCACCAGCAATGCGTGCGCGCCGTTATCGCTGCCGAACATCGCGGCGACGGGCAATGAGAGCTCGGCGGCATTGCGGGTGACGCTGTGCGTCTGGGCGGAACGAATTACACGATCGAATGCGGGCGCGGCGGCGTAGGGTACTTCAGAAGGAGGGAATTCGGATCCGCTCTCGAGCCCGCGCACGCCCTGCAAACAAAGATCGTCGCCGCGCACCGAAAAAAAAGCCGAGCGGCGCGACATGGCAGAGGCCGCATCCAACATTGCATCGCACCAGTGGCGATCGCTCTCGAAACGGCGCATGCGTTGGAAGCACTCGTTCAAAACCTGCGCCAATCCACGCGCTACTTCTAAACGAGCGCGCGCCATACGCGGACGGAGAGCCAGTTCTAATTGCGAGAATCGCTCATCGACGACGTGCGTCATCTGCTCGCGTAAATCGCGGTCCACCAGCGAGCGCATGCGATCGGAATGCACCTGGAGAAGCGCGCCGACAAGGTCTTGCGTCTCGCGCTGCGTGGTCTCGAGCAGGTCGAACACGGGATCGCGCGCCGGTTGAGTGGACATCGATTAACGTCCGCCCTTCGCGCTCTCGACCGCGCGCATCGTGCGCAGCAGATTGCCTCCGTAAATCTTGCGAATGTCCTCGGCTGAGTACCCTCTTTCGAGCAGCGCGCGAGTGAGGTTGGGAAACTTCGAAACGTCTTCCAACCCGCTCGGAGTGCAACTCACACCATCGAAATCGCTGCCGATTCCGACAGCTCCGGCCCCCGCGAGCTTCACTACGTGGTCGATATGCGCAACGACGTCATCGAGCGTTGCCGGGGGAATGTGCGGACGGTCGACGCCCATCGCTTTCCGCATCTGTTCGCCCGTCATGTTCTGGCCCGCGGCCGAGTTCATCGCCTCGCGCATCCTCTGGCGCACCGGCGCGGCGGCGTCGGCATAGCGTTGCGAAAGATAGTCGCAACTGAAGTTGATTTGCACAACGCCGCCCTTCTTGGCGACCGCCAGAATCATCTCGTCGGTCAGGTTGCGGGGAGCGTTGCACAGCGCGCGGCAGGAGGAATGGGACGCGAACACAGGCGCGCGGCTGGTTTCAATTGCGTCCCAAAATGTTTTATCCGCCACGTGCGAGATGTCCACCATCATGCCCAGGCGATTCATCTCGTGGACCACCTCCTTGCCGAAACTGGTCAGGCCGTCGTGATGCTTTACACCAGCTCGATCGATATCGCCCACCGAATCCGCCCAGCCGTTCGTATTGGTGTGCGTCAACGTCATGTAGCGAATCCCGAGCGTGTAGAAATCGCGCAGCAGGCGCAGGCTGTCCTCGATCGCGTGCCCGCCTTCGATGCCCATCAGCGCGGCGATTTTGCCCTGCTTGTGCACGGCCTCGATCTCATCGGCGCTCGTCGCGAGTTGAAAATCGTTCGGGTAACGGCCCACGATGTCGTGCCGGACGGTGTCGATCATCTGGAGCGCGCGATTGGCGGAATGGTTGTCTTTTGCGTATCCGGCCGCGACATAGACGGCGAAAAACTCCGCGCCGACCCCGCCCGCTCGCAATCGGGGAATGTCAGTGTGACCGGCGGTTGTAGGCTTGCCGATGTCGAAGCCTTCCACCGTCTTACTGGTGACGTCGTTGTGCGTGTCGATCAGCAAGGCCGACCGATGCACGCGCATCACCTCGGCATCCGATATCTTGCGCGGTTGTGCTGCCGCGAGTAAAGAGAGAGCCGCCGCGGCGAGCGCGATTCGAAGCATTGCTCGTATTGTAGGACGGACTGGGCTCCCGCGCCGTGCTATTGGACGGACATGTTCACGACGTCGAAGCTGAAGCGCTCCGGGGGCAGCGCCGAAACCGGATCGGGCGACATGCTGGCCCACGTCTGATAGGCGCTAGAGGCGACGGTCTGGTTCAGATAGAACAGGAACTGATTCGAGAAACAACGGATCGGCGGCGGCTGGCGGAAGGTGAGCCGCATGCCGACCGCTTTCTCCAACCCGATGCCGTCCGTCGGAATGCATTTGTCGCGCAGCAGTTTGATGAAGCTGATTCGCCCGGCATGCGGCCACACGTCGGCGCGCAGCAGGTTGCGCAACTCGAGACGCATCTCGAACGTCATCTCGCATTGGCGGATCCACTCGAGGACGCTGTCGCCCCACTGCCAGTGCGTAACGAAGCCCAGGTATTGATCGACGAGGTTCAGGGCCAGGTCCATCCGGCGCCGCTCAAATTCGAGCTCCAGATTCGGATCCTCCGATGGCGACAGCGGAATCATATCCTCCGAATCGATGATCCCGTTGGCCATGTCCATCACCTTGTCCAGGCGCTTTACGTTCGGCGCGCTGCGCACCAGCAACGGCGGAAGCTCATGCGTCTTGGTTCCCGTCAGCTCGACAAACTTCGTATTCCCCACGATGTCCATATACGCCCCTTTTGTATATGACCGCCCATGCTACGGCGATGCCGTTAGCAAGAATTATAGGACGCTTCATTCGAAAAGCAAGTTTCTAACCGTAAGGTGAGCGAAGTTTAAGAATCCTGACAGCGTAACGGCGAGAGTGCTATTACTTCGGGGCGCGTTCAGGGCATTCTCGTGTGCTTCAGAGGAAAAGTCTTTCCCCGCGCACGAGAATCCTGTAAAACATAGAGGTAGGTCCTTGTTCTGTGGAAATCGAAGGATAACCGCCGCGCGTACTCGTGTCTTCAAAGGCTTGGAGAGCTCGATTCGGCGGGCGTTATCCACCGCGGTTCCCACAAGGCACAGCTTACAAAATAAAGGGCGCGATTCGGGCTTGCCCGGGCCGCTCCGGTTGGTTACGGTAGATGCACACCCCCATGGCAGCCGCGGATATCGCCCTTGAAAAGGGTCTCCCTGTAAATCTGGATGCCGAGCGTTTGGTGCTCGGATCGATCCTGATGGACGACTCGGTTTTCTTGCCGGTCGCGGCAGCTTTGACCATCGAGGATTTCTCGCTGGAGAAACACCGCCGCATCTTCGCGCGCATGAGCGACCTGTACGAGCGCGGCGAGCGCATCGATCGCGTGTCGCTTGCTGAGGAGCTGATGCGCAACAATCAGCTCGAATCGTGCGACGGCCTCACGTACCTGGTCTCGCTCGACGACGGGCTGCCGAAGATTTCCAATCTCGACGGCTACGTCAAAATCGTCAAAGACAAATCGCTGCTGCGGAAGATCATCCACGTAGCGCAGAAGGTAAGGGATCGCGCGATCCTGGGCGAGGAAAGCCCCGACGAAATTCTCGCCGCCGCTGACGAAGGCCTGATGAAGCTGGGCGAGGCGCGCGCCCCCAATTCACTCGCAAATCCGGCCCGCATCATCGAGGAATTTCAGGGAGGGCTGAACGCCTTCCTCGATCCCAGCCGGCGCCTCAAGGGCATCAGTACCGGCTTCACGAAATTCGACGAGATGACCGGCGGCCTACATCCCGGCGAGCTGTTTATTCTCGCGGCCCGCCCTTCGATGGGAAAGACCGCGCTGGCCTTGAACGTCGCTCAACATGTTGCGACAAGGCTGCGCGGCACGGTGGCCATCTTCTCCCTTGAAATGTCGAAGGAATCGCTGCTCACCCGCATGATGTGCGCGGGGGCGCGCGTCGATCAGCAGAAATTTCGCGCGGGTTACCTCAATCAGGAGGAGCGCCGGAAACTGCATCACGCCGCCGAAGAGCTGATCGATGCGCCGCTGTTCGTGGATGACACGCCGGGTACGACGTTGATGGACATTCACGCGAAATCGCGCCGTCTGCGCAATGAACATGGTCTGGCGCTGGTGATCGTCGATTACCTGCAGTTGATGAGCAGCCGTGGGCGAAGCGAGAACCGCAACCAGGAAATCAGCGCCATGTCGCGGGGCTTGAAACTGCTGTCGAACGAGTTGCACGTTCCGCTGCTGGTGTTGTCGCAATTGAGCCGCGGACCCGAACAGCGGCCGGGCGATCACAGGCCGCAACTGAGCGATCTGCGCGAATCCGGTTCAATCGAACAGGACGCCGACCTTGTCGCTTTCATCTATCGCGAGGAAGTGTACAAGCCGGAGCGCGAGGACTTACGCGGACTGGCGGACTTGATGTTAAACAAGCAGCGCAACGGTCCTACCGGAGTCATCAAGCTGGTCTTCTTGAAGGAATCAACTAAATTCGAAAATCGGACGGCTGACTTGGGAGGTAATGACGAGGATTAGAGAAGAGAAAGGGCCGCCCCCTTGCCGCGGCGGCCCTCAGATGCTACTTGCGGATCGTCGACGAACTGGCGTTATGAGTAGCCGCCCAGTCGTCCATCTCGCGCTCGGCCTTATCTTTCGTATAGCCGTAGCGCTCCTGCAACTTGCCCACGAATTGGTCCTTCTTGCCCGACAGCGAGTCGACGTCGCTGTCGGTGAGTTGGCCCCACTTTTCTTTCACCTTACCCTTGAACTGCTTCCAATCGCCTTCAATCGTGTCCCAGTTCATGACTTATCTCCGGCGTACGTGTTGCAGTTACGATTCCAAAGATTAAGTCCTGTTGTTCGAGTAGCATTGTAGCTGGCGAGAGAAAATTGTACTCATGAACGGCGTCCTGCTCGATACCAATTTGCACGGCTGTACGCGCATTGCTCGCGGTAAGGTGCGCGATATGTACTCGTCGAAAGACGGGTTGCTGATCGTGGCGACGGACCGCATCTCGGCGTTCGATTGCATCCTGCCCACCGGCATTCCCGACAAAGGCCGCGTGCTCACTCAAATGACGCTGTTCTGGCTTGGCCGCATCGCGTCACTCACGCCCACACACTTGATCACGGCGGACGTGTGCGAGTATCCCGCAGAGTTTCGCCCGTACGCGGACCTGCTCCAAGGCCGGTCGATGCTGGTGCGGCAAGCCGAGATGATCGGGATCGAGTGCGTCGCTCGCGGGTATCTATCCGGCTCGGGCTGGAGCGAGTATCGCCGTCATGGTAGCGTGTGCGGCATCCCGCTTCCTGCCGGTCTGGAGGAGAGTGCCCGCCTGCAGGAACCGATCTTCACGCCCGCGGCCAAGGCAAAATCGGGGCACGATGAGAACATCACGTTCGATACGATGGTGGCGCTGGTCGGCTCCGAGCTATCGGAACGTCTGAGCCGGCTCACCCTCGCGATTTTCGAGAGTGCCGCCCAGTACGCGCTGTCGCGGGGCATCATTCTCGCGGATACGAAATTCGAATTTGGTTTCATCGGCGGCGAGTTGGTTTTAGCCGACGAGGTGCTCACGCCTGACTCGTCGCGCTTCTGGCCGGCGGACACGTACTCGCCTGGCCGCGCCCAGCCGTCTTACGATAAACAGTATGTTCGTGACTACCTCGAAAGTATTCACTGGAACAAGCAGCCGCCCGCGCCCGAGCTGCCCGCCGAAGTGGCGCTGAGAACGAGTGACAAATACAAAGATGCGTATCGCGCGCTGACCGGGGTCGCTCTATGAATCTCCTCGACTTCATTCTGATTGTGCTCGTCGGCTATTCCGTCGTTGGCGGGTTCCTCGCCGGGTTCGCTAGAGTCGGCATCGGCTTTGCGGCCACCATCGTCGCGATCCTGTGCGGCTTCTGGTTCTATGGCGTGCCTGGGCGATTTTTGGAGGAATACGTCCATTCGCCCGCAGCCGCGAATTTGCTGGGCTTTCTCGTGGTGTTTACGTTGATCGTGCTCGCGGGCGGCGTATTGGCGCGTATTCTTTCGGCGGTATTCAAGTGGTCGGGTCTATCGTGGCTCGATCGTTTATTGGGCGGCGCATTCGGATTTGTTCGCGGCGTTGTTCTCGCGCTCGCCATCGTTACGGTCATCACTGCGTTCGCGCCCAATCCGCCTCCGCGCTTCATCGTCGATTCGAAGCTGATGCCATACACAACCTCGGCCGGTAACATTCTGGCAGCGCTTGCGCCGCGCGAGTTGAAGGACAACTATCACGAGAGCGTCGCCAAGCTGGAGCAGATGTGGGACGGGGTGAAGTTCTCGCGCAAACCGGCCAAGTTGAAGGGAGAATCGTTCTGAGCCATCCTGCAATGAATCTGCTGATCTTCGACTTGGATGGCACGCTGATCGATTCCAAACGCGACCTTGCAAATTCGGTGAACGCCACGCGCATTCACATGAAACGTGAACCGATCGGCGATGAAATTGTTTCGTCGTGGGTGGGCAACGGAGCGCCCGTCTTGATCCGCCGCGCCATGGGGCCGGAGGCGCCCGAAGAAGAGGTGGAGCGGGCGCTGGCCTATTTCCTCGCCTATTACCGGGAGCACATGCTCGACAATACTGTTCTGTATCCGGGCGTCAGGGAAGGCCTCGACGAGTTACAACGTGCAGGCATCAAGATGGCGGTGCTCACGAACAAGCCGGTTCGATTCAGCCAGTCGTTGGTGGAAGGGTTGGGCGTGGGCGGGCATTTCTTCGAAGTGTACGGAGGCAACAGCTTCGCTCACAAAAAGCCGCACCCGGTAGGCATCGATCTCTTGCGGGAAGAGAGCGGCACTCCATCTGCGCGTACGTTGATGGTGGGAGACAGCGCGGTGGACGTCCGCACCGCGCGCAATGCCGGCGTGCCCTGTTGCGGGGTGACGTGGGGGTTGCAGCCGGAGAGTGTTCGCGCGGAAAATCCCGACCTGCTGATCGACGAGATGCGCGAGTTGACGGATTACGTTCTCTCGCGCGGCTGATTAGCCCGTCGAAGCATCCAGCACGAATCCGAGATTAGCGGCCTCGGCGAACGCTCGGAAATCCCCGTCGCGTGTGAGCAGCGGCAAGGCGGCGTCGATACAGGTTTGAGCGATCAGAGCATCGCCCAGGCGCGCCTTCCGCCGCTTCTTCAACACCACAGCCCGTAGCGCCCCTGCTCGCAGCCAATATCCATCTGTGATCTCAATCAGCGGAACCTGCAGCAGCGTCTCAGCGAGGTCCCGATCTAGCTTTGGATCGCTTAACAGCTCGGTGAGAACGGCAGGCGGCATCAGCACCTGCTTATGCTCCAGAGCTTGATCGAGCACATCGGCATCGCGGCCAGGCTCTCCTTCGAGGAACGCGATCCACGTGCTTGTGTCGGCGGCGATCACCGGTCAGCCCGAAGGTCGGCGGCGGTCCGCGAAAATTGAACTTTACCCCGAAACCCCCGCAGCTTCGCGTAGGCTTGCGATGCCGCGAGCAGTTGCAGGCCGGCGCGAACGGTCTGAGTGATACCCGTGCCACTCGCCTGTTGAGCTCTCTCGAGCAGTTCCGCGGGTACGTCGACCGTGATCTTCCGTGCTTCCGCCGTCATGGATGAAGAATACCATAATAAACACCAGCATTCAATATGGCCCCCGTTCCCAGAGGACACACTTCCATCTCTGGCAAACTGGTTGCGAACGGATGCCCACAGCATTTACGCGAACGCTGCGTTCTCTCGACGCCGATCGGTTCGTGCGTCCCGGCGCGGCCATCGCGTCGATTGCGGCGCTCTTGGGCGCATGGGCAGCTTGGGCCGCGCTCTCGCACGTGACCCTTCGCGCCGTCAGCGATTCAGCGCGCATCGAAGTGGACGAGGCGGCCTACGCGGTGCAGTCGCCCATGGCCGGCCGTGTAGTGCGCACGTACCTGGCGCTGGGTAAAGAGGTAAAGGCGGGCGAACCGCTCGTCGAGTTGGACGCCAGCCCGGAGCGTTTTCAATATCGCGAGGAACGCACGCGCGCCTCGGCGGTCGCGCCGTCGTTGGATGCTCTCCAACAGCAGATTGAAGCGGAACTGCAGGCCCGCGCGCGCGAGCAGGAAGCCTCCCGAACAGCCATTGAACAAGCGCGAGCCACTTCGCGCAGCGCGGCTGAATCCGCTCGGTTCGCGGCCGGGGAGGAGCAGCGTTTGGAGCGGTTGCGCAAGGAAGGACTCGTTCCCGATCGCGAGTATCAACGCGCACGCTCCGATGCCGCGCAGGCCCGCACAGTGGCGGAGCGCGATGACCTGTCTGCGTCACGCCTAGCGGATGAGCAGCGCGCGAAGGAGACAGATCGGGATGCGCGCATCCGCGGCTTGCGATCGGAAATCGCGAAGTTGCAGGGGCAAGTCGCCACCTCGCATGCCGCAAGCGAGCGTCTTGCAAACGAGATAGACCGCCGCATCATCCGCGCGCCCGTTTCCGGACGGCTGGGTGAGGCGCAGATGTTGCGTGCCGGAGGCGTGCTCGACGAGGGCGATAAGATTGCCGCGATCGTGCCGGACGGCAATCTCCGCGTGGTCGCGCAATTCGCACCCGCCGCAGCGCTTGGCCGGTTGCACGCCGGGCAGAAGGCCGATGTCCGGTTAGAAGGCTATCCGTGGGCCCAGTGGGGAACGGCTCCGGCCATCGTCTCGCGCGTTGCAACGGAGATTCGCGACGGCACCGTGCGCGTGGAACTCACAATCGACCCGTCGCGACCCTGCCGCATTCCTCTCCAACACGGTATGCCCGGCGCCGTCGAAGTTGCAGTGGAGCGGATCACGCCGGCGACGTTGATTCTGCGCTTGGCGGGCGGGCTGCTGGGGTCGCCTCGAAATCCTTACGGCAATCAGGGCCCATCCTGATCATGCGCCGCTTCTTCGTCCCCGAAGCGATCCAGACGTCGGCGATGGATTGCGGCCCGGCGGCGCTCAAGTCGCTGCTCGAAGGCTTCGGCATCGCGGCCAGTTACGGGCGATTGCGCGAAGCCTGCCAGACCGGCGTCGACGGGACGTCGATCGACACAATCGAAGAGGCGGCGGTCCAACTCGGGCTCGAAGCGTCGCAGATCATGGTGCCGCTCGATCATCTCTTAGACCCTGCGTCGGAACATCTGCCTGCCATCGTGATCGTGCGGCATTCCAGCGGCGCGACCCACTTCGTCATCGTCTGGCGCCGTCATGGCGATTGGCTGCAGGTGATGGATCCCGCCGTCGGCCGGCGCTGGGTTCGGGTCGCGCGCTTTCTGGATGAGGTGTACGAACACACCACTCAGGTTGCGGCCGCGGACTGGCGCGAGTGGGCCAGCTCGGAAGACTTTCTGAAAGTGTTGCGTTCGCGGTTGCGGCAGATCGGGGCGCTGAACGACGGCGCACAATTGATCGCATCGGCCTTGCAGGACTCACAAATCGCGTCGCTGGCTCGTGTGGACGCCGTGACGCGCATGACCTCGCGTCTGGTTCGGACCGGAGCGGTGCGCCACGGATCTGAAGCAAGCCGCATGGTGCGGGCGCTTGTCACAGGGGCGATGCCCATCCCCGATGAGTACTGGTCGGCACACGCGCTCACCGGCGATCCCGATCAGGTCAGCGTTCGCGGCGCGGTGTTGATTCACGTCAAAGGTCGCGCGGCTGCGGGCGCCGGTGACCGGCTTTCGCCCGAACTGGCCGCGGCGCTTCATGAGAAACCCGCGCGCGCAGGCTTGGAACTGATGCGTGAGTTGGGCCGCGACGGCGTGGCGCCCGCGTTAGCCATCGTATTTGCGCTCGCTCTGGCCGCGGCGGGTTCGGTTGTCGAGGCGCTGATTCTGCGCGCGCTGTTCGACCTCGGCCGCGAATTGACCAACAGCGGTCAGCGTGCCGCGGCGCTTTCGGCAACACTCGCTCTTCTGGCGCTGCTCGTTGCGCTCGAGTTCTTCATCGCGATCGCCGTGCTGCGCATCGGACGCCGTCTCGACATCGGCCTGCGCCTTCGCTTCCTGTACAAGATCCCGAGGCTTGCCGACCGTTACTTCCGCAGCCGGCCAAGCTCCGATATGGCGGAGCGCAGCCACAACGTGCACATGTTGCGCAATGGTCCGGTGCTGGCTTCAGCATTCGTGCGCGATGCGTTTGAGATGGCGTTGACCGTCGCCGCCATCGGCTGGTTGTACCCTGCCGCGCTTTGGCCGTCGATACTCACCGCCTGCGCGGCGCTGGGCATCCCGCTTGCCGCCGAGCCGATTCTCGCCGAGCGCGATTTGAAACTGCGCAGTCATGCGGGCGCATTGATGCGCTTCAACTTGGATGCGCTTTTGGGCGTCACGGCCATTCGCGCACATGGCGCGGCGCGAGCGGTACGACGTGAACAGTCGGCGCTGTTAGGCGAATGGGCTCGCGCGGGGCTGGCGTTGCAGCGCACGGTCACGATTATCGAGGCCCTGCAGGTGACAACCAGTTTGGCGCTTGCCGCATGGGTTGTTTGGGCCGGGCTCACTCGTACCGCCGATGTCGCGGGCGCGCTGCTTCTCGTGTATTGGGTTCTCAACTTGCCGGAGCTGGGACAAGAAGCTGCCGCCGCGGCGTGGCAGTATCCGATGCTGCGCAACACAGCATTGCGGTTTGTGGAGCCGCTTGGTGCGCCCGAAGCTCCGCGTTCGGGCATCGAGGTCGCGAGCTTCGAGCGTCCGGTAGCGATCGCGCTCGACGATGTAACCGTGGTGGCGGGCGGTCACGCCGTTCTCGAGAATGTCTCGCTCGACATTCCCGCCGGCGCTCACGTGGCAATCGTCGGCCGCTCTGGCGCGGGCAAATCGAGTCTCGTCGGGCTCCTGCTGGGATGGCATACGCCTTCGGTGGGCCGCATCCTGATCGATGGGCGCGAGATGGATAGCGGATCGCTCGACCAGTTGCGCTCGGCCACCGCGTGGGTGGATCCGCAAATTCAGATCTGGAACAAGAGCCTCTATGAAAACCTCATGTATGGCGCGCGCTCCGAGCCGGCGCTCGACAGCATCCTCACCGATGCATCGCTGAATCGGGTTGTCGCGAACCTGCCCGAAGGCATGCAGACACCGCTTGGGGAAGGCGGCGGCCTCGTGTCGGGCGGCGAAGGGCAGCGGGTCCGGCTGGGACGAGCGATGGCGCGGGGAGCGGTTTCACTTGCGATCCTCGATGAGCCCGCGCGCGGTCTCGATCACGATCAGCAGCGCGTGATGATCGAGCGCGCGCGTGCCCGCTGGCGCGACGCGACGCTGTTGTGCATCACCCACGATGTCGCGGGCACGCTCGGTTTCCATCGCGTGCTCGTCGTCGAGGACGGCCGCATCATGGAGGACAGCGACCCGGCTGTACTCGCCGCCGAACCTGGTTCGCGCTACCGCGAGCTGCTGGATGCGGAGCGTGCGCTGTACGGCGAATTGTGGGAGAGCAGCCTGTGGCGGCGCTTCCGCGTCGAAGGCGGCGAGCTGCATGCATGACGCGCTTGCGGCGGCAATGTGGACGCGCGCCGAACTTCCCGCTCTGATCGATGCACTCTCGCGCAAGGCCGCGATTCCACGAGCGGACGCGGGCGCAATTACCGCTCCTGTAGATGACGCCGGCATCCCGCTGTGGTTCGAGAGCACGTGTGCGCGCCTCGGCATCGAGATGGAATCGGTCGACCTGTGGGGGGCGCGCATTGAGGAGCTTCTCCGTAGCTCGGGGCCCGCCGCCGTTCCAGTAGGCGACTGCTGGCTCGCGCTTTTGGGAGTCCGCAACGACCGCGCAACGCTTCTCGCGCCCGATCTAAACACCCGCCGCGTCACTCTCGAACAACTCCGGCGAGCGGTTGCCCGGCCGGTCGAAGAACCGTACGCGATCGAGATCCGCGCATTGCTCGACACGTGCGCCATCACTGGCCGCGCGCGCGAACGGGCTTCCAGCGCACTTTTGAAAGAGCGTTCGCGGTACAAGCTGGCGGGCACTCTCTACCAGTTGCGTGTACCGCCAGGCGCGCCATTCCTGTTTCAGCTTCAACAGGCGGGCCTGGTAAAGCGCATGGCGGCGTTATGCGTTGCGCACCTCGCGGAATATTTTTTATGGATCGCGGCCTGGTACATCCTGGGCAGCGATGCGCTTCAGGGCCGCATCGACGCCGGTTGGTTAATCGCTTGGATGCTGGTGCTGGCCACCATCATCCCGTTCCGCATGCTCACCACGTGGACGCAGGGAGTGCTGGCCATCGGCGCCGGCGGTCTGCTGCGCCAGCGCCTGCTCACGGGCGCGTTGAAGTTGTCGCCCGAAGAGATCCGGCATGAAGGAGCGGGGCGGTTTCTAGCACGCTCGATTGAGGCGGAGATGGTGGAGTCGCTCGCGCTCTCGGGCGGTTTGATGTCGGCGCTGGCGTTGATTGAGATAGCGTTGTCGGTGGCAGTGCTCAGCGCCGGCGCAAGCCCGCTTCTGCAAACGGCCATGCTGGCGTTCTGGACGTGCGCGGCTGTATGGGGCGCGTGGCGTTACTGGCGCGAACGTTCGCGCTGGACGGCGGCGCGCTTAGCGATGACCCACGACATGGTCGAGAACATGACGGGACATCGCACGCGCATCGCCCAGCAGCCGCCCGCCCAGTGGCATGTCGAGGAAGATCGCGTGTTGGATGAATACGCATCGCATTCGAAACGCATGGATTCGGCTTCGGCGCGATTGACGAGCTGGATCCCCAGCGGATGGATGTTGGCCGGCATCGCTTCGCTCGCTCCCGCATTCCTGGGACAGGGGGCATCGTCGTCGCGACTGGCGATTTCGATCGGCGGAGTGTTGTTGGCTACGCGAGCGCTGAAGCGATTGGTAACCGGCGCTGGAAACCTGAGCGGCGCTGCCATCGCGTGGCGGCAGATCGAAGGCTTGTTTGAAGCCGCGGCGCGCCCTGAAGTCGCAGGAACAGTCGCGTCCGCGCCTCAGCCAGGCGAGGTGATGCTGGAGATGCAGGGACTCGGATTCCGCAGTCCGTCGACCGGGCGCGCGATCCTCTCGGGCGTCGATCTCGAGGTGCACCGCGGCGACCGCGTGTTACTCGAAGGCGAATCGGGTGGGGGCAAATCGACACTGGTGTCGCTCATGGCCGGACTTCGTGAACCGGCGAGCGGGCTGCTGTTATCCGGCGGATTCGACCGCCGCACGTTGGGCGATACGTTGTGGCGCCGTACGGTGGCCGCCGCTCCGCAATATCACGAGAACCATGTGCTCACCGGTCCCTTCGCATACAACCTGCTAATGGGCCGCGCCTGGCCGGCGCATCCGTCGGAGATGAACGAGGCGCAACGCGTGTGTGAGGAGTTGGGCTTGGGCCCGCTCATCGAACGCATGCCCGCCGGCCTGATGCAAATGGTGGGCGAGACCGGCTGGCAGCTATCGCAAGGCGAGCGCAGCCGCATGTTCCTGGCGCGCGCTCTGCTGCAAAAGCCGCGAGTCGTGATTCTTGACGAGAGCTTCGCGGCGTTGGACCCCGAGAATCTCGCACAAGCTCTGGAGTGCGCGTTGAGGCGAGCGGAAACCCTCATCGTCGTCGCGCATCCTACTCCCGGCTTACCGCGTTGATGGCGGCGAGCAGGCGTTCCGCCGTAGCATCGTTCAGCGCGATCTTCTCCCCATGGTTCGTGCGCAGATCGAATACCGCAAAACGTGTGTCATGCGCATCGCGCGAGTTCATCGGCGGAAACAGCTTCGCCACCACCGCGGCCGAATTTTTCTGCGTCCCAGTGAGCAGATACCAACCCGGCCGCGGCTTGAACGATTGCGCAAACTCCTTCAATCGCTCCGGCGTGTCCTCATTCGGGTCCACGGTCATACTCACCAGGACAACCTCCTTGCCGAGACGGTCGCCCAACATCTTCTGCAGTTGCGCCATGCGGTTCAACAAATGTGGACAGGAGCCATGACAACCGGCGAAGAACGAATGCATCACCACTGTCTTGCCTTGCACGATATCGCTGAACATTCGCAGCTCCGCTCCGTTCTGATCCACGAGCACCGTATCGGTGAAGTACTCGCGGGCACGGTCCGGTTCGGCAGCCTGAATCGCGCCGGCCACAACAGCGCACAGGATCAATATGCGGTTCATGTCTACTCCGAAAACGAAAGCTGATTGATGAACAGGCCGTTCCTATCGAGCGGCGCGATATCCAGGGTGATCCAGGCAATCAGCGCCTGGTCACAAGTAACTCCGAGAAACACCGGGTCGCCCGCACTCTTGCGCGATGCGGAGAACAGAGCGTTTCCGTGCCGGTCGAAGCTCTTCAACTCCACGGTGAACGGACCATTCGTGCCCGACAGAATATCCGTTCCCGCTCCCGTGAGGTCGGTATCGGAATCGATCACCAGCGGTTCCCGCCTCGCGCCGGCGCGGCGTGTCGCCAGCACCATTTCGCCTGGAGTAGTGTACTTCGCGGGCGCGTTCATCAGAGTCAGGGTATTCAACTTCCTGCCGTTCGCCCCGGTCAGGATGTGCGTGGGGGTGATGGTGACGGTTCCCACGAGGAAGTCATTATTGCCGAACGTGATGTCGTCGCCATCGGCATCTCCGTTCTGATCCCAGCGTAATAGCGCCGCCGCGGCCCCGAGGCCGGCGCGATCGATGATGCGAGTGAACACTGGTGCTGCCATGGTGATTTCTCCGTTCAGAACTTATGGACAGGGTTTCGGGACGGGCGTACCGTCGGGCCGCGCCGCGGTCGCCGAAGGCCACGGTCCCACGCCGGGCCACGGATTGAGTTGCAGCACCGCCGCGCTGGCTCCGAGGCCGCCGCGCAGATATGGAAAGTCCTCCAAATTCAGCGGCACCAGTTGCGCTCCCGCAGCCTTGTTTTCGGGGAACAGATACTCGCCCACCGGCGCGTCGAAGATACCCGGGATGATGCCGCGTGCAACCGCCGGATCGGAGACCGGTATCTGCTCCGGGCTACCCGACACGGCGTTCAATGGCGAGACCTGAACGCGGAGCTCGTACGGCACTGGCGTGAAGCTTCGCCGGTCGATCTGGCCGCGAAAACGTCCCAGCGGCGCTTCCTCCTTCACTGCGCTGGCCAGGAAGACCGGAGTATTCGGACCGCCGCACACGCCTCGATCCATGCGGAAGAACTTCACGTTGCGCGTCGGGTCCGTCGTGAATCCGACCACCTTGAGCCGCGTGTTGATAATGCCCAACGCCGCCTTGCCCGGACCGAATTCAATCGCGATCCCCGGATAATTCACCCCGCCCGTGCCGATCAGCGAGACCTCCTGATTCACATACACGGGCCACGTCCCCGGCTTCGTGAAAATCGCCACCCATGCGGTAACCGAATAGACCGAAATGTAAACGCCGTCCGCATCCTCGGCCCTCACTCCCTGATAAGTGATGTAATCGCCAACGCGGAACGGCGCTTGCTTTTTGGGATCGCACCCCGCGCAGGCCGGAACGCCATCAGGCGGAGTCGTGGGATCGGTGTGATTCATCCTGATCACCGCCAGGTTCGGTAGCAGCGCAGGACGGTTCTTCACGGGGCATTCCGGATCGTCCAGCGAGATGGGGCGCGGCATGCACATCGGATATCCGGTAATGGCGCGAATGGGCGGATTCGAATCATCGGATGTGAACCGGACATCGTGCGACGTCGGAGCGCCATAACGTCCCTTGGGATCGTTCAGCCGCACTCGCGCGCCTGTCGTCGCCGAGCCCACCGAGCCCCCGACGCGCATCGATCGCGTTGCCGGATCGATGAAATTGATGTATCCGCTCGCCGTGTTCAACGCCAGTTGGCTGATGTGAACGATGCCAGCCCGGTAATCGAAAGTGCCCGGCGGGGTCTCCACGATGTTGCCTTGAATGTCGGCCTGATAGGCGCCGAGTGGAGCCGGATCTTTCTTCGCGAGCCCCGAGCCTTGCGCCGGATCGGGCTTATTCTTGTCTGGAGGCGTCGAATCCGCCTGGTTCGGATTCATCGGATCGTTCAGGTTGAACAAGTTTTTCGGATTGTTCACGAACACCTGAAAGGGCGTCATGTAGCGGCCCGGCATCACGATGCTCAAATTCGCCGGGATGTTGACAGAGATGCCATTCACCGTCATCTTGGCCCCGGTTGTGGGATCGGCCGGATTGATGAGCGTGAACTCCTCGATCAGGCCGATGATGTTGAACGGCGTCCCTTGGGTCAGGGGCTTGGGCGTTGGAGCTTGGCCGTATAGTGCCAGGCAGTTCGATATCAGCAACAGTCTTCGAATCGCGATCCTCATTGCAGTCTCCTTCCTAGTGCGCCACCGGCGTCAGCCATTCCGAAACGGGCTGGATGCCCGCGCCCTCGCTCTCCATCCGGACAACATAGGCGCCGGTGGATCCCGTACGGCGTCCGCCGGCGAAATTCATTGCAGGCAGGACTCCCGGAGTGAAGTCCTGTACACTTTCGAGTGCCCGCATCAGCGCGGGCCGCGTTAATTTTCGGCCGGCCAGGCGCGCCGCTTCCACCAGCAACGCCACGCTCGAAAATGCGAATGCTTGCGGTAGCGGGTGAGTCATGGCGCCGCCCGCCAATTCTTCCAACACGGATGCGTCGACATCGCGCGGCAGTGCGCCGGGGTACGTGGATAATAGCCCGTCGGCGTTGGTTGCCATCGCCTGCGCCGTAGCCACCACCGTCACGCCTTCGCCCGCGATGCGCATCACTTTGGCCAAGTCTTCTCCCGCGCCCAGAAACACGACGCAATCCGCGTGCGACTCACGGAGCTCAGCCGCGATCTTTTCCAGCGGAAATCGCCCGCGCGAATAGCGCACATCGCTCACCATCGCGAGGGCGCCCGCCCTAGACGACGTACGAAACGAACTCGCCGCCTCCATTTCAGCGGGCGACTCGATCTCGATCAACAGGGCGCGCCGCCGGTTTGCGATCGTGCTCAGATAACGGTGCAGCACATCCGCTTCATCGGCCATCGCCGGCAAAAATCGAAATACGTTCGCATGCTCGCGTGCAGCCCCGCGAGTGTAATCACCTAACGGTCCGATGGACGGGACGCGTTCTGCCCGAAGGTAATCGTCCACCCCAGTAGCCAAGCCGGGCTGGAAATTCGAAACCAACGCGAACACATCGCCCGATTCCACGAGCGCCTTCACCGCTCGTTGTACGCCGCCCGTTGCCGAATCTTCGATCACGAGTTCCAACTTGCGTCCGTACACGCCGCCCCGGCTGTTAACGCGTAAAATCGTGCTCGACAGGATCCGACGCATCGCTTCACCTGTCCGCGCCAGTTCGCCCGAGAGCGGGAGAGCCGCGCCGACTCGGATGGCCGTATCGCTCACGCCCGGATCGGTGTCGCGTTCCGTGCCGGCAATCTTCAGATAGGCGAGCAGCGCCTCGCGCTCAACCGCCGAGAGCCGGTAGCGGGGCATCAACGTCTGCAACTCACGTCCCGCCGGATCCACGCCATGCTCGACGGCGCGCAACACCTGCGCCGCATCGTATCCGCGCTCGCCCGACAATCGCTTCCACTGAATCGCAGGTATGCGCGCGCCCGCCTCGCTCGACCCCTCGGCCTCGCTGCCGTGACACTGCGCGCAAGCGAACGTCTCGCGCGGACCCTGCACCGCAATGCCGCGTACCAGCGCCGCCTCGGACGCGCCCGTATAGTAAATGCGCTTGCCCGCCACCTCGGCAGGAGTCATGCCGTGGGCGTACACGCACCCCGCGATGATGAGGGTCGCGGTCTTCATCTGCCGCGCGCCTCTTCGACCACCTGCACCAGGTCCGAAACCGCCGCTAATCCAGAGATGCGCGTCCATCGCCCCTGCGCCTCGTTCCCGATCACGAACTGCTGCGTGTGCTTATCGCGCGGCGCGCTAACGCCGAAAATCGTGAGAATACGATCCAAGTCCAATTTGTTTCCGGTCACGAACGTCCACCCGGACTTCACCTTCATCCGCGCGGCGTAACGCTGCAGCACTTCGGGCGTGTCGTTCTCCGGGTCCACGCTCACCGAGATCAGCGTGACGTCGCCCATCCCGCGCCTCAGCAACTCCTGTTGCAGCGCGCCGAACGTCGAGGTCAGCATCGGACACACCTGCGTGCACCCCGTGAACATGAAATTCACGACGACCACTTTGCCTTCAACCAGTCCGCTGTAGAACTGCCTCTCCCGCCCGGTCTGGTCGAACACGCGCACGTTCGCGTTCTTCACCGGGATGCTCTCCCAACTGCCCGCCAAGGCCGCGGCGGCGCAGGCCAGCACGCTCACGAGTATCCGACTGATCATGGCTATTTCACTCCTGCAATCGATTCGGTCACATCCAACTCGCCCGCTACGAGCGGCTGCCGCACGCCTCGCGAAAGGCTCGACGCAAGCACCCGATACATTCCCGCGTGCGGAAAGCGCTGCTCGATTTCGTACACGCCGGCCTCGCTCTCCCGCGCCACGATGCGCCGCTGCCAGACGCCCGGCGGTTCGAACACGACCACTTGCAGATCGCGCAAACCCGTGACAAGCCGCCCGTTTCCGTCTTCCACTTTGAAACGCAAAGTATTCGCCTGTCCCGCAGTGAGAGGCGTCGCGTCTATCCGCTGAACGGCGAGCCGGGTCGATTCGCGCGCGATCTGTTCGCCGGTCTTGCCCTGGACGTCCACGCGGAAACATGACACGACGCGCGGCTTGTCCAGAAAAAACGGAACGTCGTAGGCGCCCCCATAAGGCAGCCGGATCGTGGTCTCGTATGTGCCCGGCGAGGTCTCGCGCAAGCTGCGATCGATCACCAGCAATCCACGCGGCAGCCGGCCAGCCGACTTGAACGTATCGGCCACCGCCATCTGACCCTCGAGATACTTGTAAGCATTGCCGTCGCCCGCGTTGGCCAGGAACACACCGCCGCCATCCGGAGACGGCACGATCATCGGCGCTACCCCAGGCTCGCCGTGCGCATCCACAGGCGCGGTCGAGCCGCCCTGCAAGTCGATCCGCTTCGGGTTGCCCTTCTCGATTCCGGCCAGTCCGATCAAGCTGATCTCGACATTCCCCGTATTGCGCACGTAGGCGAATTGCGAGGTGAAGGCGATCTGATCGGGTTCCTTACCCACCTGCATCTCCGATGTGATCGAATGGTCGGCCGTATCGATTACGGTCACCTTGCCTGCGAGTTGATTCACCGCCCACAGGAAGCGCCCCTTCGGCTCGAACCCCAGCGCGACCACTCCGCGTTCGGCATCGATCACGCGAACAATCTTCAGCGTCCGCGGATCCACCACCGTCAGCCCACCGCCATTCACCGCCGCAACATAAATCAACTGGCTGGCCGGACCGTACGCGACCGCAACCGGAGTCTTGCCCGTCGGCACGTCGGCGATCTTCTTGAGAGTCTCCGTGTCGATCACCGATACCGTATCGCTCGAACTATTCGTCACCAGCAGCCGCCCGTCGGGTGTGAACGCGAGCGTATGCAAGCCTTCCCCGGCGCGAACCGTCGTCTTCACGCGCTTACGCTCGACGTCGATGCCAACCACGTACGGCGAGCCATCCAGGCCCACCCAGATCGTCTTTCCGTCGGGCGCCAAGGCAATGCGCGCCGGATTCTTGCCGACCGGGATCGGCGCGAGAGCCTTGCGAACCGCCGTGTCAATGACGGCCACTTCACCTCGCGCGGGCATCGTGATGAACAGCAGTTGCTGATCGCTCGATAGCGCCTGGTCCAAGCCGCTCGACGGCAGCAACACCTGGCTCTCGACATGAGTCTTGCTCAAGCCCACACGCGGATTCACGAACGAAACCGTGTTGTCGCCGTTCAAAATCACCAGCAGCGAGCTGTTCAGATCGGCGTCGGCACGAACGCTGACGAAACCCGGCCGCAAGCTCCGCACCTTGTCCGAACACGACAGCTCTTCGGACACCATGGCCGAACGCCGCGCCAGCAGCCACGATTCCGGCCGCAGCGCCACCGCGGGCTCGCCGGTCCGCGCATCCGCCACGCGCACGACAGCCTGGGCGTATCCACCTGCCTGCAATTGCGCGGAACCGTCCACGGCCGTGAGCGAGAACGTTACGGCCAGGCCCGACTGGTCATGCCGCTGCTGGGCAGCCATGGGCAGAGTTAGAGCGAGTATCCAAGCGGCGTTTTTCATGACGGTGCCTCTTCCCTACTTCGGAGTAACGCGGAAGATGCCCCACATTCCCCCGTTGAAGGAGAAACTTTCCTGCGCGCGGAACAGATAATCGCCGGGTACCGCATTGTCGCCGCCCGCTTTGGTCACGATGTTCAAGCTACGCGCCGGGCCGACACCGCTATAGGAACCCAGCCATGCGCTCGTGGGATTCTCGCCAATCTTGCGGGAACCCTCGCGCTCCTCCTGCCCTGGCAGCGGAGGCTTGCCCCAAGTAAAAGGCGCTTCCTGCCACGTGTGTCCGAACAGCGTAAAACCGTGCTGCCGCGGATGACCCGATGGATGCAAAATGCGGAATCGCACTGGAGTTCCCGCCACCGCCTCGAACACGACCGGTGGATCGCACAACTTGTTCGCTTGCCCAGCCGGATCGCAGATGGACGACTTTTCGCGCGAACTCATCACGTTCGACATGTCATAGCGAATCGTCTCGTCGGGACGAATCGCCGCGTCAGGCGCGCCCAGTCGTGCCCACAAAGGCTCGGTGCCATAGTTGATCGCTTTTTGACCCGTGTCTTCCGCGTCATCGCCTCCGCGCAGGGGAAGCATGGGCCGTCCGTCCCGCTTCAGCGACAAGTCATCCTGTAGAACGGCAACGAATTCCTTGAACTTGTAGTCCGGACTCCCCGGCTTGCATGTGCCGGCCGGTTTTGGCGCGGACCCTTCGTGTGCGCACACGTGAGCCGTGACGCCGCTATCCGCGCTGAAGTACGAGTTCTGCGGTTCGATGATCAGCGCCCCCACGGCGCCATGCGAGGAGTGCTTGATCACGTCCGCCATGTCGTGCAGATTGGTCGCGCCGAACTCGATCGGGATGCCCGTGTTGTCGCCCTTCCACCGTCCTGCGTACCAGAAGTACGTCTTCGTTTTGCCTGCCGCGACCAGGCTCGATTTGTTCACGCCCGCGTTCGAGCTGTCGTTATTCGAGACCCGCATCGCCATCAGTTGCGGATGCAACCCCACTTGGCTGGACATGCTCACTTCATTGAAGTTGAACCCGTCCACGATGGGCGGCATCATGTTGTAACTCCAACTGTCCGGCGCGCTGGGCCCGTCTTGGACGCCGCGCAGATTGTTGTGCAACTGAACCGCTATGCAGGCGCCCGCCGGGGCTCGCAGCACCAACGGCTCCGGACGCTTTGTCTTGTAAAGTGCCTGTAGTTGCGCTTGAGTGAATGGCTTCACAGGGTCGTCATTCACCACGAACAGCAGCGCGCCGGGGTCACTCAAACCCGCCTTCGAGTTATAGTTCAGCGCGCCTCCGTTGAGAATGTCCCGCGCCAGCCAGGCACTGACCGAGAACGGATAATCGGGCGCGTTCTTGGGACACTCACGCCCGCCACTGTCCCCAGCGCCCGCAATTTTCAAACCCGAAGTCGTCTCATTCGCGACGCGCATCAGTCCCCACATCCCGTCCCACAAGTTGTCGGTGGCCGACGAGTACCACAGATGATCCGTCAATAACCGGTTCGGATCGAGATCGTCCGGCATCCCGCCCGGTCCGATGTTGGCCGACCCAACGCCCGTTGAAGCATACGGGAATGCGAACTCGGCTTCGAAATGCTCGGAAATACCGATCTGTTGCGCATTGCGGTAACCGGAGTTCATCGAACTCGGCTGCGCGCGCCACCGCGCCCCATGCATCGTGAACACGTGATTCTCTTCCTGCGCGCCTTGAATCAGGCGGACCAGCACCTGGCCATTCCTGATGTCGCCGGGCTGCGCCGGAAGCACGGGCGTGGCCGGATCGCCGGGCTTGCGGAAACCCGCCTCCTGGATGTTCAGCAGATCCAAAAACTTCGATTTCGGCTCGAACTTCTTATGCACCGCACTGCTGAACACGTTCGCCATATCGCCGTCATCGCCCGCCCGTTGTTTCCATCCATCCGCCGTCTTCTCGCCAATTCGCAGCGGGATCGGTTCGTTCCGGTAATTCATCAACTGCGTTCCAGGGTCCTTGGTCGAAATTGCTTCGGGTTCCGGAAAAGGCTTCTGCCGTACCGCGACGGCCGGCGTGCCCGATAGCAACGACAACGGCAACGTCATCTCCATCCGATTCGGCGGATTCACAGGCTTTTGGTCCGCGTCGTACACGATGGCATAGTCGGCCACCGCGATGTTGAACTCACGCCGCCGCCGTTCCGTGGGGCCGTCCTTGAAGAACACATCAGCCGCATACGACGTCGGTCCGCCGTCGCTTCGCCCTTTCCCCAATCGCGCGGCCGGACTCGTGGCCCGATCCACAGGCGCGTATCCCTTCACCGACCACCATTCGGCCTCCTTGGGCTCCACTACCAGAGCCGCATACAGCCCGTGGTGCTGGTGCGAACTCGGTCCGAAATGATCGTGCGTGAACACCGTGCGTAGCGTGCGGTCCTGGCTGCCCGGCATGTTCGACTTCTTATTCAAAAGCGGATCGGCCCACCAGCGCTGCATCGTCGTCTGCGCGCCGCACCACGGATTGGTATCGTCGCCGCCATCCAGGTTGTATTTCGATTTCGCATCGGCGCACAGCCCACGCGGATCTGCCGCCAGCGCCCCGGCAGGGCGGAACAGCGGATGCGTGACCGGGCTATAGACCGTCGTGCCCTTGAATTCGTTATGCGCTTTGATGCGTTCCCGAACTTCATCGGCCGACAGCGTCCCGTCCTCGTAATTCCAGCCATTCCCCGAACCGTCCGACGCCGTCACATCGAACTTCACCAGGTGTATGTGCTGCCCGATCACGTCCGTCGGGGTATAGATCTGATAGTCGTCGAGGTTGAGCGTGCTCGGAATCAGGTTGGTCGCCGCGAACGAAACACACTCGCCCGAGTTAGCGCGAATGAACAGTGGCTCCGGCAATTTCGTCTGCTTGAACACCGGGGCGACATCCTGTTCCAGAACAGCCACGCGCGCTTGCGGATCGTGCCAGCCCCACTTGTTCACGGTCATGTCGAATTGCACGTACGCGGTTCGATATTTGCGCGGCTTCGGATCGCCCGAGCACGGATCGGCATACGGAGCTCCGGGCTGCGGCTTATAACCGTTCACCCAGAGTGTGCGCTTGTTGCCGTCCGAATCGTATGCGGCATAGCCCTTGCCATGCCATGTCCCAGGACCTGAATCGGGAGCAGGGTCCAAAGGATACAGCGTGCCCGCATGAAACGCCATGGCCGCGGCCTCATCCGGCGTACCGGTTCGAGGCAAACGCTCGATCTCCACCTTCTTCAACCGCCGCGCAAAATTCAAAAAGTCCGGATTGGCGTTCGCCGTATGCACACGCGCCGCGTTCGCCGCCGACACTCGAATCCCTTGCGTGAACAGATCGTTCCCGACACCCGGCTTGGCCAGCGCCGCCGCCCGCTCGTCGCGCTCGCGATTCGCCGCATCAATGCCCTCTTCAACGCAACTCGTCATGTCCGCGCAATCCTTGATGCGATGCCGCGGCAAGCCGCCGTTCAACTCCTCACCGTTCTTGCAATCCGAAGCGGGATCCGTTCCCTCGCAATCCAGATCCATCGGCGCTGGCGGAGGACGATGGCCCTTCTCACCCGCGATATAAAACGGATATCCACGAAACTCCTTGGTCGGCATCAGCGGCATGGCGTGCCCTGGAATCGGCACGATCGCGGGATTCGGCGTCCCATCGGCAATCTCGTGATCCGGCAGCCTTCGCCCCGAGGAGCCGTCTTCAAAAACATCGTGGACGCGCCACAACTCCCACATCCCTTGCGCAAAATGCGGATACAGATGGCAATGGAAGATCGCGTCGCCCGGCGTTAGATTGCGGTTCCCCGAGCCTCCGTAGCGAATGTCGTACGTGAACGAACCGCCCGGCGAGATCGTCTGCGAATCAAGATATGTCGAGTTTGCGTCCTCTGCGTCCTGCAGCCATTGATGCGCATGCAGATGGAACACATGCGTCTCTTTGGGGCCCGCGTGAATGTTGCGGAAGCGCACCGGGTCGCCCAGATATGAATGATGAACGTTGGAAGGATCGTCCGGATACAATGCGGCCGGATTGCCGTCCTTGTCGCGTTTCATCACCATCGCCGGATCCCCGTTGGCCCACGACGACAAAAAAAACTCCTCAAATTTGCATTCCGCGCAATTCTTCGTCGGCCCGATGCCCATCCGATTTGCGACCACGGGCGCGCCCAACCCGCCCGAGCCGTAATTGATGGCTGTTCCGTCCTTCACCGCGATCAACGGCGATCCTTCTTCGGACAGGATAGGGAAGGCCTGCTCCGCCGGGATCTCATCGTGGAAGATGACGGAGAACTCGCGATACGAACCGCACGATCTCGACGGCACTTCGGCGCAGTTCCCGTAGTCTTTCGGATCGAGCGCGATCACCGCGTTCAAGTCCGAATAGATGAGTTCGCGCTTCTTGTCCAGCATCGCAAGCACGGGATCGCCATTCGGCTTCAGCGCGCGATAGTCGATTTGCGGCGTCCCGTTCGGATTCAACACCGGTTTCGGACCGCCGGCTTTCTTCACCGCCATCTTCAACTCGTCCTCAGTCACCTGCGACCGGTACCACACCGATTTGGCCGGTTCCACCATCACCGCTCCAAACAAACCGAGATCGAGTTGCCCGCCATCGCCCTCACCGCCGATCATCGCCGCGGTCGAGTACATTAGGAACCCGCCTTCGTGCTCGGCGATCCAGCAGTAATCCTTGTGCTCACCCGGCTTCACCAGCGATGAATCGTTCTTGCCCACATACGCGCCGTCCGACGAGATACTCTTGCAGTTCGACAAACCGTTTACATGCATCGAGGCCGTGCGTGTCTCAGGCTCGCCCGCATCCACGAAGATCGTTGTCATTCCGGGAACCGGAGGACGAACGAAATAACCCGGTACATTGAACGGCTCCTGGAGGGTGTGCGCAGTCGGCGAAAGCAGATTCGTAAAGGTGATCTTGAGGCAGTCGCCCTTATTTGCGCGTAGAATCAACGGCCGCGGACGCTTATCGGCGCGCAGTTGCACCTTGCCGGGCTGAAGCGGCGCTTTCTCCGGAGGCGCGGCGCCATCGTCCGTAGCGGCCACCACATCGCGCTCCAGTGCATACATTAACCCTGACGGATTGAATGAGCCGAAGCGGTTGTAAGTGTACACCTGCTCGAGCGCAACCACTCTGGCCGTAACTGTGTTCGACGCAGAACACGTAATTGGCGCCGCTGCTTGTCCTGGAACGGATACGCCCGTCAGAAGCAGCCCTGAAAACACGTACCGCAGACACACTGGTAGTGACATACATTTCCCGGGAACGATGTTAGTGAAGCTCGAAAGAACTTACCGGAGGGCAGCCAACGAATTCACCCAGAGGTGAAAGTATTCTACTCCCGTTTTTTGGAAGCGCAACAGTTTATTTATTCCGCAGTTCTAACTTGCCTCAACATAGGACGCGTTAAATATTCGCAAAAGAGGCCACGACCGATTCATGAACCTGACGGCCTTCGGAGTCTTCGAGGCGATGTTCTTCCGCGAGCGCCGGTCTATACAGTGGGCAGAGTTATTGGGATCGGTGACCAAGACTCGCGCGGATTTGCCCTGCGCGCCGCGCCCTTAACGTCGATCCCATGATCGCGCTGCGCTACGAGTAACCCGACATCCGCGTTCATCGGAGTCTATCCGCGGCGAATCTTCCGCCGCGGCCGCTGCTCAGTCGAGATACTTCTTCAGATCCGGATTCACGCGCGCCTGTACTTCCGGCGTATCCAGATTGCCGCGATCCACCAGTTTCGGCTCGAGGTTATTGATCTTCTGCACCGGCTTCCCATCCAAATGCGCCAGCGCCGCCTTCACCGACTCGTACCCCATCCGGAACGGATCCTGCACCACCAGCGAATCGATCAGCCCCGACTTCAAATCCTCCGCCAGCGCCGGGCTCCAATCGAAACCCACCAGCTTCACCGCGGTCTTGCGCTCCTTCAAAGCCCGCGCCGCTCCAACCGTGCTCGACTCATTCGATGCAAAAATCGCATCCAGGTCCGGGTGGGCGGTCAGTATGTTCTCGGTCGCCGCCAGACTCTTCGCGAAGTCGGCCCATCCATACTGCTGCGCGACAATCTGAATACCGGGAAACGCCGCAGTCAGCCTCTTCTCGAAACCATCCTCGCGCGCCATCGTCGAAGCGGCTCCAGGT
Source organism: Bryobacterales bacterium (assembly GCA_038322705.1). Lineage (GTDB taxonomy): Bacteria > Acidobacteriota > Terriglobia > Bryobacterales > Bryobacteraceae > TMP-7. The sequence goes on along the minus strand of JBBQGC010000005.1, from coordinate 50,681 downwards.
TGAACCTTCACCATCGCCACTTTGCCTTGGCCCTTCAGCAGCGCCCCGATCCGGTCCGCTCCCACCTCGCCCGCGTGATAATTATCGGTCGCCACTTGACTCACGAACTGATCCGTATCGATCGGCGAATCGAAAATCACGACCGGAATCTTCTCGCGCGCGGCCCGCTCCACAACGCTCACCATCACTTTCCGGTCAATCGGCGCAAGCGCGATCGCATCCACCCGCCGGTTGATCATCGCGTCCACAATCTGCAACTGCCCGTTGTAATCGGTCTCGCTCGGCGTGCCGTTCCACAGAATCTCGACTCCGCTTTCGCGCGCCGCCTTCACCGCCCCGGCATGTACCGATTGCCAGAACTCATGCGCGCTCCCTTTCGGAATCACCGCGACAACACGCTTCGCATTCCGGTTACAACCGCCCAGGGCGATCGCCGCCAGCAGTATACAAGCCGCTATTTTCATTCGGGGTATTTGTCCGGAGCCCGCATGCGCTGCCAGCCTTCTCCGCTCAGCGCTTTTAAAAACTCAACCAGATCCTTGCGCTCGCCTTCAGTCAAATGCAGAGGTTTCATCCGCTCATCCAGGTTTTTATTCGAGATGCCGCCCTTGTTATAAAACTCCACGACGTCTTCCAACGTCTTCAAGCTCCCGTCATGCATGTACGGCGCAGTATTTTCAATCTCCCGCAATGTCGGGGTCTTGAATGCGCCCCAATCCCGCTGGTTTTTCGTAACGACGAACCGTCCGGAATCCGGATCCGGCTTGTCTGTGCCGACACCCAGGTTGTGATACGCGTTGGTTGTGAAGTTAATGCCTTCGTGACATTGGTCGCACTTGGCTTTGTTAACGAACACATCCATGCCCCGGACCTGTGCGGCAGTCATCGCCTTCTGATCGCCTGCTTGATACCGGTCATACGGCGAGTTACCCGACAGGACAGTCCGTTCATAAGTCGCGATCGCCTTGGCCGCGCGATCTATGTCAATCTCCGGAGAGCCGAATGCTTTAGCGAACATTGCCCGGTAACCCGGAATGCTCTTCAACCGCGCAACCACGCCCTCATGAGTGTGTCCCATTTCGATCGGGTTGGCCATCGGACCTTTGGCCTGTTCCTCCAGCGTTGCCGCGCGCCCATCCCAGAATTGCGCCAGGCTGTAGGCGCGATTGATCACGGTCGGCGCGCTGCGTGTCCCATGCTGGCCGCGTATGCCGGTCGAATTTGGTTGATTATCGGTGAATCCGTGCGCGGGTAAGTGGCAACTCGCGCACGACAAGCTGTCGTCCGCCGACAGACGCTTGTCAAAATACAGCGCCCGGCCTAACTCCCACTTAGCCTTCGAGTATGGATTGTCCTTGGGCCATTGCACCGGCAACAGCCCTAACGGAACCTTTAATGTCTCATCCTGGGCTTGGGCTGCGCTGGCCAACGCGGTCAGCGTCAGCAGAAACAAGCATCCCTTGCGCAGCATACGGCAGTTACTTGTTCACGTAACCCTGAACGTACAGCGCGTGATGACCGCGAACGCTGGCCTCGGTGCCGCTCACTTCCATGATGTGTCCCAGGTGGTCGGTGGCGGCCTTGCGAAATGCGGAAGTCTGTCCATCGCGCCGCGGATCGTGCTCCTCTTCCATCAACATATATACGGAGCCGTCCTTGGTCAACAGTCCGATCGGCTGGCCCGCCGTGAGGCACTTCTTGCCGCACGCGACATGCTTCTCACCGTGTTTGCCTAACTGCAGATAACACGACATGTCGATTATCTCGCCGGTCCTAGTCATAGCCTTGCCCATTTCGGGCTTGCCATTGACTCCAGCCACCATGGTCGTCGATGACCACGTGTGGTCTGGCTTTTCACCCAATTTCCCCATCGGGCTGTCATAAGTCCCAGCATCGGAAGCTACCTTCATTTCCGGATGCAGAATCCCCGCGCCCAATGACCCGCCTTTCTTCGAAGTGTCTTGCGCGGAAATGGCCGCTGCCAGTCCGAGCACGGCCACAAAACTAATGGTTGTCTTCAACATGAGAAATCTCCTTGTAACTCAGGCGCGAACGCTCGCGGCCGGTATCTTACGCACTAAGTCTTCCATCTCTGCGCGATTCTCGGCGCCGATCGTGAAGCAATCCACGCAATCGAGAGACAGAGCGTACTGCAGCGACTCATCCACTTTATTCCGTAGTCTGCCCGCGCCCAGAATCTTCATTCCGATAACGCCCTTGCCCGCCTGCTTCATCTCGCGCAACACTCCCACAACAGTCGCGACATCGGCATCCATGGCGACCTTTGCGGGATTGATGCGCGCCAGGTCCACCTGAACCCACGGGTTCTTCGCGGCGGTCTTCAGCGCGCCGAGGGTATGGCACGACGTACCGTGTGTGCGCACGACACCTTTCTCGCGCGCCTCCGACAGCACCGCCATCGCCCCTTTCTTACGGTCCGGCCAGTCATCGTCCATCATGCAATGCAGCAACAGGATGTCGATGTAATCGGTGCCCATTTCCTTGCGGAAGCGGTCCAGATCGGCGCGCATTTCCCTCTCGGTACTGGCGTGCGTCTTGGAGAGAACGGTAACCTTTTCTCGCGGCAATCCCTTCAGGGCCAGTTTGAGATGCGGATGCGTACCGTACTGATCCGCGGAATCGAAGAACGTGACACCGTTGTCATAGGCCGCTTTCCACAAGTCAGCCAGCCCTTGCATGCCGAGTTTCTTTGTCTGGTTGGAACTGCCGCCCGCGCCATTGGTGCCGCTACCCTGCGCCAAACGGCTGCATTCCACTTTCATGGGACCAAGCTTCACGCGGTCGCTGGCCGCCTTCTTGGCCGGCGATGCAAAAAGATGATGAGGGAACGCACCGAGCCCGATCGCGCCCGCTTGGAGAAAATGCCGTCGCTTCATCCACCCTCCAGTATCTGCAAAGTAGCACACTCCGGCACCGCGGTTCTAAAACAGGGGCGCGAGTCGTTGGCATATGGGCTGCACCCCGGTCAGCCAGTAATTCAGCAAGTCGGGCATGAACAGAAGGCGCTCAGCGGCTTCGAGCGCGGGGGCGCGGCCAAGGGAATGGCCGTTTCAACAACGAAGTTGCGAGTTCGCCCATGTACTCCGGCGCGCAAATCACCGGAGCAAGAATGCAGGAGTGGGAATGACGACTAAACGGGAGCGGAGGTTGAACCGGCGAGCCGCGCCCCTGCCTTGCGCCGGAATCGCCGATTCGCGTGTTGGCGATTCCGGCACGAACGCGGGCCTCGCTTTCGTATCTACCTGATTCTTTAAAGAGATCCGCTACGGCCCTCGATCTGCTTTCTCCTCGATAGGAGAGATAACAACCATGACCAACGATCCTGGCGTCATGTGGCTGAACGTCACCAACGCCATTCTCGGAATGTGCGTGGCCGTGTGCGTCCTTGTACTGATGGCCGGCGTCGCCCGCGAGGTGGCCGGACGCATACGCCAACGCTTGAAGGCTCGCAGCTATATCGTTTACGACCCATACACGTCCTCGTCCGCCGAACTCGGTCTGACAATGGCCGATGGCGGCGAACCGGTGCGCGATGCGGAGAAGCATCGCGGCGACCCCAAGTAGGCGCTGTTATGAAATGCCGATTTCTGCAGGAGGCTGAAGTCGAATCGTGCTCGCGCTACGGACAAGGGAAGCTGATCGTCAGGCGAGAGGAGAACCGGCGTTTCGAGAAATGCACGCTGCCGGCGTACCAGCAGTGCCCGATCTACGCGCAGCACCCCACCGAAGTCGCCGGGCGTGACCGCTGCCCGTATTTGCAGACCTCGCTGATGCAGTTCTGCTCGGCTGCCAGCGTCACGAAATTCGTTCCCTATAGCGAGGGTTCTGACAGCCGCTGCGGCAACGGCGCGTTCCGCTACTGCGATGTCTACCTGGCCATCGAGCACCCCGAGACGCCCGATACACCGCGCGCCGATGGTTTGGCCGTGCCGTCGTACCTATTCTTTTCACCGAATCATCTTTGGGTGGATCGGAGCGAGGACGGACAGTGCCATATCGGGATCGACGCGCTACTGAGCCGGGTGCTCGGCAGCGTCGATCACGTCGAATATCTGACCGGGGCGGGCGCTCAGCGTCCAGCGGCGGTTCTGAGCGCGGGCGGCTCGGATTTTCAGATTCTGTTTCCGAACCCGCTGCGGATCACCGCCACGAATTCCTACCTGCGCGCGAACCCGGCCAAGTTGACCGAAGATCCGTACCGTCAGGGGTGGCTTTTCGAAGGCGTCGACCCGTCAAACAGAATCACGGACAGCCTTCTGGCCGGCGCCGATGCAGTCGAATGGATGGCGCGCGAGCTCGAGCGGCTATCGGTGTTGGTACACGACACGACGCGAGCTTCGCGCGACGATCACGCGTTCATGGCGGATGGCGGCGTGATCGCGTCCGGTCTTTTCAACCACCTCGAGAGAACCCGCTCGCTCAGTGTATTTCACGAATTCTTCTCGCCTTCGGCAATCTTTGTACGCGGGCAAAGGAGCAGCATGTAATGGGCGGAAAAACGTTCTTTCTCGCCGGATTCGTCCTCTGTCTCGGCTTCGGCTGGGCCGCATTTCCGCGGTTGTTGTACCGCACGGCTCCGCAGCCGGTTCAGTTCAGCCATAAAGTGCACACGAGTTCGGCGGGGATGAAATGCGAGGACTGTCACTCCGTGCTGGCCGACGGCCGGTTCAGCGGCATTCCGGCGGTGGAAAAGTGCGCGGGCTGCCATGCCTCTCCGGCAGGCAGCACCAAGGACGAAAAACTGATGGTGGAACAGTACATCACGCCGGCAAAGCCGATTCCGTGGCTCGTGTATGCGAAGCAGCCGGATCACGTGTACTTCTCCCACGCCACCCATGTGACGTTGGCGAAGCTGAGCTGCGAAGGCTGTCATGGCGATCACGGAAAAACCGGCGCATTGCGGCGATTCGAGTACGATCCGATCACCGGATACAGCCGCGACTTGGGCGAGCCGCGCCTGCTGCGCATCGGCGGCGGGGGTGCCGCGCGCCCCATGCGCATGGACGACTGCGACGCCTGCCACCGGCGCAACAACGTCCAGACCGGCTGCCTGGATTGTCATAAATGAAGGAGATGGAGATGAATCTCGGCCGAAGAAGATGGCTCGGACTGGCTGCCGGCGCGGCCGCCGGAACGTTATTCACTCCCGCGCCATGGAAACTGATCGGGGACTCGGCGTTGTGGAGTCAGAACTGGTCGCGTATTCCGAAACTGCCAACGGGCGAGTTCAACGTGAAATACGGCGTCTGCACGCTCTGTCCGGCGGGTTGCGGCATCAAAGCGCGTTGCGCGGGGGATCAGGTGTTCGGACTAACGGGCGTGCCCGGCCATCCGATCAGCCGCGGTAAGCTCTGTCCGCTCGGGGTGGGGGCGCATCAGTTGCCGTACCATCCGCACCGTTTCGCTGGCAGCGTTGCGCGACAGGCCGACGGGCGGTACTTGCCGGCGGAACTGGAGCGAGTGGCCGCGACACTCAGGGCTCGAATCGCGTCGCGCAAGTCCGGCGAAGCGGTCGCGGTTCTGGACGAACGCCCGGGAAGGGCGATTTCGTACCAATACCGCCGATTTACGGGCGGACTCGAAGATGGGCTGTATCTGGTGCCGCCCGCCGGTGAAGGCGCTACGCTGGCGGCCCTTTCGGCGCAGTCTGAACGCGGCGCCTCATTCGGATTCCGGATCGGGGAGGCGCGAGCGGCTGTCAGCTTTGGGGCTCCGCTTTTAGACGGTTGGGGCGTACCGGCTGAGGTGAACGAAGCGCGATACCGCAGCCAGCGCCCGCTGAGAATCATCCAGGCGGAGACGCGCCAGTCGCCCACGGCATCGCTTGCCGATGTATGGCTTCCAATACGGCCGGCGTCGGAAACCGCGCTGGCGCTGGCCATCGCGCACGTGTTGATCCGCGACGGCCGCGCGCCGGCTGCCGTCATTGAGCGAATGAGCGACGGGGCGGAGTATCGCGAACTTGTGATGAGATACTCGCCCGAACAGGCGTCCCGCGAGTGCAACATCCCGGCCGCCGCGATCGAACAGGCCGCGCGCATGCTGGCCGACAACACGCCGGCGGTTGCCATCGGAGGCGGCGATGCCGGGGGAGGACCGGCGGGCGCGGGGGCGGAGACGGCGATCGCGAGCCTGAACATGCTGCTCGGCGCAATGGGAACGGTAATCGTTGGGAAGCACGAGCTGCCGGTCCCGGACAGTTGGAGCAGCCCACCGCTGAGTCCGGAGCGGCGGATCGATAGCGATGTGCCGGACGGTTCTATTTCGATGCTGATCCTGGGCGATAGCCCGTCAGGCGATGCGTTGCCGTGGCCGCTCATTGAACGAAAACTCGCGCCCGATCATGTCATCGTCAGCTTGTCCCCGTATGCGGAAACGGCCGCCAGGCGCGCGCATTTCGTCATTCCCGCGCCCGCATTTATGGAATCCTTCGAGGAGAGCCCCGGTTCAGCGGTGAGCGCGAATCCGTCCTGGGCCATTGCGCAGCCGCTCGTCCGGGCTCCGAGCCTTGCCGTGCATCCGTTGACGTTCCTCGCCAGGCTGGGGGCCGCGGAATCGTCCATCGAGGATTTACTCAGACAACGGCTTGAGGAGCTGCACAAGCTCGGGAAAGGCGAAATCTTTACGCCGGCGGGGACGCGGCCCATCGGCGAATTCAAGGACGCCAAGGAGTTGTGGACCGCGATGACTGGCGGAGGAGTCTGGACGGATTCGCCGGTTCTCGAAGCGGCGCGGCCGCGGCGGTTCGGGGTTCGCGAGATTGCTTCCGCGCCGGCCCGCACTGGGCGAGCGGAGTTTCCGATCATGCTGCTTCCCTATGCGCGCCGGGGGGAGGCCGGGACCACGGCGCTGCCGCCGCTGATGAGCAAGGTTTATCAGGAATCGCGATTGCGGCTGAGTGCGCCGCTCTTGCGCGTGCACCCGGCCACGGCGGCGGCTTCCGGGGTAGCGGACGGCGCGAGTGTCCGCGTTGAGATGCGCGGGGAAGGTTACGCGGGGAACATCGCCGTGGATGCTTCGGTGATGCCGGGCGTGATCGAAGCGCCTGCCGGACCGATGGCCGCGTTGTGCGTTAACGAGGACTGCAGTTGGCGGGTTTCGCCCGCGCGAATCAAGAGGATTTCATGAGCCGCTATGGGATGGTGATCGATATCGACCGTTGCAATGGCTGCGGCGCCTGCATGGTGGCGTGCGCGGCCGAGAACAACGTTCCGCCGGCGCACCGCGACGCCACCGAACGGACGGGGGTCACTTGGATGCGGGTCTACCGTGTTGAAAACGGAGCCGCTTATCCCGCGAACCGGGCTCGTTTTCTTCCGGTAATGTGCCAGCAGTGCGGCGACACGCCGTGCGCCGCCGTGTGCCCGCAGCAGGCGGTGGAACGGGATCCCAAGACCGGCATCATCGATCAAGTGCCGCAGCGATGTCTCGGGTGCCGGTACTGCATGGCCGCATGTCCGTATCACGCCCGCTACTTCAACTGGTGGGATCCGGTTTGGCCCGCGGGTATGGAGAAGACGTTAAATCCCGCGGTGGCGCCGCGAATGCGCGGAGTGGTAGAGAAGTGCAATTTCTGCCATGCCCGGTATCAGGCGGCGCGCGCGGAAGCAGCCGCGGCGGGCAAAAAGGCGGGAAAGATCGGCTACACTCCGGCGTGCGCGGAGGCGTGTCCCGTGGAGGCGATCAGTTTCGGGGATCTTGACGATCCGGACAGCGCGGTGGCCGGCGGGGCTGCGAGTCCTGACAGCTTCCGGCTATTGGAGCGTCTGAACACGCAGTCCAAGGTGTACTATCGCTCGCGCGAGCCGTGGGTACGGCAGATGGCGGGCTCGCGGCTGGTTCAAATTCGAAAGGAGAAAGCACGTGTCTGAGCCGGTTGTGGCTGGTGTGCGACGTTGTTCGTTCAAACAGTTCCTCGCCTGGGTGCTGCCCTGGAGCGCGCTGTTTGCGTTCGGGCTGTACTCGGCCGGATTGTGTCTGGTGCGCGGGCTGAACCAGACCAACATGGATAACCGGTTCGCATTCGGATTGTGGATCTTCCTCGATCTGACGGTGATCGCGTTCGGGGCCGGGGCGTTCCTGACGGGATTGCTGGTCTACATCTTCAAGCGGGACGAGCTGCGGGCTGTACTGAACACGGCGGTGATAGTCGGATTCGTGTGTTACAGCGGAGCGATCGTGGTGCTCATGGTCGATGTCGGCCAGCCTCTGCGCGCGTGGTACACGTTCTGGCATCCCAACGTTCACTCGATGCTGACCGAGGTGACCTTCTGCATCACGTGCTACTTGACCGTGCTGGCGTTCGAGTACCTGCCGGTCGTGCTGAAGAGCCGCGACCTGCACCGCATTCCGAAGTTCCTGGTCTTCGAATTCGAGTTGCACAAGCTGATGCCCGTGCTGGCGGGTGTGGGCGCGTTCCTGTCTTTTTTTCACCAGGGGTCGCTGGGCGGGCTGTTCGGCGTCCTGCGCGGCCGGCCGTTCGCGTTCCGGGAAGGATTCGCGATCTGGCCCTCGACATTCTTCCTGTTCGTATTGTCGTCGGCGGCGGCGGGGCCGTCGTTTCTTCTGCTGATCACCTGGGCGGTCGAAAAGATCTCGGGCCACAGGCTGGTGAAACGTGACGCGCTCGCGTCGCTTGGCCGGATCTCCGGAGTGATGTTGATCCTTTACGTACTTGTCAAGTGCGTCGACACATTCATCTGGATCAACAACACGTCTCCGTCGGTTGGATTCCCCGCGCATCGCTTCTACTCGAGGCAGCCCTTCGGCGCATGGCTGCTGCTGTGCGAGATCGTGGTGTTCGGGTTATTGCCGGCGCTGGTACTGCTCGATTCGGGGCGCCGCCGCGATTTGCGGTGGCTTCTGCCCGCGGCGGCGTTGACTTGCTTCGGGATCGCTTTGAACCGTTTCGTGATGACGATCCAAACGCTGGCCCTGCCGACGCTCCCGTTTGATCCGTTCCTGCTCTACATGCCAAGCTGGCAGGAAGTTGGCACGTTCCTGGCGGTGGTCGCTTATGGGGTGCTGGTGTACTCGTTTTCATTCCGCTACTTGCCTGTATTTCCCCAGGAACGGGATCTGGCGGTGCGATAGGAGGACCGATGTTTCCTGGAATTTATGGATTTCGTCTGGATGCCGGACACATTCTGTTTCTTGGCGCGTTCTACACGGTGGTTCTCATCGTCGGCACAACAGTTTTGTATTCTCTGCTGCGGACGCATCGCGCGTTGAGATCGGGCCGCGAACCGGCGATTCGCTGGATTTCGGACTTTCACGACCTGCCGGCCAGAGACCGCGCGTGCAGGCATGCGCTGAGCGGACAAGCTCCGGGCCGCAGGTGCGAGAGGGGCTTCGACTGCCGTGATTGCGCGGAGCACGCCGGGTTCGGCGCGCCGCCTTCGACGGGCGAGGCGAGCTTCGAACTGCTGGGGGTGACGGTGCCGCTCGATCGCTGGTACTCTCGCGGCCACAGCTTCGTTCACGCCGAAGCGGACGGAACATTCACGATCGGGCTGGACCCCATCGCCGAAAGACTCGCGGGTCCGAACTCACGGGTGGATCTGCCCGGTATCGGCGCGACGCTGGAGGTGAATCAGGCAGCCTGGAGCATCACGGCCGGGGAGGAGCGCGTGCGCGTTCTCTGCCCGGTTGCCGGAACGGTGGTGGCCGCCGGAGGTCCGGGCTGGAGTTTGAAGTTGAAGCCGGGGCGCGACTGCGGGCTGACGCATCTGCTGTGTGCCGGCGAGGTGCGCCCGTGGATGCAACGCGAAGTTGAACGGCTGCAAGCCAGTTTGGAGGCGGTTGGCGGGAGGGCCGTGATGGCCGATGGCGGCGGCCTGATCGAAGATCCGGGAAGCGCGTACGAAGAGCGCGCGTGGGCCGGCGCCATCCGCGAATTTTTTCTGGAACCGTGAATGCGTCGCGGGGTTACCGCGCGATCTCGTAGCGTTTCAGCTTGTCGTACAGCGTCGAACGATCGATGCCGAGGTTGGCGGCGGTTTCCTTGATGTTGCCGCGGTTGCGCTCGAGAGCGGCCGCGATGGCGATTTTTTCCAATTCGGGAAGGGAAACGGCGGGCGGCGTCCATGTCCGCGCCGGCCCGGAAGAGCTGAGAAAGGAAAAATCGTCCTCGGTGAGCACGAGCGCCTTGGCCGTGACGATCGCCCGCTCGATCGCATTCTCGAGTTCGCGGACATTGCCGGGCCAATCGTGATCGAGCAGCATTTTGATCGCGCCTTCTGAGAGGCCCCGGACGGCTTTGCCGAGCTCATGCGACAGGCGCTCGACGAAGTGCTCGGCCAGCAACGGAATGTCTTCGCGGCGTTCCCGGAGCGGCGGGATCCGGATTTCGATCACGTTCAGGCGGTAAAACAGGTCCTCGCGAAATTCTCCCGCCGCGACCATCTGCCGCAGGTTCTTGTGAGTGGCCGCGATCACACGAGCGTCCACGGAGACTTCTTCGCTTCCGCCCACGCGATAGAAGCTACGCTCCTGCAATACACGCAGCAGATCCGCCTGGAGCTTCGGCGAAATGTCGCCGATCTCGTCCAGGAAGATGGTTCCGCTATCGGCCAGTTCGAATTTGCCGCGTTTCTGCACCGTCGCGCCGGTAAAGGATCCTTTCTCGTGTCCGAACAACTCGCTTTCGAGCAGGGTTTCGGCCAGGGCGGCGCACGACACGCAGATGAACGGCTTGCTCGCGCGATCCCCCGAATAGTGAATGGCGCGGGCGATAAGTTCCTTTCCGGTCCCGCTCTCGCCGCGGATCAGAACGGTGCTGCGGAGGCTCGCGATCTGTTTGGTGAGATCGAGGACGTTGAGCATCTTCGGATTCTTGCTCACCACGTCGTGGAACTGGTATTGCCGGTTCAGCTTCTTGCGCAGGATCACGTTTTCGCGCTGCAGGTTTTTGACCTTGATGATGCGGCCGACCAGCAGCGAGATCTCTTCCGGATTACAAGGTTTGACGATGTACTCCTGGGCTCCCTCCTTCATCGCGGTGATCGCCGTGTCCACGGTCGCGTAAGCGGTAATGATGATGACGGAAGCGTCCGGCCGGATCTTGCGGATTTCGATCATCGTCTCGATCCCGTCGAGTCCGCCCGGCATTTTGAGGTCGATGAAGTAGATCGCGTAATCGGCCGCGCGAGCCAGTTGCACAGCTTCGCGGCCGGACATGGCGGTGTCGACATGGTATCCGTCTTCGCGGAGCCATGCGGCGAGCGACTCGCACATAATTTCTTCGTCATCCACGATCAGAATCGACCAACGCGTCTTCATAACGATTTCTCCATGGCAATAACCGGCACACCGCGATCGCGCAATTGCGCCGCGCAGGCCGGGCAGTAACGGTCGCTCTTGGTATCCACTTGCGCGATACCCGTGGAGAGCGACATGGGGCAGGTTGTGTCGGCGCAATGGATCAGCCCGAAGGTGTGGCCGAGCTCGTGAACGGCCTCCTTGCTAATCCGCGCGAACAGCACAGACGGGGCAGGCGGCAACCCGTAGAATTCCTGGCGCAGCCGCGCGAGGGACAGGATGGCCGCAAAACCGTCGAGTTGGGCTTGACCGAACACGAAGCTGAGCATGGGAATGAACAGGTCGCATTCGGTGACACCGAGCAACCTGTAGGCGCCCGGGTCGCGAGTTCGAATCAGCTCGCGCAGCAGGATCTCCGAACCGTACTGGCGCCTGCGCGGGTCGAAGGCCGCGGCGGGATCGGACAGGGGTTCGCCAATCCGGACGTCCAGGGCAAAATGGGCGGCCAAATCGCCAGCGATCCGCTCCAGGTCCGCTGCGTTGATTGTGCTCACAGCTTTAAGACACAAGTCCACGGGACCTGGCGTCCTCCCTGCCGGCCAACAGCGGGATCTCGGTAGGCAATTCGACGGCGGCGAGCGGCAGGGTGACAACGAACACGGTTCCCTCGCCCGCCCGGCTTTGCACTTCCACCTCTCCGCCATGCGCGTGGACAATTCCGTACAGCACCGCCAGGCCCAGGCCCACACCCTTGCCCTCGGGTTTGGTTGTGAAGAAGGGGTCGAAGATTCTGGGGAGGTTCTCGGCGCTGATCCCCTCGCCGTTATCCTGTACCCTTAACACGACCGAGCGGGCGTCAGCAGACAGCGCGGTTTCGACCTCCACGCGGCCGCCGCGTTTCGGAATGGTCGCCTCGGCGGCGTTCATCACCAGGTTCAATAGCACTTGCTGGATTTGCGAGGTATCGCACCGCACCTCGGGCAGGCCGGCGTGGAGATGGGTGGCAAGCTCGACGTTCAGCATCTTCATCTTGTGTTCGAGCAGCGAGAGAGTGACCGACACGATGCCGTTCAGATCGGCGGGCGCGCGCTGCGGTTTCGAGCGCCGGGAAAAGGCGAGCAAGTCCGACACGATTCGTCCGACCCGCGAGGTTTCATTGCCGATCTGCCGCAGATACTTACGGAATTCCGGCAGGCGCCCTGGCGGGATGCCGTCGTCGTTCAAGATGCGCTGCAGCAGCATTGCGAGGTTTAGCACCCCAGCGATGGGGTTGTTGATTTCATGCGCCACGCTAGCCGCCAGTTGCCCCAGCGACGCAAGCCGGTCAGTTTGCAAAAGTTTTTGATGGGCCGCATTGAGTTGCTCGGTCCGGTCGCTGACAGTGGCTTCGAGGCGGTTCGTAAACTGGTTGATCTCGGCCATCGCATGCGCCAGACGTTCGCGCATCTGGTTGAAGCTGCCGACGAGTTCATCGAGCTCCTTGCTGGAATGCACGATTTGGATCGGCCGGTCGAGGTTCATCTGGATAATGTCCTGCGTGCCCTCGATGAGCTTGCGGATCGGATTGCTCACGAAGGTTCTGGTGAACAAGTAAATGAACGCGCCGATGAGGACGATCTGTATGCCGGTGACCACGAAGACCTGGGCCTTCATCCCATGCACTTGCTCATCGACAGGATTCAGATGAAGGTCGACGTCGAGAACCCCGAGAACTTTGACGCTGCGCGGGTGCGCATGGCAATCCGCGTCGCTGCACGAGGTTTCGTTGTAGATCGGCGTCAGCATGCTGAGCACGCGGGCACCGTCCTGTTTTCTCCAGACTCGGGCCCGGGAGCTCGCCGAGACGCGCTCCAGCGGCCGGTCTGTCGCATGGCATACGGCGCACGCCTCCGACTTCCGCTCGACGCGCTGGCTGATCTCTTCGTTCACGGTGGAGAACATGATGCGGCCGTCGCGGTTGTAGATGCGGATTCGTTCGATGCCCTGTTTGAGAGCGATCGTCTTCATTACCGAGTAGGCGGCCTGCCGGTTGTCGGCCATCATCGCCTCGAACGTGGCGCTGGTGATTCCGCGGGAAAGCTGGTCGGCGCCAAGGATCATGCTCTGCAGGAGTTGGCCCTCCTGATTGCGAACGTTGATGAGCCCGGCGATGGCGGCGATGAGGGCGACGATGACGGTCAGGTAAGCGATCAGCTTCTGAGCGAGCCTGCGTGGCACCTTTCATTATCGCGCATTTCGGATAAGGATGTCCTGTTACAGACTGCACCCTGGAAGGAACGCCGCCCTTCAACCCATAGCCGGGCGACTGACGATGAGGATGGGCGAACCGCAGATCGGCGGGCAAAACGCCGTTCTACTTTCCAGAAGTCGATGCCTCTGTTTGTTCCAATGCGGTCCCCGGTGAAGTCGGCCTTCAGTCGAGGCCGATTAGTGGCCACCAGCTACAATATAGAGACATGCAGGTTTTGCAGGCTGGCCACCATAAGCTCATTCTTCTCGAGCTCGACACCGATTTCGTCTCGAACCTCGTGAAGCAGGCCGGCTTCGAATACCGTCTCGAAGACCGGAATCGCAGTCTCATGCTCGACCTTAACGCCAACGAGCGGCAGTCGCCTCTTCTATTGTTCGATGCGGCGGACCCCGGTAATCTCGGCTGGTTTTCGCGCTGCCAATTTTATGTGGACGGCGGCACCGGCGCGGTGTTGCAGACTCCGATCTCCATTGCGAACCAGCGCGATCGCAGCGGCCGCACGCTCCCGCACTCTTTAAGGTTGCAGATCGCCAAGGAGCTGCCTTCCACGTTTCGCCTGCCCGGTAAACAGCCCGTCACCGAGCAGATGGTGTACGCGGTTCTCTACAATCTTCTGAATGCTCTGCTGAATACGGGCGTCGGCGTGTGCGGCGGCAACGTCGTCAGGCCGCTTGCCGGACGCACCGAGCCGCACGGATCCCGCAACTAATCGTAGGACTTCAGTTCGAAGGAACGGCGCACAACGTCGCGTCCTTCTTTCAGGTCCTGCAACACGCCAGCCGCCACCGCCTGCACCAGCACGTTTCCGATCGCGGTTGCCTCAGTTGGACCCGCGACCACTCGCCTCCCCGTCGCTTTCGCCGCCAAGCGGTTCAGCAGTTCGTTCCGCGATCCACCGCCGGCGATGTGAACGACATTGATGCGGCGGTTTAACACGGATTCGAGACTCTGCAGCACCTGGCGATACCGCTCGGCCAGCCCTTCCAGAATTCCGCGGGCCATGTCTGCCGGGCCGTCCGGCTGAGCACGCCCGGCCGCGCGGCACCATTCCAGGATCTGCGCCGGCATGTTCCCAGGCCGCGAGAATGCATCGGGATCGATCACGGTCGTCGCAGGTCCTGCCCGCTCCGCCATGTCGACCAACTCAGCGTAAGAGTACACGCGACCTTCAGCGGCCCACGCCCTCCGGCATTCCTGGAGCAACCACATGCCAGCAATATTCTTTAAGAAGCGAATGGTCGAGCCCGCTCCGGCTTCGTTGGTGAAATTCAGCTCGAGCGAGCGTTCGTTGATGACCGGCTCGTTCAATTCCACTCCCATCAACGACCACGTTCCCGAGCTGATATAGCACCAGTTCTCGCTCTCCGCCGGAATGCCGGCCACCGCCGAGGCCGTGTCGTGCGCCGTTGTTGCGAACACCGGCACAGAGCCTAATCCCGTAGCTTTCGCGAGATCCGGGAGTAGCATTCCTAAATGCGCCCCCGTCTCGATCAATGGCGGCAGAAGCTTGGCGGGTAGCCCGAGCCGTTCAAACAATTCGGTCGAGAACCGTTTCAAACGCGGATCGTAGAATTGGCTCGTGCTGGCGATCGACACCTCGCTGCGCTGCACCCCGGTCAGCCAGTAATTCAGCAAGTCGGGCATGAACAGCAGGCGCTCAGCGGCGTCGAGCGCGGGGGCGCCGGCCAGCTTCATCGCGTACAACTGGTACAGCGAATTGAGCGGCATGAACTGGATCCCGGTGTACTCGAAAACCTCGCGCCGCGGGACCACTTCGAACAGCTTCTCCTGCACGCCCTCGGTGCGAGGGTCGCGGTAATGGCGCGGGCAATCCATGAGCGAGCCGTCGCGAGCAAGCAGGCCGAAATCGACGCCCCAGGTATCGATGCCGATGCCCGCAATCTCCAGCTTGCGCTCGCGTCCGGCGATGGTCAGCCCGTGGACGATCTCGTGGAACAGGCGGAAGCTGTCCCAATAGAGTCCCGTGGGAAGTTGCACGGGCGTGTTCGGGAACCGGTGCAACTCCTCGAGCGCGATCCGCCCGGCGTCCAGCGTGGCCAGCATCACCCGCCCGCTTTCCGCTCCGAGATCCACCGCCAGGAAGTGAGGCATCGCGGTATCGAGTATATCGTCCGCTCCGCCGCGCGCGGGCCAGCAGAGTAGCTTTGTTACAATTGAAGGGAACCATGGCAGTTAGTCAGGATTTGCTGGATATCCTCGTGTGCCCGCTTTGCAAGACGCCGGTGCATCTGGTCCACTACGAAGCCGGCCTGAAGTGTGACGAGTGCAAGCGCGTCTACCCCATCCGCGACGACATTCCGGTGATGCTGGTGGACGAAGCGGAAATCGAAGAGTAATCCCGCCGCGATGAAGCCCATACTGGAGCGTCTGCCTGTGGGCGGACGTCTGGCCGTGATCCGTTTGCGATCGCTCGGCGACTGCATCCTGACCACCCCCGCTCTCCAGATTCTCAAGGATGCGCGGCCCGATCTGCGCATCGGCGTGGTTGTCGAACAGCGCTTCGCCGCAGTGTTTGAAGACAGTCCCTATGTTGACCGGATACTCGCGCCATCGGCTTCCGCCCTTGCGTTATGGCGGCCCCACGTGGTGCTGAACTTCCACGGGGGCACACGCAGTATCGCTCTCACGCTGGCGTCGCTGGCTGGCTACCGGGGGGGGTTCGATCACTTTCGGGCTGGCTGGGCTTACAACGTGCACTTGCCGCGCGCTCAGCAGGTTTTGGGCGTCGATCGCAAGGTTCACACGGCGGAACATTTGGCCTCCGCGATGTTTTATCTCGGGGCGGCGCCGCGCGAGATACCGGCGGGGAGTTTGTTCGCGACGCCGTGGCCGCGAAAGCGCCCGTATGCGTTGATCCATCCGTTTGCATCGGCTCCGTCCAAAGCCTGGCCGATGGAACGCTTCGTCGCGCTCGCCGAGCAAATTCGGGATCATAGCGAACTCGATCCGGTAATACTCTGCGGCCCCGCTGACGACGCGTCCCAATTCGCCGAGTTCGAAATTCAAAAGGCGCCGCTCGCGCTGGTGAAATCGATCGTTGCCTCCGCATCGTTATTTATAGGGAACGACAGCGGGCCCGCGCACATGGCATCGGCGTTCGGCATCCCGGCCGTGGTTCTGTTCGGCGCATCCGATCCGGCAATCTGGGGCCCGTGGCGCAATTCACGAGCGGAAACTCTGGTCAGCGCCGACATCTCGCGCATCGCGCTGTCGCACGTCGCGGCCGCTGTGGACCGCCTGAAGGTGCTCGCATGACGGGCCCGTTCCGCGTCCTGCGCCTCGTCCGGCCCTACTGGGTTCCGCTCACCATTTCGGTGATTCTGATGGCCGCGGTGGGCGCGGCGCACGCGTCGGTGGCGCTGCTCATCAGCCCGATCTTCGATTTCGTACTACGGCCCGATGCGGCCGACGTTCCCGTCCGGCTGTTGACGATCCCCATCATCGACAGGCCCGTGTTCCTCGAAGACCTGGTGCCGTCCTGGATTCACAACGTCTGGACCATGGTCGCGTGTGGAATCATCGGCGTATTCGCGATCAAAGGCCTGTGCGATTACTTCGGCAACTACCTGGTGAACTACGTCGGATTTTCCGCGGTTACCGATCTGCGCCAGCGCGTTTTCGACCGAGTGCTTCGCCAGGACGCAACGTTCTTCGAATCCAATTCCACTGGCCGTTTGATGTCGTCGATCATGAACGACATCGAGAAAATACAGCTCGCCACGTCGCACATGCTCGCCGATTGGATGCGCCAGTCGTTCACGGTCATCGGCCTGCTCGTCGTCGTGCTGCAGACCGATTGGAAACTCGCGGCCGTCAGCTTGAGCGTGCTGCCATTCGTTCTGATCCCCACCATCCGCATCGGACGCCGCATCCGGCGCACCACGCGATCGACGCAGGATCATGCTGCCGAGCTGAACCAGATTCTGCAGGAGACGATCAGCGGGCAGGCAGTCGTGAAATCGTTCGGCACCGAAGAGATCGAATCGAATCGCTTCCGCGCGGCCGCGCTGCGATTGAAGAAGAGCAATCTGCGGTATGTGTTGCAACAGGCGCTGTCCTCGCCGCTGATCGAATTTTTCGCCGCGCTCACCATCGTTGGCCTGTTGACTTACGCCCGGACACAGATCAAGACCGGCGGAATGACGCCCGGCCGTTTTACGAGTTTCGTGGTCGCGCTGTTGATGTTGTACGAACCCGTCAAGCGTCTGGCCGGCATACACAACATCTTTCAACAGGCGCTTGGCGCGTCCCAAAAAGTATTCGAGTACATCGACCATGATCAGGCGGTACGCGACCGCCCCGGCGCCTCCCGCTTCCACAAATTCGAAAAGGGGATCTCGTTCGACCACGTCACCTTCACGTACCCGAACTCGCCGCAGGGCTTCACGCTGCAGGACGTCAGCATCCGGATCAAGGCGGGCGAGGTGCTGGCATTGGTCGGCCCGAGCGGCGCGGGGAAAACGACTCTGGCGAATCTCGTGCCGCGATTCTACGATGTCTCGAGCGGCGCGATTCTCATCGATGGACGCGACATCCGCGATTTGAAGCTCGCATCTTTGCGTGACAAGATCGGCATCGTCGCGCAAGAGACTTTCCTGTTCAACGACACCGTCGCAAACAATATCGGCTACGGACGTTCCAAGGCGACGCGCGAAGAGATCCGCCATGCCGCTCGCAACGCGATGGCCGAGGAGTTCATTCTGCGCCTGCCGGGGGGCTACGACGCCATCATCGGCGAGCGCGGTACGAAGTTGAGCGGCGGCCAGCGGCAGCGGATAGCGATCGCACGTGCGCTGCTGAAGAACGCGCCCATCCTGATCCTGGACGAGGCCACCTCGCATCTGGACTCGGAATCCGAAGCGCTCGTGCAGCGCGGATTGGCCAACCTCATGGCCAACCGCACGGTGATCGTTATCGCACACCGGCTCTCGACAGTGCGGAGCGCATCGCGAATCGTGGTTCTCGATCGCGGCAGGGTGGTGGAAACCGGCACGCACGACGACCTGATTTTGAGCGGCGGGTTGTACCAGCGGCTGCACGAATTGCAATTCCTTGAAGTCCCCGGACCAATGGTGAATCCATGAGTTCCTCACAAGCCGCCGCCGGCGTTGCGCCCATCCGCAGCATGACCGGCTATGCCCGCGTGCGCAAAACCGCCGGCGATACCGAGATCGTGATGAGCGTCAAAAGCGTGAATCATCGCGCCCTCGATCTCCACTTCCACTGTCCCGCCGAGCTGGACCCGATCGAGAACGACATGCGCGCGCTGGTGCGCCGCAGCCTGACGCGCGGGCACGTCGAGGTGCGCGTTTCGCTCGCGCGTGAAGCTTCCACCGCCTCGCTCACGCTGAATCGGAGTCTGCTTCGCGCCTATCTCGATGCCTTCCAGCAAGCCGCCGCCGAGCACGGCTTGAAGGCCGAGCCGGACTTGAATTCCGCGTTCCGAATTCCAGGGATGTTCGGCGACTCTGGCGCCGATTTGCCGACGGGCGTTCAAGCCGCCGTGTTGGAAGCCCTAGCCGAGGCGCTCGAAGTTCTGAACCAGACCCGCGAACGCGAAGCCCGCGATACGGTCCGGCTCTTGCTGGCCCACAACGCAGCCATTCAAAACACCGCCAGCGCGCTGGAACAGATCCGGGCTCGCGCGTTTCCGCTGTTCGAAGCGCGGCTAACGGACCGGCTGCGCGATCTGCTGCGCGGCCAGAGCGTCGACCCGCAACGCCTGGCGCAGGAGGTGGCGATGCTGGTGGACCGCAGCGACGTCAGCGAGGAAATTTCGCGCCTGCACATCCACGCCGTGCAACTCGCGGCTCTGCTCAACGGCGGCGGCGAAGTGGGCAAGAAGCTCGATTTTTTATTGCAGGAAATGAATCGCGAGACGAATACGATCCTGTCCAAGACCAACGGCATCGGCGAAGCGGGGCTCAAAATTACAGAGTTGGCCCTCAGCGCGAAGGCCGATATCGAGAAGATCCGCGAGCAGTCCCTCAACCTGGAATGAGCATCGTTTTTATCGTGTCCGCACCGTCCGGTTCGGGCAAGAGTACGCTTGTCGCGGGTCTCTTGGAGTCGGTTTCCGATTTGCGATTTTCGATCTCGTACACCACTCGCGCGCCGCGCGGCCACGAGCGCGATGGCAAGAGCTACTATTTCACATCGCGGGAACACTTCGAAGAAATGGCACTGCGGGGCGAATTCCTCGAGCACGCCGAGGTTTTCGGCCATTATTACGGCACCCACCGGTCGGAAGCCGAACGCGCGGCGGCCGAAGGCAAGGATCTGGTGCTCGACATCGACGTCCAAGGTGCGGCACAATTGAAATGTAAGGTTCCGGAAGCGGTTACGATTTTCATCCTCGCTCCTTCCCGCCAAGTTCTGGAGCAACGGCTGCGGGCGCGGTCCGAGGATTCCGATACTGTCATCGGGCGGCGGCTAAAGGGCGCTGTCGCCGAAATCCGCAACTACCGGCTATATGACTACGTGCTGGTCAACAGCGACGTCGCTTTCTCGGTCGATACTTTGTGCTCGATCGTGAAGGCCGAGCGTACTCGCCGGATACGCATTGAGAATCGGATCCAGCCGATCCTCGAGACTTTCGAAGGTAGTTAGGGAGTTCTCTTGTCCATAGAAAAACGCAACGCCATGTTCGCCATTCCAGACGATCCGGAATCGAGCACTTACCGCTTCATAATCGTCGCCGCCAAGCGCGCGCGCCAGTTGCAGAACGGCGCCCGCTCGTTCCTGCCCACGACTTCCAAGAAGCCCACCGTCGCTTCGATGGAGGAGGTCCGGCGCGGCCTGGTGAAATACGACGATCCCAATCGGGACGGCGTCCCCGAAGAAGTTTAAGGGGGGCTCGGGCTCCCGCCCCGCTCTGCAAACACTCCCATGAACGCGATCCTGGGCGTAACCGGAGGCATCGCCGCCTACAAGTCAGCCGAAATCGCGCGCGGGTTGATGGAGCGCGGCGTCGCCGTACAGGTGGTCATGACGGCCGGAGCCCAGGAGTTCGTCCGGCCGCTCACATTCGCCGCGCTCACCGGGCAGAAGGTGATTACCGGGCTCTTCGATACGCGGAGCGCCGAAGAAACGCTCTCCAGTTCCGTCGAGCATATTCGCGTCGCACAGGATAACCAGGTGCTCGCGGTGGCGCCGGCGACTGCCGGCACGCTCGCGAAATTCGCCCACGGGTTGGCGGACGATTTCCTGTCGACGCTGTACTTAGCTTTCACAGGCCCGGTTGTACTGGCGCCCGCGATGAACACCAACATGTGGAATCACCCGGCGACGCGCGCCAACCTCGAGTTGCTGGAGCGGCGCGGGCACGTGATCGTTCCGCCTGCCGAAGGCTTGCTCGCCTGCGGTACATACGGGCCTGGACGTTTGGCGGAACCGGAACACGTCGTCGCTGCCATCATGGATGCGCTCAATCCGCGTCACGACCTGGCGGGCGAGACAGTGCTGATCACCGCCGGCCCGACGCAGGAGCCGCTCGATCCAGTGCGCTTCATCTCCAATCGCTCGAGTGGGAAAATGGGGTACGCGCTGGCCGAAGCCGCTGTTGCCCGCGGCGCGCGCGTGACTCTCGTCTCGGGCCCTGTTCAAATTGCCGCGCCTCCCAATGTGGATCTTTTCCGCGTCACCACCGCGCGCGAAATGTTCGACGCCGTCATGGAACACATCCCCGACGCGAGTATCATCGTCAAGAGCGCCGCGGTTGCCGATTACCATTTGGCCCATGTCCCCGCGCAAAAGGTGAAAAAGACTGCTGCCCGTTTGTCGCTCGAACTCGAACCGACGCCCGATATCCTGGCTGAAGCCGGCAAGCGGAAAGGCGATCGATTGTTGATCGGCTTCGCTGCGGAAACACAAAATCTGATCGAGGAAGCGCGGCGCAAACTCGTCTCCAAGAACTGCGATATGGTGGTCGCGAACCTTGTCTCGGAGCAAGGCATTGGATTCGACTCCGATCAGAACGAGGTGACACTGGTTACTCGCGCCGGCGATACGGTCATGCTCAAACGCGCCGCCAAACTTGAGATTGCGAACCGGATTTTCGATCATATCCTGCAACTTCGCCTCGCTCTCCACGCTGCACAATGAACCACGACGAATTGCGCGGGCAGCTCGAATATCTCCGGGACCTCGGGTTCAAAACGTTATACCGGCGGGAAGCAGCGCCTGCGTCGCCGGTGCTCGCGGCCGTGGAACTGCCTCCGCTGCAGCCGGCCGGCGACACGCTACTGAAGATTCGCGAAGACATCGGCGACTGCACGCGATGCCGCCTGCATGAGGGCCGGAACAAGATCGTCTTCGGCTCGGGCAACGAGCGAGCTTCGCTGGTGTTCGTCGGCGAAGGCCCCGGCGCGGATGAGGATGAGCAAGGTGTGCCTTTCGTGGGACGCGCCGGCCAGTTGCTGACGCAGATGATCGAGAACACGGCGGCGAAGGAAGGCATCCGCATCACGCGCGACAATGTTTACATCTGTAATGTCGTGAAGTGTCGGCCCCCCGAGAACCGCACGCCCGAGCCGGATGAGATGGAAACATGCGGCGCGTTCCTGTTCCGGCAATTGATGACGATTCAACCGAAAGCCATCTGCGCCCTCGGTGGAACGGCTGCGAAGGCGGTGCTCGGGACCAAGGAGGGCGTCACGCGACTGCGCGGAAAATGGCACAAGTGGCGCGACATTCCGGTGATGGTCACCTATCATCCGTCGTATCTGCTGCGGCCCTACAACCAGAACGCGAAACGCGAAGCCTGGGAGGATTTGAAGCGCGTCCTGCACTATGTCTACGATTAACGGCCGCGGCCGCCTGATCACTTTTGAAGGACTCGACGGTTGCGGCAAATCGACGCAGATGCGCTCGCTTGCGGCCCGGCTGCGCAACGCGGGTCACGATGTGCTGGAATCCGTGGAGCCCGGTGGCACGCCGATCGGTGAGCAGATCCGCCGCATCCTGCTCGATCCATCGAACCGCGATCTGTGTCCCACGGCAGAGATGCTTCTGATGTTCGCCGCACGCGCGCAGAATGTCGATCAGTGGATCCTGCCCGCGTTGGCCGCCGGACGCATCGTGCTGTCCGATCGCTTCACCGATTCCACGCTCGCCTATCAGGGAGCGGCGCGAGGGTTGGGAACGGAGATCGTACTCGATGCCGATCGCATTGCTTGCCGCGGCCTCGTCCCCGATCTCACCATCTACATCGACATCGATCCCGTCACGAGTCTGGCGCGTGCTCACGCCCGCAACCGCGATCAGAACGATACGGCAACGCGCCTGGACGAGCAGGAGCTGGAATTCTATCGAAAGGTCCGTGAAGGCTACCGCCAGATTGCAGCCGATGAAACGCGGCGCGTCCGGGTGATCGATGGAGCGCTCGGCATGGAAGAGGTTGCGGCTTCCATCGACGCCGCCATCGCCGGGCTTCTCAGCCCACTCGCAGCTCGTTGATGGCTTCGCCCGCGCCGCGTAAGTTCGTCAACTTCATCTCCGAATATTTGCGCGACAGCAGCACGCCATCCGCGCCGCCGCGAAATGCAGCCAGCACCGCGGCCTTGGTCCCCTCTGGCGTACTCTTCGCGCTGTTGGCTCCCGTCGGAATATCGATGTCGATGCCTGGCCACAGCAGCGTCTTCGTCCCTTGCAGCCCGGCTCGCGCGCGCTTTGTTTCGCTGAGGACGTACTCGGCCGACAGACCTGATTTCGGGATTTCGTCCAAGCGCTTTTCGTGGCGGTAATCCATCACGCGATAGTGAAACTCGAGCAGTTCCTGTTTCGGGACATCGCCATAGATGGTCTTGCTCACGCTGTCGACATAGCTGGCCAGCCGCTCTCCGCCGCAATTGTGATAGATGACGATCTTCAGAAAGTCGGACACGGGCGCGATCGCTTGCAGATCCTGCTCGGCTCGGTAGATCGGGTTGAACGAGTTGTTGTGCCAGATGTGCCAGCCCACGCCAACGCCCGGCTTCGCTTGTTTCGCGGCGGCGTAGATCGCCTTGTAGGTATCGCGCAGACTGTCGGTCCACAGCATCTCCCACGCCAGCAGTTCCGGATAGCGCAGCATTAGGCGCCACAGCGTGACGTAATAGCCGTCCACCGGACGCGTGCCCGCGCGGCTCGCGCGAACGAACTTCTCGAGTTCGCCGTAGCCCTCTTTCACGCGATCGAAGTTGATGCCGCGCTCACGACCCTTCCTCTGGCAGAACTCGCAAAAGCACGTCACGCGCCCGGGATCGTTGCGCGCGCCGCCATGCGATGCTCCGAGCGCGTTTGAAAAAGCGCCCTGCCGCTCCGAGCCCCACATGACTCCGTCAACGTCATACGACCTGACGTAGTCCTCGGTCAGCCCGATGAGGAAGCCGCGATGGTCCGGGTTGTTAAAGCACATTGTCCCGGCTGTGCGGCCATGCAGATCCTTCTCGGCCAGCTTCGCGACGTTCGGGACGTCGTTGCGCCATACGTCTTCATACCAGCAGATGACCTTCATTCCGCGCTTCCTGGCCGCGGGAATCACGGTTTCGAGCACGTCGAAATTGCCGTGATCGGGCGCGCGGAAATCCTTCAAAATCGTATTTGCGTAATACCGCGGGTGGATCGCCGTGTAGTTGCCGCCGTGAAATCCGGTGTCGTATTCCTGTTTGCCGTGGTCCGGCAAAGGCTGACCGGGCACTTGCCTGCCCGCGATGCCGCGGCCATAGGTGAACGTAGCGACGAAGAGCGTGTTCACGCTGGCGAGCTTCTCGAAGTTGTCGAGAACGGGCTCGGCGCCTTCGTCGATGAACGACACCGCGCCTACCTGAATGCCGATCATCTTCTTCGATGAGGGCCACTCGAATCCTTGTTGCGCGGCCAGCGGGGTGGCGACCGCTGCGCCTGCCGCGAGTTTGTGAAATGTTCGTCGATCCATGTCCTCTATCCAATCACGACTACTTCATGATCGAGAATCGACGCGATTTCGACGGTTGCTCTGTTGCCAACTATTGCCAGCGGACGCGTTGAGTTGGATACGAGTAGACGCGCCGATCGTGCGCCCGATGCAGCCCGCAATCGTATCGTAGCCTTCACCGGCCCGACCGGAATCAGCTCATCGATTGGCGCTCGCCACGTAGCCGCATTGGTGAGATTCACCAAATGCAGGATCAGCCTTTCGCCTTGCGAATAGAGATGGCAGTCGATCAATCCCGGTCCTTCCACGCCGAGCGGAATATCGTCCGAAGCTGCCCAACGCACGACGTTCGCGAGCAGATTCGCATGATCGGGCAGATGCTCGCGCTCATATCGACGGTCTATATCGGCTGGCATGTAAGCGGTCCGTGACTTGCCGCGCTCGGACAAAATCAGTCCCGGTATATCGGTTGAGGGTTGCCGCATCCACGCTGTCTCGGGCGGATACGTCGGGAATGGCGGCACGAACGTGAGTGGAACCACCGCGGTCGCGGCGACTCGCAACGGAGCGAGCGTGCCGCCGTACGGGATGATGTCGGTCTCTTCGAAGCCCTTCAAAACGGCGTGCCGCGTTCCCGTCGCGGCCGACTCACCACCAGGATGAGGTCCGTTCACGCGAGCCCCCAGTTCGGGTGTCAGCCGCAAATAGGTGTGCTCGGCGGCCCGGCGCTGTGTCAGCTTCGCTATCTCACCAGTACGATGCGCACCGAACAGTTCAGCCAGGGCGAAGTCTGTCCGCGGATCGCCCCACTCGTCATAGATACTCGTGTCGCCGGTGGCGAATAAAGATCCGCCGCGCTCGACGAACCGGCGAACGGCTGCGCATTGCTGTTCGGACATGCCCCCGACGTTGGGCAAAATCAGCAGCCTGAGACCTGCCGCGTGCGTATCGAGGTCGTCCAGATGAACCGGCAAATACGGAATCCGCGCGCGCACCAGAGCGTGCATGAATCCCGTATAAGGCGCGTCTACCCGATCGCCCGCTTCGTTGCGCCCGTAGAAATCCGTGTTCCTTTGCGACCACCCGATGCCCACCGTTGCGATAGGCTGCCGGTTCACCAGAAACGCTTCGTTGTTCTTGAACCAATTCATCACGGGCCCCGGCGTGCGATACATTCGACGGTCCTCGTGATACGCAGCCACGTAATGCCACCATGGCTGAATCCCGCCGGCAATTCCGTCGATCATCCACATCCGCGCTTCCGCAGCCGGCTTGCTCGCGACGCGATAATAACCCGGACCCGATTGATACATCGCCATGCTCTCCGGCGCGAGCTTGTCCCAACCCAGCAGACCATGAACTCGTTTACCGGTATCGCCGTTCTGCTGAAAACCGGTGTCGTCGTCGCGCCGTTGATGGTCGAGCATCACGATGTGCGCGCGCTTGCAGATTTCGCGCAGATCGCGAAACGACCGCGCCTGCGCCGTCACCGATCCGCTGTTCATGCCGGACCAGATGCAATCCTTGCCGCCCGCGGCTTGCGTCGTCCGGTTGTTCAGCTCCCAAACTTCGATCCGGCGGTCGTAATTCCAGAGGATCCATTTCCGGTAGACCGGGTCGTTCCAATCGACTTTCCGCGGAATTGCGCTGCCGGTTTTGGCGCGGAACTTCCGTTCGCAATTCGCGCAGTAACAAATATTCTCGCGGCCCGTGCCGGCCCAACTGTTGTCCGTTACGCCTTCCGGATGTGAGCGCTCGATAATCTCACGCAAAACGCCGGGCAGGTACTCGTCGTAATACGGGCTGTTGATGCACGTGATGTACTTGTCGGCGGCCCTGTACGGATTGCCGTCGATGTCGCGCGCGAACCAATCCGGGTGAGCCTGGAAGAAGTCCTCCGCAGTCCGGTTCGAATCCATGCGGGCCATGACGAAGATGCCATCGTCGTGGGCGGCACGGGTGAGCTCGCCGAAAAGATCGCGGCCATTCAGGAATTCGGCGCGATGCTGCAGCGGAAATTTGCTGGGGTAATAGGCGACGATGCCGCCCGCGTTGATGATGACCGCCTGGACCTGCGTTTCCTTCCAGTGCCCGCGCCACCAGGCGATGTCGTAGCGCACCGGATCCTGCTCGACGATGTTGGTCTGACCCCAACGATAGGCCCGCCGGTACCACGGCAGGTCAGTAGCCGCAGACGCGTGATGGGCCGCGCCGAGAACGGTCGCGGCCCCGAAAAGCTGGCGGCGTGAAAGCTTCAGCAGTTTGGCTCCTCTGGCTTTGCAAATATATCACCAGCAGGAGCCGCACAAACTAGAAGTTCAACCGCAGAGACAACTGAATCTGACGTTGTGCGCCGAGTCCAACGTCCCTGCTGACGGTCGAGTTGAACACGCCGAAAGCCGCGCCCGCCGAGGCCGGGGCATATGGCTGACCAGGCTGAATCTGATTCGCCGCGGTACCAAGACCGGTTGCCAATACCGCCGGCGGATTTGCGAAATTCGCGTGATTCAGCAGGTTATAGACTTCCGCCCTGAACTCGAGATTGCGCTTCTCATCGATAGCGAACCGCTTGTGCAACGTGAAGTCCAACTGGCTTAGCCCAGGTCCGTGCAACGCATAGCGGCCCAGGTTGCCGAACTGGCCAGGCTGGGGAAACGTGAACGCTGCCGGGTTCAGGAAGAGACGTTTGTCGCCGTGCAGGAACGGATCGACTCCGGCAATAACACTGGGACGCCGGTTGCTACGGAAAGCTCCGCCGTAGGGATTGTCGATCACGGGCGTCGTCATTACCACGCCACCCGTGACAATCGGCGCCGTCACGAACTGATTCGTTCCGTTGATCTGATACACGATGTCGGGGCGCGACAGCGTTATGTCGACCGGCAGGCCGGTACGGAAGTTGAAGATTCCGCCGACTTCCCATCCGCCCACGAGCGCGTTCACCGCCTTCATCTGGGGCTTGAACGGAAGCTGGTACAGAACCGACGCATTCAGGCTATGACGCACGTCGAAGGCGTTATTCCCGCGGTCCTGTCCGAAGTTGAAAGGATTCTGGGTTGTCTGCGCTTCGTTCGATCCGCCGGTGTTTCCGATACTGTGACCGTAGGTCCACTGCAATCCCGAAGTGAGCCCTTTGCTGAATCTGCGGTTCAACGTAGTTTGCAGCGAGTCGTAGTGATCGGTCCCGCCGCTCGTCTTGTAATCGATTTGGGCGAACCGCGGTCCGAATTGCAGGACTGCGCTGCCCGCTCCCGTTGTCTGGTTCATGGTAACTCCGACAATCCCGTTGGTCCACGAGCGCAGGAAGAGATTACGTCCCTGGCTACCCACATAGGCCACGGTGAGCACCGAATCGAGAGGCAGTTGTTGCTGGATGGATGCGGTATAGGAGAGCACCTTTTCCGGCAGTGTGTAGCCGCTGCCGTAGGCGCGCGGTTGATATCCGAGATTAGGATCGTCGATATTGTAGGCGCCCAGAACGGAAGCCGCGCTCACCGGGAAAGCGATATTACTGGTCAAGGTGCGGCTGGCGCGATCGGAGTCGATCGGCTGCACCTGGTCTTCGGTCTGGCCCGGTCCATAGTAATAGCCGCCGCCAACACGAAGCACGGTTTTGTTGTCGAACCGCGTGGGCGACCACGAAATTCCCAGCCGGGGGCCGAAGTTCAACTTCGACGATTTGTACCACGGAGTGGTATTCGGCAGGTCGCATCCGGGCTGCGTGCCGCAGGCCAGCTTGCCGGTGTCGGCGTTGAAGAACACGAACAAATTGCGATCCTCGTGCGACACGCTGTAGTACTCGTAGCGCAGACCGTAGTTGACTGTCAGGTTGGGCCGGATCTTCCATTCATCCTGCGCATACAGGATCAAGTAATACTGCTTGAGGAACCGGTTGCCGGTAGCGCCATTATTCCAGGGATCCGGCGCACTTGTGTCCCCCAAAACCTGTATATTCGTCGGCTGGTTATTCAACAGCGCGTTGATATTCGGGAACGTATAAGTGGTCCCGCCCTGGCGGTCCGTGTAGAGGCGAACTGGCCGGAACTCAAACCCGAACTTCATTGCGTGCTCTTTATGAATGACGCTGAGATTGTCGATGATCGAGTAGGTATAATTCGTATACGGCTGCCCGCGGCCATTCTGCGAGCTGTTGCCGCGCACGAGATTGCCGAGCGAAGCCGCGCCTGCTGACGAGCCCTGCCCGCCGACGCCCGGAATCGCAACCGAACCGGTGAAGCTTACCGCAAACGCGCTGGTGTCCACTCCCGGGATGGAAGGAGTAACGCCGTTGATGCGAGTCTTGCTGCCATTGAAGCCGAACTTCGTCTCGTTGACGAGGCTGGGGCTCAACACCTGCTGCATCGTATATACGACGTTCTGCGGAACGCCGGTTACAACTTGATTCGAGCCCGTTACGTCGAGGGGTTGAGTCAAGTAGCCTTGATCCCGGTTGTAGCGAAGATATTGAGTCAGCTTGTTATTGATGCGATGGTCCAGGCGGAAGCTGCCGAAATATTCATTGATCGAGGAAGACGCGCTGCGGTGCGCCAAGTCCAGATCGGGGTTGCTGGTTGGCGTGCCAGTGGGATAACCAGCCAGCAAGGGCTGAATCGAGGATACTGCGCGCGCCCGCGCCGCTGGGCTGGGAACGGTGGCGATCAGGTTTACACTGGCGCGCTGAAACAAGGATTCCTGCGCCACGAAAAAGAACAAGTTGTCCTTCTTGATGGGGCCGCCGAACGAGCCGCCAAATTGATTCAAGCGCAGAGGCGTCTTATTCGCGCCATCGAAGAAGTTACGGGAATCGAGGGCGTCATTTCGCAGGTATTCGAAAATACCGCCGTGAAACTCGTTGCCGCCGGACTTACTAACTACGCTAATCTGGCCCGCGGTACCCGTTCCGAACTCAGCCGGGTAATTGCTCGAATCCACCCGGAACTCCGACACGGTCTCGAGACTGTTCTGGAGACGGAAGCCTGTCGATATTTCGCCATTCAAATTGCCCGGCGAGGCGTCGATAATTGAACTGGCTTCAACTCCGTCGAATCGAACCGCGTTTTCCTGGTTCGCCCGTCCGCTGAAACGAATGTTATCGAAACTGCCGCCACCGGCCGTTTGAGCGCCCGGCGCCAGTAGATATAGTTGGGAAAGCTGCCGTCCATTGAGAGGAAGCTGAGCCACCTCGCGGCTATTGATGTTCGCGCCGATCGCGGCGGAGCTGGTGTCGACAACGCTTAACTCGCCCGATGACACGGTAACAACCGTTGTTACCGCGCTCGGCTCAATCACGATGTTAAAAGTACGCTCCTGTCCGACACTGAGCGGAATGCCCGTGGTAACGGAAGGTCCAAGCCCGCTTCCCTGAGCTGTGATTTTATAACTCGAAGGCGGCAGGTTCGGTATTATATAGTACCCGGCGGCATCGGCAACGACTTGACGCTGCTGGCCGGTTTTCTCGTTCACGACAGTGACCGTGGCGCTGGAAACCACCGCGCCGGTGGGGTCGGCGACAGTGCCGACAATTCGACCGCTCTCAGTTTGCCCGATGACCAATGGCACCGCTAAGGCGGCCAGAACTCCGAGGCGAAGCATTGAATTCTTTACGAGACTCATCACTCCGAGCGTAACCAGTGAATCGTTACAGGAGCATTGCTATCGCGTGAACTTTTGGTTTTGAGCGCTTAAAGCCCGCGTGCCAGCGTAAAATAGAGCTTTGACCCGCCGCATTTTCTATAAATTGGTTGTCGCCGTTCTCGGCGTACTCATGGTCGCGCTCGCCGCCGTCGATCTTCTCGCATCGGGCGTCGCCGAACGCAGCTACGTCGACACCCTGCGGCGCGAGTTGTGGGAGAAAGGCCGCACGCTCACCACCGTTCCTCATGAACTCTTATTGGCCGATTTCGGCAAGTTCGCGCGCGCGGCCAATGTCCGGCTGACCAGTGTTGCCCGGAACGGGCGTGTGATTGCCGATTCGGACAACGACGCCGAGCGGATGGAGAACCATGCGGACCGGCCCGAACTGATCGCCGCATTCGCTGGCAAGGAAGGATCGAGCGTGCGGCCAAGCCCAACCATGCATGTCAGCTTCCTGTATGCGTCGGTGCCCACCGCCGACGGCGCGCTGCGTCTGGCCGTGCCGCTCTCGAAAATCACCCGGCAAGTGAACGCAATCCGCCGCCAGATGCTGGCCGTCACCGCGCTCGCATTTCTTCCTTCCGTACTCATCGCGGCATTCATCGCCCGCTACATCTCCGGGCGCTTGGGCCAGATCATTGAATTCGCCGGAAGACTCGCGGAAGGCGATTTCAGCGCACGCCTGAATGTGCACGCCCGCGATGAGTTGGGCAAACTCAGCGGCAAGTTGAACGACACAGGCGAGAAACTACAGCTCATCGTCCAGCAACTCGAGCGCGAGCACGCCGAACTCGAGAAAGTGGAGCGCGTCCGCAAAGACTTCGTCATCAATGTCTCCCACGAACTGAGAACCCCGCTTGCCTCAATTCAGGGCTACACGGAAACGCTCTTGGATGGCGCAATCGATGAACCCGAGCATAATCGCCGGTTCCTCAACATCATTCGCCAAAACACGGAGCGGCTGCGCAGGCTCACCGAGGACCTGCTCACGCTGTCGCGCATTGAACTCAATCGCCAGCACTTCCAATTCGCCATGCAGGACGTCAACGCGCTGCTCGAGGAGAACGCCGACGCGATGCAGCCCATGGCGCTCAAGAAGGGAGTGGAACTCAAGCTCGAGACTGCCCAGGGCGGCGCCCACGGCTGGTGCGATTCCGAAGCCATTCACCAGATTCTCACCAATCTCGTCGATAACGCGCTCAAGTACACGCCGCCCGGCGGCGCCGTGACCGTCGGAGCGCGTCCCGCGAAGGACGGCAAGATCCTGCTCTATGTTCGCGACACAGGGGTTGGCATCCCCAAGGAGGACCTTCCTCGCCTGTTCGAGAGGTTCTACCGGGTGGACAAGGCGCGCTCGCGCGAGTTGGGCGGAACCGGGCTGGGCCTGGCGATTGTCAAGCACCTGGTTCGCGCGCATCTAGGCGAAGTACGAGTCGAAAGCGTTGCCGGTCAAGGCTCCACTTTCGAATTTACAGTGCCCGCTGAGACGCCCGAGCCATCGGAACATGGGGAAGTTCAACCACAATTCACTGCTTAGTAACAATAGTGTAATACTACGGAAGTTACACTCGGATGTATGAAGAAGATCGTGCTGATCGAAGACGATGCGGATCTATTCGCTCTCCTCAAATACAATCTGGAGAAAGAGGGGTTCGCCATGGTGGGCTCCCAGACTGGGAAAGGGGCGATTGAACTCTGCCGGCGCGAGCGTCCCGATTTAATCCTGCTCGACATTATGCTGCCGGATTCCGACGGCCTCGATATTTGCAAGGGCATTCGGAGCCATGGCGAGTTAGCGCACATCCCACTGATCTTTCTGACCGCGCGCGCATCGGAGACGGATCGTATCGTGGGGCTGGAACTCGGGGCCAACGACTATATTGTCAAGCCATTCTTCGTGCGCGAATTGATTGCGCGAATCAAGATTCAGTGCCGCACTTCTGCAGCGCCCGCCCGCACATTGCAATCGGGGCCGCTGGAGCTGGACCGCAGCGCCTGCCGAGTTCACCTCAACGGCCAGGAGCTGGCGCTAACGGCAACCGAATTCCGCTTGCTCGAGTTTTTGATGACGCGTCCCGGCGTCGTTTTCAGCCGCGAGCAACTTCTGGATAGCGTATGGGGTCACGATCGTGCGGTCACCGACCGGACCGTGGACGTGTACATGCTCCGGTTGCGACAGAAGATTGAGCCCGACGCAGCGAACCCGACTTACATCCGCTCAGTCCGGGGTTTCGGGTACAGTTTCGACCAGAGCCGCACGGAAGTGGGGGCAGCGCGGGCATAGCGCTAACGGCGGTCCAGCGTTCGCGGAAAACGAGTGTCCTCTTTGAAAGCTTCGAGCGTGTTGAACACGATCGGGCAGTAACTCGCGCGATCGATAAACTCCCACATTCGCGTCGCGATGCGGCCCTCGCCGCGGACGACATGCGGAAAGTCGACGCAGTTCGAAGGCCTCGCCTCATAGACGGTACACTCATTCCCCGACAGAAATATGCAACCGTTCTCATTGCGGCGCAGGATCACGTCGCCTTCAGCGTCTGTGTCAACATATTGGTCGCGGAACTTCGCGACGGTGAGCCGCAGATAACGGGCGAGTTTGACAATATCGCGCTCGAGCAAAGGCGTCGAAGCGACTCTGCAACAGTTGGCGCACGTCGTACAGTCAATCCGATCCTCGATATCTTCGGCAATGTGCCTGAGCCGCCGCTCCACGCAGCCATGCGTCTTCAAGTGTTTTCGGAAGCGCGAATTTTCGTCGCGCATCTTATCGCCGAGCCGGCGGATCTGGACCAAGTCTGTGATCAAAGCTAATTTCAGGATCGCATGGAGGTCATAAACTCAATGCACGGCCTGTAACTCCGGCGGGGGCGCAATCGTGACTTGCCCCGTTGCGGCCCATTCCGCGCCTCGTGCGAACGTTGTGATGAACACCGGCGTGCTCACTGCGGCCGGATCGTGGCCCAGCGCCGTAACGAACACCCGGCCCTTTCCATAATCAACCGTCCAGAGCATCGGCTGATCGAGACCTGGCCCAGGCGTGGGTTGCCGAGCCTTGCCGCTGTACAAGGCGTGGTCGTCCCATGCCGTCGCGAGCACGTGATACTTGCCCGCCGGTTGCCACTTCAAATTGGCGTATAACTCGTCACTCGATTGAGGCATCGACTGCTTCAACCCGCGGGTGATGGGATGATCGGGGTCGGCGATATCCACCCGGAAATCGTGCTTCGCCGAGTGGTGCCCGTTGTTGGGCCGCCAGTTGCCCGCCGTCAGCTTTTCGAATTCGGGCCAGCCGTCGAAGGCCGCGACGCTGAAGTGATAAACCACGAGTCCCTTGCCTGAGCGGACGTAGTCCAGCAGAGCCTGCTCGGCCCGCTCACCCCACCGCAGCGCGGGTTTCTTACCTTCGTAGTAGTTAAGAATCACCAGCTCGTAGGGCGCCAGAGTCTCGGGTCCGGCGCCGCGGAATTCCTCGGTGACGCGAACTTCGAAGCGACCCGTATCTTCGAGCGCCTTGCGTAGCAGCGGAGTCGTACCGCGCCAATCGTGGCCGTTTTGGCCGGTAATGATAAGGGCCTGAATCTTGGGCAGCGGACCGGCGCCCTGAGCCGCGAAAGCCGCCGAAATGAACAATGCAAGTAGTATTCGAGGCATGCCAGAAACACTCTATCACCGCGTGCTAAGTTGGGACTTGCCCTCCGTAATGCTTCGTACCACCCTTGTCTTCATCTGTACACTGCTTGCCTCGAGTGCATGGGGCCAGCTTCCCGACCGCTTTGCGCTGATTCTGGAGGACCCGCCCGTGAGCGCCAGATTCGCCTCGCGGGAGGAAACACGCTCGAGCGCCGGCCGCACCTACCAAAATCAGGTTCAAGCGCGCCAGCGTTTGGTACGCACAGAATTGACCGCGCGTCACATCGCTATCGTGGGCGCCGTGGATACGGTCCTGAACGCGGTGTTTGTCGCACCGGCCAAGGATCAGATCGCGGCCCTCAGCGCCATTCCCGGCGTGAAAGGCGTGGTGCGGCTCGGCTGGAAAAAGCGCACGATGAATCAAGCCGTGCAACTGGTGAACGCTCCCACAGCCTGGAATGCGCTTGGCGGATTGCAGAACGCGGGCGCGGGAATCAAGATCGCCATCCTGGATACCGGGATCGAGCACACGCACCCGGCGTTCCGCGATCCCTCGCTGCCGGTGCCCGCCGGATTCCCGATCTGCAGCGGCGCCGACTGCGCTTACACAAATAATAAGGTGATCGTCGCGCGGAGTTACGTGAAGCTAAGTCCGCTCGACCCGCCGGAGACTTCGCGGCCCGACGACTACTCGCCTCGGGATCACAGCGGGCATGGGACTGCCGTGGCATCCGTGGCCGCGGCAGTTCAGGGAAGTGGAGGAGCGATTCAGTTCTCAGGGATGGCGCCCAAGGCTTACCTGGGCAATTACAAGATCTACGGCTCGCCCGAGGTCACCGATTTCGCCTCCGATGCGGCGATCATGATGGCGCTCGAGGATGCGTACAAAGATGGCATGGATATCGTGTCGTTCTCCACCGGCAGCGCTGCGTTATCAGGTCCGCTCGATGCGGGCGGCACATGCAGCAACGACGCGGGCGTGCCGTGCGATGCCGTGGCGTTCGCCTTCGAGAAGTTCGCAAGCTTGGGATTGGTGATCGTTGTCTCCGCGGGCAACGACGGCGATAAGGGGTTGGCATCGCCGCCGGCCTTCAACACGATTCAGTCGCCCGCGAGCGCGCCCTCAGTCATCAGCGTCGGCGCTACAACGAACTCTCATGTGTTCACGCCCGGAGTGACCGTGTCTGGGCCGGGCGTGCCATCGAACCTGTTGAGTATCTCAGCCCAGCTTGGCGACGGCCCCCCTCCCTCCGGAGCTATTACCGCGCCGTTCATTGACGCCGCTCAAGCCGGAAACGATGGCTTCGCTTGCACGGCTCTGGCTTTTGGATCGCTGCTGGGAAAAATCGCGCTCATTGAGCGTAGCCCCGCCGGCGGCTGCGATCTCGCGACAAAAGTGAGCAATGCCCTGA
This sequence comes from Bryobacterales bacterium, assembly GCA_038322705.1. GTDB lineage: Bacteria > Acidobacteriota > Terriglobia > Bryobacterales > Bryobacteraceae > TMP-7. The sequence goes on along the minus strand of JBBQGC010000005.1, from coordinate 15,559 downwards.
ATGCGGGCGCCACGGCAGTGATTCTGTATGCCGACTCCTCCAGCTCATCCCGTGTCACTGGTCTCAGCACATTGAACATCCCGGTTGTGATGGTCTCGAATAGCGATGGGGTGGCTCTCAAGAATTACTTCGCGAGCAATCCCGGACGCACGGTCACCATTGATCCGAACCTGATTGAGCAGAGCACGACGCCGAACATTCAAGCCATCTTCTCCTCGACAGGTCCCACTGCGGGGGACGGTGTGATCAAGCCCGAACTCGTCGCTCCCGGCGTGAGTATCTACATGGCTGCGGAGACGACCGATCCGCTGGGCGACCTGTATAGCTCGACCGGCTATGCAGCCGCCGATGGTACCAGTTTTTCCACGCCGATCGTGGCCGGCGCGGCTGCGCTGGTCAAGCAAAAGCACCCGCAATTCACGGCTGCGCAAATTAAATCGGTGCTGGTGAATACGGCAGCCCAGGACGTTGTTCGCGACGAGAACTTCCATCGCGCAACCGTGCAGACACTGGGAGCCGGCAAGCTGGATGCCGGCGCGGCGGTAAATGACGTTGTCACTGTTGTTCCCTCGACGTTGTCCCTCGGTGTACTCACGTCCGGGACGGTGAACCGGACACAGCAGTTACGCGTGACCAATACGGGAGCGAGTGCGCTCAGCCTGAACGTCGCGGTGTCAGTGTCACGGGCCAGCACGGGCGCAGCGGTCGGCGTGGACAAGCAGAACCTGTCACTCGGTCCGGGCGAGTCGGGCATGTTGACGGTGACGCTGTCGGGTGACACTCCGGCCCCGGGTCCTTATTACGGCGCAGTCACAATTCAGGGTCCTGGAGTTTCGCTGCGGGTGCCTTACCTGTACTTAACTGGAAATGGATCGCCTGCCGATTTGATTTCCTTGGTCTCCTACTTCGACTTCCCCGAAGATCCAGCCGACGGCACCGCCGGTCAACCGCTCGCGCTGCCGATCATCATTAAGGTAGTCGATCAATACGGCGTGGCGGTGAAGGATGCGCCGATCAAGTTCGAGGCGCTCGATGGCGGCAGTATTCAGAACGCCGATTCGACAACCGACGTCAACGGAATCGCGCGTGCTCAACCCGTGCTCGGGCCGAAACTCGGCACACAGCGATTCCGCGTGACTTCGGGAAACGCGTCCGGCATCTTGTACGCGTTTGCGCGGCCCCAGCCGACGATCGCCGCCAACGGCATCGTCAACTCGGGAAGCGCGGCCGCCGGATCGCCTGTCGCGCCTGGCTCTTATGTTGCGATTTTCGGAACGGGGCTCGCCGATCACACCCGCTCATCGCCCAGCGCGACCCTGCCCTTGGCGATCGATCTGGCAACCGTCAGCTTCGACGTCCCATCGGCTGGAATCAGCGTGCCCGGACATCTCGTGTACGTCAGTCCTGGTCAGGTGAACGTGCAAGTGCCTTGGGAGTTGCAGGGGCAAAGCTCGGCGCAGGTGAAGATCAGCATCCATTATTCGAATGGAACCGTCGTCACGCTGCCGCTCGCCGATTACGCTCCGGCATTCTTTGAAGGCAGTCCGGGCTCAGTTGCAGCGTTGGACGTGAACGGACGAGTGATTACGGCAAGCAGTCCGATCAAGCGTGGCGACGTCGTCGAGTTGTTTGCAAACGGCTTGGGGCCGGTTACGAATCAACCTGCTTCGGGCGATCCCGCGCCGGGGCCGCCGTCGTTAGCGGAAACAAAATCGAGGCCCGTTGTCGCCATTGGCGGGCAAGATGCGACCGTGTTGTTCAGCGGACTCGCCCCCGGATTCGCCGGACTGTACCAGGTGAACGTGATCGTGCCTCCCGGCATCGGCGCAGGAAATCAGCCAGTGACTCTTTCGATTGGTGGTAAGACCGCGAAGGCTTCGGGGATCCAGGTTCAGTAAGCGTCGAGCGATACTCAAAAGGGAGGATCGGCCATGACTTTGCAACTCGACCTCAGGCCCGACGTGGAAGCCGCGCTCGCCCGTCAAGCCGCCGAGCGGGGCCTGGACGTCCCTGCATACGCAACCCGTCTGTTGGAAGAGGCAGCCCAACCGCCGGTCCCGGAGTCGCAACCCGGAACTGTGGCAGCCGGCACCCGGCCGACTGACCACAAGAGCCTAGCCCAGTTATTCGCCGAGTCGCCGTTCCGGGGACTCGATATGGAGTTCGAAAGAAGCCCGGATCTCGGCCGCGACATCGAGTTGTGAGCGGCTTTTTATTAGATACCAACATCCCGTCGGAGCTGACGCGCCCGCGCCCGGAACCAAGGGTCTTCGAGTGGCTCGACAGCGCCGCTGATGCCGAGCTTTATTTCAGCGTAGTTTCGCTCGGCGAGATCCTGAGGGGCGTAACTCTGCTGCCGCTCGGCCAACCGCGGCAGGAACTCCAGCAGTGGCTGGACGGGACGTTGCGTCCGTGGTTTCAGGGCCGAATGCTCCCGATTAACGAATCCGTGGCCGAACGCTGGGGCAGGCTCTCAGGACAATCCCAATTGAAAGGCAGACCGCTTAAAGTCGCCGACGGTCTGATTGCGGCGACCGCGCTTGAACACGACCTCACCATCGTCACTCGAAACGTGAAGGACTTCGCGGATCTTGGCGTCCGCATCTTCAACCCGTGGACTGAAAGCACGTAGAGCCGAACCCTCAAACCAGCGGCATCGAACGGAGGCGCACTCCAGTCGCCGCGAAGATCGCGTTGCCGATTGCCGGAGCGAGAGCCACGATGGGGCACTCCCCCGCCCCGGATGAGCGCACGTCCTTGCGGTCCACCAGCACGGTCTCAAGCGCGGGCATATCGCTGAAGCGGGGTACACGGTAAGCCGAAAGCCGCGCGTTTGTGACGCGGCCGTTGTCGAAGCGCAGCGACTCGAACAGCGCGCCGCCCAAGCCCATGACGATCGCGCCCTCGATCTGATTCTTCAAATGATCGGGGTTGACCACGGCTCCACAATCGAAAGCGGTCACGACGCGGCGCACCTTTCGATCGCGTCCTACCTCCACCGCACTCGCAACATAGCCGTTCTTCTCGAAGCCGCCGGCAATTCCCGCGAGTTTTGTTTTGCCCCAGCCGAACTTCTCGGCCGCGGCCTGCAGGACAGCGCGCATACGCTGGTCCTTCAGGTTCTTCAGACGGAACTCGAGCGGATCTATTCCCGCTGCGTGCGCCAGTTCATCGACGTGCGTTTCGCGCGCGAAGTGGTTGGCCGTCGATGCCAGCGCCCGGTACGAGCCTTGTCGCAGCGGCGAGTCGCAGGTGTGGAATTGAACGCGCTGATTCGGGATGGTGTACAGCGTCTCGATGCCCGCCGTACCGGAATTATAGTTGTGAAACTCCCATGCCGTGATTGCGCCGTTATCGACGCCGCTCGCGATTTCGATTACGCCCGCAGGACGCGCGTAGGCCCAGGTGAACTCCTCTTCGCGGGTCCACACCAGCTTCACCGGTTTGCCCGCGGCGCGCGCCAGCCGTGCGGCCTCGATCGCCGCCTCGCCCGTATGCTTGCCGCCATAACCGGATCCCGTGTCGGGCACGATCACGCGCACGCGCTCCTCCGGCAGATGGAAGGCTTGGGCCAGCTCCGTGCGTACGCCGAACGGACGCTGCGTGCCGGTCCACACAGTGAGCCGGTCGCCGTTCCACTCGGCCAATGCGGCGCGCGGCTCCAGAGGCGTGTGGGCGATGTATGCGATCTGGTAACTCTGCTTTAGCTTGACGGGGGCACTGGCGAAGGCATCGTCGAAAGAACCCTTCTCGTTCGCCGGGCGTGCATCCTTGGCGGTCGATTTCAGATGTGTGAACAGGTCGCGATCGGAAGGCTGCGGATCGGCCTTCCATTCGGCGCGGATTGCTTTCAGCGCTTGGGTGGCGGAGAATGCCGAGGGCGCGGCAACTCCTGCGAAATCGGCATCGCGCACCACGGTGACTCCGTGGATCGCCTCAGCCGGGGATCCATCGAAGCTGGCCAATTTAGCGCCAAACGCCGCCGGGCGCAGCACCTTGCCGGTCAACATGCCGGGCCGGTTCAGGTCAGATGCATACTTGTGCTCGCCGGTTACGAAGCTGCGGCCGGCGACTTTCGGCGCGGACTTTCCCGCAACTCGCCAGTCCGCGGGCGCGGTGACCGGAGCTCCGCCGTCGATCGTCTCGAGGATCTTCTGCCCGTGGGTCAATTCCGCGTACGATACACGTTTGCCCGACGCGGGATCGGTGATGTAGCCGTTGGCTGCCGCGAGATTCGCCGCGGGAACATTCCAGGACTTCGCGGCCATTCCCGTCAGCAGTTCGCGTGCTGCCGCAGCGGCTTTGTGCAGTTGTGGCGCCATCTGCGGAGTCGTCAGACTACCGAACGTACCCATGTCGAAGGGCACGAGATCGGTGTCGGCCATCACCATCCGGATGGACGATAGCGGCACGCGCAGTTCCTCGGCGACCGCCTGGCTGAGCGAGGTGCGAATGTTCTGGCCCAGCTCCACCTTGCCGGTGAAAACGGTGATCGCGCCATCTTCGCCGATGTGCAACCACGCGCCGATCTCTTTCGGCACCGGCGAGCCGCCGCCTCGACGTCTCCCAGCGGTGCCCGATTCCTGAGCCTCGATCCCGCTGATCAGGGCGACGATAAGCAGCCCGCCCCCCAGGCGTTTGAGAAACTCGCGCCGGTCCGGCGGGAAGTCGTAAACCGGGCTTTCATTCAACTCGTAGCGTTCCGGCTCGAAGGTCATTCGGACACCCCCTTCGCGCTCGCCATGCGGACGGCGGCAACGATTCGCGGGTACGTCCCGCAGCGGCAGATATTGCCCTGCATGCCTCGCGCGATGGATTCCTTGGATGGATTGGGTTCACTGGCAAGCAGCGCGACCGCCGACATCACCATGCCGGGCGTGCAATAGCCGCACTGCAGCGCATCCGCCTCAAGAAAGCTCTCCTGCACCGGATGCAGCTTGCCGTGCTTCGCCAACCCCTCGATGGTCGTCACCCGCTTGCCGGCTGCCGAGCGAACGGGCGTAATGCAGGAGCGCGTCGCGCGGCCATCGATCAGAACGGTGCAGGCGCCGCATTGTCCCTCTCCGCAGCCATACTTGGCCCCGGTCAGGTTCAATTCATCGCGCAGAACGGCGAGCAAGGGGGTGGCGGGATCGGACTGTATGGAATGCGCAGTTCCGTTGACCAACAAATCCAGAGGCATTCGTACTCCTGGGAAGGATGCTGAAAAGACGATTTTAGCGCTGTCGAGGTAACCGGGCGAGGTTTAGTGGAGGCGGTCGCGATTCTTCTCGGTGGTGACCAGCTCGTCAAAGATGGCCAGAACCTGCTTGCGGTAATGATAGAGGCGTTTGAGATTGTCGTGGAAATTCGGCTCGAAGCGCTTGGAGTGCAGCCATTTGGCGAGGATGTCCTTAGGCACGTCGATATCACGGCGCAGAGTGTCGGCCGAATGGCCGCGCAGGAACAGGCCGTAGAACATCGCCGCCTCGCGTTGTGGAGCTAAAGGATCGAAGTCATCCCTGGCTATCATGCAACTACCCAAGCTGTTTTGCCCGCCCATCCCAGTTTGTATCCCGGGCGGAAAAGGCCAGTATAAACAGCCCCGCTCACGGGATCAAGTGTGTCGAAGCCGGAAAATTTCTCCGGCCTTCACTTCTACGCGGTTAGATTCACGGCGGGGGCGCTAAGTTCCACGGATTTGGAAGGCTTGCTTACACTCCCGGACGGACGGCGGCGTGATTCAGGCTTCGGGAGCGCCTGAGGGGAGGCCCACCAATGATTCCGTAGCCGTGCATCGGCCCTACGGTATCCAGCGTCTTCTAAATCATCAGGTCCGATGTTCCGGGCAGGATTTCGCCCTTGTCTGGCCCGGGATTCCAGGCCAGTGTTTGTGGAGAGAGTAAACTTACTACACACATGTTGCTCAGCGCCGGCAACAAACTCGGGCCTTACGAGATCCTGTCGCCATTGGGTGCAGGCGGCATGGGCGAGGTGTATGTGGCGCGCGATCCGCGGCTGAACCGGACCGTCGCGATTAAGGTGATGCCGAAACACATCGCCGCACGCGCTGAACTCCGCGAGCGTTTCGAGCGTGAGGCACGGGCGGTCTCCGGCCTCAACCATCCCCACATCTGTGCGTTGTTCGACGTCGGCAATCAGGATGGCGTCGAGTTCATGGTCCTGGAGCATCTCGAAGGTGAGCCTCTTTCGGCGCGCATCGCCAAGGGTGCTCTGCCGCTGGACCAAGCCGTGAAGTTCGCCATGCAGATCGCGGATGCGTTGGATCGGGCGCACCGGAAAGGCGTGGTCCATCGCGATGTAAAGCCCGGCAATGTAATGTTGACTCGCGATGGGGTTAAGCTGCTCGACTTCGGGTTGGCGAAGTCGTCGATTAAACCAGGCGCAAACGATGACACGATGAGCGCCGCCTTGACCCAGGAGGGCAGCGTTCTGGGAACCGCGCAGTATATGGCGCCGGAGCTTTTCGAAGGCGAGGATGCCGACGAGCGCAGCGACATATTTGCGTTCGGCTGCGTGCTGTATGAGATGGTCACCGGACACAGGGCGATCAAGGCGGTGCCGGGGGCTCAGCCGCCCTTGATGAGTACCGTCAAACCGGCTGCGCTCGAAAGAATCGTCCGGCGCTGCCTCGAGAAGGATCCCGAGGACCGCTACCGGTCATTGCACGACGTGTTTCTCGATTTGCGCTCGATTCACGAAAGGCCAGATGCGCCCGTGAAGGTGAAACAGGCGTGGACAGGCTGGGCAGCGGCGGCGGTGTTTATGGCCATTGCTGCTGGGGCCAGCTATTTGTATTTGAGGACCAAACCCCTGGAAGAGCCCATCGTTCACCTGAGCTTGGTCCCTCCCGCGAACGGGCGTTTCAGCACCGAGGTGAGTGGCGTACCGCATCTGGCAATGGCACCCGACGGCAAAAATGTCGTCTTCGCCGCGGCGGGAGGCGATAACAAGAACCAGCTTTGGTTGCGATCGCTCGATTCCACCGTCGCGCATGCGCTGGCTGGAAGTGAGAACGGCGGCTTTCCGTTTTGGTCCGCCGATAGCAGATCAGTAGCGTTTTTCTCAAGCGGGAAGTTGCGGAGGATTGACGTGGCTGGCGGGCCGGCCCTGCCGCTGGCGGACGCGCCCCTTTCGCGTGGCGGAACGTGGAACGGAAGCGGCGTCGTCGTATTTAGTCCTGGCACCAACGGGCCGCTTTGGCGTGTCGCGGACACCGGCGGCGGGGTGAGCCCCGTCACCAAACTGGATGCCGCGGCCGGGGAAACCAGCCACCGCTTTCCCAGCTTCCTGCCCGATGGCAAGCATTTCTTATATGCGGTGTGGCGGATCGGGACCAATCAGGTGAGTCTTCGGGCGGGCTCAATCGATTCGCCCGATGTGAGCAAGGTGCTTCAGGACGCGGATAGCTCTGCCCTCTATGCAGATGGGCGCTTGCTGTTTCTTCGGGGCACAACGCTGATGGCGCGGCCATTCGATGCAGCGAAGCTCGCCTTTCTAGGGGATGCCGTTCCTGCGATTTCACAAGTCTCCATGGGCACCGCCGCGCCTGGCGCGAGGGCGTTTTCGGTTTCCACAAACGGGTGGTTGGTGTACGCGAGCGGCGCAGCGGCGGAGGAGTTGCGGCTGACCTGGTTCAGCCGCTCCGGGATCAGGCGCAGTCCGGTGGGCGATCCCGGCAACATTCTGCAGATGCGCTTTTCGCCCGACAGAAGGACGGTGGCCGCGTCCATCTCTGAGGGCGGAAGCAACGACATTTGGCTCTACGATGTCCAGCGTGGTCACCGTACGAGGATGACCTCCGATCCGGCACTTGACGATAACCCCGTCTGGACTCCGGATGACAGATCGATCTTCTTCCGTTCCAACCGGAATGGAGCTTTTGGCATTTACCGGAAAGCGGTGGACGGATCCGGCGCCGAAGAGTGTATCTACCAGGACATCCTCAACAAATTTCCGGCCAGCCTCTCGCCTGACGGACAGTTCCTGGCGTATTACACTTTCGGCGATCCGAAGACTGGCAACGACATATGGCTGTTGCAGGATCCGCTCGGGCAGCGTGGAAAGCCAAGGGCGTTGCCATTTCTAAAGACAGAGTTTCTGGAGCTGAATCCGGATTTTTCGCCTGACGGGAAATGGATCGCCTATCAATCAAACGAGTCAGGCCGGCACGAAATTTATATCACGGCATTCCCCAACCCCAGCGGCAAGCGGCAGGTTTCCACGGCGGGCGGAACCGAGCCTCGCTGGAAGCCGGACGGCAAGGAGTTGTACTATATTGGGCCGGACCGAAGGCTCATGGCAGCGGCAATCCAGATGAAGGGAGCAGCGCTCGACATCGGTAAGATCGAGGCGCTCTTCGGCGGCGTCACCGGCGGCTACGACGTGTCGGCCGACGGGCGCCAGTTTTTAACGGTGGTTGCGCCCGAAGGCAAGGAGCCGGAGCCTTTGACCGTCGTGCACAACTGGGCGGCGGGGTTGAAGAAGTGACGTATCAGGGCGGTCCGTGCGATATGCTATCTTGGCTTTACCCACGGAGATGAAATATGAGCTTGCGCATTAATGATGAAGCCCCGAATTTTACCGCCGAGACGACTCAAGGCACCATCAACTTCCACGAATGGATCGGCAATGGTTGGGCGATTTTGTTTTCGCACCCAAAAGACTTTACTCCCGTGTGCACTACCGAACTCGGCTACATGGCTGGGTTGGAGCCTGAATTCGCCAAACGGAACTGCAAGATCATCGGGCTGAGCGTGGACCCGGTGAGCAGTCACGGGAAATGGGCCACTGATATTGAGGAGACGCAGGGCCATAAAGTAAATTATCCGATGATCGGCGACCCGGAGCTACAAGTCGCAAAATTATATGGGATGCTGCCGGCCGATGCGGGAACCACGTCGGAAGGCCGCACGGCAGCCACCAACGCCACGGTACGCACGGTGTTTCTGATCGGCCCGGACAAGAAAATCAAGCTGATGCTCATGTATCCGATGGGCACAGGCCGCAACTTCGACGAGGTTCTGCGCGTTCTCGATTCCATTCAGCTCACGTCGACGCACAAGGTGGCGACTCCGGTGAACTGGAAGAACGGCGAAGACGTGATTATAGCGACCACGGTATCGGACGAAGAAGCCAAACAGCAGTATCCGGGCGGTTGGAAAACCCTGAAGCCCTATCTTCGTTTCGTGCCCCAGCCGAAGTAGGCTCCTCAGTCCAGCCTGCGGATTCGAATATCGCGGAACCAGGCGGGCGAGCCGTGATTCTGGAGGCAGATCGGGCTGGTCGTTTTAACCATTTGCTTATCGCCCGCGTACTTCTGGAGCGTGGCCTGCACTGCCGGTGTCTGCAGATCGTAGGAAAGCACTCGGACCCCGTTCAACCAGTGCTCCACTTGATTGCCGCGCACCACGAGACGCGTGCGATGGAAGCCGTCGGGTTGGGCCGGTCCGGCCGGCTGGGTTGGCGCGAGGATGGAATAGAGCGAGCCGGATGATCGCCGCGGATCCGACCGCGCATCCGGTTCCGCAGGCCCTGCTAATTGGAATTCGAGGCCACGGGCGCGCGCCTGGCGGCCCTTGGCATTGTTCCACTCGTCGCGCTTCTGAACGAGGTACTTGATGCCCGAGTTACCCGTCTCTTCCAACTTCCATTCAAGAGTCAGTTCGAATGCGGAAAACGCCTCGGTCGTGCAAATATCCTGAAGACCACCGGGTGCTGGTATGGCACGGAGGAGGCCGTCCTCTATCGTCCAACTGGCTGCCGGGAACGGTTTGCCGGTGACTTCGCGCCAACTGCTGGTGGACTTACCGTCGAAGAGCGTGATCCAAGAGTCGTCAGCGGCCGCCAAAGGTGCGCAGATCATGACGGCGGCAATCGGAGCCAGGCGCGCAATGGACATAGAAACAGAATATGCTGCTAAAGATGCTTATTCCATCTCGTGTAATCGTCTGGATGTTGGTGGTGCCGCTTTTCGTCTGCGCTCAGACTGTCAAGATATGGCCCGGGGTCGCGCCTGGATCCGAGACTTGGACGCAGACGGAGAGAGTGGAGAAGAACACGCCCATCGGAACTGTCATCTTCAACGTGGTGACTCCCACGCTAACGGTGTATCTTCCGGAACGTAGCAAGGCCACGGGAACAGGCGTGATCATCGCTCCCGGTGGAGCTTTCGTCGCCCTGGCCATGGATGTTGAGGCCTACGACGTGGCGCGCTGGCTTCAGGAGAAGGGGATCGCTGCGTTCGTTCTCAAATATCGAATCATGGAAAAGCGTCAGGAAGGCATTCCTGACATGAACATGGACGAGGCTGGCAAATACGGCATCGCCGATGGAATTCAAGCGGTCAAAGTCGTCCGGCAGCGCGCCGCGGAATGGGGCGTTTCTCCCGACCGGATCGGCTTTCTCGGCTTTTCAGCCGGAGCAATGGTCACCTCCGGCGTTCTGCTGCAGTCCGACGCCGCTCTGCGCCCCAACTTCGCTGCGCCAATTTATGGTGGACCGTTCGGAGTTATGCCGGCCATTCCAGCGAAGCTGCCTCCCATCTTTATGGCGTGGGCGCAGGACGATCGCGTCGCCGGCGCTGCCGTCGTGAAGTTTTATGAGGCGTTAAAGGCGGCGGGAGTCAAGCCCGAAGCTCACATTTTCAGCAGTGGCGGACATGGCTTTGGAATGAAGAAGCAGGGTACCACCAGCGACCACTGGATTGATGAGTTCTATTTCTGGTTGGATGCACGGGGCTTCACGCGGCCGGTCGCTCGATGAGTCAAAGTGATTTCAAGCCGATGCGACGGATCAGGCTTCCTACTTTTTCAGATCTTCCGGAAATACCGCATATCCATCCGGCGCCGGGAACATGGAATTCAGCACTTGCAGGCGGCGGCGCAGGAAGCGGCTCGGCAGTTGCCTGGGCCCGGTCTCGACGTCGATATCGCAGCAGATTCCGTGCAGATACAGCGTGAAGGTATCTACGAAAGACTGCCGCGCATAGTCGTGAAATACCTTGGTCCCTTTTCGGGTGAGAGCCTGGCGCCGAAGCACCATCTGCTTCAGTTGCCAACTGTCTTCGTCCACCTCGCCATGAACGTCGGCGCTCAGTTCCTCGCGAAGTAATCCCGAGAAATTCGCGAACTCTTCCTCGGTGCACCGGTCGACCAATAACGTCGCCAGCACGCGATAGAACCGGTAATGATACTCCGCGACTTCCTGGTCTTTGAGAGCGAAGACCAGGACTTCCTGATCGTCCACCTGCAATTGTGTGTTCCAGGAAAGGCGGCTTTCCGGCGGCTTTTCGATGGAAATGAACTCGCCCTTGCTGATCTTCTCTTTCGCGTTCGACCGCTCCAGATAAGGCACAAGCAATATCAAAATCTTTGGAAGGCGCGCGGCCACTGCCGGTGGGAGCGATGCGATCGGCTCCTGCAAATACTCCTTCACGTCTTCGTCGCTCAAGGGAAAGGACGCACAGAAGTACGAGAACATGTTCCCGATCGGGATCATGTCCGCCCGGAATCGCTCGGCGACTTGACCTACGCTCAGCTTAGAGAGTTCGAGAGATGCGGCCATTATTCGGTCTGTACCAGCTTTGCTTACAGTGTAACAGACGTTTGTTGTGAGGGATCGGTGAAGGAGAGCGCGTTGGTACACTAAGTCTAAGTGGCTCTAAGGGTTTTAGTTTCGGCAGGCGAGTCCTCCGGCGACCTCTACGCGGCGGCGCTGGTCGCCTCTTTCCGCCGCCGCCACCCGGAAACCGAGTTTTTTGGCTGTGCCGGGCCGCGAATGCGCGCCGAGGGTGTGGAACCGGTGGTCCGGTCTGAGAGCCTTTCCGTGGTGGGCCTGGTGGAGGTATTGCGCCACATTCCACGGATCTACGGCGAGTTCCGCAAGCTTGTGGCAGCGGCGCTCCAACGCCGGCCGGACCTGGCCATACTCACCGACAGTCCGGATTTCCACCTCCGCCTCGCCCGCAAACTGTTCGGCCTGAGAATTCCCGTGGTCTACCTGGTGGCGCCTCAGGTTTGGGCGTGGCGGCGGGGCCGTGTTCACACGATTCGAAAGACCATAAAGCAGCTTCTGTGTATCTTTCCGTTCGAAGAGCCGTTCTTTCGCAAGTATGATGTCCCGGCCGCCTACATCGGCCATCCCATGGCTCGCCTGGTTCGGGCACGATCAACCAATGCTGAATTTCGTTCGCAACATGGAATCCCGGACGGGGCGCCGCTGATCGCCTTGCTTCCCGGTAGCCGGCCGGGCGAAATCGCACGACATCTGGAACCGCTGGCCGATGCGGTCCGGCTGCTCCGCGCCGAGAGACCGGATTCCGTTTTCATCGCCGGCACTCCCGCGGGATTCTCAAGAATGGTAAACGCTTCATCTTTTTGGGAACGGTTTCGGCGTGAGTCCATCCAAATAATCGAGGGCTGGACCTGGGATCTTCTCGCCCACGCAGACTTGGCTTTGGCCGCCAGTGGCACGGTAACGATCGAAGCTGCTTTGCTGGGCACTCCAATGGTCGCTTTTTATCGCGTTAGCCAGTTGAGTTGGCTGATTGGCCGCTGGCTGGTCCGGGCGCCCTTTCTATGCATGGTGAACCTGGTGGCGGGATGCGCGGTAGTTCCGGAACTGATCCAAGCCGACATGACGCCGGAACGTTTGTCTAGCGAGGCGCTTCGTCTGTTGAAACCCGATGTTGCGCGCGAGCAACGCTCCGGTTTGGACGAAGTACGCCGGCTGCTGAGCTCGGGCCAGGATCCGATGGATCGGGCGGTGGAGCTGATTGAAACGGTCTTGAATAAGGAAACGGTGAATGTCAGGTAAGGGTACGATAGGACGCAGGTTATTCGTTGGCGCGGCAGTTTGGGCGGTGGTGTCGGTAGTTCCCGCATCCGCTCAAACCGAGAAGAAGCAGCCGCGCATCGACGTCGAGCAGTACACGATCGAAGCGGAATTGAACCCGCGTACGCAGTCTCTCGTGGCCAACGTTCAGGTGAAATTCGCGGCGGTGGACGACCAGGTCACCTCGGCGAATTTCGAATTGAACAACGCGCTCAATCTCGCGCGTGTCGTGGACGATGCCGGCCGCCAGATTCCGGCGTCGCGCAACCAGCAGGATTTCAGCGTACGTCTGAACTTTCCGGCTCCGATCCCCAAGGGCAAGCAGTCCACCCTGACATTCACCTACGACGGACACCTCACGGGCGCCGAAGATTCCCCGGTATTCGGAATCAAGTTCGCGGCTTTGCATAACGATTTCGGGTATCTGATGTACCCGGCCCGGTGGTTCCCGGTGAACGAGTACACGACGGATCGTTTTGCGGCTGATATGCGCATCACCGTGCCGTCGGGATACCGTGTCATCGCGAGCGGCCTCGAACGGTCCGATCGCGTGGGCAACGACAAAATCGTCTACACGTTCCGCTTCACGCAACCCTCGTTTCCGGGCAGCATCGCCGTCGTGCAGGGTGAGCCGGTGAAGGTATCCTCCTCGGGAGTTACCACGAGCTTCTATCTGCGCGACGCCAAAGCGATGGCGCAGGTGTACGGCGACGAGATCGCAAAGGTGATGACGTATTTCACCAGCACTTTCGGACTACCGCCTCAGGCCAACCTCACCGTCGTTGAGACTGAGGCGGGAACGCCCAACGGGTATGCCGCGCCGGGCATATTGTTTCTAGCGCCAAAGGCGATCGGCAAAACGCCCAATGCGAAACTGCTGGCAAACCAGGTATCGCGCCAGTGGTGGGGCATGCTGGTGTCCCCCACGACCCGCAATCATATGTGGATCGAGAACGGGCTCGCACGCTTCTCCGAGGTGCTGTATCTCGAGCAGGCCAATGGTCCCGCATCGGTGGAGGGCGAACTGCGCGATACGTATGTCGAGGCGCTGACCGTGGAGAGTCCGCCGCTGATTCAGGACGCACGCCTGGAAGATTATTCGCCCGAATATTGGGCCTCGACCGCAGCCAAGGGCGCGGCCGTGTTCAACATGCTGCGTTGGGTGATCGGCGATCAGAACTTCACGAAGCTGCTGAAGGCGATCCCGGAGCAGTATAGTTGGAAATCGATCAGCACCGACGACTTGCGCAAGCTGGCGGAACAGATCTCAGGGCAGAACCTGCAGGGCTTCTTTATTCAATGGATCGAATCGACCGGTGCACCCGAGTTCAAGATGGAGTACACCGTGTTTCGTACGCAGAAGGGCTTCCGCGTGATGGGCAAGATCGCCCAGGATCTGGACACCTTCCGCATGCCGGTGGACATGAAGATCGAAACCGAGGGCAATCCTGAGGAGAAGCGGGTGGAAGTTGTGGGAACGTCTTCCGAGTTCATGATCGACACGTTCGGCAAACCGAAGGCGGTGGTGCTCGATCCGAACGGACGCGTGCTCCGGTACAGCCCGAAAATGCGTGTCGCGGTGGCGATCCGGCGTGGCGAGCAGTTCGCCGAAGTGGGCGAGTTCGGCGAGTCGCTCAAGGAGTATCAGAAGGCGCTCGACGTGAACCGCAACAGCTCACTGGCGCACTATCGCGTGGGTGAACTGTTCTTCCTGCAGAACAACTTCCAATCGGCTGCAAACGAGTTTCGAGAAGCACTGGGCGGTGACGAGGAGCCGAAGTGGATCGCCGTGTGGTCGCATATCCACCTGGGTTGGATTTTCGATGTCACGGGACAGCGCGAGCGGGCGTTGAACGAGTATAAGCAGGCCGTTCGCACGAAGGATAATACGCAAGGCGCGCTCGAGGAAGCGGGCAAGTATATCGAAAAGCCCTACGAGCGCAAGCGGAGCAATCAGTAGTACGCGTCTGTCCGCGCGAGACAAGCGCTATTTCCGATCCGATCAAATCGTTCTGCCGGGGCCGGGCCCTACCTCGCCCCAATTACAGACTTTTCTGGCCCAACCCCAAAAATCCCGGGCATCCGACCTTTCGCAGAGAGGATCGCCCGCAGAACAGACTCTGATGTTTGGAGCTTTGTGTAGAGATGTTTGGGAGCGGGCGCCGGAGGAAGCACTAGAGCTTCTGTAAGGCGGGCCCGGCTTTGGGCCGGACCCCTACCTCAAAGCACAAAGAGGGTCGATTATGACCCTTATGTTGGTTCAGTTCTTGCTGACGCGTGTGTTGGCAAACTGACGATCTTAATTATGCGCACGAAGCGCTAATCAGGATCGAGCGGGATCGGATAAGCATTCCGGTCCCGCTACCAGCATCATACACCACTTTGCCCCGCCCTCATCTCAGATTTTCCTGAGCCAGCCTCAACCTTAACTTCGCAGAGAGGAATCATCCGCAGAACAGACTTTGATGTTTGGAGCTTTGTGTAGAGAGGTGTGGGAGCGGGCGCCGGAGGAAGCACTAGAGCTTCTGTAGGCGGGCCCGGCTTTGGGCCGGCCCCCTACCTCAAAGCACAAGGAGGGTCGATTATGACCCTTATGTTAGTTCAGTTCTTGCTGACGCGTGTTGGCAAACTGACGATCTTAATTATGCGCACGAAGCGCTAATCAGGATCGAGCGGGATCGGATAAGCATTCCGGTCCCGCTACCAGCATCATACACCACTTAGC
>JBBQGC010000004.1:0-154498 GCA_038322705.1 Bryobacterales bacterium | reverse complement strand
ATCGATATCGAAGCCTGCGGTGTTGGGCTCGTTGGCGTTCAGCATCGCGGCTGGCACCGGTTTCGAATACTCGTACTCGCGCTCTGTGGTGAACGTCTGGGTGGCGAGTTCCTTATCGTTGACGAGGAAGCGCAGCGTGATGGGGCCGGTTTCTTTGAGGATCACGCCGGCGAAGGTGAACTTCACATGGAACTGCCAGCCTGAATTTGTATCGACCCACAATTTGACGCGGGGATGTTGATTGGTCCAACGCCAGGCCGATCCGGGTTCGGCGTGCAGTATGTCCTCCTCGATTACGGAGTCCGCGGCGGGATTGCTCATGCGCATGAAAGTGGCGGAGGGTAGCGGTTCGGGGCCGGCCGGCATACGCTTCTGTGGAGGCACCGGGTAATCGGGGGCGGGTGCGCACGCAGTCAGAAGAGCGGTGAGCGCGATCAGCGTTTGCGCGCGATGAACCATTGGGTGGGCAAACACCACAGGAAACTGAGCGCAGATTTATGGACGATTTCGGCGCCATTCTGCTCGACGAGGCGGATGTAGTCGCCGGTGCGGAAGATGTCGAAAATCGCGAGATGGCCGCCGGGCTTCAACACTCGCAGCATCTCGAGGATGGCCTGATCGCGCTCCTTCGCTTCGGCCAGGTTGTGCACGGCGAGGCTGGAAATCACGGTGTCGAACGATGCCGGTTGATAGGACAGCTTGCGCATGTCGCCGTCCTCGACTTTGACGAAGTTGGTGACGCCCTCGGTTTTGGCATTGGCGATGGTCGAGGCGGCACTGTTCTTGCTCTGATCGTCGTTGTTCCAGATGTCGACGCCGGTGGCTTTGCCGGTTTTGAGGCGCTTGGCCGCGCCGATCAGAAACAGTCCGCGGCCGCATCCGACGTCGAGAACTTTCTCGTCGCCGCGCCAGGGCAGCGCGTCAAGAATGCGGTCGCGATACTGGAGTTTGGCGACGCGGCTGGACCAATACATGACCGCCGCGCCGATCAGAAATCCGGCGCCGATCGAGGCGAGCACGGAACACAGCGCGGCTCCGGCTGCGGGAGCGTTGGTCCGGTTCATGAAGAACAGGCCCACTCCCAGCAGAATGAACGTACCGCCGCGCCAGATCAGCCGGCGCAGTTGAGTAGGCGCGTCGATCCCGTAGTCGGCTTGCGCGGATACAGCGGAGTTGGCGGACATCGATTACGCGCTGACCTTCTCCGGTTCCAAATCGTGCTTATACTTGCACTCATTATTCGGACATTGCGCCACAGCGCCCGCCTTCAGATACTTCTCGATCATGTAGCTGGAGCCGCACTCCGGACACTTCTCCTGGATGGGCCGGCCCCAGGCGACGAAATCGCAATCGGGGTAGCGGTTGCAACCGTAGAACGTTTTGCCGCGCTTGGAACGGCGCTCGACCACTTCGCCCTGCTCGCAATTCGGGCACGGAACGCCGATCGTTTTCTGCTTGACGAACTTGCAGGTGGGGTAGTTGCTGCAAGCGGTGAATTCGCCAAAGCGGCCGTTCTTGAGCACCAGATTATTGCCGCAGGTGGGGCACTTCTCATCGAGCGGCACATCGGTCTTCTTCTGCTCGCCCCCGATTTGCTTGGTAGTTTTGCAGTCCGGATAACCGGAGCAGGCAAAGAACTGTCCGAAGCGGCCCTTCTTGAGCACCATCGGACGCCCACAGTTTTCGCAGTACTCGGTGGCGTCCTGCTCGCCCAGGTCGGCTTTATCGACATCGGGCAAATAGACGGTCAGCTCGCGCGTGTTGGTGCATTCGGGATAGCCGGTGCAGGCGATGAAGCTGCCGTGCTTGCCCCACTTGATCACCAACGGCTTGCTGCACTTCTCGCAAATCAGGTCGGTGGGGCGCTCCATGCGCTTGATGTTCGTCATGTGGAGCTCGGCGTTGGAGAGGTCCTTTTCGAACCGCTCATAGAACTCCGCCATGGCCTGGCGCCAATCGATTTTGCCTTCTTCGATGTCGTCGAGCTCGGCCTCCATGCGGGCCGTGTAGGTGACATCGAACAGATCGTTGAAGGATTCGAGCAGCAAGTCGGTGACCACCATCCCGAGCTCGGTCGGGATGAACTTGCCGCCTTCCTTCTTAACGTACTCGCGCTCCTGAATCGTTGACAGGATGGACGCGTAGGTAGAGGGGCGTCCGACGCCGTCGGCCTCCAACTCCTTCACCAGCGTGGCTTCGTTGAAGCGAGGCGGCGGTTCGGTGAAGTGCTGCTCGGGCTCGATCGATTTAATGCGAAGAACTTCGCCTTCGGTGACAGCGGGCAGCTTGTGCTTGAGCTCCTCGTCCTCTTCGTCTTTCTGATCCTTGCCCTCTTCGTAGACCTTCAGGAATCCATCGAATTTCTGAACGCTGCCGGTGGCGCGGAAGCGGTACTTTGCGCCGTCCTTGCCATTCGCGACGACGTCGATACTGGTCTGGTCGAATACGGCGGGCACTATTTGTGAAGCCACGAACCGCATCCATATTAAGCGGTACAGCTTCATCTCGTCTTCAGCGAGGAAGGTCGCGAGCGACTCCGGCGTGCGCAGGGCCGAGCTGGGACGGATGGCTTCATGGGCGTCCTGCGCATCCTTTTTACTCTTGTAAACGTTGGGCGATTCAGGCACGTAGTTCGGTCCGAACCGCTGCTGGATCAATCCGCGCACCTCGGTGAGCGCATCGTTGGACACGCGCGTCGAATCGGTACGCATGTAGGTGATGAGTCCGGTAGCGCCTTCCTCGCCGATCTCGACGCCTTCGTACAGGCGCTGGGCGAGAATCATGGTGCGCTTGACGCTGAACCGGAGCTTACGGGCCGACTCCTGTTGCAGGGTGGAGGTGATGAAGGGAGCGACTGGGTTCCGCTTCTTCTCGCGGTTGTTCACCGAGTCGACTGTGAACTCGGAATCCTGGATCTGTTCGACCAGGCCACGCGTGGTGGTCTCGTCGGGGAGCTCGATCGATTCGTCGTTGCGTTTCTGGAATCGGGCGGTGAGGACGGGCGCCTTCTTCGCGTTGAGCGCGGCATCGATGGTCCAGTATTCGCGTTTGACGAATGCCCGGATTTCGCGCTCGCGGTCGACGATCAGGCGCAGGGCGACGGTCTGCACGCGGCCGGCCGAGAGTCCGCGGCGGACTTTATCCCAGAGCAGCGGCGAAATCTTGTAGCCGACCAGCCGGTCGAGCACGCGCCGGGCCTGCTGGGCTTCGACGAGGTGGATGTTCACGGCCAGGGGCGTTTCGAAAGCCTTCTGGATGGCGGTCTTGGTGATCTCGTTAAACATCACCCGGAACATTTTCGTGCCGTTCTTTTTATCCTGCAGTTCCTCCTGAAGATGGAAACAGATGGCCTCGCCTTCGCGATCCGGGTCAGCCGCGAGGTACACGGCGTCGGCGCCCTTAGCTGCGGCTTTCAACTCCTGAATCAGCTTCTTCTTGCCTTCGATGACTACGTATTTCGGTTCGAAACCACGGTCGACGTCGACAGCCAGATCCTTTTTGGGAAGATCCTTCACATGGCCCAGAGAGGCCTTTACGACATACTGCTTTCCGAGGTACTTGCCGATCGTTTTTGCCTTTGCAGGCGACTCGACGATCACGAGATTCTTCGCCATAGTTGTTTTGTATGAATGCTAACAGTGAAATATCGATGAGAACACCGGAATCTTACCACGAGGTTTGCGGACGGGCGCAATCACGAACGGTTGTCGCTGGCCCAGACCTTGATGAAGTTCTTGCCGGGCAGTTGCCGCACGAGGCCTAGCATCTCGAGCTCGAACAGGGCTGCAATGACTTCTGATGAAGAATATACGTCGGAGGATTCAAGCAGGTTGTCCAACTGCATCGGGATGTCGAGTTTGAGCATGAGCATGACGGCGCGGCAAACCTCGCCCATGGGGCCGGGAGGGAGTTGCGGTTGCGCGGGACCGGCGCCGGAGTCCTCGAGGTTGAGCGAAGTGCGGCCATCGGAGGCCAGGCGGCGGCGGAGTTCGGGCTCGAGCTCGACGATAACGTCGTTCCATTCCTGGACGAGCTTTGCGCCTTGTTTGATGAGCAGATTCGGTCCCCAACTTACGGGCGATGTGATGTTGCCCGGGACGGCGAAGACTTCGCGGCCCTGGTCGAGGGCGAGGCGCGCGGTGATCGCGGAACCGCTGTATTGCGCGCCTTCGACGACCAGAACGCCGACGCTCATCCCGCTGACGATGCGGTTGCGGACGGGAAAATTCTGGGGATAAGCGGGCGAGCGCATCGGGAATTCGGAAAGCAGCAGGCCCTTCTCGGCGATGATGTCGGCGAGTTTGCGGTTCTCGGTGGGATAGGTGAGGTCGACGCCGCAACCGAAAACGGCGACCGTGTTGCCGCCCGCCGCCAGGGCGCTTTGATGCGCGGAGGTATCGATGCCGCGCGCCATTCCGCTGACGATGGTGAGGCCGCCCATGGCCAAGTCGCCCGCAAGGCGCTCGGTCGCGGCCTTGCCGTAAGCGGTGGGACGGCGCGTGCCGACGACGCCGAGCATCGGGGTGTGGAGCAGCTCCAGGCGGCCACGGGCGAATAGGACCAGCGGCGGGTCGTAGATGTTGCGCAGAGATTCCGGGTAGAGTGGCGAGGTGAAGGGGACGAGCGTCGCGCCGCACGCGAGCATGCGTTCCTGTTGGAGCACGGCATCGTCGAAGGTGCAGCCGCTGGCGACGCTCTGCGCGACGGCTCCGGATAGGCCCTGTGCCATCAGTTCGGAACGGGAGGCGCGCAGGACCGCCATGGGGGTGTGCATGCGCTGGATGATTTGGACGGACTTGCGCGTACCGAGTCCGGGTACGAGGCGTAGGGCCAGCCAGTGTAGGGCTTCTTCGGGCGATAGCGTGGTGCGGATGGGTTCGGCGATGGTGCTCACATGATTGAGTGGTCGTGGGGAGGAAAGAATCTCAGTCCGGTGGCGAGTTTACTTGGAATCATCCAGAAGAATCACGACCGGCGGACTGTGCAGCAGCGCCAGATTATCCCGCGACGCCAATCTCGCGGAATGCAGATGGGCGGGCCGATCGATACAACTTCACCATTCCGAACCCATCCGCGGGCCGATGCGCGCCAGTCATCGCGGGAACATCCAGTATCGCCCGCCCGTTCCGGGTTGCAGGCCGCGCTCCGCCGGCGTAAACCCTTTGCGCACGAGCAGGCCCAGATCCGTGATCACGCTGCGTTCGGCCGCGAAGTAGCTGTGTCCGATGAGGCCCGTGTCGACGACCGAGGCATCTATAGTGTCCATCCCGCCCACCGAGTACGGCGTGACTTCCACGAACCCCACCCGGTTGGCTTTGTGAATCCAATCGGAAATGCGCAACGCCAGGTCGCGCTTGGAAGCATACGACGTCATCGTCACCGGACCAGCGGCGGTTATCTTGCCCCATTTGGGGGTGAACACGTTGACGTACACGTCCGCGGCCACCATCACGATCTGACCGAAGGACAGCGGCACGCGCGGGTTGTCCGCAAAGCCCGATAGCAATACCCGGTTCCCCATGCTGTGCGCGACTACGTGGACGCGCTTCCACGGGCCGCCGGTGAGCGCGTTAAAAAGTTGACAGAGCGCTTCGCCGGATCCGCTGGCGCGGTCCTCATCGGCGGCGTAACCCATGAAGGAACCCAGCGAGGGCCAACTGAACAGCACAACCACGCCGTTGAAGCTCATGTCGTGGGAAAACTGCGCGGCGCGGCGGCAAGCCTCCTCGAAACTGACGTTATAGCCATGCACGAAGATGAGCAGATCGCGAGCGCCGCCGGAAGCGGCCGCCGATTCCAGTTCCGATAAGAACGACACACGGCCCAGACTTCTTGGGACGGCGATGATGAAGCGCCCCTCTGGATTGTTGTTTCGGAAGAGCGTCCACCAGTGCGGCGTTTCCACCCGTCCCAACCGGTGTTTCGCGACCGGGATGCTAACCGGGGCGATGCCGAATGAGAGTTCATCAGCGGGTTCGCCCAGGAACCGGGCGCTGTCCTTCTCTCCGTCCGCGGGGCGCCGATTGGTTGCGAAGAAGACCGGGATCTTCTGAATGGCGGCCTCCTCCGAAACAGCGCTGGCAAGCCCGCGCGCAGCCTCGCTGACCAGATTCCGCACGCCCGCGCCGGAATCGCCCCGCGCTTCCTGCGTATGCGCGGCGGCGACTCCAAGGCTGCGAAGGCCCGCGCCTGTATCGACGCTCGACCGCGCGATCAGTTCGCGGACGTAACGATTCGCCGGCGTGTCCAAGGTCAGGTCGAGCAGGTCGTCGATGGCGCGGGCAATCTCGCCCGGGGACTCCGACCGCGCGAGACGGGCTGCAATCCCGGCAAGTTCTTGTGAAGCAGCCGGGCTGAGCGGTTCCATGAGCGCGCGGATGCCGTCCCAATTCGTGAGCAGCGCCGATACGCGAGCGAGTTGTTGAAGATCGTCATTCATAATTTTGATCAACTCCCGGAGATGGTGAACGCCGCCCAAAAGAACGGGTGTTCGAAGATGCGAGCACCGGGCTCGAAGGCGGCCAATTCCGTACGAGCTGCAAGGGCCTGTTCTCCCGCGCTCCCGGGAAGACGTGTCATTTCCTTTAGCGTGGCACGGAGCTGGCCGGCCGTCGCAGCGCGAAGCCAGTTCTGGGCGGCTCTGAGAGCCTGCGCCGGCGTTTGGTTGGCGCGCCGCTCCGCATAGTACCGCCCGATCAGCGAACTCGCCGCCGAGTCCGCGACCGGCCACAGCGTCGCCAGAACGGTTTGCGTACCATTCTCGAGGAACGCCGCGGGAAACCCGAGCATCTCGTCAACAATCCCGGTAACCCGCGTCATCGCTGTCTCGCACGCCGAGAGGATCACCGCGGCGGGAGGCGATTCCTTCAGCACGCCGAGAAGGTCGTCTAACTTCAGCGTTGCATCCGCGGCCAACGCCAGCCTGGATTCGAACGGGCTGGCGAGGCTGAATGCGGCATGGGTCGAGAAATGCGCCAGCGAGGCGTTCGGCAAGGCTGCAAGAACGGCCTGCTCGGTCGCGGCGGCGCCTTCGAGAAGAACCGTCCGCTGGCCCCCAAGCGCATCCTGCGCCCAAGCCATCTCGATCGCGCTGTAACGCAGGTCTCCACGAGGGTTCGCCACCAGTAACGGATCCCCGGCAGGCCGGCCCACGCGCGACCGCGCTGTCAGCAGGGCGCGTACGGATGGGGCATATCTTACCGCGAAGTCATCGATGATCCAGTGCCGGCCACCGTCTACCGCCTTCCACGCCCCATGAAGCGGAAGGATCCCGGTTCCGCCTTGCGGGAACCACACCAGTTCGGCGCCGCGCTCGATTCCCAGACCCGATAGCGCCGCAAGAACCGGGTCCCAAAGTCGATCTTGAAGGGTCGCACCGATGCGATCGATGCGATCCAGCCATTCCGCGCTCTGCGAATTTCGAAACGCGTAAGCTTTCATCCACCCGCCCAACTGTTGTTCAGCAGGATCGCCCGTCACGATCGTTGCCAGGGCGCGCCGTCCGAAGTCCGGCAGGCTTGCGACCGTCATGCCGTCTTCGGAAAGAATCGCAACGGCGCCCGCCGCCGGAGCAAAAACCGGGAACAGCAGCGCGCCGCCCGCTGGAATCAGGGTTTGCATGCTGGCGAACGACGCCGCGGGCGCATCGGAGCGCCACACGCGGCTCTTGCCACGGTCGAGCGCTTCGATGCCTTCTGGAATCTGGTTGGCTTGCAGGTGGCAGTAGGCCAGCAGCGCCCATGAATCGCGCAGATCGAAGATTCGCTCCAGGCGGCTGGCGCGGCTGGCGGCCTCCGCCAGTGCCGACTCACCGGCTTCAACCGCGCGCCGGAGGCACTCCGCCGCTTGCTCGTATCGCTCGCAAGCCACCAGCCCGTCGGCTGCGATCTGCATGATCGAGCGCCGCATCCTTGCATATATCGAGGGGTCGAGCCGCGCGAAACAGGATTCGGCGGAGGATGCGAGCGCACCGGCATACTGCGTCCGACCCAGCTCAATCAGCTTGAGATAGCTCAGCGCGCGGAACTTGTCGATGTTTGCCGCCATCACCGTTTGGGCAGGGTCTACCAGCCGCGCGGCTTCATCGCAGATCCGCAGGCATTCCATCGCCCGCGGCTCCGGCTCCAGCCCTTCACTGTCCGCGATTGCGCGCGCCAGACATAGCAGCGCCCGAATGCGCAACTCCGTTGGCGTTCTCGCGGTGCAGGATCCTACCGCCTTGCGGGCGAACTCCTCCGCCTGCCTCCGCATTTCCGGACCGCCATTACCGATGGAGAACTGGTACGCTTCGCTGAGCGATATATACGTCTCGATACGGGTAGCCGCCGCTGGCGTTTCCTCAGGCGCGTCCTGAACCGCCTTCAGCGAGGCGGTCTGATACTCGATGCGCTTCTTCATCCCCGCGTCGTAGGCGTCTACCGACCCCGGCTCACTCGTCCAACATTCACCGAGTTCATTCATCACGGAGGCCCATCCCGCGGGGTCCTCCGCTAGCGAGATTTGACTCTTGGCGAGCTCAAGATACTTTACTTGAGCGCGCCAATTCTCGAGCGCATCGCCGCGCACCCGGAAACGATACAGCGCAGCGAGCGTGTGCGCAACATAAGGGTAGTCCGCAACCGCCGCCTCCAAACGCTGGATGGCCTCCTCGGACTCCGGCGTCCCAGCCGGGCTCTGCTGTCCGAGAATCCAACCGATCCCCAGATTGCAGACCGCCCATGAGTCGTGCGTCGCCTCGCGGTCCCAAATCGTGAGCGCGTCGCGATACGCCGTCAATGCGCTCGAGGGATCCAGGTTCTCGCTCAACTGCGCGAACAGCGAGCGGAACGCCGCCCATTTTTGGGGCTGAGCGGCGCGGTCGGTGAGCAGTGCGGCTTCGGCAAAGATCTGCCGTAAGCGGCCGGCATCGCGCGTGCGATCGAGCGTTCGCGATTCCGCTATCAGAAGCGCGAGCCGGTCCGCGCCCGGTTCCGGTGTCTGCATCGTGCCGCCATTGTACTCCCACCTTTATATGTGGCGGCACGGCGTCACATTGCAGCATCTCGTTTCTCCTCTCTCTTTCCGGCCTTCAAGTATCGATCGGTACCGTGGCAAGGGCGGGACTGTCGGCACACCTGCCACAGGCCGAAGGCATGCTTCTCGCGGGCAGGTTCTCGGAAAGGAAGTTCGCAGTACAGAAACACGGACAAGAACGTCTCATCGCTGCATTGCGATCCGCGCAACCCGCTCGGGTGGCTGGAATACGATCGCGGGTTAGCTCGCGGTCGCAGGGAATATTGGTCGCGGGCGAAATCGCACTCGCCTTTGTGTTGCTGTTGGGAGCCGGACTCGTAATCCAGACGTGTATCGCGATACGGACGACCGATCTTGGATATAATCCGCTGAGATTTCCAGACTCTTTTAAGCCTGTGGTGTGGGTCGGATCGAGCCGCGAGGATTTGCGCGAGTTCCCGGACTTGGTGGTAGTGTCCTAATTTGGATTAGGACACTACCGAGTTGGTGAAGGATCAACATGGGCTACGCGCTGTATGTCGCGCAGCAAGGCGCCAAGCATCGGGACGCAAAAACATTGACCTGCTTCGGCGGGGCAGGAGTGGTGGAAATCGTCAAGGACTATCGCGGCGATACATTCCGGGCGGTGTACACGTTGCGGTACGACGGGGCGGTGTATGTGCTTCACACCTTTCAGAAGAAATCCAAGACCGGGCGCGAGACGCCACGCCGGGACATGGAATTGATAAAAAAACGGCTGCGCGAAGCGGGGCGGATAGCGAGAGGGGAAACGCCATGAGCAAGAAGGATTATGAAGCCGGTGGCCGCAATGTGTTCAAGGATATCGGGGTGCCGAATGCGGATGAGCATCTCGAAGGCGCAACTGGTATTCAAGATCGACACCATTATGAAAAAGCGCCACATGAAGCAGACCGAGGCCGCCGCGCTGTTCGACGTTCGCCAGCCGGACATATCCAAGATGCTGCGCGGTGAGTTCCGGCAATTCTCGGTTGAACGGCTGCTGCGCTTCCTGGTGAAACTCGATCAAGATGTTGAAATCGTCGTGAGGCCGCACCGGGACCCGCATAATTCTCCGGCGCTGCACGTGTCGTAGATCAAAAATTGATCTTACGACGTAAACCGATTCCGCCCGCGATACGTTTAGGACAGTAGGGAGGAAGACGGTCGTGAAAGGGAAACTGCTTATCCTTTTATTGCTCGTGGGGACCTGCGCGTTTGCGGGGTCGCGCTTATATGTGGGAATCGGAGTCGGCGGAGTTGGCTACTATCCGGGTTACTACGCTGCCCCGCCCCCACCGCCGCCGGTGGTTGCCTATGCGCCGGTGGCACGGCCTGGATATCACTGGGTCGACGGTTACTATTACCCAGCCGGTCCACGCTATGTGTGGCGTGCGGGCTACTGGGCTCGTCCGCCATACGTGGGCGCATATTGGGTGGGTCCGCGCTATTACCGCGGGCGCTACTCTCGCGGTTACTGGCGCCGCTAGTCCGGTCCGCTCGCGCGAGCGCCGGCGCACGGGGCCTGGCACTCGCGCTCATTTCCCGCCTCGAATATCCTGGAACTTTCCCGCCTCAGCCCGCAATCAACAAGTGACCGCCTGAATGGAACCCAGCGACGAGGACCT
The DNA here is from genome assembly GCA_038322705.1 of Bryobacterales bacterium. GTDB lineage: Bacteria > Acidobacteriota > Terriglobia > Bryobacterales > Bryobacteraceae > TMP-7. The sequence continues at coordinate 143,861 of JBBQGC010000004.1, read as the reverse complement.
CTATGATCGAATGCGCCGGGGCGACCGTCGTGCCTTCGAACAGATCTACGAACGAAGGGCACCGGGACTGTTCCGGTACGCATGGCACATGACTGGAAGCCGGAGCCTGGCTGAGGAAACAACTCAGGAAGCTTTTCTAGGACTCATGCAGCCGAATTCGCGGTTCAACGCGGAGCGCGGTTCGGTACAGGCGTACTTGTACGGTACGGTTCGCAACCTGGTGCGGGAGTCGCGCCGGGAGCCGCATTCCGAGACGGAAAGCGACCTGGCAGTGGAACACAACATTGTCGGTCGGCTCATTGCGGATGAGGCAGCATTGGCGCTGCATGCGGCGATCCACGGTTTACCGGTGGCGTACCGTGACGCGGTGGTGCTGTGCGACCTCGAGGAACGCAGTTATCAGGAAGCCGCCCAGTTGATAGGGTGTCCGATGGGCACGGTCCGGTCGCGCCTGCACCGTGCGCGGGCGGTGCTGGCCTCGAAGCTGAAACCCAGACTGGCGGCGGTGGCTCGGAGGTGAATTTGGACAGCGAGCAGAGTTTGGCGGCGGCAATGGAATCGCTGCGGGCGATTGCTTCCGGGCAGCGTCCGCCGGAACGCGAGCGTCAGCGCCTGGTAGCCGAGTTCGCGCGTTTGCACCGGCGCCCTGCGTTTGCCTGGAGCGGATGGGCTGCCGCCGCGGCGATAGTGGCGCTGGCAGCCGGATTGGCGTTGCGGGCCCCGCGACCTTCGGCGGCGGCCGACGACATGGACGGATTCGTTGCGGTGCCCTACGCGGCGCCCGTCGCACCGGGCGAGTTTCTGCGAGTGATACGGACTGAGTTGTATGTGAGCGCGCTTGACCGCATGGGGATCACAGTTCCCGCGGCAAGCACGCAGGTTTCGGCCGAAGTGGTTTTAGGACAGGATGGTTTGCCGCGCGCGGTGCGCGTGATCGAAGACGAGAGCAATTAGAGGATAATTTTCATGACTAGATACAAGTTGATGTTGTCGTTGACAGCCGCAGCCACGGCGCTGACTGCGCAGATGATGCCTCCGGGCGGCCCTCCTCATCCCGGCGGGGGAGGTTGGGGGCCCGGACCTCGCGGCGGAGGCTCCCGAATTATCGAGGCCGGACCGGCGTCGAGAACGCCGGTGACGGGCGCGCCGTATTCGGCGGCCGAGTCAACGTCGTTTGTCGAGAAGCTTGGCGACGGCAACGTGATTTCACGGCAGGATCAGTCGAAGGTCTACCGCGACAGCCAAGGACGCGTGCGCGTCGAGCATACTGGTACCCCGCCCGGTTCGCAGACGCCGCAGACACGGATCACGATTTTCGATCCGGTGGCCGGTTTCTCGTACGTTCTGAATCCGGCGGATATGACTGCTGTAAAGATGGCTGTGCAGGGGCGTAGGGGCGCCAACACGCCACCTCCCGCTCCGGCCAATGCGCCGCAGCCGCAGGTTGAGGATCTCGGGACCCGAGCGGTGAACGGTGTAGCTGCAACGGGTACGCGCACCACGATCACGATACCCGCGGGTCAGATCGGGAATGCGCAGGCCATTGTCGTTACCCGCGAGACTTGGATTTCGACAGCGCTCAAGGTGCCGGTGCAGATCAAGAGCTCGGATCCGCGTTTTGGAACGACGGACTTGGAGCTGACCGGAATCACGACCAGCGAGCCCGCCGCCGATCTGTTCCAGGTGCCTGCCAACTACACGGTGACGACTCGGGGACGAAACAATGGTGGTCCGCGCATGCAAGGAATGCGCGGCCCCCGGCGGTAGCGTAACTCCTCTTTTGTTCGCGGCGGAATTGACGCGCATTCAATTTGACCAACGTCTGAGATACTTGGTACAATTCCGCCGTGACAAAGACACCCATTCTGCATCGGAAAGGCGAGGAAGTTATCAATGCCGGTGTGCCGGCGGCAGCGACGAAGGCTGTTGACTCAGTAAGCCAGCTTCCAGCGCCAGCGTGGCTGCGGGGCTGGGAAGGCATTTTTGCGGGAGCTAAAAACACGATCGTGTTCCGTCTTCCAGATGGACGGCAGATCAAGTGTGGAACAGGACCGCAAATCGCCAATGTCGTGATCGGTAACGGGCGTGGTGTTCGCGCCCTGGCGTCGCTCGATGAAGGTAACATCGCGCAAGCGCATATCGAAGGCGACCTGGATATCTCAGGCGACTTTCTCAAAATACTTGACCTGCGGTCTTATCTCTCGGACCGGCACCCGGTCAGTTCAGCGTGGCGATTTATTCAGCCGCTTCTATTCGGTCAAATCGGAACAAACGCCCGCGCTATTTCCACGCATTACGATCTGGATGCCAGCTTCTATCTGTCATTCCTGGACGAAACACGCTGTTACACCCAGGGTATCTTCAACAGTGATGACGAACCGCTACATGTGGCGATTCGCCGTAAATTTGACTATTGTATCGAGCAGTGCCGGCTCGGCCCGGGCAGTCATATCCTCGAAGTAGGTCCGGGCTGGGGCGCGTTCTCCGAGTACGCGGCTGAGCGCGGTATTCAGGTCTCCGGAATCACCATTTCCCGTAAGTCGAAAGGGTTCATGGATGCGTTGGGGCAGCGCACGGGCCACGACTTCGGCGTGCACATGGCCGATTTCCTCGAGTTGAAGGCGGAGCAGCGCTACGACGCGGTCGTGGTGATGGGCATCATGGAGCACCTGCCTCAATACGACGCCGTCGCAAAGCAGTTTCTACGTTTGCTGAAGCCGGGCGGGTATGTGTATCTCGATGCAAGTGCAACGCGGGCGAAATATGACGTCAGCTCGTTCATCCATCGCAACATTTACCCAGGCAACCACTCATTCTTCGTCTTACACGATTTTCTTCGCGCGGTGGCAGCAACGCCTCTACAAGTGCGCGCAGTAATGGATGATCGGCACAGCTACTTCCTAACATTCAAACATTGGGCGAAAAACTTCGAATCACAACGGGAGTATGTCGTTGCCAACTTCGGAGAGGCGCATTACCGGCGCTTCCATTTTTATCTGTGGGCGTCGGCGCATAGCTTCCTGACAGACCGTTTGCAATGCTACCGCGTAGTTCTGCAGCATTGACGTGCTGGAGGAGCTACGGCGCGAACAGGGCAGGCGCGAGTCAGTGCTCGTTTTTCGCGGCACCGGATTCAATATCTGGCATTACTGGCCGTTGCTCAAAACATTTTCGTTCGAGGAGTTATCGCAATTCCGCGCGGTTTACGCTGTAAGCGGTGCCTCTTTGCTCTTGTGGCTGTATTGCCTTGTGGAGCAGCACGCAATATCGCCCCACGCCGCGAAAGCTTATGACAAGGCGATGCGCGGGGGACTCAACCAGCGCGGATTACTGGAACGAACAGCTCTCGCGCTCGCGGGCAAAGCGCCGTATGCGGCCGCCGATTTTCTCCGCGTGTTCCGGGAGCTTGCTCCACCACCGGCTTGCGATCAGACATTCGGCGAACTGGGCCTGAAGACGCTCACCATCGCCGCGCACGAGGAGACGCGGCGCGAACTGCTGTTGTTCAATGCCCAGAACTTTCCGTCGGCACGAGTTGGCGAGATCGTGTCGCGCGCAGTGACGTGGAGCGAAATGTCGGGCCGGCCGTTCTGCCAGCGCACACCGTATAAAGGGATGATGATCGGCGACTTCGACTTCGGGGGCCCGGACGTGCCGGAGCAATTTCGAGCGCATCTCCGCACGACACATCCCGGAGCTGCGGTGTATCACGTCAATCTGTTCCAAAATCGCACTCGGGAGACGGACCGATTCGTGCGTGTTTGTTTCGACCGGCACCCGCGGATTTGGCAATTGATCGATTTTGCGCTGTTCTATCTCGGACTACCGAACGTACGTTACGAGAGGACCGCCGCGCGCGACGCGTCAGACTCCTAGCTTCTCGATCAAGCTCATGAACCGCTTGTCGGGCCGTATCTCGTCGTACAGCGGATCGACGGCCAGCCAGATACAGTACAGGTCGCGCTCATCGAACGCCTGTTCCAGCGATGCAAGCGCGGATTCGCGATCGCCCAGACCTAACTGGAGCAGCGCGCGACTGGAGGCGGGGACGTACGTGCTTTGCTTCCGTGTCTTCAGATCCTTGAGCAGTTGCGCGGCGTCCTCTGTAATCCCCATTCGGGACTTGGCGTGGGCAAAATGGGCCGCGAACAGAATGTTTTGGGGGTATAGCTCGACGGCCTTTCGCGACGCATCGACCGCCTCGTCCAGGCGGTTCACTTCGAGAAGCGCGCGTCCCAGATAAGTGTACGCAGTGGGGAATGTCGGATCAAGGTTAATAACGCGCCGAAATTCCTCGATCGCTGCATCATATTCGCGCCGGAAGTAGTAACACATTCCGGCAATCGTATTGACAAATGCAGTCAAAGGGTCAAGCCGCTGGGATCTCTTTGCGTGCACCATCGCCTCGTCGAAGCGGCGCAGCGGAATCAAATTGAACAGACAAAACCAACTGTGGGCAGTGGCGTAACTCGGATTTGACTCGAGCGCCAGCTTGAATTGTTGTTCGGATTTGATCCAATCGTGTTCGTAAATGGCGCTGATCGCACCCAGCGATGTACGTCCTTCCGCCAAGTTGGGGTTGATCTCCAACGCTCGCAGAGCCGCTTCCCTGCCCTTGGGCATTACCTGGCTGGGAGCGGCGGTTCCATAATAGCCGGGCAGGATATACGCGTCAGCCAACCCCGCGTAGGCAGCCGCGTAATCGGGATCGCGCTGCAATGCTTCCTGGTAATACTCGAGCGCTTTGCGTATCGCTTCGAGAGTACGCTTGGACCAGAAGTAACGGCCTTTTATGTAAGCCGTATACGCTTCCATGTCCTCAGTGGAGCGAATGACAAGACCTTCGTTCTGCTTATCGAGCAGCGTGACTTTCAGCGCGCTGGCAATGGCGAGCGAAATCTCGTCTTGAACCGCGAAAACATCCTTCAGATCCCGGTCAAACCGCTGCGACCATAAATGCTCGCCACTGGCTCCCTCAATCAAACGCACCGAAATCCGGAGCCGCTCCTCATGGCGGCGGACGCTCCCTTCGAGAACGGTTTTGACCCGGAGTTTCTGCACCACTTCGGCCAGATCGTAGGCCATGCCCGTAAAGCGGAACGAGGAGCCGCGCGAGACTACATTCAGCCCCTTCACCTGCATCAGCGCGTTGATAATGTCCTCCGCGATGCCCTCGCACAGGTATTCCTGATCGCGCGTGCTGCTCATGTCGACGAAAGGCAGAACGGCGATGGATGGAATCTGTCCGGCGGACTGTGCGGTACTGCGAGTGACGGAGATGCCGGAGCTGGGATCGGCGAGGTTGCGAAGATCGCGGAGAAAATCCGTCATGCTCGGGTAACGGTCCTCCTTTGCCTTGGTGAGCGCTTTGGATATCACCGCGTCCAGGTCCGGCGAGATTGCGTCCTTCAACTCGCTCAGGGGCTTGAACGGCTTGTTGACGATCGAGAATAGCAGCGGCATTCCACGATCGCCGCCGAAGGGCGTCTTGCCCGCCACCATCTCGTACAACACAACGCCCAGCGACCATATATCGGTGCGATGGTCGACCTTGTCAGCGTTGGCTTGCTCCGGCGACATGTACGCCGGGGTGCCAAGCACGATGTTCCCGATCGTCACCGCCTCCTCACCCGCGACGGTGGCCAACCCGAAGTCGATGATCTTCAGAATGGACTCGGTGGTGATGAACAGGTTGCCCGGCTTGATGTCTCTATGAACCACGCCGTGGGCATGCGCGTAGGCCAGACCGGAAGCCGCCTGAATGGCGAATTCGAGCGCTTCGGAAATGGAGATCATTGCACTCCGGGCACGATCGCGCAGGCTCTGCCCCTGTAGATGAGCCATCGCCAGAAACGTGTGTCCGTCGGCCTCGTCGATCTCGTAGAGTGTACAGATATTGGGGTGATCGAGCGCAGCCGCGGCGCGGGCCTCACGAATGAAGCGCGCCTTCTGCTCGGGCGATTCGAGCGCTCGCGCGGTCAGCAGCTTCAGCGCGACCCAGCGTTCGAGGCGCAGATCCTTCGCCTTGTACACCACACCCATTCCGCCTTCGCCGATCAGGTCGACAAGCTGATAGCGCCTGCCGAGCAGAGTGCCGGGCAGCAGAGGACCGGTGGCTTCGCCTTTTGGAGCGTCGCCGGACCAACTGGTTCTTGTAATGGCGGAACCTAGCGCTGTTTGCTCGTCCAAGGGAGTCCTGCAATCGGCGCAGATCGTCTGTCCTGTGGGGTTCGTCTTCAAACACCGGGGGCAGATCATTGTTTCGCGAAGCAGCAGCGCTACGGCCCTCGTAACCTACGACGTGAGATGGATGGCGTTAATATCCCAGCGACGTCCACTCGGGTCCGCCGAATCCCTCACAGGGTAACATTCTACATCGGCCAACGCTGTTATCCAAACGATGGCACGATCTGAGTAACCGGGTTACACTAAGAGTCATTCGCCAAAGGCGGATTCCGGAGCACATAATGAATGCCGCGTGCGCGCTGTGCAGCGTACTGCTAATTTCGGCGGGGCTGTTGCCGGCCCAGTCGAAAACCACGGCCGAGTTGAGCGGCGTTGTGATGGATCCATCCAAAGCTGTTATCCCGGAAGCGAAGATAACCATCGCCAACTCCGATACGGGTGAGACCCGTTCCGTAACCGCAGACGAGCAAGGCGAGTATCGCTTCCTGTCGGTTGCCCCCGGTACGTACGACGTTACCGTGGAAAAGAACGGTTTCACAACGCAGAGCCGGAAGGGGCTGGCCTTGACGGTTGGCGCATCGGCGGCGCTGGATATCGAACTGGCCGTGGGCGCGCGAACCGATACGGTAGAGGTGACAATGGATGCGCCCTCCATAGAGACTGAGCGGGCGCAACAGGCCAACACAATACGCCGCGAGTCAATTCAAAATCTACCCATCAACCGCCGCGATTACCTGTCGTTCGCACTGCTTGCTCCAGGGGTTTCCGATTCGAAGGCATTAGCTGACTCCAACAGCTTTCGGGTGAAACAGACGCCTGACAGCGGCCTGTCATTTTATGGCAGCAATGGACGTGGAAACAGCATCAGCGTGGATGGCGGCGAATCGAACGATGCCGGAGGCGGTGTGCGGCCGACAGTGAGTCAAGAGACCGTGCGCGAATTCCAGATCGACCGCTCCAACTACTCGGCCGAATATGGCGCATCGCGCGGGGGAGTGATCAATATCATCACCAAGAGCGGGTCGAACAGCTTTCGCGGCTCGGCTTTCGGCTTCTTCCGGCATCAGAGCCTGGACGCGGGCGACCCGTTCGCAATCGCTCTCGATGGCAACCGTCTGGTTCGAATCAAGCCGGACTCGAATCGCCAACAATTCGGGGCGGTAGCAGGCGGGCCGGTGACGCCCTACAGGACGTTCTTTTTTCTCGGTTACGAACAACTGCGCCGGCGCGAGGCAGCAACGGTGCCGGTGTTGACGGACTTCTCGATTTTTCAGCCGACCGCCGCTCAGGAAGCAATACTGGGCGCGCTCCCCACCGCGCAGGCCGGGCCATTACGTGCCGCGCTCACCAGTCCGGCAACTACGGTGACCATGTTCGAGCGGAATAGCGGCGTGTTCCCGTTTCAGACCGACTCGCACCAGGGCCTGTGGCGCATTGATCATCTTCTAAATACAGCCAATCAATTCAACCTGCGCTACAACGTTTCCAAGATATTCGATACAAACCAGAATCTTTCCGCGCTGGTAGGTGTATCTCGGGGCTATATTCAAGATTTTCTCGATAACACGGCTATTCTCGCCTGGACACATCTCTTCTCAGCGCGGGTGGTGAGTGAGTCGCGTTTCCAGTACAACTATAGCGACGCATTTACCGGATCGAATGAACCATTCGGGCCGTCCATCGACATTGCCGGATACGGATTATTCAACCGCGATCGCCTGTTACCCAGCAATACATTGATCCGGCGCGAGGAAATCGCGGATAACCTAACAATTTTCCGGGGACAGCACAATTTGAAGCTGGGCTTTTACAGCCTGATCCGGCAGGATACCAGCGACTCGAAAATCTTCTTCAGCGGCAGATTCACCTTCGGCACTCTACCGGGAGCCTTCGTCAGTCCGGCGCTTGCCTCCACTTCGATCAATGCACTCCAGGCGTTCAATCTCGGGTTGGCGCAATCGTACCAGCAGGGTTTTGGTTACTCCGTCGTTCGAGCGGTGTACCCGTTGTACGCCGGCTTCGCGCAGGACGCCTGGCGCATCGGCCATACGCTGACACTGAATCTCGGCTTGCGGTACGAGGTGGACCAGCGCAAGCCTCCGCTGCCGACCAACAAGAAGGATTTCCAGCCGCGCCTCGGTTTTGCCTGGGATCCGGGCGGCGATCATAAGACCGTGGTCCGCGGCGGATACGGGCTTTTCTACGCGACGATTGATTTTCAGATCGACTATGTCGTGAACGCGCTGAACGTGATCAATGGCAGCCAGCAGATCGCCCAGGTCCTTACTACACTGAGCGCGGCGAACCCGCTGGCTGTGACTGGCCCGGTGAACATCTTCCAGACTCTTCGCAACCAGGGAGTTATCGGCGTACCTACTCCCCAGCGGCCCATTCAAGAGCAGGATCTACGTCAATTTGGTATTTCTATCACACATACGACGCCGTTAGCACCGCTTTCCGTGTTGTTTCGCAACTCGGCTGATTACCGCAACCCGTACGCGCAACAGGCGAGCCTGGAAGTGGAGCGTCAAATCGGCCATGGAGTTACTGTCTCGGCGGCCGGAATTATGGTCCGGGGAGTACATTTGACGACTTCGCGAGACGACAATTTACTTCCCGCGCCAGTCAATCCGGCCAAGGGCATACGCGACTGGGGACCGACTCCCGATAATCCACCCGGCACCAAGTACTTCAAGAATCCGTTGTTATTCCAGGATAACGTTTATGAGTCGACCGCTAACTCCTGGTACAACGGCTTGATTCTGGAATTCCGCAAACAGTTCGGCAACACGTCCAGCGTCAATGCGAACTACACGTTCAGTAAAGCGATTGACGAGACAGTTGATTTCAATACGGACTTTCAGCCCAATGACCAGACCTGCCGCCGTTGTGAACACGCTCTCTCCAGCTTCGACCAGCGGCACAAGGTGGTCCTATTCGCCGTTCTGGACCGGGGCGAGACTCGCGCCGACAGTTTCGCAGGTAGGATTGCGCGCGGTTTTGTGTTCTCGCCGATTTTCCGCTACAACAGTCCGCGGCCGTTCAACCTGCTGGCGGGGGGCGAACTCAACAACGACCGGCATAACACAACAGACCGGCCCTTTTTGGCGGGGCGCAACACCGGCATCGGTCCGAGTTTTTGGACCTTTGACACACGCCTGACGCGGCGCGTGCGGCTGACCGAAAAGAGCGGCATCGATTTCATTTTCGAGGGATTCAATCTCCTGAACAAGCTGAATTACGCGAGCGTAAACAACGTGGTGGGCAACATATCGGGACCGTTCAACTTGAAAGGCCGCGACGACCGGACTCCGAGTGAGCCGCTGGGATTTACGTCCGCCTTCGAACCGCGCCGGATTCAACTCGGGGTGCGAGTTACATTCTAGCCCGGCGTCCAATCAGAGCCACGCGCGTAAGCAAGTGTGAACAAATCAAACCGGGAAGACCCCGGAGGACGGACTGTAACGCGTTCTGGGGAGCCGTAGTCAGCAAGTGATCAGAGCCACGCGCGTAAGCAAATGTCCTTAACGCGCTTTTAGCTACTTGGGAAAGATAATCGGCAGGCTCACCTCGGCGGTAAAGATGCAGCGTGCGTTGTGCCCGCACAGTGGCACGACGACAGCCTTCTGCTCCGCTCCGAGCTTTTGAGTGACATATTTGGCATACGCCTGGCCGCGAGCCAGCCGCGTGGGGCCTTGGGCCATCGCTGGACAGGAGCTATCGAATCCACCCAGCGGCAGAATGTCGATCTCGCCCAATAAGTAGATGACCGGCCGCGCACTCAATTGCCGTTTCATTGTCGCGGGCTCGAGTTCCGCTGTATAACCGGTGCGCTTCTTCATACCGTAGGGCCAATCGTCGAATGTGGTGCAGTTGCGGCCGTCGCGAAACGGGGCGAATTGCGAGCCATCGGCGGACGGTCGCACGGGGTCGAGATAGGCGTAGCTGGATGGATTCGATACGACGTAAGTCACCGGCACACCCAGCTTGTCGCGCACGCGATTGGACATCTGATACCGGTTGACATACTGGCCGCCCGCCGAATGTCCCGCGACCACGATTTTGGCCAGATTCGGAAATACGTCCTTGCGGGCCAATTTCTTCAGTATCTCGTCAGTCAAATCGTAACTGGTCAGTTGTGAGTTATTCAGCGCTGTCCCGCCCGATCGCCAACTGTCTCCGGAGCAACTCCAATTTACTTCGAGCGCAGCCAGAGTGTCCTCGCACCCGCGCGCGTCGTTCGATGCAAAGCGCGGCGCAATGACGACGGTGTTGTCGAGCGCGCCCGCCAGAAAGGCCGCTGCCAGCGCCGTGCGGAAGTAGTTGCCGGCATCGCGTCCGGCGCCGTGCACCATGACGAGCGCGCGCACGATCTTTTCGTTACGGACGTCCAACGGAACGTTGCGGTAAACCAATGAGCGCGCCGCCGGACCCTTGAACGCGATCCACTCGGTACAGGCAGGCGATGCATCGGTGCAGGCCGCCCCGTACGACGCGGCTGATAAGAGTAGAAGCAGGGCCGTTCGCATTGCGTATGGATACATGCTACTCCACCTCAGGCGGTGATAACCTGCGGGTGAACCATGACCCGCATTATTTTCGCGCTGATGGCAATTGGATCCGTTGCGGCCGCGCAGCAGCAAATCCAGTGGAGCGATCGAGAGAAGCCCATCTCCGAGCAAATCCGTACGCTGCGACGGGTGCCCGACGACAAACGCGCGGAGGTGACGCGTCAACTGGCAATCGAAATCGGGCAATTGCCCGCTGGTCCGAACAAGTTGCGTTTAGCTGGAGGCCTGGCGAACCTTGCCACCGAAGGAGATTTTGGACACGGCACGCTGCAGGACGTGGCTACCACGTTGAGTACGGCCATCAACGAGCAATCGCAGGCGTCGCGGAAACACCAGAGCGGCGATGATTACTCCACCTTGGCTCAACTTGTCCGCTACGAGCATGTAACGGCGGAGTTGAAGGATCCTCGATTCGCCGAAGCGATGGCTGAGCTCGAAGCTGCCGACCAGCGTCGCGCGTCCGCGAATTTCACGCTCAGCTCACTGGACGGTCAATCCTGGACGCTGCGGAACTTGCGCGGCAAGGTCGTGCTGGTAAACTTCTGGGCGACCTTGCCCGCCGTGCCGTAAAGAAATGCCCGATCTCGAGGCGCTCTACAACCGCTTCAAGGACCGTGGCCTCGTAATTCTCGCGATCTCTGACGAGGATGCAGCCAAGGTGAAGCCGTTCGTTGCCGAGCGCAACATCACCTTCCCCGTGTTGCTCGACCCAGGACGCACAGTACATGAAATGTTTCAAATACAAGGCATTCCCAAAACGTTCGTGTACGGCCGCGACGGGGCACTGGTGGACCAGGCGATCGACATGCGGACACAGAAACAATTCTTGGCCATGCTGTCTCGGGCCCGGCTTCAGTAACCGATCCATCGTGATATCTTCTCCTCAGTGCGGCGACTGAAATTTCTATCACTTCTCGTTCTTCTCGCAGCGCATCAGTTGCTGGCGCAGCAATCCTTCATCAAGCGTTGCGCGCCTTGCCACGGTGACGACGCGCGCGGGACCGCCCAGGGGCCCGGCCTCGCCATGAATCCGCGCGTGGCCGAACAGTCGACCGATCAACTGCGCACCTATCTGCAACACGGCAACGCCGCAGCAGGTATGCCGTCGTTCGCCGATCTGCCGGCCGATGAGTTGCTCACACTCGCGAAATATCTGCGGCGTCTCAACAACGACATGATTTCCGGCCCAGTGACTGCAATGGAGCGCGCGCGGAAGATATCGTGGGGCGCGCCCCAACCCGGTGACTGGGTGACTTACAACGGCGATGACTCTGGAAATCGCTACAGTCAACTCAAACAGATCAATATTGCCAACGTGTCCGCGCTGAAGCTCAAGTGGGTTTTCCCTATCTCACATTTCGGCCTCGAAGTAACTCCGCTTGCCGCGGATGGCGTGCTCTACGTTACCGGTCCGAATCAAGTGTTCGCTCTCGACGCCCTCACCGGCAATCCGCTCTGGCATTATTCACGTCCGGCCAGCACTGGCCTGGTTGGCGACGCGCGCCTTGGCACCAATCGCGGAGTCGCCATTCTGCGCGACAAGGTGTTCTACGTCGCCGACAACGCCCACCTGCTTGCGCTCGATCGCGCCACTGGCAAGCTGGCCTGGGAGACGCGGATGGCTCCGGAGATGGCGGGCGAACATCATCAATACGGCGGGACGATGGCGCCGCTCATCGTCAACGATACCGTCGTCGTGGGCGTTGCCGGCGCGGATCATGGCATTCGCGGATTCGTCGCCGCGTTCAAGCCGGACGATGGCGCGCTGGTATGGCGTCATTGGACGGTACCCCGCAAAGGCGAGCGCGGCATTGAAACATGGCAAGGCAAGGAGCCCCTGACAGGCGGAGGATCCACGTGGCTGACCGGCTCCTACGATGCTTTGTCGGACACGCTCTATTGGCCCACCGGGAATCCCTGGCCGGATAGCGACGATCATGATCGGCCGGGCGACAATCTCTACACGAACTGCGTTCTCGCGCTAAATGCAAAGACCGGCGATCTCAAGTGGCACTTTCAATTCACGCCGCATGACGTGAAAGATCGCGATGCTACCGAGCCGAATGTGCTGGTCGATACTACTTATAAGGGCAAGCTGGCCAAGTTACTCCTTCACGCCGACCGTAATGGCTTCTTCTATGTCCTCGACCGCACGAATGGAAAACTACTTCTGGCAAAATCGTTTCTGCGGCGCGTCGATTGGGCCAGCGGTATCTCGCCCGATGGCCGGCCCATTGTCACCGACCCGCACGGCTGTCCCAGCGACGCGGCCAATTGGGATTCCACAGCATTCTCCCCTGAGACGCGCCTCTACTATTTTTTGGCGCTCGAAGAATGCACCGGCAAGCCGACCGGCTACCCGGATCAGACCGGCCAACGCTTCCTGCGCGCGGTCAACATCGAAACGGGCGAGATTGTTTGGGAAGTGCCGCAGCCGGGGCCCGCGCGCGCGAAGACTTGGTCGGGCGTTCTGGCCACCGCCGGAGGTCTCGTCTTCTACGGCCAGCCGAATGGAGGTTTCGCGGCCGTCGATCAGCGCACGGGCAAAACGCTGTGGCAGTTCCCGACCAACGTTCGCATGAAGGCCTCGCCGATGACGTTCACCACTGGTGGTAAGCAGTACATCGTAGTCGCGGCCGGCCCGAATATTCTTTGCTTCGGACTGTGAATCAGGAAGGCCGTTTCGGCGGTCTCGGCGGCGGAGGCGGCTTGGGTGGGGGAGGGGCCGGCTTGGGCATCGGCGGCCAGTTCTTTCTGAGCTGGTCCGGCAGTTCTGCGCTATCCATGCTGGTTCGTCAAGTGGTACATGCTGAAAACATATTCCTGCCATTTACCCAGGAGCTTCTGATCGTTCGGCGCGTCGGTGGCCGCCAATTCCGAGGGCTCGATTTCGCGCTGAGTGATAGCGAGAAATTGGGCCTCGGCGTCATCATCGTACGTGTGATTCCAGAGCCTGTCGTAATCCTTGGCGATACGGTTCCATACCGCGTGAAGTTTAACCATCGTCGCGATTCTACGGTCAAGCCCCACCGCCATCGAATACGCGTTCGCTACTGCCGAGAACAAAGCTAACATAATGGGAATCCACGCGGGGGCCTTAGAGACCACGGCTGCGGCCGCACCCGAAGATAGAAAAAACGACGCTCCGGTGATGAACTGCTTGCAGCGTGTGTCACGCGATGCCAGGTCGGCGAAATACAAAGCTCGGGATTCGGCGGCGAGCATATTCTCCCACACTACCGTGATTTGGTGTTCATTCAACACGTGAGCCTCCTCGCACCTACAATTATACTTTCGTGACCTTCCCGCAGCACCGCAACTACGTCTCCTTCAGAATCTGCCGCGCGGCGTTGTAACCAGGCGCCCCCATCACCCCGCCCCCCGGATGCGCGCCCGACCCGCACAGCCACAGCCCCGCCACCGGCATGCGGTACCGCGCCCATCCCGCTACGGGCCGCATCACGAACATCTGATCCAGGCTCATCTCGCCATGAAAAATGTTGCCGCCCGTGATGCCGAAACGCTTCTCCAAGTCCACCGGCGATAGAACGAGCTTGTGCTCGATGATGTCGCGGATGTTCGGCGCGTACGCGGCGATGATTTCGATGATGCGCTCGTAGAACGGCTCCCGCCACTGATCCCAGGTCCCCTCGGCCAGGGTGTACGGCGCGTATTGCAAAAAGATGCCCATGATGTGCTTCCCAGCAGGCGCAAGCGACGGGTCGTACATCGTCGGAACCGTCATCTCCAACAGAGGAGATTGCGAAGGACGTCCATACTTCGCGTCGTCCCATGCGCGCTCCACATACTCGATCGACGGGCAGATGTGCATTGTCGCGCCATGCTGCGGACCGGGCACGCCGGGCAGCGCCTTGAAATCGGGCAGTCCGTTCAGCGCGAGGTTGATTTTCATCGACGTGCCCTCGCACCGGAACCGGCGTATCGTCTCGAGAAATTCCGGGTCGAGCGATTGCGCGTCCATCAACTGCAAAAACGTCCGCTTGGGATCGCAGTTGCTGGCCACCGTCTTCGCCGCGATCTCCTCGCCGGATTCCAATACAACGCCCTTCGCTCGACCATTCTTGACGAGGATGCGGGCCACCGGAGCCGACGTGCGGATCTGCGCTCCCGACGCACGCGCCGAATCGGCGATTGCATTCGAGACCGCGCCCATGCCGCCACGCACGAAGCCCCACAATCCGCGATGTCCAGCCACTCCGCCCATGCAATGATGCAGCAGAATATAGGCCGTTCCAGCCGAGCGCGGTCCACCGTTGGCGCCAATCACGCCGTCGGTGGCGAGCGTTACTTTCACTTCGGGCGATTCGAACCAGTCGTCCAGAAAATCGGCCGCGCTCTGCGTAAAGATCTTGACCAGGCCCGTCATCTCGGCGCGCCAAAGCCCGCGGAGCTTGCCGGCCAACTTCAAGTATTCAACATAGGCGCCCATGCTTGCGGGCGGAAAGGGCGGCGGCGTAGTCAGCAGCAGTCCTTCGACAACCTGTGAAAGCCGCTCCAGATGCTCTTCATACGCCGGATAACGCTCCGCATCGCGCTTGGAGAACTTCGCGATTTCAGCCACCGTCCTGGCGCGATCCTGCCACATGAACAGATAACGCCCGTCAGGAAATGGCGAGAAAAACGCCGGATCCTTGGCATCGACGCGGTAGCCATACTTCGGCAAATCCAACTCGCGGATAATCCGCTCCTGCAGCAGGCTGGTGAGGTATGCCGCCGTCGAGACCCGATATCCCGGCCATACCGCTTCGGTAACAGCGCAGCCGCCTACGATCTCGCGCGCCTCCAGCACCAGCACCTTGCGTCCAGCGCGTGCGAGATAAGCGGCCGTTACCAGCCCGTTGTGACCGCCGCCAATAATGACGGCGTCATAGATCTGTGCCAATCGTGCTCCTCCGATGTGAACTTCCAGTATGAAGTCTCACCACCGGCGGTTGGCAAATTCAGGCGATCTGCGTGATGGCGATCCGCGCCCGCGCGATGTTCGGGCTCCAGCAGGCCGGCCATGCGAATCAGATGAGCGAGGTTCACGCGGCCTGCGCGCAACAGCGGCAGAAAGGGCTTTGCGCTACTTTGCTCACGGCAGCGCTGGCTTTCACTTTCAGCAGAGCCGTGACACCTTGGCAACCACGTGTTGGTCACTTGTTACAGGCACGCCCAACCAGTCCGCTGAAATGCCGGCGACGGTCACCGTCACTGGATTGGATGTCCGGTACGCTCCGCTGAACACGAGCCCCGGATTCGGACTCGATTCCGCCGGTCCAAACCCGGTTCCATAACTGCTAAGTTATCCGCGGCTGTTAAAATATCCTCGAGGTCTGGATGACTCGCTTCACCGCATTACTTCTGTTTTTACCAACGCTTGTCCTGGCACAGATTGCTCCAACAGCGTCAATTTCAGGAACGGTTACCGATCCGAGCGGGGCCGGCGTTCCGGACGCAAACATACAACTGATCAACGTCGAAACCGGCTTCGAGCGCACGGGCCACGCCCAGGCCGATGGCACATATCTCTTCAGCCAGATTCCGATCGGGCTCTACCGCGTCGAAGCGTCCGCCAGCGGCTTCTCGCAATATCGCCAGACAGGAATCCGCCTGAACGTCAACACCGCGACGACGCTGGATATCCATCTCACCGTCGGCGCTGTCGGCGAATCGGTATCGGTCACTGCGGACGCGGTCATGGTGAACACGCAATCCGGCGCGCTGTCGCAGGTGATCCAGCAGCAGTACATTCAGGAATTGCCGCTGAACGGACGCAATGCCGCGACGCTGGTGCGCATGGTGCCCGGCGCTGTTACAGGGGTGAACACCACAACGGCGGGCTACGCGAATAACAGCGATACGATCAACATTTCGGTGAACGGGACGCGCGGAAACGAGGTGAATTTTCGCCTGGATGGCGCGACGCACATGGACAACGTCACGAATCTGAACGCGACGTATCCCAATCCCGATGCGCTGCAGGAGTTCGCCGTCCAGACCTCGAACTACTCCGCGCAGTACGGCAATTTCTCGGGCGCTGTCGTCAACGTTGTGACACGTTCGGGCTCCAACCAGTTGCATGGCTCGCTCTTCGAATTTGTCCGCAATGGCGCATTCAACGCGCGCAATTTTTTCGCAGCCCAAACCGACAACTTGAAGCGCAACCAGTTCGGCGGAGCGATTGGGGGCCCCATCGTGCGCAACAAGCTGTTCTGGTTCACGTCTTATCAGGGCACTATCGTTCACAACACATCGTTCACCACCACGGCTACCGTTCCTTCCGCCGCACTCCGCCGCGGCGATTTCAACGAGACCGGGCGTGACATTATCGATCCGCTGACCAACAAGCCATTCCCCAACCGCATCATTCCCGCGGATCGCATACTGCCGGTAGCCACCGCGCTGCTAGCCAAAGTGCCCTTTTCGAACGCCGCCAACGGACTGCTCCGCTACGCGCGTCCGGACCGCTACGACAGCCACCAGGGACTGGGCAAAATCGATTACACCCTCGGCGCGCACCAACTCTCCGGCTCGCTGTTCCTCGTGCAATACTCCGATCCGGGTTGGGCCGCCGATGGCACGCTGCTCACGGTACGCATCGGGCAATTGCAAACCACCAAGGATTTCAAGATGCAGGATGTCTACACCATCCGTCCCAACTTGCTGAACACCGTGGTGGCCTCGGGCCTGATGCTGGATGCGACAAACACGCGCACGTCGACAGCCTGGCTCTCCCAGTTCGGACCCATTCAGTTCACCGAACCCGTCGAGGCCGACCGCGAACTCGAGATCGGCGTTACCGGCTACGGCGGATGGGGCTCCGTCACGAACAATCCGCCTGGCCAGTGGGTTCGGCGCAACGTCGAGATCAACGATACCGTAACGTGGACCAGCGGCCGCCACACCATCAACGCGGGCGCCGAGTATACGCCCTACATCGTTTTCGATTCATCCACCAAGTTCAACCAGTCCGGCACCGCGACGTTCTCGGGACAGATCACCGGCAATGGCATCGCCGACCTGCTGTTGGGCAAAGCGGCGACGTTCACCCAGAGCGCGGGCAAATTCAAACAGACGCGCGGCCGCGAGTTCTCCCTCTTCGCCGAGGACACCTTCCGCGCGACATCGCGCCTGACACTCACCCTGGGTCTGCGCTGGGATCCGTTCCTTCCCTATCACGACGTGCTCGGACAAGTGTCCGGATATCGCGCGGGCTTCCACTCGCAGCGTTTCCTGAATGCGCCTCCCGGAGCGATCTTCCCCGGCGATCCCGGATTCCCCGACGGCGGCATGAACCCGGACTGGAACAACGTATCCCCGCGATTCGGGTTCGCATGGCAGGCCCACCAGGGCAACCGTGCAACGGTGGTGCGCGGCGGCTACGGCATCTTCTTCGTGCGTCCGTTTCCTCGGCTGTATAACAACTTCGTCGAGAGCGCGCCGTTCAGCCCCACGATCACGTTGAATGGCGTCGATATCCAGGATCCGTACGGATCGGCCAAGGTGCGTAACCCTTTCCCGCCGTTTGCGCCGGTGGACCTGAACCCGAATGTGCCGTTCTCGTTCCCCATGCCTTACGCGTATTTCCAGGAGGATTGGGGCGTCGGATACTCGCAGGCTTGGAACATGACCCTCGAGCAGCAACTCGCCAGTGACTGGTTGCTCCGGCTAGCCTACGTGGGCAACAAGGGCACGCATCTGCAGACGTTCCGCGAGCGCAATGCGGCCGTGTATTCGCCAACAGCGACGGTGGCCAACACGAATGCTCGCCGGCCGCTGGCGCCCTACTTCGCATCCGTGAAGGAGCTGGCCGATGCCGGCAATTCGAACTACCATTCGCTGCAGGTCACGCTCGACAAGCGGCTATCGAAAAGTTTCTCGGTGCTCGCCTTCTACACGTTCTCCAAAGCGATCGATGATGAGTCGGTGAACACCCAGTTCACCATCAGCAACCCGAATCCTTTCGACAACCGGTTCAACCGCGGCGTTTCCGATTACGACGTGCCGCACAACTTCCGTTTGAGCGGCGTCTACAACGTCCCAACGCTGAACGCCGCGCCCAAAGCATTGCGCTTGCTGGTGGGCGGGTGGTCCCTCAGCAACATCATGGACATTCGCAGCGGCCTTCCGTTCTCCATCACATCCGGACGCGACAACTCGTTCACCGGAATCGGCCTCGACCGCGCCGACTTATACCGCAATCCCGCTCTGCCTTCGGATCGCCCCAAGTCCGAGTTCCTGGCACGCTACTTCGATCCGCAGGCGGTCACCTTCAACGCTCCGGGAACCTTCGGGAATTCGCCCCGCAACTTCCTCCGCGGCCCGGCGTTCTTCAACATCGATGCATCGGTGCAGAAGAGCTTCCCCTTGCGTGAGCGCGTGCACTTCACGCTGCGCGGCGAGTTCTTCAACCTCTTGAACCACGCCAATTTCGGCCTGCCCGGATCGAACGTGGCGTCGCCGAATACTCTGGGCGTCATCAGCAGCGCGAACGAACCGCGCATTCTCCAGCTCGGTGCGCGCGTCACGTTCTGATCGCGTCGAACAAATCTGGTCTAAAATGTTTGCGTGAGTACGACGCGCACCATGCCCGGCGGAAGGGCCAGTTCCGCCGTCCTGCCCAAGGGACCCGGCGGACGTCCCTTGTGCCGCTGGTGCAATCTCGAACTCGCTCCCGGACGCAGACGCACGTTCTGCTCTGATTATTGCGTCCACGAATGGCGGTTGCGCACCGACCCCGGCTATGTCCGCGAACAGGTATTGGCGCGCGATCGCGGCGTCTGCGCGCGCTGCGGCTGCGATTGCACGGAAGCGTTCCTCCGGCTCAAGCGTCTGCGCGGACCGCGGCGCCTGACCGCCTGGGCCGAGTGGGGGCTGCGGCCCGGTCAACGCAGCTCGCTCTGGGATGCCGACCACATCCTTCCCGTCGCCGAGGGCGGCGGCGAATGCGACCTCTGCAATCTCCGCACGCTCTGTCTTCGTTGCCATAGGCTCGCCACAGCCGAACTCCGCGCCCGCCGCGCACGGCAAAAATAACGCCTGCTCAAAATAACGCTTGACTCCAAGCTCGTTTAGTACTAAATCATTAGTATGCGAGCCGCAAAGCGAACCTTGACCGAGCACGAACTCGAAATCATGAAGATCATCTGGGACCTCGAGCGCGCCACGGTACGCGAGGTTTACGAAAAGATTCTCAAGAGCCGCCGCGTCGCCTACACCACGGTGATGACCATGATGAAAATCCTGGAGACCAAGGGCTACCTCAAGAAGACGCAGGAAGAACGCGCCTACATCTACCGTCCTTCGCAGCCCAAGCAAAACGTGATCCGCGGAATGGTCAGCGATTTCGTGAATCGCGTGTTCAACGGATCCGCCGAGCCGCTGCTGGTTCACCTGGTTGCGGAAGAGGGCCTTACCGAAAAAGAACTGGGCGAGATCGCGCGCCTGGCGAGGAGGGAGAAATGAGTTCCGAGCTGATCCTCGGCAACCTCGGCATCTACAGCATTCAGATTGCGGCGCTCGCGGCCACGGCGGCGTTGCTCCTTCAAGGGTTCGGTCTGCGAGTGCCGCGCGCCCAGCTCGCGCTCTGGTATCTCGTGCTGGCGGCCTGCATCCTGCTGCCCGTGATACAGCCGTGGAGCCACCCCCCGGTGCAAGCCGCGGGCGAAGTGGATGCCTTCACTAGCGGCGCTGTGCCGCTGAACGGCACGGGAAACGATCACGCATGGTGGCCGTGGAATCTGGGTTGGGCGGCGAGCCTGCTGTTGTTGTTAGCGGCAGGCACTCTACTGCGCGCGGTCCTGCTCATCGCGGGCATATTCAAACTGGCCAGGCTGCGTCGAAGTGCGGAGCCGGTCAGTCTCGCGCCATCCCTCCAACGCGCGATGACCTCGGCGCGAACGCACGCCGAATTCCGCCGGTCCGGCGACATCTCCGGGCCCGTTACCTTCGGCTTCCGCCGGCCCGTCGTGCTGGTGCCGGTCGGATTTTTTGATCTGGAACCCGAGGAACAGGAATCAGTGGCGTTGCACGAACTATTGCACGTGCGCCGCCGCGACTGGCTGCTCACCCTGGCCGAGGAGTCGCTCCGTGCGCTGCTGTGGTTTCACCCGGCGGTCTGGTTCGTTCTCAACCGCGTTCAACTCGCGCGGGAGCAGGTAGTGGACGAAGCCGTGGTTCGAACTCTCCGTCACGCCGACCGCTACGTCGGCGCTCTGCTGAAAATCGCGTCCGCGAGCATTCAATCCGATCTCGCGCCCGCTCCGCTGTTCTTGAAAAGACGCCATCTGCACGAGCGGGTGGCGGCCATCGTAAAAGGATCAACCATGTCTAAAAACAGACTCACTCTCAGCACGCTCGCCGTGTTCTCGTTGCTGCCCCTCGTGGCGTGCATCCTGGCATGGCAACTTCCGCTCCGCGCCGCTCCGCAAGAGGTCCGCGATGCCCAAGGCGTCGAGGTTCGTACCGGCACCGTCAAGGTACTGCACCGGACGTCGATCGACTATCCCGCCGAGGCCCGGCAGAAGGCGCTATCAGGCGATGTCATCGTGACCGTCACGCTGAATCGCGATGGCGAAGTGGCCGATGCGCGCGTCCTCAGCGGTCCCGAAGAGTTGCGCAAGCCGGTCCTGCAATCGGTGCTGAACTGGCACTTCTCGACCGATGCCGTTCAGCTTGCGCCCGGCGATACGCGTCCGGCGCCGCAGTCATTCGAAGTCGCGGTGCGCTTCGTCGCGCCATCCGGTCCGGTCGCTGGCGGCATCACACAGTCCTTCCCGCCAATGGCGCACAATCCAGTCGAAATCGAGAGGATCGATTATTCTAACCTCTCGCCGTCTCTCCGCGACCGCGTTGAGTCCGCTATGCCGCTTCGGGTTGGCGAAATGTTGACGCCCGAGCGCTTGGCCGATGCACAGAAAACTCTCGAATCGATCGACCGCCACTTGCGTGTTGCCGGGCCGCTCAACAATGGCAAAGTTGTGCTGCGCGTCATGCTGGCCGCGCCAATGGGCCAGGCCGGAGCGGCGGCCGCACCTGGGCGCATTCGCGTCGGCGGCAATGTTCAAGCCGCGAACCTCGTTAAGAAGGTCACCCCTGCTTATCCCCCTGAGGCCAAGGAAGCCCGCATCCAGGGCACGGTAAAGTTTGAAGCCATCGTCGGTAAGGATGGGCAAATCGAGAACTTGCAGTTGATCTCCGGCCATCCCGCCCTGGTTACTTCGGCTATGGAATCCGTCAAGCAGTGGGTTTACAAGCCGACCCTGCTCAACGGGAACCCGGTGGAAGTGGTCACGCAAATTGACGTGAACTACACGCTACTGCCCTAGCCTGAGAGCCGCCGGAGAATAGTCTCGGGCGGCTTTTCGCCTACCGCCGGCTTTCCGTTTCCCTCCGCCACGCCACTTCGGTACGATGAAACGCCTCTAGCGATTTCTTCGGCAAACCGGCCGTCACCCGAATCGGCCCGCTTTCGCCGGCGTGACTCAAGGGCGCCAGAGCGATCAGCACCATCAGGGGGTCGCGGACGGCTAGGTTGGAAGTGAGGTGACCGTGCAGCTTAAACCGGAAACCGATAGCCACGGAGTTGCTGCCTGGCACGAGAAGCAAGCCCCCGATTCATCGCAAACGAACCCCGTGAAGACAATCTACGAACTGCTCTCGCAGCCGCCTTTCGCTGCTCCCGAACTGCAAATCGAGCGCCAGAAAGACTGTCCCCGGCCTGTCGAACTGTGACCGGGTTCGTACTCGACCGACGTTAGGGATTTTGCTCTGCTCGGCATATCCATCCTCAATCCCTGGGACGCGTGAACAATTGGAGCCATTTCTATTCGAAGCTTATTATCCTAGACTATGGATCGAAATACTTCGCTCACCTACCGTGTCGTTGACGTCTTCACCAAGCACCCGCTAGAGGGCAATCCGCTCGCGGTATTCCCTGATGGACGAGGCGTCGACGATCACACAATGCAGGGAATTGCGCGTGAGCTGAACCTGTCAGAAACAGTCTTCGTGCTTCCCTCAACACGCCCGGACTGCGCGGCCCGTCTACGAATCTTTACTCCGATGCGCGAGATTCCGTTTGCCGGCCACCCCACGGTCGGCGCCGCGTATGTGTTGATGGATGAATCGCTCGTCGATCGCAACACGCCGCACTTCCACGTCGAGGAAGGCGTCGGCCCCGTCCCCGTTCGGGTTGAACCCGGCGACGCCCCGCTCATCTGGCTCACCACTCCGCCCATCGAAGCCGGCCCTGTCTTCGATCCTGCCTTGTGCGCGGACGTGTTGGGACTCCGTGCGGAGGACCTGGCCGGCGCGCCTCCACAACTCTTCAGCGCCGGGAATCCGACCATCTTCGTCGCGCTCAAAAATCGCGATGCCGTGGACCGCGCTGCTCTCGATTCGAGCGGCATGAAGCGGCTCAGGGGCACGCTCACTCAGCCATTGTGTGTGTTCGTATTTTCTGCCATCGCGGAAGGCGCATGGTCCCGTATGTTCGCCCCTGACCACGGAATCATCGAAGATCCGGCAACGGGCAGTTCCACGGGTCCGCTGGCCGCCTACATGATTCGTAATGGTCTGGCATCGGGCAGCGGTGGCTCGGGCTTCGTTAGTGAACAAGGCACGAAGATGGGCCGGCGCAGTTTACTGCATGTATTAATTCACGGAGAGAACGGTCGCGAAGGAATCGAAGTCGGTGGGTATGTCACGCCATTGACGCGGGCGGTCATGACGCTATAAGCAGTCAAGGCTCTTAGAACCGGCGTGAATCGGCCGCGCACAACTGCCGATTCACGCCAGTGTCAGTTTGAAGCCCCACACTCACGCGGCCTTGTCGAACCGCAGAATGTAAGCCGCATCCAATGTGGACGAGCACCGCGGGCACTTCTGGCCCGGCTTCACAAAGGCACGGCGGCCTTGATTCACCAGTTCGGCGTCGACGTTGTGAGTACAACTCGGACAGTGTACGGCGCCGGTTGTGTGATTCAACTTCCCAGTCGCTTGCTGCTGCAATGTCATGGCGTCACCCCTCGCTGGTTCAGACGCAGTCACAGGGTCTAAAGATCGTAAAATTATGTGGAGTAACTTCCCCGCCCGCGCCCGGTAGGTTCACTGGAGGCATAGAAACGTGAACACCAGCACAATCGCTTGTTTGGCGCTCGGCACCATGGCGGCGCTCGCGCAGACTCAACCCACGCTCAATTGCGAAACGCAGGGAAGCTCCGGCAACCGTGCGCGCTCCTGCCAGATGCGGGAACAAACCATCCCCTCTTCCGGCCAACTCACCATCGATGGCGGCCAGAACGGCGGTGTCTCCGTCCACGGGTCCAATCGCAGCGACGTATTAGTCCGTGCCAGGATCGAAGCGTGGGGGCCAACTGACGCCGATGCGCAGGCGGTTGCGGCGCAGATTCGCCTGAACGCATCGGCCGGCAAGATCAACTCGGAAGGCCCCGGCGATCGCAACTGGGCAGTCAGCTACGAGGTGTTCGTTCCATCTCGCAGCGACGTCCACGCCATCACTCACAACGGCGGCGTTCACGTCAGCGACATCACCGGGCGCATCGAGTTCTCGGCCGTCAACGGAGGCGTTCATCTGGCCAACCTCAACGGCCACGTGCAAGGGAAAACCACCAACGGCGGTGTCCACATTCAATTCAGCGGAAGCCGCTGGGACGGCGATGGAATGGATGTGACCACCACAAACGGCGGCGTACATCTCAGCGTCCCGGACGGGTACTCGGCGCGCCTCGAAACATCCAGCGTCAATGGCGGCTTTCACGCCAGCATCCCACTGACGGTATCGGGCAGAGTTGGTAAACAGGTGACGGCGACGCTCGGCTCAGGCGGCGCCCTCATTCACGTTGCCACCACCAATGGCGCTGTTCACGTCGACCGGATCTAACTCTGTTGGGCTGCCTGGGACTGCCGGGCCATCTGCGCGCGAATCCCCTTCATGCGTTCGCGCATTTGCTCCGACTGTTTCCGACCGGTCGGCATCGCGTCGATCAGCTTCTCGAGATTATGAGCGAACTGCGGCGCCATGGCGGCCCGGATCTCACCCAGCAACGGTTCGATTTTTGAGAACACGCCAATGTGCTCGCCATTCGTGGCCAGGAACAGTTCCAGATTAATCGCGCCGTTAAGCACCAGGCCGGCAGCCATATCCCAGTACGTGACCACCATCCGCAAATGGCCGCTGTGTTCGCTGAACATCGCGGCCATGAAATCTTCGAGCGACTGCGGATTGAACTCACGGAAATACCAGTCGCGAGCCTTGCGCATCGTCTCTTCCCGGCGCAAATCGTAAAGCTTCAGGATCAGGCCGGCTTCTTCTTGGATCGACATAGTTTCCGCAGTTTAGCAGTCTTCCCTACTTGCCCACAACGAGAATCGAGAACGAATCGGGCAGCATCGGCCCGCGATTGCCGCGGCCTGGGGGCCTGCCGCTCGGAGGAGCCGCGGCGGCTGGCGGAGGCGGACCGTACTCCGCGGCCATCGTCAGGATGTGATTCGTCTTCGTGTCCAAGGTGAGCGTCTTGGCGCCCGGCATTGTCTGGAGATTCTGTTCCACCACAAAGCTCGTGGGACTGTTCTCCTTCACGATCGTCATCGTCCCATTGCCGTGCGAGCTGAACGCTTCCATCTTGGCTGGATTGAACACCGCGCCATCGGAGCCGCCCGCCAGGGGCAGCGTTGTGAGGATCTTGCCGTCGTCCGCACTCATGATCACCATCATGGGCTGCGGTGGCGTCGCGGGTGGCGTTCCGGATTGCCCGCAGGCCGCGAATAGCACCCGATTCTTGGCGTCAAGCGCCAGCCCGTTGCAGCGGCTTCCCTTGTCGCCAAAATCGTAATGCGCGGTCACCTTCATAGTCTTCGCGTCGATCACGGCGACGTTCGATTTATCCTGGATCACCACGTACACATGACCCTTCTCGTCGCTGACGGCCTGCTCTGGCGCCCCGCCCAAATCGACGGTGCCGAGCACGTTGCCATTCTTCGCATCGATCACCGTCGCATCCATCGTCGGGTGACTGAATACGTACACGCGCTGGTTGAACGGGTCCGCAAGAATGCCGTCCGGCCGGCTCTTCTCGTCGATATCGATCGTCTTGATGAGGGCGAGCGTTTTCGCATCCCACATCGCGACGGGTTTGCTGCTCGCGAATCCGTGTCCGGACTTTGTATCCACCGCCGCGCCGTTTGCGCGAGTATTCGGAATTTCGCCAATCGGCTTCAGCGTATCGAGATCGAACACGGTGACCCGCGCAGGCTGTGGCGAATCGCCCTGCACCGCCCCGCGCGGAATGTACAACCGCCGCCCGGCATCGTCGGCGTAAATGTAGTCGAAGCCGCCGAGGCCGCCTGCTTTTGCCGTATTCAATACCTTATGAGGCCCGTTCTGGGCCATAGCGGCGACCGCCAACAGCGCCGCGGAAATAATCGAGCAATTTCTTCGCATAGCGTATCTCCTCAATCCCCGTTGGTGGCAAGTATAGCTGAAACCGAACCCGCGGTACCCGCTTGAAACCTAGCAAGCTGCTGAAACAGCCCAACACCCGCTCGCTTGCGCGCGCGGCTCAGAATTGAAAGCTCGTATTGTCAGACACTTACAGAGCCACAACCGCCAGGGAGCGTTCGCATCCGGCCTTTTTCAGCAGCCTGCTAGCTCAATCCACAGGCGCAGGGCGGAAATGGATTACTTCATCGCCCCCGAGGAAAGGATCTGTACAGATAACGACTCGCCTTATTTCCATCCGGAGGTGTCCGCCAGTTCGTACCAGTCGGTATTTGATTCATTTCTCGATACCAGTCCCGATTGGCCGCGAGCCTCCTGGGCCAACGACTCGCGGTGCATGGATTGAAGGTGCTTGATCAAAGCGTCGGTGATGATGGTGTTCTTCCGCTTACCCGTTCAGCGGCCGCCGCGAGCTCCCGCTGCAGCTCGAGGCTCATGAAACTGGAAGTGACCGGCGGCACAATATAGTGATAACATCCCGACGTGCTTTATGGAACCGCACTAAGATTATTGCAGTCCTATGTAATCATGTGCTAGGATCTTAACTAAGAATGGATATTAATCGCTTCACCGAAAAACTCCAGGAAGCCGTTCGCGATTCCCAATCGAGGGCCATCCGCAACGGCCAGCAGCAGGTCGATGTCGAGCATGTACTCGGCGCCCTGCTCGACCAGGAAGGCGGGCTCGCCCCTTCTATCCTTAATAAGGCCGACGTAAACGTGGAGGCTTTGCGCCGCCGCGTGCAGCAGGAGATCGACAAGCTTCCCAAAGTGTCCGGCCAGGGTGCCGCCCCGGACCAGGTCTACGTCACCACCCGTTTTTCCAAACTGTTCACCGAAGCCGAAGACGAAGCCAAACGGCTCAAGGATGACTACGTCTCGATCGAGCACGCGCTGCTCGCCGCGATACAGGATCCCGGTGTCACCGGCCGCCTGCTCAAAGAGTTCGGGCTTACCCGCGACCGCCTCATGCGCGCGCTTCAGGACGTTCGCGGCAATCAGCGCGTCACCACGGCCAACCCCGAGACGACCTACGAGGCTCTTGAGAAGTACGGGCGCGACCTCACCAAGCTCGCCGCCCAAGGCAAACTCGACCCGGTGATCGGCCGCGACGACGAGATCCGCCGGGTCATCCAAGTTCTCTCGCGCCGCACCAAAAACAATCCGGTTCTGATCGGCGAACCCGGCGTCGGCAAGACCGCGATCGTGGAAGGTCTTGCCCAGCGCATCATTCGGGGCGATGTGCCCGAAGGTCTCAAGGAGAAGCGCGTCGTTTCCCTCGACATGGGCGCGTTGATCGCCGGGGCTAAGTTCCGCGGCGAATTCGAAGAGCGCCTGAAGGCCGTACTCAAGGAAGTCCAAAGCTCGGAAGGACAGATCATCCTTTTCATCGACGAGCTGCACACCGTGGTTGGCGCAGGCAAGGCCGAGGGCGCAATGGACGCCGGCAACCTGCTCAAGCCCATGCTGGCCCGCGGCGAGCTGCACTGCATCGGCGCGACCACTCTCGACGAATACCGCAAATACATTGAAAAGGACGCCGCCCTCGAACGCCGCTTCCAAACCGTTCTGGTCGATCAGCCTTCTGTCGAGGACACGATCTCGATCCTGCGCGGCCTTCGCGAACGCTACGAGGTTCATCACGGCGTGCGCATCAAGGATTCAGCACTGGTCGCCGCAGCCGTACTGTCGCAACGCTACATCTCCGACCGGTTCCTCCCCGACAAGGCGATCGATCTGGTCGACGAAGCCGGCGCCAAGCTCCGCACCGAGATCGATTCCATGCCCGCCGAGCTCGACGAACGCCTGCGCCGCAGCATGCAGCTCGAGATCGAGCGCGAAGCCCTGAAGAAGGAAAGCGACACCGCCTCGAAAGACCGCCTCGCCAAGATCGAAAGAGAGATCGCCAACATCAAGGCCGAAGCCGGCGCACTGCAGGCCCAGTGGCAGGCCGAGAAGGAGGGCGTGCAAAAACTACGCACCATCCGCGAGCAGATCGAACAGGTGAAGGTCGATATCGAACGCGCCGAGCGGAGCTACGACCTGAACCGCGCGGCTGAACTTAAATATGGCCGCATGGCCCAACTCGAGCGCGAACTTCAAGTTGAACAGGATCGCCTATCTCAGAAGCAGGCCTCCGCGCGCCTCCTTAAGGAAGAGGTCGACGAAGAAGACATCGCCGAAGTGGTCAGCCGCTGGACCGGTGTCCCGGTATCGAAACTGCTCGAAGGGGAAATGCGGAAGCTCCTGCAACTCGAGGACGAGCTGCATAAACGTGTAATCGGACAGGACGAGGCGGTAACGGCGGTGGCTGAAAGCGTCATGCGCGCGCGCTCCGGTCTGAAGGATCCGAAACGTCCCATTGGCAGCTTCATATTCCTCGGTCCAACGGGCGTCGGCAAGACCGAGCTCGCTCGGGCGCTGGCCGAGTTCCTGTTCGATGACGAACGCGCAATGATTCGCATCGATATGTCGGAGTACCAGGAGAAGCACACCGTCGCACGCCTGATCGGCGCGCCTCCCGGCTATGTCGGCTATGAGGAGGGCGGTCAACTCACGGAAGCGGTTCGACGACGTCCATATTCCGTGGTCCTCTTCGATGAGATCGAAAAGGCGCATCACGACGTCTTCAATGTTCTGCTGCAAATCCTGGATGATGGCCGGCTTACCGATGGCCAGGGACGGACGGTCGACTTCAAAAATGCCATCGTCATCATGACTTCGAACATCGGGAGCCACAGCATTCTGGAGTATAAGGGCGGCTTTGAAGGCCACGATTACGACCGCATGAAAACCGCGGTGCTCGAGCAATTGCGCGCCAGCTTCCGTCCCGAGTTCCTGAATCGCGTTGACGAGATCATCGTGTTCCACGCGCTCGATGTCGAGCATCTCAAGAAGATCGTCGAAATCCAGCTCTCCGGTTTGCGCGCGCGTCTTGCGGAGCGGCGCATCGAACTCGAGCTGACCGATGCGGCAAAAACGTTACTGGTTGAAAATGGTTTCGACCCGGCCTACGGCGCGCGGCCGCTGAAGCGCGCTATCCAGCGAGAGGTCGAGACGCCTCTGGCCCGGCGAATTCTGTCCGGCCAGGTGCGCGACGGTCAAAAGTTGGTCGTGGACGCCTCACAAGGCGCTCTCCGCTTCGAGGCGGCGGGCGAGCCCGTCGCCGGTGGGGCGTAATTGCAACTGGAAGCCCGTGGGCTTCGTCAAATGAACAGATACCTTGGAGGGTAAATAAAGAATGTCAGGCAAGTTAGAAATTCGCCGCTGGATCGCGGTTTTGGCAGTCGCTGTCGCTTTGATCGGCGGCGTGCTGGTTGCCTCCGTCGCAGCCGGCAAGCATAGCTCCACCGTTCCCATTTTTGTCTCTACCGCGCAGGCAGCTACCGCCGAACCCGCCGGGCCGAACTTCAGTTATGCGCCCGTGGTCAAGCGCACCGCGCCCGCCGTGGTCAGTATCTCGTCCACCAAAGTCATCAAGGCTTCCACCGACAACTCGCCCAACGGCAGCCGTCGCCCACGTCGCGGCCAGCAGCAGAATCCGATGCTCGAAGACCCGTTCTTCCGCCAGTTCTTCGGCGAGAACATGCCGTTCAACACGGTGCCGCGCGACCGCCGCGAATCCGGCTTGGGCTCGGGCGTTATCGTCAGCCCCGATGGCTACATCATCACCAACAATCACGTGGTCGAAGGCGCAACTACGGTTAAGGTCGAGCTCTCCGACCGGCGCGAATTCACCGCGAAGATCATCGGCGCCGATCCGCAAACCGATATCGCCGTGGTCAAGATCGATGCCCGCGATCTTCCCGTGCTGCCCCTGAGCGGGGTCAAACCCGAAGTCGGCGACCTTTGCCTGGCGATTGGTAACCCGTTCGGCGTCGGCCAGACCGTCACGATGGGAATCGTCAGCGCCACCAGCCGCAACCTCCGCGGCACGATCGAAGGCTTTGAGGATTTCATCCAAACCGACGCCTCGATCAACCCCGGTAACTCGGGCGGCGCTCTCATCAACACGCGCGGCGAGCTGATCGGCATCAACACCGCGATCCTCTCCGGCTCGGGCGGCAACCAGGGTATCGGCTTCGCAATCCCCGTCACCATGGCGCGCAACGTCATGGACCAGCTCATCCGCAGCGGTAAGGTCACTCGCGGCTACATGGGCGCTTACCTGCAGGACGTCGACTCCAACTTGGCCCGCGCATTTAAACTGCCCAGCAACAACGGCGTAGTCATCACCAAGATCGATCCGAATACGCCTGCCGAGAAGGCCGGTTTGAAGGAAGGCGACGTCGTGACCGAAGCGAATGGCGAGACGGCTGTCGATACGCAAGGTCTTCGCAACCGCATCGCTTCGTTCCCGCCCGGAACTGCCGTGAAATTGCACGTGTTCCGCAACGGGACGCCCATGAATGTCAACGTTACCTTGGGTGAACGCCCTGCCGATCTCGAGGCCCGCGCCTCGCGTCAAGGCCGGGGCGGTGGCGATCAGAACAGCGGTCAGCAGAGCGGCCTGGAAGGTGTCTCGGTGGATAACCTGGATGCCGAAACTGCCCAACAGCTTCAACTCCCGCGCAACACCACCGGCGTGGTTGTCACCGAGGTCGATGAGTCGAGCGCAGCCGCTGAAGCCGGGCTGCATCGCGGCGACATTATCGAGCAGGTGAATCGTCAGCTCGTCAAAACGGTCAACGATTTCGATCGCATGGTTCGTCAAGGCAAGGGCGGCACGACCCTGTTAATGGTCAACCGTGGCGGAGTCAGAAACTTCGTCGCGATTGAATCCAAGTAATGGCTTAGCGAATCAAACTAACTGAACTTGAGTGGAGCCGGCTCACCCGAGTCGGCTCTTGTGTGTTTACGAGGCCTGAATTGAAGATTTGGTCTATCTACTTAACCCCGGAGCGGCCTCTCGACAGCTCCATGCTGTGGCGGCCGCCCGTGGATGTCTATCGGAAAGGAGCTGAGTGGCTGCTCAAATTCGATCTCGCCGGTGTTCGCCCCGACGACGTCCGCGTTCGCTTAGCCGGGTCGCGCGTCACGGTCAGCGGCATTCGCCGGGATTGGGTGGCTGAGCTGGGTTATCAACACCATTCAATGGAGATCGAATACAACCGCTTCGAGCGCACGATCGAATTGCCAGGCGATCTTTCGGGCGCGGAGTACAGCCTGGAAGCCAAGGATGGACTGCTGTTTGTTCGGGTGCTACCCACCCGCTAAAGGATGAATGACAATGCCGGAACAAGATAACGTTCAGATTCTGCCGTTGGTACCTCTCAAGAATTCGGTTCTGTTCCCGAATTTGCTGATGCCGCTTTCAGTCGGCAGGCCGGCATCGCTGGCGGCGGTGGAAGCAGCGCTGTCCACCGAGGGCAAAGAGATTATCATCGTTGCCCAGCGTGATTCCTCCGTCGATAATCCCGGCGCGACCGACCTGTTTACCATCGGAACCAAAGCCGTGATTCGCAAGATGACGCGGCCGAGCGAGGATCTGGTTGAAGTGTTGGTGCAGGGTCTGGAGCGGGTCGTGATCGTGCGCATGGAAGAGGCCGAGCCGTTCCTCCGCGTCAAGGTCCGCCCGCTGCCGGTTCCCGCCGACACCAGCGCCGAGGTGGAAGCCCTCACGCGCGCGTTGCTCGAATTGGGAGCCCGCGCGATCGGTCTTACCCAAGGCTCCCAAGGGCCGCAGAATCCTCTCGAACTCGGCAAGCTGCTGGGCTTCAATGAGGACCCGCTTCGTCTGGTGTACATGCTGGCTTCGATGTTCAGCCTCGATCTGGACAAGGAACAGGGGCTACTCGAAGCGCAATCGCGGTCCGAAGCGCTGCGCCTGATGCACGGCTATCTCTCGCACGAGCTGCAGGTGCTCGAGCTGCGCAACAAGATCGCGACTGACGCCCGCACCGAGATGGGCAAGGAACAGCGCGAATACCTGCTGCGCCAGCAGATGCGCGCCATCCAGCAAGAGCTTGGCGAAAAGAATTCCGACCAGGCCGACGTGGAGATGCTACGCGAGCAGATCGCCAAGGCCGAGTTGCCGGAAGACGTGCTCAAGGAAGTCAACCGCGAGCTGCAGCGCATGGAGCGCATGGCCGCCGGACAACCCGAGCGCTCGGTCATCCGCACGTATCTCGAGCTGATTCTCGAATTGCCGTGGAATAAGCGGACCGAGGACAACCTCGATATCTCGCGCGCCCGGCAGGTGCTCGACGAGGATCACTACAACTTGAAAGAGGTGAAGGAGCGCATCCTCGAACACCTCAGCGTATTGAAGTTGAACCCCGAAGCGAAGGCTCCGATCCTGTGCTTTGTCGGACCTCTCGGAGTCGGCAAGACGTCGCTCGGCCAATCCATCGCGCGCGCCATTGGACGCAAGTTCGAGCGCATGAGCCTGGGCGGCATGCATGACGAAGCCGAGTTGCGCGGACATCGGCGCACTTACATCGGAGCGATGCCTGGCCGCGTGATTCAGGCCATGCGACGCGCCGGAGCCAATAACCCGGTGCTCATGCTCGACGAAGTCGATAAGCTCGGGCGCGACTTCCGCGGCGATCCCGCGGCGGCCTTGCTCGAGATCCTCGATCCGGAGCAGAACAAAACGTTCCGCGATAACTACCTGGACCTGTCGTTCGATTTGTCCAAGGTGATGTTCGTCACTACGGCGAATACGCTCGACACGATTCCTCGTCCGCTGCTCGACCGCATGGAGATCTTGCGGCTGTCCGGCTACAGCGAGGAAGAGAAGATCCACATCGCGAATCGCTACCTGATCCCGCGGCAGTTGAAACAGACTGGCCTGAAACCCGAGGAGTGCCAGTTCAGCGACGAAGCGCTCAAAAAGTTGATCTCGGGCTACACGCGGGAAGCCGGACTGCGCCGCTTGGAGCAGGCGATCGGCCGCGTCGCGCGCAAGATCACTCTCCGGTTTGCGGAGGGCAACACGAGTCAGGTGCTGGTGACGCCCGAAGATATCGTGGAGATGCTGGGGCCCGAGCCGTTCCACCTGGAAGAGGCTCGCCACGACGACTTCCCCGGAGTTGCGACGGGTTTGGCCTGGACCGAGACGGGCGGCGATGTGCTGTACATCGAAGCCACGCTGCTGCCGGGCGGCAAGGGTCTGACCTTGACCGGTCAATTGGGCGAAGTGATGCAGGAGTCGGCCAAGGCGGCACAGAGTTACGTCTGGTCGCACGCTGGTCTGCTGGGCATCGATCCCGAGCAGTTCAAGAATAACGGCCTGCACGTTCACGTTCCGGCGGGCGCAATTCCGAAAGACGGACCTTCTGCGGGCGTCACGATGGTGACCGCGTTAGCGTCGGTCTACACCGGCAACCCCGCTCGTAGCGATACCGCGATGACCGGCGAAGTGACGCTGACCGGACTGGTGCTGCCCATCGGCGGCATCAAGGAGAAGGTGTTGGCCGCGCGCCGGAACGGCATCAAACGCGTGATCCTGCCGCGCGCCAATCAGAAGGATCTGCGCGACCTGCCCGAGACCGTGCGCAAGGAGATGGAATTCATCTTCGCCGAACGCGTCTCTGACGTGTTGTCGGCAGTCATCCCGGAGTTAGCCGGGCGATTGACAGTGGCGCGTAAGGTCGCTTGACACAGAGTTGGTTCGAGATCAAGAGGCTCTCCGGGCTATTGAGCGCGGAGAGCCTTTCTCGTGCCGGACAATGACTGACAAGACGAAGCAGAAGAGGCACAGTGGTGGGACAGTCATCCGGAAATCGCAACGGAGATCATGAAACGTGCGCTCAAAGCCGGGAAGGTGGGGCGGGCAGTGCGGCTTCCCGGGTCCAACACAAAGGACGCCGAGGACCCCGCGCGCGCGAAGGGACCAAACGATTGATTACGTGGCTTATTTAGCACAACACCTCTCTCCCGAGCAGCGGCTCGCCATTGAAAGCCTGCTCGGCCGCAGCGTATCTCAGCAACAGGCAATCACGATTCGCGCTTATGAACCCCTCCTATCCTCTGAGCGGCGTGCCGACATTGTCGCCGGCTTGGAAGCATATTTCAGGGAAGTGAATGCCGCGCGCCAGGCGGGGTCACCGATGCTTTTTGAGGGCGAAAGTTCTGCGCTATCACGCTTCCGTAAGTTTCACACGCTAACGGGCGTCCGCCAGGATAGCCCTCTGATTGGCAAACAGATCGCGAACCCGAAGTTCCACAACGAAGCGGAAGAATCGGTGAGGATTGCTCTCGATACCACGATCTTGGTACGAGCCCACCGCCGGTGTATTCCAGTGAGATAGAATCAGCCATGCCCCTTCTGGCTGGGACTCGTCTGGGACCCTACGAGATCCTTTCGCCCATTGGGGCAGGCGGGATGGGCGAAGTGTATAAGTGCCGCGATACGCGCTTGAACCGTATCGTTGCCGTCAAGGTTCTGCCAGCCGAGCGCGTGGCGGACCAGGAACGCAGGCAGCGATTTATCCAGGAAGCGCAAGCGGCATCGGCGCTGAATCACCCTGGCATCATCGGCATCTACGACATCGCGATCGATAATGGCCGCGACTACATCGTTATGGAGTACGTCGCCGGTAAAACGGTCGATGCCCTGATCCAGAGCGGCGGAATGCGGCTGGGCGAATTGCTCAAGATCGCGATTCCGGTGGCCGACGGGTTAAGCGCCGCTCACGGAGCGCGCATCATCCACCGCGATCTGAAGCCGTCGAACATCATCGTCTCGGAAAACGGGCAGGTGAAGATCCTTGATTTCGGGCTCGCGAAACTCTTGGAGCCCGAGCAGCGAATGGCCAACGATGCGGCGACTCGTTCGCTGCAGGCCAAGACCGCTGAGGGTACGGTTCTAGGCACAGCACCGTATATGTCCCCCGAGCAGGCGGAAGGCAAGCCTCTGGATGTTCGCAGCGATATCTTCAGCTTCGGCGCGGTGCTCTATGAGATGGCGACGGGCCAGCGCGCGTTTCAGGGCGCGTCACATGCCTCCATCCTCGGAGCGGTCCTCGATAAAGAACCGACACCAGTGCGCGAGATCGCGCCGGCTATCCCGCTCGAGTTGGAGAAAATCATCACCCGGTGTCTTCGCAAAGACCCTGAGCGACGCGCGCAGCACATGGGTGACCTGAAGCTGGCGCTGCAGGAATTAAAAGAGGATTCCGAATCGGGCAAGCTACCGGCGGCAGTGCCGGGTGGCGCTGCGGTTCGCCCGCCGGCCCGCTCACGCCTCCGGCTCGCCGCGATCGGAGCCAGCGCCGTTGCCCTGCTCGTCGCCGCCGGTGTGGCCGTGCAGCACTGGAGAAAGCCTTCGGCCCCAGTTCGCTCCGAGTGGGTGCAAATCACCAACATGCCGGATCCCGTGGGCCAGCCCGCGCTCTCGCCGGACGGCCGCATGCTGACCTTCATTCGCGGCCTGGATACCTTCATTGCTCGCGGGCAGGTTTATGTGAAGATGCTACCCAGCGGCGAGCCGGTGGAGCTGACGCACGATGACCATACCAAAATGAGCCCCGTCTTTTCGCCGGATGGGTCGCGCATTGCCTACTCTGTGGGAGGCCACATTTGGGACACCTGGATCGTGCCGGTGCTGGGCGGGGAGCCGCGCCTTTGGCTTCCGAACGCTTCCGGACTGGTATGGATTGACAAATCGAAGCTGCTGTTTTCCGAGATCAAGGATAAAGCTCTGCATATGGCGCTCGTCACCGCCGAGGAGAGCCGCGCTGGGTCACGAGACGTTTTTGTGCCGCCCCATGAGCGGGGCATGGCGCATCGTTCTTATCTCTCGCCCGACCGCAAATCGATCCTGATGGTGGAGATGGGTGGAAGGGGTGGTTTCATGCCCTGCCGCTTGCTCCCGTTCGACGGTAGCTCGCCCGGGCAGCAGGTGGGACCGCCTGGAGCTGCCTGCACGTTTGCGGCATGGTCGCCTTCCGGCGATTGGATGTACTTCACATCCAGTGCGGGCGGCGGGTTTCATATCTGGCGGCAGCGTTTCCCCGATGGCCAGCCGCAGCAGCTCACCTCGGGACCGACGGAAGAAGAAGGAATCGCCATGGCCCCCGACGGCCGTTCGTTTATTACGGCTGTTGGAGTGAAGCAGAGCAGCGTCTGGCTGCACGACAGCCGCGGCGAGCGGCAGATCTCGCTG
Source organism: Bryobacterales bacterium (assembly GCA_038322705.1). Lineage (GTDB taxonomy): Bacteria > Acidobacteriota > Terriglobia > Bryobacterales > Bryobacteraceae > TMP-7. Next base: position 107,471 of record JBBQGC010000004.1, on the reverse strand, counting down.
GAAGGTCAGGCTTTCCAACCGAAGTTTACCCCTGACGGAAAAAGGCTGTGTTACCGCGTCCGCACAGGAGCGTCGAGTGAGTTGTGGGTGGCCGAACTCGATTCCGGACGCAGGGAGGCGCTGCTGCCCGGCTTTGCGCTTGTCGGAGAACCTTCCGTATCCAACAGTCCCTATGACATTTCCGCCGATGGGCGGGAAGTCGTCCTGGCCTCGGCGGATCAAGCCGGCAAGACGCGTCTGTGGGTGGCGCCATTTGACCGCCGGTCGCCGCCCCGGCAGATCCCTGGCGTCGAGGGCGAGCAGCCGGTATTCGCGGGCGGAGAGGTCTTCTTCCGCGTCGTCGAGGGGAGTTCCGCCTTCCTATACCGCGTCGGCGCGGACGGCGCCAACCTTCGGAAGGCGTCGAATGTCCCTGTGATAGCGGTGATGGGCGTATCGGCGGATCGCCGGGCGCTAATCGTGGGGTCGCCGAAGGAGGGAACGCTGGTAATTGTTCGGACCGATGGCGGGGCACAACTCGTTCTCCCCGGCGCGCCCGCGCTCTTTCAGTGGTCTGCCGACGGTAAATACCTCTTCGTGGAGGGTACATTGTTTGGCCGCCAGGAGACCCAAGTACTGCCCGTGCCGCCGGGCCGTGTGTTGCCGGAGAGCTTTTCCGAACGTTTTCCATCCGAGGCAGAGATTGCGAAACTGCCGGAAGTGCGCGTGATTCCGTCTGTCTACGCAGCCCCAGGCCCGACGGCTGACGTTTACGCCTTCACCCGCGAAACCGTGCAGCGGAACCTGTACCGGATCCCCGTGCCGTAGTGTTCAATCGTGATGGGTGACAATTCTCAAATTGAATGGACCGATGCGACCTGGAATCCGGTGACGGGGTGCACGAAAATCAGCCCGGGTTGCAAGCACTGCTACGCCGAACGGATGGCGAACCGTCTGCAGGCAATGGGGCAGCGGAACTACGCCGAGGGCTTTCGACTCACGCTGCAGCCGCACATGCTGGAATTGCCACTGAAGTGGAAGCGCCCGAACCGCGTATTCGTTAATTCCATGAGTGACCTGTTCCACGAAGACGTGCCGCTCAGCTACATTCAGCAAGTCTTCGGCGTGATGGGGCGCGCGAACTGGCATCAATATCAGATGTTGACCAAGCGGGCGGAGAGACTCCTGCAACTGAGTCCGTTGCTCGACTGGCAGCCGCACGTCTGGATGGGCGTCAGCGTGGAAAACGATGACTACGCGCTTCGCATCGAGTACCTGCGGCGCACCGCGGCACACGTCAAGTTTCTCTCGATCGAGCCCTTGTTGGGCTCTCTCGCGAAGCTCGATCTTCGCGGCATCGACTGGGTGATTGTGGGAGGAGAGTCCGGGCCGGGCGCCCGGCCGATGGAGGCGGATTGGGTCCGCGAGATTCGCGACCGGTGCGTGGGCGCGCACGTGCCGTTTTTCTTCAAACAGTGGGGCGGCGTTCTTAAGAGCCGCACGGGCCGTGTTTTGGACGGCCGCACGTGGGACGAGATGCTTGGGCTGGGCGATGAGCGCGGTTTTGGGCCGCGTGTGCGATGCACCGTGGAGTCACTTTACGCTCGCTGACGCGCGCGGCTCTGATCGGTGGATAACAGTTACGCGTGCGGCGCGGTTTAAGCGGTTTGGGCGATGGCCGCTTGAAGCTGTTTTAGAAACTCCGGAACTACCGTGAAGGGGTCGTAGGGTTTGCCCTTCGGCGAAAGGGTTTCGATCGGGAGATAGCCGCTGTAGCCGGATTTCCGGATGATCGTGAGCAGCTTCACCAGGTCCGTCCGGACTTCGCTCTCCTCGCCGAACGGGTTCTGCTTGATCTGCCAGTTGAGCGCGTAGGGGGCGACTTGGGCCATGTCGGCGTAGGGGTCGGCCGTTCGGAAATAGCCGGTATCCACGATGGGGCCGCACCAGTCCGAACCCACCGCTTTGACCAGCGCCAACAGATCCTGTCCGGTCTTGAGGAAGTCGCCGTGATTCTGCACGCCGATCTTCACGCCGTGCTTCTTGCCCTCATCGGCGCACTCGCGGAGAGCGGATGCGATCCAATCCTGAACGTCCGCTCGTGTTGCGCCCTTCGAGACAGACTGCCAGGTTTCGGCGCGCATCTGCGTGTCGGCGAACACCCGGACCACCGGGGCTCCGAGGCGGGCGGCGACGGGAACCCACTCCTTGATGTGCTTCACCCCGGCATCGCGGACCGCTTTGTCGGCGGTGGTGAAGTTGTTGCGAACGCCGGTGCCGCTGATGCCGAGACCGAGGCCGGCCGCTCGCTTTTTCAGCGAGTCGACGTAGGAATCGGCCGGAACCACCGGATAGCCGGGGAAGAAGTAGCCGGTGGGGTCGAAGCCTTCGAACCCGGTTTTTGCGGCAAATTCGAGAACCTGTATGAGGGTGATTCCCTCGCCGCGTCCGCGCTTGGCGTCGTTCAGCATTTTGTTGAACGAATACGCGTTGAGAGAAGTTTTGAGAACGGCCGCGTTTTTCTTCGCCGCCGGCCAGGCCGTGCATGCGCCGCCAATCGCAATACCAGCGGCGAGGAACTTTCTTCGGGTAAGATTCGTTTGCATGATCATATTCTCCAATTAGAACGTCAACTTCAGCGCGCCTTGAAACTCGCGCGATAGACCCGCCTGGCTGGTCACCGTGCCGAACGCTGTACTGGTGACCGTTGTATTCGGATCGCTGAAGTTCGGATGGTTGAGGATGTCGTAGCCCTCGAACCGGAACTCCATCGCGATGCGCTCGTTCAGTTTGAAGCGCTTGAAAATCGAGGCGTTCCAAGCGGTCTGGCCGTCGCCGCGTACGCCCGCCAAGGCCTTCGGGAAGGTGCGTATGTTGTTGGCCAGTTGTTGGGATGAGGCGGTGACGAAGCCGGCCGAAGTGTTGAACCACTGCTTCACCGAACGCTGATCGCTGGGCAGTGGGATATCGTGCAGATTGCCGAGGAAGACGATGTTGCCGAAGCCCAGCGGTGCCCCGCTCTGGTAGGTGAAGATGTTGTTGACCTGCCATCCGCCGACCGCGTAGTCCAGCAGTTTGGGGAGCTTGGAGCCGAAGTGCTTGCCGCGGCCGAATGGCAGCTCAATAATGCTTTGCAGATTGAGGCGGTGCGGCCGGTCGAGAGCGCTGACGGACCGGTTGACCGTGACATCGCCAGGGTTGAGAAAGCTGGTGGCGTCCATGGTCTTCGAGAATGTATAGCTGAGCCCGGCCATGTAGCCCTGCGAGAATCGCTTCTCAGCGCGTACTTGCAGGGCGTGATACCAGGAGTAGCCAATGGGCTGGGTTTCGAAGATGTCGCCGAATTGCGGATACGGGCGCAGCAGATCGGCGACAGCGATGGTTTTCGGATACACGCTATTAAGCCCGAAGAACGGGTTGGGGACGGTGGCGCTCAGCGTGTTGATCGTCGCCTGGTCGCGAAACGGAAGCGTGCTCAGATACTGGTTGGGAGTCGCGTTGATGTTGCGGTCCACCGGCAGGCGGATCGCCTTGTTGCCGACATAGGCGACATCCAGCAGAAAGTCTTTCCAGACGGTTCGCTGAACGTCGAATGTCCAGCGCTGTGAGTAGGGCTGCACGCGATCGGTGGGATAGACCGACAGCGACTGGCCGAGGTTGGTCCGCAGGCCGCCGGCGGATCCCAAAGGATCGATGAGACCGCCAGGAAACGGATTTGCGGTACTGGCGATGAAGTGCAGGCCGTTGTCGAGCGAAGGCTGGATGGGCGTCGAGGCCGTGTATCCCGTCTGAATTACCGGACTGCGATTCAGCCCGATGGTGTCGTAGAAGATGCCGTAGCCGGTGCGGATGACGGTGTTGTCGTCGAGCTGCAAGGCAAGGCCAATCCGCGGCAGGAAGTTCAGCTTCTGCCCGTTCCACAAATCGTGGTTGCCCGGCCCGGCAAACTTCAACCCGCCCAGCACCTGGAACTGACTGACCGGGATTTGGGGAATCGGGTTCTTGGCGTAGTTGGCGATGGCTTGCGCGGCGATGGGGTTTTGAATGGTGCGATCGAATCCGCGGACGCTGCGATCGTAACGCTCGCTCATGGGCGATTCGTATTCATAGCGCAAGCCGAGATTCAGCGTCAGGCGCCGGTTCACTTTCCAATCGTCCTGCACGAAGCCCGCGTAGTAGGTGTTCTGGGTGGCGAAGCTGGCGCTGCGGGTCATCTGGCCGGACGGGATGCCGAGCAGGAAGGAGGCGTACTCCTGCCCCAAGGGAGCGACTGCGGAGTTGTCGAGAGGCCCGTTGGTGTAAGTGGGTAAAAAGGTCAATTGCGGCGAGACATCGAAGCCGCCGAAGAACCCGAACGCGCGATAGAGGCGGAGGTCGGCGCCGTAGTGCAGCGAGTGGCTGCCCCGAAGCGTGGTCGCAGTGGCGTTCCAATCGTGGATGATGCCGGTCAGGGTGCCATCGCCCGAGTTGTAGTTACCGAAGCCCGAGAAGGTACCCGTGCAGGCTCCGGTACAGCGGCCGTTGGGAGCCTTGGTGTTCAGGTAAACCTGCGGGAACGTTTCAGACGCCGGATTCAACAGCGACAGGAAATTAGGCGAAAAACCGAGGGAAGCGAGGTCGAAGCCTTTGCTGGGACGGTTCTCCGGAGTCTCCTCTTGCGTGAGGCCGTAGCGCAGATCGAGGATCGTGGTGGGGCTCAGAACGATGACATCGTCGACGACGCCTCCGAGATTGATGCGCGTGAGGTTCAGGCCACCGGCGATGGTATTCGAGAATGACGAATCCGTCTCGAGATAACGATCGGCGCTGAAGCGAACGAACGCGCGGTTGCGGTCGGAGAAGGTGTGATCGACGCGGCCGACGTAGACGTTGTAATCGAACAGGTCCTTCGTGTTCCGAGTGTAGTTGTTGAGGCCCGCGGCGGTTCCGGCCGTGTTCGGTTGCGGGTAGTAGCTTTGAATCGCTTTGGCGACGGGATCGATGCGATTGGCGGGAATGCTGTTGTTCGGGAACGGGATGCGGGTGTAGCGGCCGTTGGCTGCCTGCTGGGTGGTTGCGGGGTCGTAGATCTGATATTGCGGGCCGAGAGCGAGCAGCGCGGAGAAGTCGCCATTTCTTTCGGCGGCGGTTGGGACGGTGCCGATGGTGGCGGTGGGCTTGCCCCATTGATTGCCCTCCCATCCGAAGAAGAAGAACGTGCGGTTGGCGCCGTTGTACAGCTTGGGAAGCCGCACGGGACCGCCGAGCGAAGCGCCGTAGCGATTGTCCTGATAGCCGGGCTTGGCTCCGCCGGAAGCGTTCTGGAAAAACGTGGAAGCGTCGAGGGCGGAGTTGATCATCCATTCGTGGAGTTCGCCGTGGAACTGGTTCGTGCCGGTTCTGGAGACAGTGTTCAGAACTGCGCCGGGCGTGTGGCCGACGGCAGCGTCGAAGCTGCTGGTTTGGACTTTGAATTCGGAGACGGAGTTTTCGGGAAGCTGGAACGCGACCAGCGGATTGCCGCCGCCGTTGAAGAACGTATCGGGTACGCCGTCGATGGTGTACTCGTTCGAATACAGGGCGTTCCCGTTGGAGGTGAACTGCGAGGAGGCGCTGTTGAACGAGCTCTTGCGCTGGCGGAGGTTCGTGGTGTTCACGACGCCGGGGGTGAGTAGCACCAGTTCGTTCGCGTTACCGGCCTGGATCGGCAGATCCTGAATCTGGCGCGACCCCACGACTTGTCCGAGCGAGACCGTGGAGGTCTCCAGCAGCGGCGCGCCTCCGGTGACTTCGACGCTCTCGGTGGCGCTGCCGACTTGCAGGCGGAGCACGATGTTCAACACATCGTTGACACGCACCTCGACGCCCGGCCGCTCAGTCTTTTTGAAGCCAGGCACTTCCACGGAGAGGGTGTAGTTGCCGGGCACCAGGTAGGGGATGGTGTAATTGCCGAAGCTGTTGGTTTGTGCCGGCGCGGCAGCGCCCGTGTCTCGATTGACGGCGCGGACTTCGGCGTTGGCGACAATGGCTCCGCTGGGGTCGACCACGGTTCCTGCGATAGTGCCCCGGCTGTCCTGGGCCAAGAGTGCGGTACTGAGGAGAACGGATAGAAGGATGGTCTTCATATTACGGGGCCTGTTCTGGGTGCGGCGCCGGAGCGGTTGAATTGGGGGCGGGTTGGCCGTCGATGGTGTTGGTCTCCATCAGCTCGATGCGCGTGCCGTCGGGGTCGTAAAGATTGATCTGGCGTTTGCGATTCACGCCGATTTGGATTTTAAGTTCCTTGTCGTAGCCGATTTTGGCGGCGCGCTTCTTCAGTTCGGCGAGCGCCTTTTCGGCATCGGGCACGGCGAGCGAGGCATGGTTCTTGCCGCCGCGCGCATCGGGTGCGGGGAGACGATCGTAAAGCATCAACTCGAGATAGTCGTCAGCCTCGGCGGGCCTCATATTGACCCAGCTCAACATGCGCGGCGATCCGCTGCCACGCCAGAACTCTTTGAACCCGAGAATGTCGCCGTAGAACTGCATCGACTTATCGAGATCGCCAGCTAAGACACCGAGGTGATAGATGCGGTCGGACAGGCGCCTTGCGGGCGTGAATTTGCCGGACTCGCGCGCCGTCCAGCTATCGGGCTGATACTCGACGATCTCAACAATGTGGCCGTCGGGGTCCTTAACATTGAAGTTCTTGTTACCGGTCTGGCCCTTGCCGACGGCGCCCTTGTCGCTCATGATTGTGACGCCCCTGGATTTGAGGTAGGCGTACATCCGATCGGCATTGTCCGTGTAGAAAGAGATGTGGTTGAGCTGCCCTTCGCCGCGATCGGCTTCGTTGAAGACCTCGAAGTACTGGTGGTCGTTCACCTTTATAAACGCGATCCGTACGCCATCGCCGCCCTTCTTGGGCAGGGTGAAGGGCTCGTCGAAACCGAGGAACTCTTCGTAAAACTGACGTGTCTTGTCGACATTCCTAACGTAGATTGCCATGTGCGCGACGCCGAGGATCTTGGGGCGGGAGACCGGGTCGGCAGCAGGCAGCGTTTGGAGTCCGACTACGGCACACAGCGCGAGGGCGGCGGTTCGATTCATAGGTTATTAATATGATGGTAGAAGGTGGACCAGCAACCGGCGAGTGAATTCACTGTCAATCGACTCATTCGGGCGATGTCTTTATTTTTCATGTGGCTAAGATCGGGCTCTTTACGTAAAGACCCGCTATAATAGTGAGCAAAGCGACTTCTGATGTTGTCTCCTGCGAAGGCCACCAAGTCAGTGGAATCGCGCCGCCTGCTGGTGGCGCGTGTCGCGGCGAGCCGTCATATCAATAGGTCCGCGCGGCTTCGCGATCTGCTTTTGTATTTGACTCAGCGCGTGCTGGAACACGAGGCGGAAGAGATACACGAGCAGGAAGTCGGCCATCAGGTATTCGGCCGCCCGGTGGATTACGAGACGTCGAGCGACAACATCGTACGCGTACACGCTTCCACGCTTCGAAAACGGCTGGAGCAATATTTCGCCTGGGAAGGGGCGGATGAGCCGGTCATCATCGAAATTCCGAAGGGCAATTATGCCGCGCATTTCAGGCCGCGGCCGGAGGCGGAAGCTCCGCCGAGTGTCGAGCCCCTTGCTTCTGCAACACAGCCGCGCCCGGACCGGCGGCTGTGGGTGCTCGGGATAGTGGCGCTATTCTTCGCTGCCACGACATTGCTGCTGTTGGTGCGGGATGCGCCGCCGAGGCCCGCCGCAACGCCCACGGTAGCGCTGTTCTGGTCGCAAATCGTGCGCCCGGATCGCACGACGGACGTAGTATTGGATGACGCCGCCGTGGCGCTTTACCAGGAGTTGACCGGACGGCCGGTGACGCTGTCCAATTACTTCGACCGGTCGTATCTGCAGACGCTCTCCGAGACGTCGGAGGCAGCGCACCTGGACCCGCGGACGGCATCGTCCATCGTTGTGCGGCGTCAATCGAGCTTTGCGGGCGCGAATCTTCTGTGGAAGCTGATGCGAACTCCCGCATTCGATAAGAACCGCGTGCTGCTGCGCTTTGCCCGCGATTATTCGTTCCGCGAGTTGAAGGCCGACAACGCCATTCTGGTTGGCAATGGCCGTTCAAACCCATGGGTGGAGCCGTTCGAATCGAAGCTGGGCTTGCGCTGGGTGTTCGATAAACCAGCGAGGACGTATTATCCGGCGGACTCCTGGTCGGCGGACAAGGCGTACCGGGCCGCAGCGGTTGGCGATTCGCATGAAGGCTACTGCGCGATTTCTCTGGTTTCGAATCTGGGGCAGACCGGCAATGTACTGGTGATGGCTGCGACCGGGGGCAGCGCGCTGAACGCCGGCGCCGATTTTCTCGCAGACGAGCAGTCGCTTTCGGCATTGCGCCGGGCTCTGCCGGGCATGCAAGGCGAGGTGTTCCCGCACTTTGAAGCTCTCATCAAAGTGAAGGGCCGGAGCTCGCTGCCACGCGATGCGTCGATCGTGCTCTGCCGGGCTCCGCGGAAATAGCGCCGATGCAATTACCTCGTAAACCGGAGATCATGAGCCCGGCCGGACACTGGCCGCAGTTGCGCGCCGCGATCGAAGCAGGCGCCGACTCAGTGTATTTCGGCTTGAAGCATTTCACTGCGCGCGCCAAGGCCGGATTCGATCTGGAGGAGTTGCCCGAAGCGATACGGACTCTTCACCAGCGCGGAGTTCGCGGCCTGGTGACGTTCAACACGCTGGTGTTCGACCACGAATTGAAGGAAGCCGCGCGCGTGCTGGCCGCCATTGCCGAAGCGGGCGCCGACGCGATCATCGTGCAGGACGCGGGCATTTTGAAACTGGCGCGCGCGATTGCACCGGGGCTCGAGATTCACGGCAGCACGCAGATGAGTGTCACCAGCGTCGAAGGCGTCGAGCTTGCGCGCAAACTCGGAGCCGATCGCGTTACGCTAGCGCGCGAATTATCGTTGGACGAGGTTCGCGCCATTCGCGCGCGGACGGATTGCGGGTTGGAAATCTTCGTTCACGGCGCGCTATGCGTTGCTTATTCAGGGCAGTGTTTGTCGTCGGAAGCATGGGGCGGCCGGAGCGCGAACCGCGGCCAGTGCGCACAAGCGTGCCGTTTGCCGTACGAGATGGTGGTGGATGGCCAGCTTCGCCCGCTCGCCGATGCACGCTATCTTCTCTCGCCAGGCGATCTCGCCGCGCTGCACCATATTCCTGAAATCGTAAAGATCGGGCTGTCGGCTTTGAAGATCGAGGGCCGCTACAAGGAAGCCGATTACGTCGCGCTCACCACGCGCGCGTACCGGCAGGCAGTGGATGAAGCATGGGCGGGTCTGCCGCTCAGTGTCACCGAACGCGAGACCCTGGAACTCGAACAGGTGTACTCGCGGGGGCTCGCGCCGCACTTCCTTTCGGGCGTGAATCATCAGGCCGTGGTGGACGGCCGCGCGCCGAGACATCGCGGAGTTCGCTTGGGCCGGGTGGTGCGTCTCGTGCCCGATGGAGTTGTCGTTGAGCCCGCGCCCGCTCATAAAATCGCGGCGTTGAAGGCCGGCGACGGGGTGGTGTTCGATGCAGCGGATTGGCGCAGTCCCGAGGAGCGCGAAGAGGGCGGCCGCGTATTTCAGGTCATCGCGCTTCCGGGCGGCAAGCTCGAGTTGCGATTCGGCAACGGCGCGATCGAGCTGGCGCGCATCCGACCCGGCGATCTGCTGTGGCGCACTCACGATCCGGAAATTGGCAAAGCCGCGCGTCCGTATCTCGAAGCGGCCAGTCCGGTAGCGCGGCAACTCTTGAACGTTCGGGTGACGGCCCACGAAGGCGAGCCTCTGCGTACGTGCTGGTCGGTTGCGGGCGTTCAGGTCGAATTGGAATCGCCAGGCGTGCTGGGGCGGGCCGAGCAGCGCGGCCTGAGTGCGGAATATCTGCGCGAGCAACTGGGCAGGCTGGGCGGCTCGGCTTACCGGCTGGGCGAAGTGGAACTCGATGTCGCCGGTAATCCTTTCGCCCCGGCATCCTTACTGAATCAGATCCGGCGGGAAGCGGTGGAGCAGCTCGCGCGACTGCAGTCCGCGCCGGCACTCGTCGAGATCCACGACCCCGCGGCGACGGTCGCGGCGGCGCTGGCCGGCATCAAAGCGAGCCCCGTATTGGACGGCAGTCCGCGAATCCATCTATTGGTTCGCACGCCCGATCAACTGGAAGCCGCTCTGCTGCTGGAGCCCGCGAGCATCACGCTCGATTACCTGGATCTGTACGGTTTGAAGCCGTCGGTGGAACGCGTCAAAGCGACGGGCATTGCGGCGCGTGTCGCGAGTCCTCGCGTGCTGAAGCCGGGCGAAGAGCGGGTGGTCGATTTCCTGTTGAAGCTCGACTGCCCGATTCTGGTGCGTTCGGCGGGCCTGCTCGAGCAGCTTCGCCACAACCCGAAAATCGCGGTCACCGGCGACTTCAGCCTGAACGCGGCGAACGCGCTGACTGCCGGTCTATTTCTCGAGTGCGGCATGGAGCGGCTCACCCCGGCCTTTGATCTGAACGCCGAGCAAGTTGCCGATCTGGCGCGCTCGGTCGGGCCGGGCCGGATCGAGGCGGTCGCCTATCAACACCTGCCGGTATTCCACACCGAGCACTGCGTCTTCTGCCGCTTTCTTTCGACGGGCACCAGCTACAAGGATTGCGGCCGACCGTGCGAGAAGCACCGTGTGGAGGTTCGCGATCCGCAGGGCCGCTCGCATCCCGTGCTGGCCGACGTGGGATGCCGCAATACCGTCTTCGGCGCGCAGGCTCAGGAGGCCAGCCTGCATCTGGAGGCCTGGATGCAAGCCGGAATACGCCACTACCGGTTGGAGTTCGTGCATGAATCGGCCGCCCAGGTGACCCGGATCGCGCGGGCGGTGGAGGCGGCGCTGACCGGCCGCACGACCTACGGACAACTGAACCGGGAGTTGCGTCAAATCGCGCCCCAGGGCGCGACGGAAGGGAGTTTCTTCGTACCCGCGAACTACCTTACGCTCCCTATTCTCCAGTAGATGAAACTGGGCGTGTTACAGTCAGAGAAGTTGCGGCGCCTTCCCGCACTAAGTTCACGACGACCCTGATATGTATAACGCTTTCTTCGGCTTTACTGAGAGCCCTTTTAATCTCAGCCCCGACCCGAGCTTCCTCTATAAGAGCGCGCAGCATGAAGAGGCGCTGGCCAACCTTATATACGGAGTACAGAGCCGCAAGGGATTTATCGTCCTGACTGGCGAAGTCGGAACCGGCAAAACGACGATGCTCGAATGCCTCCGCGATTTCCTGGAGTCGCAGCGCATCGAGTTTGCGTTCATTTTCAACTCGCGCATCACCTCCGATCAGTTTTTCGAGATGATCGCTTACGATTTGAACCTGCAGTGCCAGCGTACTTCGAAGACCGAAGTGCTGTTTCAACTGAACGAGACGCTGCTCCAGCAGGCGAGTCACGGCCGCACGACAGTGCTGATCGTCGATGAGGCGCACAATCTCGACTGGGAAGTGCTGGAAGAGATCCGCATGCTGGGCAATCTGGAGAACCGGCGGGGCAAGCTGATCCAGGTGATCCTGGCCGGACAGCCGGAGTTCGACCGCAAGCTGGATGCGCCGAATCTCCGCAACTTGAAACAGCGAATCGTATTGCGGTGCATGTTGCAGCCTTTCAGCGAGTCCGACACCGTCGAATATATCTCGACGCGGTTAGCTAAGGCTGGCATGTCCGATCAGACCGTGTTTCCGCCCGGCGTGCTGGCCGAGATTCATCTGCGTTCGGAAGGCATTCCGCGACTGATCAACGGCATTTGTGACAATCTGCTGCTGACAGCGTTTGCGAGCGAAAGCCACCAGGCGAATCTCGAAATGCTCGATGAAGTGAGCGAGGATATGCGGCTGGAGTGGCCCGGCCGGCGTATGGTCCGGACGCCGCGCGGCCGCTATGCCGAGCAAACCCAGGAACCGACTCCATCCACCCGCTAGGAATTCAACACATGCGTGCAGTTAACGGCATTTGTCTTTTTGCCGGTTGCGCGGGCGTTATGTCGCTATTCGCGGCGTCCGTGTTCACCGATTACCGCTCGGAAAAGCCGGGCGTCAAACACCACATCACGGCCGCCGATTTGCCGGCTCCGTATGCGACTCAGTCGGTTGACAACGGGCCTAAACTCATCCCACGCCCGAGCAATGCGTGGCCGCAATGCCTGCCCGGATTCAAAGTGACGCAGGTCGCGACGGGTCTGTCGGAGCCGCGTTTGATCCGCAAGGCGCCAAACGGAGACCTGTTCTTTTCCGAGAGCAAGGCGGGCCGTGTGAAAGTGCTGCGCGGTTCGGACCTGACGCAAACGCCGGAGGTTTTCGCGTCGGGTTTGGACATGCCGTTCGGTATCGCGTTTTATCCGGCGGGTCCGAACCCCGAATACATCTACGTGGGCAACACCGGTTCTGTCGTTCGCTTTCCGTATCGCAATGGCGATTTGAAGGCGCGCGGCCCTTCGCAGGTGATCGTCCCCGATATTCCGGGCGGCGGGCGCCTGCGTGGCGGAGGGCACTGGACTCGCGATGTCGCATTCTCATCCGACGGGCGGCGCATGTTCGTCTCGGTTGGTTCGCATTCGAACGTCAATGATTCCGATACCGACCCGGCGGAGTTCCATCGCGCCGATATCCTGGCATTCACTCCAGAGGGCAAGAACCTGCAGGTGTTCGCCTCAGGCATACGCAATGCGGTGGGAATCGCCGTGCATCCGCAGACCGGCGAGCTTTGGGTTTCGGTGAACGAGCGCGATGAGCTTGGCGACAATCTCGTGCCCGATTACATCACCCATGTCCAGGAGGGTGGCTTCTACGGCTGGCCGTGGTATTACATCGGCGGCAACCAGGATCCCCGGCACAAGGGGAAGCATCCGGAGTTGAAGAGCAAGGTGATCACGCCCGACGTGCTGTTGCAGCCGCACAGCGCATCGCTCGAGATGGTGTTCTACGATGGCGCGCAGTTCCCGGCGGAGTATAAGGGTCACATCTTTGCGGCCGAGCATGGCTCGTGGAACAAGTCGGCGAGGACGGGCTATAACGTGATTCGGGTACCGGTGGCGAAGGGAAAAGCGGACGGGACGTATGAGACGTTTCTGACCGGGTTTGTGACGGAGACAGGCGATGTTTGGGGGCGTCCCGTGGGTGTTGCTGTGGCCGCCGATGGGTCGTTGATTGTGACGGACGACGGATCGAATTCAATCTGGCGCGTGGCTTACGAGCATAGATAGGGGAGGCCTATCGGCGAAGCATCTTTGCAGTGCCCCCGGTGGTATACTTACAACAAATGCTGGCCCGCTCCGCGCCTGCGGAATTCGTGTTTCTACCCTCCCGCTGCCCTAATCTCGCTACCCGCATCGAATGAAAGTCAGTGTACCGATCAGCCGTGGCATCGAGTCTCTGTTCGGGACGAGAGACGAGAATATCCGTGTTCTGGAAGAGGGTCTCGGGCTCAAAACACGGTTGTTGAACGACTCGCTGGAACTCGAAGGCGAGAGCGAAAACGTCAGTCGCGGGGCCAAAATCCTCGAGGATTATTTCGCCCTGATCAAAGAGGGCCACACCTTTAACAACGGCGATTTGAACAGCTACCTGCGCGTGGTAACGGGCGATGCCGAGACCACGTTGCGCCGCCTGGTGGAGAGTGGCCGGCAGCGCAATTTCGGCAAAAAGCCGCTTGCGCCCAAGACCGTCAACCAGCGCCGTTATGTTGAAGCCATCGAGCGCAACGACATGGTTTTCGGCACCGGCCCGGCGGGCACCGGCAAGACCTACCTGGCCGTATTCATGGCCATCTCCGCCCTGCTGAATAAGCGCGTGAGCCGTATTGTGCTGACGCGGCCGGCTGTCGAGGCGGGAGAACGGCTGGGATTTCTGCCCGGCACTTTGCAGGAGAAAATCGACCCGTACCTGCGCCCGCTGTACGATGCGCTATTCGATATGCTCGACAACGAGCGCGTCGAAAAGTTGCTGGAGCGCAATGTCATCGAAATCGCGCCCATCGCCTTCATGCGCGGGCGCACGCTGAACGATAGCTTCATCATCCTGGACGAGGCGCAGAACAGCACGCCGGAACAGATGAAAATGATTCTGACGCGCATGGGCTTCAATTCGAAAATGGTGGTGACTGGCGACGCAACGCAGATCGATCTGCCCAGCGGCAAGCGCAGCGGGCTGATCGACGCGATCGACATCCTGCGCGGGGTTGAAGGCATCAGCTTCATTCAATTCGACGACAAGGACGTTGTGCGCCACACCCTGGTCGCGCGGATCGTGCGAGCTTACGAGCGCTACACCGAGGCAACCACCGGCCGCCAGTTGAGCCTGAAACTCACGGACGACGCCGCCGTGCCCGGCCCCGTCGAGCCTCCCCCGGCCGAAACCGGCAACCTGCCTGTAGCCTGATTATCTGTCCAGTGAATGCCTGCCAGCGATAGTAGTCTCATATTCTCATGCGCAGCGGTGCGCCTGGATCGCTCTCCATTGCGGGCGTTTCATGCGCGCCTGCAGCACGAAGTCGCCAGTGGACGCAGCTTCACCTGCCTGATTACGCGGGATGCGGAGCTCAGACGTTTGAACCGCGATTTTCTCGGCCGCGATTACCCTACCGATGTGCTTTCCTTTCCATCGGGCGCCGCGCATGGTTTGCTGGGGGAGATCGCCATCTCCGCCGATCGCGCTCAGGAGCAGGCTCGCGAGCATGGGTACGAACTGTCCGAGGAGATCCGCATTCTCATGCTGCATGGCGTGCTGCATCTGCTGGGTATGGATCATGAACGGGACCGAGGCCGGATGCGGCGCGCCGAGACCCGCTGGCGGAAGCTGCTCGACCTTCCGGCCGGCCTGATTGAAAGAGCGCACGCGTGATCTCGTTGATGATTGCGGCAGCGTTTGCGCTAGCTCTGCTGGCAAGCTTCGCGAGCCTGATGCAATTGCTGTATCTGGAATCGTTGCGCCTGCGCACGCGCGAATATCGGGCGCTCGAATTCTTCAAGAATCACCTGCAGGACATGATGGGGCTGAAGATCGAGGAGGGGGCGGCGCGTTTCTCGCTCGTAAAACATACCTGCCTGGTATTGTTTGGTATCGTTTCGCTGGTACTGACGCTGAGTCCTGTATCGCCCTTGTGGCAATCGGTGATCACCGCGGCGGCATTCAGTTGGGTTGCGATGCTGGTTGCGACGTATCTCATCCCCCAGGTTCTCTACCGCCGGACGTCCGCGCATTGGCTCAAGGCTCTCATCCCGGCGGCCCGTATCCTCGCGGCCAGCGTTCGTCCCTGGGCCTGGCTGCTGAACTTCATCTATTCGTTGCTCGACCTCGGCAGCCCGGAGCGCGGGCAGGAACAGATTCCCGACATGGCCGAACACATCGAGGCCTTGATCAACGCCGGTGAAGAGGAGGGCATCATCGAAGAGGAAGACCGGCGGCTGATCCAGTCCGTGGTCGCCTTTGGTGACAAGACCGTTCGCGAAGTGATGACGCCGCGGCCGGGCATCGTAGCGATTGAAGTGTCACGCTCGCTCGAGGATCTGCGCAGCCTCGTGATCAACGAACAGTACTCGCGCATCCCCGTGTATGAAGGCTCGATTGACCAGGTAATCGGATTCGTGCACGTGCGCGATATGTTCGAGCTTGACGAACACGAGCGCCGAACGCTCACCGTGCGCGAGCTTCTGCGGATGGTGCGCCTTGTGCCCGAAACAAAGCCGGTCAACGACCTGTTGCGCGAGATGCAGCATGACGGCGCCCACATGGCGATCGTGGTCGACGAATACGGAAATACGGGGGGGCTGGTGACCATGGAGGACATGGTCGAGGTCATCGTCGGCGAGATTCACGATGAGCACGAGCCGGAGCGCGATGTGGCCGAAGAACCGGGCGGGTCCTTCATCGTTTCGGGCAGCTTCGATGTGGACCGTTTGCAGGACCTGGTGAAGTTCCGGGCTGTGGAAGAGACCGAGTCGACCACGGTTGGCGGACTCGTGACGGAATGGCTTGGCCGGGTTCCATCGGTGGGCGAAGTGGTGGAGCGCGATGGCCTGCGCATCGAGATCCTGGCGGGCAACGAACTGCGAATCGAAAAGGTGCGGCTGTCTCCGGCGCCGGCCGTTGAGCCTTCCGTTGAAAAGGTGGAAAAGACATGAACGCGTTTCGCTCGGGATTTGTTTCGATACTCGGGCGTGCAAACGCGGGCAAGAGTACACTGCTGAACGCGCTCACCGGAACCAAGCTGGCGATCGTAGCGCCGAAGCCGCAAACCACGCGCACCGTCATCCAAGGCGTGCTGAATTTGCCGGGGGCGCAGGTGGTGTTCCTCGACACGCCGGGCATCCACGAGCCCGACAGCCTGTTGAACAAGCGGATGATGGACACCGTGCGCACCGCCGTTGAGGACAGGGACGTGCTGCTGTACCTGGCCGATGCGGCGTTGGAGCCCCGCGCTCGCGACCAGGAAGCGCTCGAGGTGGTGAAGCGATCGCCCGCGCCCGTCTTTCTGGTACTAAACAAGATCGACCGCGTGCGCGACAAAGGCGAGTTGTTGATTCGCATTCAGCAATACCAGGCCTTGCACGACTTCGCCGAATACATCCCGATCTCAGCTTTGAACGGCGACGGACTGGACGATTTGAAGACCAGCATCGTTGCGCGGTTGCCCGAAGGTGAGCCGTTCTTTCCGCCGGATTACATTACCGATCAACCGGAACGCTTCCTGGTTGCCGAATTGATCCGCGAGAAGATCCTGAGGACGACGCAGCAGGAAGTGCCGCACTCGGTGGCTGTGTTGATCGAGAAGTGGGAAGAGACTCCGAAGATTACGCGAATATTCGCGGCTGTTTATGTGGAGCGCGCGGGTCAAAAAGCGATCATCATCGGCGCGGGTGGGTCGGTGATGAAACGAATCGGGACAGAGGCGAGGTTGGAAGCCGAACAGTTGCTGGACCGCAAAATCTATCTCGAGATTTTCGTCAAAGTTCGCGAAAACTGGCGTGAAGATCCGAGATTTTTGAATGAAATCGACTGGCGGGGCGGGCACTGAAGCGTAACGAGCTGCGAGTGAGATGAAATGTTTCAAACAGTTTCTGATCGTCCTGGCTGTAGCCGCTTGCACCGTCTTCGGCCAGCCGGCGCAGTATGACGTTCTCGTAACCAGCGCCAAAGTGGTGGACGGGGCGGGCGGCCCCTGGTACTTCGCCGATATCGGGATTCGCGGCGACACGATCGCCGGTGTCGGACAGTTGGCAGGTAGCCGCGCCGCGCGCACGATCGACGCACGCGGACTCGTGGTTGCGCCGGGATTCATCGACATTCACACGCACGCACGCCGCGGCATCTTTCAAGACCCTGCTGCGCAGAACTATATACGGCAAGGCGTGACGACGCTGATGGAGGGCAACGATGGCAGCTCGCCCATCCCGCTCGGGCCGTTTTTCAAGAAGCTCCGGGCGGCAACGATCGGCGTGAACTTCGGCAGCTTTGCCGGGCAGGGCTCGATCCGGCAAGAGGTGATGGGGCTTGTGAATCGCCCGGCCACGCCCGGAGAACTGGCCCGTATGCGCACGCTGCTCGAGCGGGCGATGCATGAGGGAGCCTTCGGACTTTCGACCGGGTTATTTTATGTGCCGGGCAACTTCACGCCATCCGAGGAAGTGATTGCGCTCGCCACCGTCGCGGCGCGGATGGGAGGCATGCACATCTCGCACATGCGCAACGAGGCCGAAGACGTCGAAGCGAGCGTTCGTGAAACGATCCGCATCGGCGAAGAGGCCCGCATGCCGACGCAGGTCACCCACCACAAGATTATTGGCAAGGCCAACTGGGGCAAGAGCAAGGAGACGCTCGCTTTGGTGGAAGCCGCTCGCGCACGGGGCGTGGATGCGACCATCGATGCGTATCCGTACACGGCTTCGAGCACCGGTACAGCGGCGTTGTTTCCGCAGTGGTCACTCGAAGGCGGACACACAGCGCTGCTCGAGCGGCTGCGTGCGCCGGAAGCGCGGGCGCGTATCAAAGCGACCATCGCGAATCGCATCGTCAACGATCGCGGAGGCGGCGACGCGAAGAACGTGGTGATGGCGAGCTGCGGTTTCGATTCGTCACTGGACGGCAAGACGCTTGCGGATATCACGCGGGACCGCGGCCATGAGCCGACGCCCGAAAACGCGGCCGAGACTGCGATGGAGATCCAGGCGAAGGGCGGATGCTCCGCTGTGTATCACGCGATCGGCGAGGAAGATGTCGAACGCATTCTGCGGTACCCGTTCACGATGATCGGCTCCGATGGGGAGATTCCGGTGTTCGGCAAAGGCGCTCCGCATCCGCGCAGCTACGGGACATTCGCGCGTGTGTTGGGCCGCTATGTTCGGGAACGGGGCGTGCTGACGTTAGAAGACGCTATTCATCGCATGTCGGGATTGCCCGCCGCCCGATTGGGTCTGATGGACCGGGGTTTAATCCGTCCGGGAATGAAAGCCGATCTCATAGTGTTCGATCCGGCTACCATCGCCGATCTTGCGGATTTCGCCAAGCCGCATCAGTATGCGGTCGGAGTGGATTCCGTATTGGTAAACGGGCAGCCAGTGATTCTGCACGGCAAGCTCACTGGTGCGCGTCCGGGGCGCGTGCTGTTTGGTCCCGCTTATGAGCCGAAGCTCAGGCCAGAACGCCCTTAACCACCTCACCGGCAACATCGGTGAGACGGAAGTTACGTCCGCTATAGAAGTAAGTGAGGCGCGTGTGATCGAACCCCATCAGGTGCAGGACGGTGGCGTGCAGATCGTGGATGTGGACGGGATTCCCCGCCGCTTTGAAACCGAACTCGTCGGTTGAGCCGTACACTGTCCCGCCTTTCACGCCGCCGCCCGCCAGCAGATAGCTGAATCCGTGGTTGTTGTGATCCCGCCCGTTCTGCACGTTCACCAGGCCGCCTACTTCGACAGCCGGCGTGCGTCCGAATTCGCCGCCGATCAGCACGAGAGTATCCTTCAATAATCCGCTCGCTTTGAGATCCTGCAACAGAGCCGCAATCGGTCGATCGGCTTGCGCCGCTAGCGGCCGGTGCAGTTCGATGTCGTCGTGATTGTCCCAGGGTTGGAAGTTGCCGAAATACACCTGTACCATGCGCACGCCGCGCTCGGCCAGCCGCCGGGCCATCAGGCAGCCGCGCCCGAAATCGTGGTCGCCATAGCGTTCACGAACCGCGGCGGGCTCGCGCGTAATGTCGAAGGCTTCGGGCGCTTCGGTCTGCATACGGAACGCGATTTCCGAGCCTTGTATCGTCGCTTCGAGTTGCGAATCCGCTCCGTTTTTGGCCAGGTGCTTCCGATTCAGGGCGGTGAGCAGATCGAGTTCACGGCGCTGCTCATCGGCGCTCAACCGCGCATTTCTGACGTTCTGAATCAGCTTCCGAGGATCGCGCTCTTCGAGCGATAAATACGTGCCCTGGTGTACCGCGGGCAGGAACGCCGAATTCCACAATTGATGGCCGATCACCGGCAGCCCTGGACACAGCACAACGTAGCCGGGCAGGTTCTGATTATCCGTCCCGAGCCCATAGGTGAGCCAGGAGCCGAGCGAGGGCCGCCCCGGAAATTTGTCGCCGCTGTTCAACATCAGCAGCGATGGTTCGTGATTGGGGCGATCGGTGTACATCGACCGGATCACGCAGACATCGTCGATCATTGCGCCGAGCCGCGGAAAGATTTCGCTCACCTCGATGCCGCTCTGTCCGCAGCGATGGAAACGGAAGGGCGAGCGCATGAGATTGCCCGTCCTGCGTTCCGTTTTCAGATTGCCTGACGGGACGGGCTGGCCGTGATACTTGTCCAGCGCGGGCTTGGGATCGAAGGTGTCCACCTGCGACGGGCCGCCGTTCAGGAACAGGTAGATCACGCGCTTGGCCTTCGGCTCGAAGTGCGGCGCTTTGGGTGAGAGGGCGCCCGCGCTGAGCACGCTCTCGAGGCCCACCATCCCGAAACCCGCCCCGACTTTGGTTAACAGTTCGCGCCTGGTCATGTCCCCCTACTCGACAAACAGGAATTCGTTGGACGCCAGCAGCGCCTGGGCATAGTTTCGCCACGGGTTCTGTTTCGTGAATTCGAGCCCGAGGCGGAGTTCATCCGTATCGGGATCGCGCCCGTACACCGCGCGGTACATCTGCCGGATGCGCATCTCATCGCCGCCCCTGAAGCGTTCCGCCAACGCCTGCGCCTGCCGGTCGATGAACGGGCTATTCATAAAGAACAGCCGCTGCAATGGAACATTTGTGGTGTTGCGCGTTTCGGCCGTATTGTTCGGATTTGGAAAATCGAACAGGCCGAGCATGCCGTCCAGCTTGCGGCGGCTCACGAATCCGTAGACCGTCCGGCGCGTGTTCTTCTCATCGAACACCAGCGCTTTTTCCGCGGGCGCGGTGTCCAGCGTGCCAGCGGTGAACAGAATGGAATCGCGCAACGCTTCGATGTCAAGGCGGCGGCGGTTGGCGCGCCACAGGTACCGGTTCTCCGGATCCTTGGACGCGTTAGCGATGTCAGTGGCGGCGCTCAGCCCATAGGTCTCCGACAGCATGATCTCGCGGTGCAGTTTCTTGATGGACCATCCGTTCGCGACGAACCGCGCCGAGAGATAATCGAGCAACTCCGGATGCGTAGGACGCTCGCCCATTTGACCGAAGTTGCTGGCGCTGGAGACAATGCCGCGGCCGAAATGCTGCTGCCAGACGCGATTCACCATCACGCGCGCGGTGAGCGGATTCTTCGCGTCGATGATCGCTTCGGCCAGGTCGAGACGGCCGCTGCCATGCGTGAACGGCTTGCGCTCACCGTGACTGAGGATCGCCAAAAAACGGCGCGGCGCGATCTCGCCAGGACTGTTGCGGTCGCCTCGAATCTGGACGTGAATATCGGCGGGCTTGTCCTTGTCCGCAACGATCTGGAGAAACGGATACTGCGGCGGAAGGTCCTTTTCGAGCCGCTCCAACTCGGCCTTCTGCGCCTCGAGATACGACTTAAACGCCCCTTCAAGAAATCGCTCGACCTTGCCCTTGCCGTAGTAATAGACGCCGTCGGGCGATTTGAAGAAACCGGCCGAGTCACGGCTCGATTTCTCGAAGAGGTCGCGCCATAGAACGTATTTGTCGCGATCGAGCGAGGCGAGCGAAGCGTCGGCCACCTTCGACCGGTCGGGATTCACGCCGAGCGTAATCTTGTTCTTCTCGTCAACCTTCTTCTTCTCATCGTCGACGGCTAGCACCCGTTCCTGGAACTCGGCCGCGATTTTTTGGAAGTCCTCGGTTGACCCGTTGCGGGCGGCGAGATCGAACCACGGCTTCAAGAACGGATGATCCTTGCGGCTTTCGGCGAGATAGGCGGTCCAGCGCTCCAGCGTCTCCTTATCCAGGCCATCGGAGGACGCGAGTTTGCGCGAGGCAAGCATGAAGCGGGCGGTCTGCGAGGCCAATACCTCCGCTAACTGATCGCGTTGATTGTTGTAGAAGCGCGTGACCAGTTCGCGCTGTTTATCGACGCGTTCCTTGCGGCGCTTCCAGGCTTCGACGGTCTCCTTCGGCGCGAGCGGCAGTTCATCGAGCTTCGTGCCCGCGAAGACGCCTTGGAGCGAATAGAAATCCTTGGCTGGGATCGGATCGAATTTGTGATCGTGGCATTGCGCGCAGGCGACCGTTAGTCCAAGAAACGCCTTCGTCGTAGCTTCGACGCGGTCGTCCTGCATCTCGGGACTGAGCGCATAGAAGCCGAGGCCTGGCGTGTATTTGAGCGGATCGCTCGACGGCATCAGGTCGCCCGCGATCTGCGCTTTGACGAACTGATCGTACGGCATGTCCTCGTTGAAAGCGCGAATCACCCAGTTCCGATAGCGGAACGAGTTGGGGTAGGGCTCCTCCTGCGTGGAGTTGAAATGGTCGTCGGCGTAGCGAGCGACATCGAGCCAGTAACGTCCCCATCGCTCGCCATAACGGGGTGAGGCGAGCAGCCGGTCGACAACCTTGGCGAATGCCTCGGGCGAGGTGTCTTTGAGGAATGCATCCACCTCGTCCGGCGTGGGCGGCAGGCCGGTGAGGTCGATGGTCGCGCGGCGGATCAGCGCGCGTTTGCTGGCGCGAGCGACTGGATGCAGTCCTTCCTTATCTAGACGCGCCAGAACAAAACGATCAATCGCTGTTTTGGCCCATCGCGGGTTGGCAACGGCCGGAGGCGCCGGCTCGCGCACGGGTTGAAACGCCCAGAAGGCACGCTGTTCGGGAGTGATGGCGTACTCGGCGGATTGCGGCGAGGCGGCCTTTCCATCGGGCGGCCAGTATGCGCCGCGTTTCACCCAATCCGTCAGCACCGCGATCTGCTCCGGTGCGAGTTGGCCGGTGGGCGGCATGCGCAAACGCTCGTGGCGATGTGTGATGGCCTGAATCAGCAGGCTCTTGTCGGGGTCGCCGGGGATGATCGCAGGACCGGACTTGCCGCCTTTGGTGACCGCCTCGGGACGGTCGAGTCGCAGACCGCCCATCGCAGAAGCGCCGTGACAGCTCGCGCATTGAGCGGCGAGCAACGGGCGAACTTCGGTTTCGAAGCGTTCGCGCTCGTCGGCCACAACCAGAGGCGAGAAGAGTACGAAGATGGCAACCCAGCGCCATGACATATGTGAATGCAAGAGGTACTGAGTTTGATTTTAGCGCTACTTTATGGCGGACAAATGGCAGATTCGGCGTTAGAAAATCACTTGCTTGCGCGCGTGGCTCTGTCAAACATCACTTGCTTACGCGCGTGGCTCTGAACTGTCAGGGACGAGGTCGCGGCGCACCGCGTCCAGCACGCCGTTTATGAACGAGACCGACTCATCGCCGGCGAATTGCCGCGCGAGTTCGAGCGCTTCGTCGATCGCAACGGCGGGAGGCGTACCTTGGCCAGTCATCTCGTAAATGGCCAGGCGGAGCACATTGCGATCCACAACCGGCATGCGCTCGATACGCCAGTTCGACGATTTTTCGACAATCCTGCGGTCGATTGTTTCAGCGTTTGCCGCCGTGCCTCGCACCAGGGTTTCCATGAACTCGTCGCGCTCGGGCTTGGGCGTTGGCTCGGTGCCTGGGTCCGAATGATCGAACAGAGTGTCGTAGAAGGCCGCGATCGCATTGTCGACGGGCTCCTGCCGCATGTCCCATTGATACAGGATTTGTAGCGCGCGCTGCCTGGATGTATGGCGTGCGGGCATGCGCTACTTGGAATCGCTTCGCAGGCGCCGCAGCAAATTCGCCATCTCGATCGCGGTCATCGCGGCGTCGAACCCCTTGTTGCCGCTCTTCAGACCGGCGCGATCGAGGGCTTGCTCGGCCGTATTCGTCGTCAGTATTCCGAACGCCACGGGAATGCCGCTCGCCATCGACGTTTGCGCAACGCCCGTGGCCGCCTGGCCGGCGACGTAATCGAAGTGCGGAGTATCGCCGCGGATTACAGCGCTCAAGGCGATGATCGCATCGGAGTGCTTTGTTTGGGCGACGGTTTGAATCACAAGCGGAATCTCCCAAGACCCCGGCACGCGAATCACCTGAACGTCTTCGGCATTCGCGCCACTTCGCGTCAAAGCGTCAAGCGCGCCGCTCAACAGGCGATCGGTTACGACGCTATTGAAGCGGCCGACGACGATCGCGAACTTCAATCCGCGAGCGTCGAGTCCGCCTTCTATAACGTTGATTTCCATTTGTTTATGGCGAAAATGCGGGTCCGCGCCGCGCACTATGGGATAATTCGATTTCAGGCTTCATCATACCGCATGGACCCCGCTTTCATTCGTAACTTCTCGATCATCGCGCACATCGACCACGGCAAGTCGACCTTGGCCGACCGCCTGCTCGAGACCACGGGCGCGCTGTCGCAGCGCGAGATGATGGCGCAGGTTCTCGATTCGATGGACCTCGAACGCGAGCGCGGCATCACGATTAAAGCTCATGCGGTCCGCCTCAACTACACGGCCTCTGACGGCGTCACGTACCAGTTGAACCTGATTGATACGCCGGGTCACGTCGACTTCACATACGAGGTCTCCCGCAGCCTGCAGGCTTGCGATGGCGCGTTACTCGTGGTGGATGCCTCGCAGGGCGTCGAGGCGCAGACTCTCGCGAACACGTACCTCGCGCTGCATCACAACCTGGAGATCATCCCGGTCATCAACAAAATTGATCTGCCGGCGGCGGAGCCCGAGCGCATTCGCGAGCAGATCGAACAGGTGATCGGGCTGCCTGCCGACGACGCGCTGTTGGTGAGCGCGAAAAGCGGGCTCGGCGTACACGAAGTTCTGGAGGCGATCGTTCAGCGCATTCCGCCCCCCAAGGGTTCGCCCGACGCCCCGCTGCGCGCTCTGATTTTCGATTCGTGGTTCGACCCGTACCGCGGCGTCATCATCCTCACGCGCGTCTTCGACGGCCGATTGAAGATGAAACAGAAGATACGGCTGTGGGCCAACGGCAGCACGTTCGAGGTCGAGGGGCTCGGCTTCCAATCGCCTAAATCGATCCCTTGCGACGAGCTGGCCGCCGGCGAAGTCGGATTTCTGTTCGCCAATATCAAGACGATCTCGGACGCGCAGATCGGCGACACCATCATTGACGATACGAATCCCGCGAGCGAGCCGCTGCCCGGTTTCGAAGAGATCAAGCCGATGGTGTTCGCCGGACTCTATCCGGTGGAATCGCACGAGCACGGCCTTCTGCGCGACGCGCTCGAGAAGTTGCGCCTGAACGATAGCGCGTTCAACTTCGAACCGGAGAATTCGGTCGCGCTCGGCTTCGGCTTTCGCTGCGGTTTCCTCGGGCTGCTGCATTTGGAAATCGTGCAGGAGCGGCTGGAGCGCGAGTTCAACATCGATCTCATCACGACCGCGCCGGGTGTTCGTTACCGAGTGCACAAATCGAACGGCGAAACCATCGACGTCGAAAACCCGACGCGCTGGCCGGACCCATCGGAGATTCGTGAGATCGAGGAACCGATCATCGACGCGACGGTCATCACGCGCGAGGAGTATCTGGGCGAGATCCTGAAGCTGCTCGAGGAGAAGCGCGGCAATCAGAAGAAATTCGAATACATCGGCGGCGGGCGCGTGCTGCTGCTTTACGAGCTGCCGTTGAACGAGATCGTGCTGGATTTTTACGACCGGCTGAAATCCGCTTCCCGCGGTTATGCTTCGCTCGATTACCATTTGTCGGGACATCGCGTATCGCCCATGGTGAAACTCGACGTACTGGTGGCCGGCGATCCGATCGACGCGCTGTCGATCATCGTTCACAAGGAGTTCGCCTACGATCGCGGCAAGCAGCTTATCGAACGCTTGCGCAAACTGATCCCGCGCCAAATGTTCGAGGTTGCGCTGCAGGCCGCGATCGGCAACAAGATCGTAGCTCGCGAGACGATCCCGGCGATGCGCAAGAACGTGCTGGCCAAGTGCTACGGCGGAGATATCTCGCGCAAACGCAAGCTGCTCGAGAAACAGAAGGAAGGCAAGAAGCGGATGAAACGCGTGGGCCGGGTGGACATCCCGCAGGAAGCGTTTTTGGCTGTGCTGAAGGTAACCGGCGGCGGCCAGGATTAAGCGGGCAACTTCTTCAGCGCGTCTTCGAGTTGAGCCGGATGAAAGCCGAACGGCCCTGGCTCGCTCTTGAACACGACGCGTCCTTCACGATCGATCAAATACATGCGGTCGGGCCAGCCGGTGTATTGCCGCTCCACGGTGTTGTCGATGCCGTCGATCAACGCCGGAAAACGCAACCCGAGTTTTCGCACACACGACGTGGCGACCTTCTGACGCTCGTCGTCGCTGCGCGGATCGCGAAACACTACGCCTTCGCGAACATTGCTGCCCATCTGCCAGATGTCGCTGGGGTGCGCTTCCTGGATGTAAACGGCATAGAACGCCACTTTGTCGCGGTAAGCATCGTATAGCTTGTTGAGCGCGGGAACCTCCCGGCGAAAGGGCGGTCAAGTGTAGCTGCCGAACACCAGCACTACTGGCCGCACGCCGCGGAACGAGGAAAGCTTCACCTGGCTCAAGCGATCGAGCGTGGGCAACGTGAAATCAGGAGCCGCATCGCCCGCTTGTAGCGCGCCGGAACGCGCCTGTTTCCACAGCGGCTCAAACGGCAGAATCATCATGAGCGGAAACGGCACGCGCGCCATGATCCGTCCGAACGCGTCAGGGCTTTGCCGCATGGACCAATAGAAGCCCGCGCTCAGCACGACGTACAGCGCAACAACGGAGACCGCTCCGCGCCACAAAATCCGCTTCATGTTCGACTACAAGTTACCATAAGGGTTTACTCATGGCATTGCGCTTTTATAACACGCTCACCCAACGGGTTGAGGACTTCACGCCGCTCCACGGCGACGAAGTGCGCATGTATACCTGCGGGCCGACCGTCTACAATTTCGCCCACATCGGGAATTTGCGAACGTTCACGTTTGAAGACATTCTGCGGCGCTGGCTACAGGCTCGCGGCTACAAAATGAACCACGTGATGAACATCACCGACGTGGAGGATAAGATTATCCGGAATGCGATGGCGCAAGGCAAATCGCTCGAGGAATACACGTCGGTGTACACGCAGGCGTTTCTCGACGACACCGCAACGTTGCGGATGCAGCGCCCTGAACGTCTGGCCAAAGCCACCGAGCATATTCACGAAATGGCCGAGGCGATCGAGGTTCTCGAGAAGAAAGGATACACGTACGACAGCGAAGGTTCCACGTACTACCGGATCGCTAATTTCCCGGAATATGGGAAACTCTCGCACAACGACTTCAGCGGAATTCGCGCCGGCGCACGAGTCGACGTGGATGAGTATGACAAGGCCGACGCGCGCGACTTCGTGTTGTGGAAGGCAAAGAAAGAAGGCGAGCCGAGTTGGAATGAATCGATCGGCGATGGCCGGCCTGGGTGGCACATCGAGTGCTCCGTGATGGCGATGAAGTATTTGGGTGAAACGCTGGATATACACGCGGGCGGAGTCGACCTGATCTTTCCGCATCACGAGAACGAAATCGCACAGTCGGAGGCGATCACGGGCAAGCCGTTCGCGCGCTTCTGGCTGCACGCCGAGCACCTCAGCCTGGACATGCAGAAGATGTCGAAATCGCTGGGCAACATTTATACTCTGCGCGACATTACGGCGATGGGGCACTCGCCCGAAGCGTTGCGGTACGTGCTGGCCTCCGTGCCGTATCGCAAGAAGCTGAACTTCACCCTGGAGGGTTTGACGGCCGCGGCAACGGCGATCGATCGCTTGCGCAATTTCAAACTGCGTCTGGAAACCGGTAAATTCTCCGAGGGTGCCGATCCCGTGATGGCCGCGCGTATTCAAGCCGCCAGCGACCGCTTCGATGAAACGCTCGACGACGATCTGAACACGGCGGAAGCGCTCGCGGCGGTTTTCGAATTCGTGCGCGACGCCAACACGGCGATGGACGCGGGCTCATTTCACGCGGGCGATGTCGCCGCGGCCCTCGCGTTTCTCGCGCGCTTCGATTCGATCTTCGATGTGCTGCGTCCGACGGAGAGCGCGGGCGCCATTTCCGAAGCCGAGATCGGATCGCTGATCGCGCAACGTACGCAAGCGAAGAAGACTCGTGATTTTTCGCGCGCCGACGAAATCCGAAAGCAACTGACAGACGCCGGAGTCATCCTGGAGGACACCAAAGAGGGCGTCCGCTGGAAACGCAAATGAACATTCACACGAAGGCGGTCCATTCGGGCGACCGCAAGAAGTCGCGAAATCACGTACCCGTAACAACTCCTATCAGCACGGCATCCAGCTTCTTCTACGAATCGATGGCGGAGTTGGACGCGGTGTTCGCCGATCCGGAGAGCGGGTTCTCCTACTCGCGTTACGACAACCCGACGAACTCCGCGCTCGAGGAGCTGATCACCGCGCTCGAGAGCGGGCATGGAACGCTGGCCTGCGCCTCCGGTATGGCCGCTGTCCACCTTGCATTGCAAACGGCGTTGATCGACGCTCCCAAGCATATCGTCGCGGCGAACGCATTGTATGGTGCGACGCTC
The DNA here is from genome assembly GCA_038322705.1 of Bryobacterales bacterium. GTDB lineage: Bacteria > Acidobacteriota > Terriglobia > Bryobacterales > Bryobacteraceae > TMP-7. The sequence continues at coordinate 79,427 of JBBQGC010000004.1, read as the reverse complement.
AGCCTGCTGACGAAGGTAATGGAACCGTTCGGCGTCTCCACAACGTTCGTCGACATCTGCGATCTGGCTGCGGTGGAAAGGGCCGTTGAAGAAACGAAGCCGGGTTGCGTGCTGATGGAGACGATCTCGAACCCGCTGCTTCGGGTGGGTGCGATGGATCGTATCGCGGAGATCTCGCGAGCCGCGGGCGCTGCGCTCATAGTCGACAATACGTTCGCCACGCCGTTACTGGTACGCCCGCTGGAGCTTGGCGCGCACATGGTGGTCCACAGCGCGACGAAGTATCTGGCGGGGCACGGCGATGTGCTCGGCGGACTGATCACCACCACCCAACAGCATTATCCGGTGTTGCGGCAGATGTCGCGCATTTACGGCCCGGTGCTGGGCCCGTTCGAATCGTACCTGACCATGCGCGGCGTCAAGACGTTCGCCTTGCGCATGGAGCGCCAGTGCTCAAATGCCTGCCGTGTGGCATCGTGGCTCGCCAGTCATCCGGGTGTCGAGCGAGTGAACTTTCCCGCCGATCCGAATCACCCCGATGCCGACACGATCAGACGGTTGCTGCCCGCCGGAATGTGGGGCGCGATGATCAGCTTCGAGCTCAAAGACGCCGGGCGCGAGCAGGTATTCGAATTCATGGACCGGCTGAAACTCATCGTGCGCGCGACGTCTCTAGGCGACGTGCACAGCATGGCGTTGTACCCGGCCATGGCATCGCACCGCGACCTTTCGCCCAAACAGCGCGAACGCTTGGGCATCCGCGACAGCCTGGTGCGGATCTCCGCCGGGATCGAAGCGGCCGACGACATCATCGCCGACCTGGATCAGGCGCTGGGTGATTGATTCCCGGGCCCGACTGTATTATTATTCATACTGGTGGATAATTATTCAGAGGGAGGTCGCCCATGGCAGTGAGTTTACCGTCCGAATTTTCGTCGCGTCTGTCGGCCGGCGACTTCACGCAGGACCTGGATCTCTCTGTCGAAGGGCTACACTCGCTGCTTGATCTGAGCGCCCAGGTGAAGCGCAATCCGACCCGCTTCGCGCGCGCGCTGTCGGGGCGATATGCAGCGCTGTTATTCGAAAAACCGTCGCTGCGAACGCGCATCACTTTTGAACTCGCGGTGAAGCAGCTCGGCGGCGATTCCATCCTCAGCACCGGGCTGATTGGCGAGCGCGAGCCGATTAAAGATGTCGCGCGCAATCTGGATCGATGGACCAACGCGATCGTCGCGCGCACGTTTACGCAGCGTACCGTGGAGGATCTCGCGAAGTATGCCAGCGTGCCGGTGATTAACGCACTGAGCGATTTGTATCACCCGTGTCAGGCGCTCGCAGACGTGCTCACCGTGAAAGAAAAGTTCGGAAAATGGCGCGGGTTGAAGCTCGCCTTTGTTGGCGATGGTAATAACGTCGCGCACTCGCTGATGCTTACCTGTACGCGGCTGGGCATGGACTTCGCGCTCGCGTGTCCGCCAACCTACGAGCCGAACCCCGCGATCGTCGACGAAGCGCGAGGATTGGCAGCCGCGTTCCACACCACTATCACTGTTACGAACGAGGCGTCCGAAGCCGTGGATGGAGCACACGCGGTTTATACCGACGTTTGGGCCAGCATGGGACAGGAGGCCGAGGGGATCGAGCGCCGGGCGCGGTTCCAGCCGTATCAAGTGAACGAAGAGCTGATGGCGCAGGCGCGGCCCGAAGCGGTATTCATGCATTGCCTGCCGGCTAAACGCAATCAGGAAACGACTGAAGGCGTGATGGAGTCGGGACAATCGGTGGTCTTCGATCAGGCCGAGAACCGTCTGCACGTGCAGAAAGCGCTGCTTCTGATGCTGCTCGCGTAATAACAAAAAATGAACAAACCGAAAAAAGTAGCCCTGGCCTACTCGGGCGGGCTGGATACCTCGATCATCATTCCGTGGTTGAAGGAGCATTACGGGTGCGAGATCGTTGCCGTGTGCGGCGATATCGGACAGGGCGGAGACGAACTGACGGGCCTCGAAGAGAAGGCGCTGAAAACGGGCGCATCCGAAGTCCACGTCGCCGACATGCGCGAGGAGTTCGTGTCGGAATACCTGTGGCGACTGGTGCGCGCGGGCGGTGTTTACGAGGAGAAGTATTTGCTGGGCACCTCGATCGCGCGTCCGCTGCTGGCCAAGCGCCAGGTGGAAGTGGCGCTCGCAACGGGCTGCGACGGATTGGCGCATGGGTGCACGGGAAAGGGCAACGACCAGGTCCGTTTCGAGCTGACTTACAAAGCGCTCGCGCCGCAGCTTCAGGTGATCGCTCCGTGGCGCGAGTGGGATATTGTGTCGCGCGAGGATGCGATCGATTACGCGGCCAAGCACAACGTTCCCATCGCGCAAACCACGACGAAAATCTACAGCCGCGACCGCAATATCTGGCACATATCGCATGAAGGCGGGGCGCTCGAGGATCCCGCCAACGCCGCGCCCGACGACATCTGGATGCTGACGCGCAGTCCTCAGGAAGCTCCCGACAAGGCTGTGGACGTGATGATCGGCTTCGAGCAGGGCGTGCCCGTTTCGGTCAACGGTGAGCGGAAGACGTCGGCGGTTGCGCTGCTCGAGCAATTGAACGCTATCGGCGGCGAATACGGGATTGGTCGCATCGACCTGGTTGAGAATCGCTTCGTCGGAATGAAGTCGCGCGGCTGCTATGAGACTCCCGGCGGCACGCTGATCATGGCGGCGCATCGCGAGTTGGAAGCTTTAACGCTCGACAGAAACACTCTGCATTACAAGCAGAAGCTCGCGCTCGATTACGCGGAGATTGTGTACAACGGCCTTTGGTTCACGCCGTTGCGCGAGGCTCTGGATGCGTTCTTCGACGTAACCAGCCGCAACTCGACAGGCGAGATTACGCTGCGGCTGTACAAGGGCACCATCGAGCCGGTCAGCCGAAAATCTCCGTACTCGCTATACTCGCTCAACATCGCGAGCTTCACCATGGGCGCCGAATACGATCAGAAGGACGCTCTCGGATTCATCAACCTGATCGGACTCCCGATCAAAATGCGCGCCGCTGTAAGCTCGGGCGCGGCGAAGTGAAGTTGTGGGGCGGCCGGTTTGAAGCAGGCCCTTCCGACGTATTCCAGCGCTTCTCCTGGTCGCTCCATTTCGATAAACGGTTTCTCGACGCCGACGTGCTCGGATCGCAGGCATTTGCTCGCGAGCTTGCGCGCGTCGGCATTCTGAGCTCCGATGAGCGCGACCGGCTTCTTGTCGCTTTCGATCAGATCCGCGACGATGCGAAGGGCGCGCAGTTCTTCGACGGCGCCGCGGATGAAGACGTACACACGCTGGTTATCCGCAAGCTGAAGGAGAAGACGGGAGCTCTCGCGGATAAGATCCACACGGGCCGCAGCCGGAATGAGCAAGTGTCGCTCGATGCGCGGTTGTGGCTGCGCGGCGAGATTGACCGGTCGCTGGCTCTGCTGACGCAATTCGCGGGGTCGCTGATTGCGTTGGCGCGCAGATATCCGTCGGCGATAATTCCCGGCTATACGCACACTCGCCGCGCGCAGGCCGTTCTCTGGCCGCATTACATCCTGGCCTATTTCGAAATGTTCGCGCGCGATCGCGAGCGCCTTCTCGAGACCCGCCGCCGCACCAACGTATTTCCGCTCGGCTCCGGCGCGCTTGCCGGAAGCGGGTTCCCGTTCGATCGCGACAGCATGGCCCGCGATCTTGGCTTCGACGCGATCAGCGCCAATAGCATGGACGTTTCCGCCGATCGCGACTACGCGATGGACTTCTTGTACGCATCGTCGATGGTCCTGCTTCACTTGAGCCGGCTGGCCGAAGACTGGATCCTCTACTCCGGCGACGAGTACGGCTGGATGGAGCTGGGCGATGGTGTCACGAGCGGCTCGAGTCTGATGCCGCAGAAGAAAAATCCCGATTCGCTCGAATTAATTCGCGGCAAAGCAGGCTGCGTTTTCGGCGATCTCAGCGCGTTGTTCATGATCACGAAGGCGCTCCCGATGACGTATAACCGCGATCTGCAGGAGTGCTGGCAGCCGCTATTCGACGCCGTCGATCAGCTTCAGGGCTCGCTCGAGATGGCTGCGGCGGTCACAGCCACCGCCGAGCTGCGACCGGCAGTTCCAGCGCAAGCGGCACAGGATGGTTGGGTGATCGCGACCGATCTGGCCGAAGCGCTCGCACGAGCCGGCACTCCCTTTCATGAAGCTCACCAGATCGCGGGCCGCCTGGTGTTGGCCAGCGTCCGCGAGAACAAGAAACCATCCGATTGGACAGGGGACGAGTTGTGCGCCTTCGCACCCGAGTTCCAACGCGATATGATTCGGTTGTTCCATCCTGAAGAGGGGATGAAGAGCCGCGAGCTGCCGGGCGGCACGGGACCTAACACGGTCGCCAAAGCGTTGGATGCGGCTGAAGCGCGCCTGGAGGAATGGCGCATATGAATAAGAGCTATCGCCAGGGTCAAATCCTCAAACTAATTCGTGATCAAGCCATATCGACTCAAGAAGATCTTGCCGCCGAATTAAAGACACTTGGAGTCAACACGACTCAAGTGACGCTATCGCGTGACATTCGCGAACTCGGCCTGGTCAAAACACCGGATGGTTACCGTCAAATTACTCCTCAATCTTCCGGCCCTGATTTGACGACAATACTTGCCGAGTTCCTTCAAGATGTCCGGGTTGCACAGAACCTGCTCGTGCTCAAGACGCAGCCTGGCCATGCCAGCACGCTCGCCATCGCGCTCGATCAGGAAGAATGGTACGAGATTGTCGGCACCATCGCGGGCGACGATACGGTGTTGGTGATTGCTCCCGATAACGGCATCGCCGCTACGCTGCGCGGCAAATTGCTTGGCTACTTGAGCGAATAGTCCTACAAGCAGCGCTGTTCTGCTATGATTTTGTAATCCCTTTGTGACCTGCCAGTCATGCAATAGCGCACGGTCATTTAGACGACGGAGGACCGTATTCGGCCGTTTGCTATGGGCGGTCGTGTACGAGTGTAAGGATTGCGGCGGCCGGACGAAAATGCCGCGCTGGGATCGCTGGTACTGGCTCTCGCAGACCGCGCGGTGTCCACGCTGCGGCACTCCTGACCTCAAGAAACTTCCCCGCCCCGACGGGATCGACCCGATGACAGCCAATCCCTATTACCGGATCCAGGGGCTTCTCGGCGCGCCAATCCTGTTCTGTCACGTCTGTAGGTTGCAGTTCCATGACCTTCGAACACGCCTGGAAATCCGTCCGAAAGCATCGGCGCCGTTGAGTCAGAAGCGCGCGAGTTGACCTTCGCTGGCGCATCAAGGCATATGATGTCTCTGATGCGACTATTCCTCGCTCTGATCGTCGTCTGTTGCGCGGGCGCGGTGTTCGCTTTCTCGAGCCGCGGTCCCGAAATTCTGTTTGAACGCCATACCGTCGACCTCGGAATCTCGGAGACGTGCGCCATCGCCGATTTCAACCGCGACGGCCGCCCCGACATTTTCTCCGGCAATGCGTGGTACGAAAACCCGACCTGGAAGAAACACGTGGTCCGCGATTTGAAGGAGTACGGCACGTATCTCGCCTCGTTGACCGACTTGCCTCTCGATGTCGACGGCGACGGCAATGTCGATATCGTGAGCGCGGGCTGGCACCCCAAGCAGGTGTGGTGGTCGCGCAATCCCGGCAAGTCAGGCGCGATGTGGGAGGACCACGTTATCGACGAAGGTTACAACGTCGAGTTTGCGTTCCTCGTCGATCTCGACAACGATGGCCAGGCGCGCGAGGTGCTGCCTCAATTTGGTTCGACCAGCGCTCCCTTGGTGTGGTACGAAGCCAAGGCGGGCAAGTTCGAAAAGCACACCGTTTCCGATCGCAGCTACGGGCACGGCATCGGCGCGGGCGATGTTAATGGCGATGGCCGAAACGACATCGTCACGCCTCAGGGTTGGCTCGAAGCTCCCGCCGATCCTCGCCAACCGGGGTGGCGCTTTCATCCCGATTTCAAACTGGGCGAGACCGGCTTCATCTATGTTCTCGATATTAACGAGGACGGCTTGCCCGATCTGTTGACAGGCATGGCGCACAACTACGGTCTGTTTTGGATGGAGCAGCGCCCCGATCACACGTGGGTGAAACACATGATCGACGAGTCGTGGTCGCAGCCTCACGCGGTCACGCTGGTCGATTTGAACGGCGATGGCAAGAAGGAAGTGCTCACCGGAAAACGCTACATGGCGCACGACGGCAAGGATCCGGGCGAGCGTGAACCGCTCGGCATTTATTGGTACGAATACCGCAAGAGCGCCGATGGAAAATCCGTGGACTGGCACAAACACGTGATCGAGTATGGCGGGCGCGCGGGCGCTGGCATGCAGATTCCCGTGGCGGACCTGGATGGCGATGGCGATCTCGACTTCGCTGTCGGCGGCAAAAGCGGGCTGTTCCTCTTCGAAAACTTGACGAAATCGCCTCGCGGCGGGGGAAAACGATGACTCGTCGAAATGTTTTAGGCGCTGCAGCGGCGCTACTGTCCCGCCGGGTCTCAGGCGCAAACGATCGCGTTCGCGTCGGAGTGATCGGCGTCGGCAATCGGAGTAACCTGCTGATCGATCAATTGCCGGAAATCGCCGAAGTGGTTGCCGTCGCCGATTGCTACCCGAAGCGTTGCGACGAAGCTGCTTCGAAGCGCAATGCACGCTGGCGCATTTACAAGGACCACCGCGAACTGCTCGACCAGAAGGACATCGATGGCGTGATCGTGGGCACTACGGACCACGCGCGCGTGTGGTGCTCGATCCACGCTTGTCAGGCCGGTAAGGATGTCTACGCCGAAAAGCCCCTGACCTTGTACATCGAAGAAGGGCGTGCGTTGGTGAAAGCCGCGCGCAGGTACAACCGCGTGTTTCAAGTGGGCAGCCAGCAGCGTTCGATGGCGATGAACCAGCTCGCGTGCGGGTTCGTTCGCAATGGCGGTATCGGGCGCGTGCAGTTTGTCGAATGCGTGAACTACCCTGGCCCGGAGCGATACACAACGCACGCGTCCGAACCCGTTCCTGACGGTCTCGATTGGGATATGTGGCTCGGCCAAACGCCGCTGCGCCCGTACAGCTCGAAGCTGCAATTCGGTTGGATGCGCTGGTGGGATTACTCGGGCGGCGAGATGACGAACTGGGGAGCTCACGGTCTCGACCAGGTCCAGGCCGCGCTGGGCTTGGATGAAACGGGCCCAGTGGAATTCTGGCCGTTGACAGAAGGTCCTCCGGGCTCGCTCGGATTTCGTTACGCGAGCGGTGTGCCAGTCCGACTCGTGATGCCCCAAGGTCAACTGAATGGCGGCGCGATATTCGTTGGCGAAAAGGGACGCATCGAAATCACGCGCAACAGCTTTCGCACCGATCCTCCGGACATGATCAAGCAATTGCCGGAGGCCGAGGAGATCGAGAAGTGGAAAGATGAGCGCGCGAAGTGGCAAGCGCGTTATCACATGCAGAACTGGCTGGAGTGCATGCGTACGCGTTCAAAACCGCTCGCGGACGTAGAGGTCGGGCATCGCTCCGTAAGCCTCTCGCATCTTCTGAACATCACGCGTCAGTTGAACCGCAAGCTAAAGTGGGACCCAGCGGCGGAGCGCTTCGAGGGCGACGAGCAAGCTAATTCGATGCTGCGCCGGACTCGGCGGAAGGGCTACGAACTGCCAACCTGATCGCGGCCGCTCCGAGCGCGACCGTTGAGACCGCATACACGGCCCACAGCACTGCGAAGCTGGCTTCACCGACGAGTTGCCGTTGAAACATCGTTCTCATCTGGTCCTGAACATTGGCAACGTGAAACGACTCGAGGCCTCCCGTAGCGCGGTGCGCAATCAGGCCCGTGTAGTAGGGCATCGACACAAAGTGAACCGTGTACAGGTCAAGCGCGAGCGCGAGAATGCAGACGGCTGCGACCGCGGCCGACGACCATTTTTGCCCCCACACTCCGATCAAGCCCAGACACAGCAAAACTATTTCGGGAACGACGACGACGTACAGATACCACCCGATGCCCGTGCTGATTCCGCGCGCGAGAAACATGACGACGGAGTAATAGACGAGGGCCGCAACCATCAACAAATACGCGCTCGTGACGATCAGTGGCGGCCTGCGCAATACTAATCCGACAACGCCGAGCACGGCGATGCCCTCCCATATTCGGTACATCCAACTCCGCACTGTCAGAAAGCTCCAAGCACCGATCCAGATGTGTGTGAAGGCCGCAGCATCGGCGGCAGCGATCCAGCGCATCTGCCCCAGGCGCGCCAGCGCCTGCGTTAGAGGCACGTGCGCGGCCGTGATTTGTAGTTGTTCACCGGTTAGCGAACCCGTCCTCGACCATGTCTCCGCGTACCACCAGCCCGCCATCGCGAGCGCCACCAGATAGGCGCTCAGACACAGCAACGCCGTCCGCCGCCACGGCTGATTCCGTAGTCGAACCAATCCCGTCAATATCAATAGGGGCGCGACCGCGAGTACATAGGCTTTGGTCAACAGAGCGGCGCCCATCACGCCGCCGAGCAGGATCCACCCCAAGGGTCCGCGGGCGCTGAAGCACCCCAAGACAACACACGAAACCAGCGCGATCGCCAAGCTGTCGTTCGCCACTCTGCAAACATCGATGAACAACCCGGGAATACACGCCAGCAGCGCCGCCGCCATCAACGCCATGCGCCAGCTCATCACACGGCAGGCGATCGCGTATCCGATGAAAACCACGCTGGAGGCGATCAGCATGCTCACAATCCGTATAGCAATGAGCCGTCCAGCCAGCGATGCTCCATGGAACGTCCGATACACAGGGGCCATCGCCAGGTAGTAGAGCGGAGGTTGCTGCGCCTCGTACTGCAGCGCGCGCGTTATGCGGTGACGGGCTGCAGTGCGCGACTCACGCTCGGCCGCGGACAATCGCCAAAACGCGTCGTACGTGATAGCTCCCGGCAGGTCCGCCGCAGCCGCGCTCGACAAAGGCGTTGCCTGGAGTGACTCCTGCAATTCCGGTGAGACGGGATCAGTCCTGGCCGGCAATTCACCCGTGTCAGCAATCTGCTGGATATAGGCGAAGTGCGCCCATTCATCCATACCCTCCCACATCGGTTGCTCGACGCAATAGAACACGCCGCGCAGAACGAATGCCGCCCAAATCGCAAACAGCATGCCTGTGCGCGAACGAAGCATAAAAGCAGACAATAGCAGAGGAGACGCTTCTGAAACCCGCCGCGCTGCTGATCGCCGCCGCCTGCATGAGCCTGAACGCCGAGCCGAGCCTGATGCCGCTTCCCGCGAAGTACACGTTCGGTTCGGGCCGCCTCGCCATTACGGAGAACTTCAACCTATCGCTGTCCGGCCAGATCGATCCGCGTTTGCACGACACGATCACGCGCTTCATCGAACGGCTGTCGCGACAGACCGGCATCACGTTCCCCGTCAACTCGCGCTTGCCAGTCACACTCGCCATCAACTGCAACAGCATCGGAAAGGAATGGCCGGCGCTTGGCGACGATGAGTCCTACACGCTGATCGTCGATGCTCAACAGGCGCGGCTCAATGCGCCCACCACGCTCGGCGTGCTCCACGGCCTGGAGACGATTCTGCAGTTAGTGCAACAGGATGAGCGCGGCTTCGCCATACCGGCCGTAAACATTGATGACCGCCCTCGCTTTCCGTGGCGAGGGCTAATGCTCGACGTCTGCCGGCACTGGATGCCGATCGACGTTGTGAAACGGACGCTGGATGGAATGGCCGCCGTCAAGCTGAACGTCTTCCACTGGCATCTCAGCGAGGATCAGGGCTTCCGCATCGAATCGAAGCGATTCCCCAAGCTCCACGAGCGCGGCTCCGACGGGCACTATTTCACACGGGCTCAGGTTCGCGAAGTGATTCAGTACGCCCGCGACCGCGGCATTCGCGTCGTGCCCGAGTTCGACATGCCCGGCCACGCGACCAGTTGGCTGGTGGGCTATCCGGAGCTCGGAACCGATCCGGGCCCGTATCAAATCGAACGCCACTGGGGCATCTTCGATCCCGCGATGGATCCCACTAAGGAGAGCACGTACCGGTTCCTGGATGCGTTCATTGGCGAGATGGCCGCGCTATTCCCCGATGAGTACTTTCACATCGGCGGCGACGAATTGAACGGCAAGCAGTGGAGTGCGAGCGCGCATGTGCAGGCGTTCCTGAAACAGCATGGGCTGAAGGACAATCAGGAGCTGCATCGTTATTTCAATACTCGCCTGCACGCCATCGTTCACAAGCATGGAAAGCGCATGGAAGGCTGGGATGAGATCCTCGATCCCGCGCTGCCGAAGAGCATCGTCATCCAATCCTGGCGGGGCCAGAAATCGCTGAACGAAGCTGCGCGGCAAGGCTACTCCGGGTTGTTGTCGGCTGGCTATTATCTCGACTTGATGCAGAGCACCGAATTTCACTATCTCAACGACCCGTTGGACGAGGAGTCAGCCGCACTCACACCCGAGCAGCGCAGCCGCATCCTCGGCGGCGAGATGTGCATGTGGACCGAGTTCGTCACCACGATGAACGTTGATCAGCGCATCTGGCCGCGCGCCGCCGCGATCGCCGAGCGCCTTTGGTCCCCGCAATCCGTTCGCGATGTCCGCTCCATGTACGCTCGCCTTGCTCGCATCAGCCGTCATCTGGAAACCACCGCCAATCTCGTTCACCGCCAGGCGTATCGAATGATGCTCGAGCGGTTGGCGGGCGCCGACCCCGTCGAGCCGGTTCGCGTTTTGGCCGATATTGTCGAACCCGTGAAGCTGTATACGCGCGGCGACACTCGCGATTACACGTCATGGTCCGCGTATAACCGGATGGTCGACGCGGCACATCCGGAGAGCGATGCAGGCCGCGAATTTCGTTACGCGGTCGAAGCTCGGGATTGGACCACCGTCCGCAACACACTGACGACGTGGCGCGACAATGGCGCGGACGTGCGCCGTACGCTCGAATCACACGCGCTGCTCACCGAAACGATTCCGGTATCCGAGAATCTCACCAAGGTCGCCGTCATCGGGCTGCAGGCTCTCGATGCGATCGAAGGCAAGCAGCCTCTGCCGGCTGGATGGAATGCGTCCGAAGTTTTGAACACCGCGAAAAAGCCTGTGGCCGAGTTGCTGCTGATGGCCGTACCTGGCGTCGAGGCTCTGGTCTCGCAAGCCTCGGGAACGGCGAAATAGAGTGGCCAACCCGCAAGACATCGAAGCGTTTCTGCGCACGCTCGACCTGCCCGGCCCGGACGCGCGCAACTACCTCGACGTCCATATGGCGCGCATCGTGCGCACGCTCGCCGTCACTCCCCCGCCCGGACTGAAATCGCGCGTGCTGGAACTCGGCGCGTACATGCACATGACGCCCGCGCTGGCCTGCGTTCTGGGTTATGAAGAAGTGCGCGGCGCCTACCTCGGTCCACATGGGCGCACCGACAAGAAGACCGTTCGTGCGAATGGCCGAATCGTCTTCGAAGGCTATGTCGATCTGTTCGACGCCGAGCGCGACCGTTTCCCCTACGAGGACGACCGCTTCGATACCGTGCTGGCGTGCGAGATCTTTGAGCACTTTCTGCACGACCCGATGCACATGCTGTTCGAATGCAATCGCGTGCTGGTCGACGGCGGGTTTCTGGTGCTGACCACGCCCAACGTCGCCAGCTATACCGCGGTCGCGCGCGTGCTGGAATCGAGCGGCAATCCGCAGTTGTACTCGAAGTATGCCGATCCCCGCGGCGAGTTTGCGGAAACCGAGATCACGCATGTCCGCGAATACACGCCTCAGGAGCTCACCGAAGCTCTTCACGATGCAGGCTTCGAGATAGAAAATCTGTTCACTGAGATCGCACCCGGATACGAAGCTCACCGGTGGGTCGCGCAGTTCCTCGAGCGTCATCGATACCCGGTCGATTTGCGCGGCGAGCAGATGTACGCCGTCGCGCGCAAGAACTCGGCGAGGGTGCTGAATCGTTACCCCGGTTTCCTGTACGACATTTAATTTCAGCGACTTTGAAAAACGACGCGATGCGGGGGCGAAACGGTATATGATCTTTGCATGCGCGTACGTAACCTACTTGTTTGTTTCATCTCGTTTCTACTGGTGGCCGCTCTGGCGCTGTTCGCAGCCGATGCCAAAGCTCCCACGAAACCGCTCATCTTCAAGGGCAAGCCGAAGGACGTTTCCTTCAGCCATCCGGAGCACGTAAAGGCTAACGGTGGCAAATGCGCGCCCTGTCACGAGGCGGGCGGAAAGGGACTGTTCCCTCAAAAAATGGATCAAGCAGCCCTGCATTTCAAAGGTGGCATGATGCACAAGACCGCTGTCGATGCGAAAACATCCTGCGCTGCGTGCCATCATCCAGATTCGGAGATGAAAGGCGCGTTCGACGTGAAGGGCAACTGTAACAAGTGCCATAACGTCGCCGCGGCTGGCTGACGCGGCCTCGTCCGCTCCGGTGCGACACTGGAGTGGAGAGCCATGTTTACAGCAGAGGCGCTCCGCTTCAGTGTCCAGGCACTCCGCGCCAACAAAGTTCGAACCTTCCTGACAGCTCTGGGCCTGGTGATCGGCAACGCCTCGGTCATCCTGGTTGTCACCATTTCCATTACCAGTCGCGATTACATCCTCGACCAGATTCGCGCGATCGGGTCGAACATGATCTACGCGCAATACGAGGCCGGCAACAACACCACCGCTCGCGTCGAAGCCGACTACGTCAATCTTGCCGATCTCGACGCCGTGCGAAAACAACTCGGGTCGCGCCTGGTCGCGGCCACGGGTGTGATGGTCAACTATGACCGCATTCGCGTTGCGGGGCGGGACGAAGATATAGCTGTGGTCGGCTCCGACGAGCAATACGCCAACGTGCGCAATCTCGTTCTGCTGGCCGGGCGCTTCGCCGACGCGAACGACGTCGCCATGCGAGCGAAGGTCGCCATGCTCACCGAGAAGCTGGCCCGGCGGCTCTACGGCGGTCAGGACGCGGCGGTCGGGCGGCAGATCAAACTACACGGATTGCAATTCGACGTCATCGGAACGTTCAAAGAGAAGACGGAGAGTTTCGGGCTTTCCGAACTGGCCGCCGAGACGGTCTTCATCCCCATCACCGTGATGCGGTATTTCGTTCCGGCGTTGAAAGTGGACCCCATGTACGTACAGGCCCGGCGCGCCGAGGAAGTTCCGGCCATCACCGCCGAAGTAAAGAGCATCATCGAAAGCCGGCATCGTCCGGGCGCGCGTTATAAGGTCGAGAATCTCTCAGCCATTCTCGAGGCCGCTGAAAAGATTTCGGTGATTCTCAGCATTGTGCTGTTGCTGGTGTCGGCCATCGCGCTGGTCATCTCGGGCATCGGGATCATGAATATCATGCTGGTGACGGTGACTGAGCGCACGCGCGAGATCGGGCTGCGCATGGCAGTGGGCGCCGCGCGACGGGATGTGCTGCAACAGTTTTTGGCCGAGGCAATGCTGATCAGTGTTGCCGGCGGCGCGATCGGCATTCTGATCGGCGTCGCGCTCCCGCTAACGGTGGAGTTGCTGGTCCCCGAAGTTCACATTCCGCTGTCCATTTGGTCCGTTGTCATTGCGTTCGGCGTGTCGCTCGTGGTCGGCCTCGTCTTCGGACTTTTGCCCGCGCGCCGTGCATCGCGTCTCAATCCTACGGAAGCTCTTCGATACGAATAACACGCTATGAAATTTGCAGTCCTGGCCCTCGTTCCAGTTGTGCTGGCGCATGCGGAAGTGCGCACCATGACTCTCGGCGAAGCTGTCGCCCGCGCCATGAAAGAGAATCCCGATCTGGTGATTGCCCGCTTCGAACAGGTGAAGGCTCAACTCGGAGTCAAAGTGGCGCGCGATCCCTTCGTTCCGAAATTGTACGGCGGCAGCGGCGCTGCCTATACATCCGGTTATCCGGCCAGCATCAACGGCAGCCCGCCTTCCATCTTTGAAGCGCGGACAGACATGTCGATCTTCAACCGCCAGCAATCCTATGGGATCGCGCAAGCTCGCGAGAACGCCCGGGGCGCCGAGATCGACGTCGGCCGCCAGCAGGATGAAGCGGCATATCGCACGGCTGCGCTGTATGTCGATACGCGCCAGACAGCGCAGGGTTTGGACGTGGCGCGGCGTCAGATACCGAGTCTCGAAAAAGTGAGCGACGCGGTTCGCGCCCGCGTCGCCGAAGGACGCGAACTCGAAATCCAGAACAAGCGGGCCGCGCTCAACCTCGCCAAGGCCCGTCAGCGCCTCGAACTCCTCGAGGCCGATCTGGAAATCTCGGAGCGCAACCTTGCCGTCGTGCTCGGCTTCGGCGCGGGCGATCGGGTACGGCCTGCGAGCGAGGAACCGCGGCCGTTGACCGAGATTGCGGACAGCGAGGAATCCGCGTGTGAGCAGGCCGTCCAGAATAGCAAAGAGGTCCGCCTGCTCGAGTCGCGGATGCAGGCCAAGAGTCTCGAGGCGAAGGGTTACAAGGCTGCGCGCCTGCCGCAGGTCGGCCTGGTGGCGCAGTACAATCTTCTGGCGCAATATAACTTTCAGGACTTCTTTCGCAGGTTCCAACGCAACAATGGACAGCTCGGCATGTCGGTCACCATTCCGCTTCTGGTCGGATCAGCGCCCAAAGCATATGCCGGTCAGAACGAGGCGGAACTGGCGCGCTTGCGTACGCAGATCGATCAAGTGCGCAATCGCATCGACCTCGATACGCGCAAGGCGTTTTTGAATCTTCGGCGAGCGGAGACAGCGCGCACGGTTGCGAAGCTCGATCTCGATGTCGCGCGCGAGCAGTTGTCGATCCTGCTCGCTCAATCCGAGGAGGGGCGCTCCGGCGTGGGCGACGTGGAGCAGGCGCGCGTGCAGGAGAACGAAAAATGGATCGCCTACTACGATGCCCAGCACACGATCGAGCGCGCTCGGCTCGATTTGCTCCGGCTGACAGGCACGCTCACTGCCGCGCTTCAGTAGCCGGAGGCAGCCAGTCGAAATTCAGTATCTGCTGTTCGAAATCCCACGAGCACTCTACGGGGAAATCATCGATCGCAAGGCCCGTCTCTGCCGCAGCCATTCGCCTGGCTATACTCCACGCCCTCCGTCGGTCCGATAAGAAATGTTTCCAAAACTCGGGCTCTCGTCAAATAGATCGAGAATGGCGTCTCTCTGAGTCAGGATCGTCAGCGCCTCGTTCACCCTAGCCGAATACTCTAGAAGATTCGCCAGCAGAGTCCTGAGTAGAAGACGGACCTCGTGCTGCTGCGATGACGACAACTCCCTCAGTTGCTCAACCACTTCTGTCCAGTTGATGAAGTCCAGCGCCCCTGCCTCTATGGACCTCGCCGTCTTATCGGCCCAAGCTGCCAAATCTTCATCGCGCGCGTGATTGGCTATTGCGCCTGCCATTGTTTTGCATGCACCAGATCGACGGCCACATAGGCGCACGACACTACCGAAAGAAACAAAACCAGCACTTCGCTATCGCCCAGGTTCACCTCATAGAACCCCACCACCAGCGTCCCGATCATCATCGCAATCGCGCCCCGCAGAACAGCGCGCGGCTCGGCGTCATCCGGACCCGCCCGCACCGAGGCCCGCGCGAAATCGAACAGCATCTTGCCCAGCATCCATAGGAACGCGAGCATCGTGAGGATCCCCCGATCGGCCGCGTAGTGGAGATAGATATTGTGCAAGTGCCCGTACCAGCCCCTCGGCAGCGGGCGCGGCACATCGGCCGGAATCCATTCGGTAAGGTGCAGCTTCACCTGCTCCGGCCCAAGCCCGAACCAGGGGTGAGCCTTGATCATGGCGAAACCGGCGCGCCGGCAGATTACGCGGAACTCGTTCGAATCCGTGTCGCCATGGGGACGGAAGACGCTCAGCATGCGCTCGCGTACTTCAAACGGATTCACGAGCATCAGCAGAATCACTGGCACCGGCAGCAGAAGCAGGATCCAGCGCTTCCAATACCAGATCAAATAAACGCTACCGCACGCTGTGCCGAACCAGACGCTCCTGGTAAATCCCGCAACGATCGAAAGCGCGATGGCGGCAATCGCGGCAAGTAAATAAGGCATCCAACGGCGATGGCCGGAGAAGAACACAAACGCGACCGCCATCAGGATCAGAATCATCTCCTGTCCGCCGAGCGTCATCCAGTGGCTCATGAATCCGGTGATGCGCTCCTGCAGATAGTGATCGTAAAACGGCTGCCCGAGCTCGCGCGCCTGCGCCGCCTTCCACGAAAATTGCACCAGGCTCCACAAGCCCGATAGCGACATCACACCGATACAAGCCAGCAACAGCCAGCGCACTCGCTCCATCGTCCGCACGTTGCTATAGACCAGAAGCACGATCAGGAAGCAGAAAAACTTGCGCACCGCGGGCCGCCCCTCATGCCAGTCGGGCGACAAAAGCAGCGAGATCACCGTCCCTAGGAAGAACGCGGCCAGCGGTGCAAGGAATGGCGGAAAACGCATTTTCTGATCGGAGATGAGCAGCGCGCCGAACGCGAGCGCCAGAAGAATATTGCTTACGGCGATCGAGAACAGAATGCTGATCACCGCGCCGCACGTGAGATAAATCGACGCCGCCGCAAACGAGAACTCGATCCGCTTCATGTTTTCAAAGGAATTCGCTGGTGCCAGTATGACAAACTTCAAGAATGGCCCGGCTGATCGTCATCGCAATATTCGTGTACGCGTGGTCCGCGACCGCACAGACCGCCGATAACGCGGCGATCTTCGGCCGTGTCACGGATCAGACCCGATCCGCGCTGGCGGCCGTCGAGCTGACCGCGGTGAATGTACGAACCGGTCTCGAACGCACCGCCCGGTCCGACGCCGCTGGCGCCTTCACGTTCGCCGCCCTGCCGGTCAATGGCGGCTATGTCGTCTCGGCTGCAGCAGCGGGATTCGCCCCCGCGCACACGGCCGAGCTTACGTTATCGGCCGGATCGACCGCCACGGTGACGATCGAGCTCAGTATCGCCGCGGGTCAAACGGAAGTGACCGTCACCGGGGTTGCCGGCGAAGTGCGCGCCGATCAGCCGCAATTGGGCGTTCATCTCGATGCGCGCCAGATCGAGGCGACGCCGCTGTTGAATAGCAAGATCACCTATCTCCCGCTGCTCAACGCGGCGAACCGGCCGGCCATCAACCAGGGGGACGTGTTCATCAACCAGAATCTGTTCACCACCAACGGCGCGGGCCGCCGGCAGATCTGGTTCGTGGTGGATGGCGCGACGGGGAACGACAGTTGGGGCCGTCAAACCATCTTCTCTACCCTTCCCGTCACCGCGGTCGAAGAGATGACGGTGCTCGTGAACGGCTTCTCGGCCGAGTACGGCGGCAGCACGGGCAGCGCAGTGAACATCGTCACCAAGAGCGGCGGCGATCGGTTCCACGGCGAAGCGCGCGAGCTCTGGCGCCCCGAAGCGACCGCTGCCGCGTTATCGGGATTCACCACCGCAAACGCGGCAAACGGGAACGACCTCACTAGCGACACTCTCGGCCAATCCGACGTTGCGCTTTCGGGACCGGCCGGCTCGAGCGGACGCACTCGCTTCTATACAGCAGCCGAGTACAGCCGCGAGGATCGCGGGTCGCCTGGCACGTCACCGGTCGCGCCCGGCATCTTTGTCGGACATTATCGAGGCTGGTTGGGCTTCATCCGGCTCGATCATCGACTCGGCTCGGGGAACAACCTGTTCTTTCGGGGAATTCTCGATGCCTTCCACGACACGAATCCGAACGGCGCTGTCGGCGGCAACAACTTGCCGTCAGTCGATCGCGTCTTCCGCCGCCGTACCTACTCAGCCGAGTTAGGCGAGACAGCGGTGCTGAGTCCATCGTTGCTCAACACCGCACGACTGCAATTCCAGATCGGATCGCCAATTACTCAATTCGATCCCGTGATAAATGGCACACAGTATCAGGTTCCTATCTCGACTGGCGGCACGTTCACCAGCGGAACGTCGCAATCCGCGCTGCTGATCAATCGACAATACCAGGCGAGCGATACAGTCGGGACATCGTGGGGTCGCCATCAAGTCAGTTTTGGAGCCGATATCATCGCGGCGCACAGCGGGGGTAATAGCAAGGAGTTTGGCGGGCCGATTTACCAGGGTCAATTCGTCTATAACACTTGCACCCTGGCGCTCACCGTTTGTGAGAGCCCGGCGTATCTGAATAACATTGCCAATGTTCGGAGTTACACCCAGAGTTACGGAAATGCGAACTACACGGTCGATGACACGCTTTGGTCGCTGTTCGTTCAAGACAATTTTCACATTCGTCCGGATTTGACCATTAACCTGGGATTGCGTTACGAGCGCCAGACGTTCACTGACGCAAACAAGAACGTCGGGCCTCGCGTCGGATTCGCGTATAACTGGGGCGGGCGCGGGGACACTGTGGTGCGAAGCGGGTTTGGAATCTACTACTCGCAGATCGTCGACAATGCGGCTGCTAATTGGGCGCTGACGGGCCCTACCGGCGTCTTCAATTACACCGCGTCATCGGGCCAGATCGGCTTCCCTCCCTCGGTCAGTGCTGCACCACTGCCGGCGTTTCCTGTAGGAGCCGCCATCCCGTTGCGCAATCTCTATATCCGTCCGGGACAGAGCCGCGCGCTCGATCAGTTCTTTCCCACAAGCATTCTATCCGGTTATCCGGACCGTCTGTTGAACCCGTATTCGCAACAGTGGACGTTTGGCATTGAGCGGCGGTTGCGGCGCGATTGGGTTATCGCCGTGGATTACGTCGGCGCGCACACGTTGAGAATCAACCGGCCGCTCAACGTGAACCCACCCGCTCCGTTCACGCGCACTCTGCCCGGCCAAGTCCGTTCCGCTCAGGCAGCCAACTGCACGCGCCCATATTGGATCTGGTGGTATAGGCAACAGGGCACGACCTGTAATCCATTGTCGACCAGCAACCCACAACCTCTATACGCGGTCATTCAAAGCGACGTGAACAATGGGTCAGCATACTATGAAGCACTTGACGTCAACCTGACTCACCGGTTCAACACCCGATTTTCGATGCTTGCGAGTTACACCTGGTCGCATGCGATTGACACGGTCGATCCCGATGTTCCAGGCCAGAACCCAAACGATCCTAACTTCACTGGCGCAATTGAAAGAGGAAACGCAATCTTCGACCAGCGTCATCGCTTCGTGCTCAGCGGTTTTGTCCTGCTTCCCTGGAAGCTCGAGACGGGCGGCGTGGCGACTTTAGCGTCCGGTCTCCCCTTCAACTACACGACCGGGGTCGCCAACAGCGGCGATATCGGCGCAACCACGGATCGCCCCGTGCTTGGCAATGTCGTGGTGGGCCGGAACACAGGACGCGGCCGGCCGATTTACGACGTCGCGCCATTCCTCCAACGCACATTCGCTCTGGGCGGGGAGCGCATTGGCCTGCAACTCCGCGCGGAAGCGTTCAACGTTTTCAACCATGCGAATTTCGCCGGCTACAGTGGCACTTATGGAAATGGCGCGAGTGCCGGCGCGGGATTCGGTCAGCCGTTGCCCGGCATCGCGAATCAAATGCCGGCCCGGTCCATGCAATTTCTGGTCAGGGTATCATTCTGAGCACTACTGGTGGAAGGGAGACGTCCTTTGAGTAAGAGCCTCCTGATTGTAATCGCCGCCGGCATTTTGACCGCGCAAACAACGCTCCCCGAACTGAGGCAAGCCGCCGCTGCGATCAAGGCCGATAATCTTCTAAGACATATTCGAGAACTGTCCTCGGATGCCTATGCGGGCCGCTTTCCCGGCACCGAAGGAGAGAAGAAGAGCGTTGCGTACCTTATCGGTGAGTGCAAATCGATCGGATTACGGGCAGGCGGCGCAACCGGGAGTCGGGTGCAAATGGTTCCGCTATATGGGACGCGCTCTCGTGGGAACGTGTCGATCAGCGCGAGTGGCAAAGACCTGGCTCTGATCGCAGGCCAGGACTATATCCTGTGGTCGAACCTACCTGACAAGACAATTGAGCTACGCGAGTCAGAAATCGCCTTTGCCGGCTACGGCGTCGTCGCGCCCGAGTACAAGTGGGACGACTACGCCGGGATCGACGTCAAGGGCAAGACGGTTCTGGTGTTGAGCGGCGATCCGGCCGTAGCCGACACGAATAATCCGTCAAAACTGGATGACAAATGGTTCCTAGGGCCTGCCCTGACAGTCCACGGGAGGCAAGGTACCAAGCTCGACAGGGCTTACGAGCATGGCGCCGCAGCAGTGATCCTAGTGGCGTCCGCGAGCGCGAAGCTGTCGCAGAACAACGCGCGAGAGAACATGACCTTGCACGACGGCAACGAGCGCAAGCGCGTCAGAGCGCAGGCGCTGCTGAGCTTCGAGAAAACGCGACAGCTTTTTGAATCCAGTGGCGCTGATTTTGAGAGCCTGCGCAGTGCGGCCGCGAAGCCCGGTTTCCGAGCCAGGCCGTTGAATGCGCGTGCCAGCTTCAACGTAACGAATGATGTTCGACAGTTCGAGTCGGCAAACGTTCTCGCGCGCATTGACGGAACCGATCCTCTGCTCAAGAACCAATACGTCATCTACAGCGGACATTGGGATCACCATGGGCAGGACGGCAGTCACATTTTCCACGGCGCGAGCGACAATGCCGCGGGCACAGCAGGCGTCCTGGAACTCGCACGAGCATTCCGCGCGCTAACTCCCGCACCGAAACGCACGCTGATCTTCCTATGGCCGACAGCCGAAGAAAAGGGCCTGCTGGGCAGCCACTACTACGTCGACCATCCTGTGTATCCGGTGCAGTCCACCGTCGCCAACATCAATCTCGACTATTTCAGTAACTGGGGTTGGGGCCGGACAAAAGATTTGAGCATTGTCGGAATCGGTAACTCGACACTGGATGACTTGGCTGCCGAAGCGGTCAAGCGGCAAGGACGTGTACTGACCGGCGATACTGCCCCCGAACAAGGCTTCTACTTCCGGTCGGATCATTACGAATTCGCGCGCGCCGGAGTGCCGTCGCTTGAGACAAGCCCCGGCATCGATTACACCGGTAAGCCCGAAGGCTATGGCGCAGCGAAGCGGTCCGAATACATACGCAACGACTACCACCAGGCATCCGATGTCATCAAGCCGGATTGGGATCTGGGCGGCGCCGTCGAGGATTTGCAGGTTCTCCTCGAAGTTGGCTATCGCGTAGTTCAGCAACCGAAGCGGCCTGAATGGAAAGCGGACGCGGTATGGCGTCCCCGGACTTAGAAACACCGCTCCCAAACGCCGCTCCATCGGGTATAGAATCGTTGTCACTGCCATGCCTACCCGCCGCGAGATCCTCAAAAGTGCCGTCGCCCCGATGATCGTCCCAAGCCTGGTGCTGGGACAGCGAGCCGGGGTTGTTGCCCCCAGTGACAAAATCGTTTTCGGCGGGATCGGCATCGGCGCCCGCGGCGCACACGATCTGAGTAAACTGCTCAACTTCAATGAGGCCAAGTTCGTCGCCATTTGCGACGTTCGCAATGAACGCCGCGAAGAGATCAAGTCGACCGTCGATCAGAAGTACGGCAACCACGATTGCCAGATGTACGACGATCAGTATGCGCTGCTTGCGCGCCCGGACATCGATGCCGTGCTGATCGCCACGGGCGACCGCTGGCACACGCCGCTGGCCATCATCGCGGCGCAGCACGGAAAAGACGTGTATTGCGAGAAGCCGTGCTCGATGTCGATGGAAGAAAGCTGGGCGCTCGCCGACGCGTTCCGCCGCTACAACCGGATTTATCAGGCTGGCTGCCAGCGCCGCAATGGTGCCAACTTCGAACTCTGCAAGGAACTGCTCAAATCGGGCGCCTTGGGCAAGCTGCAAACGCTGTACGCCAACGTCGGCCCCTCCGTGAATTGGCCGCCGCTTCCCACGCGCGATTGGCTCGCCGCGGAGCCGCTGCCCTCCAAGCAGGTGCTCGATTGGGATCGCTGGCTCGGACCGGCGCCGTGGCGTCCCTATCACTCCTCCTACGTCCGCGGCGGATGGCGCAACTTTTACGATTTTCATGGCGGCGGCATCCTCGAGTGGGGCTCGCATACGGTCGATCTCTGTCAGTGGGCGGCCGGCTTCGATGACACCCAACCCGTCGAATACGAGCCCGTCGGCACGAACGTCGGTCCGTACAAGGTGCTCTGCAAATATGGCAACGGCGTGAACCTCGTAATGCGCGATGACGGTTGGGATGGCAGTTTGAAAACCGGCTCCTGCAGTTTCCGCATCGAGGGTGACAAGGGCTGGGTGGAGACCGGCGACGCCACTAAGATCGAGTGCTCGGACAATATCAAGCCGTTGCTCCGCCCAACTGAGTCGGCAAGTCTCGCATTGGTGAATCATGTAGCGGACTTACTCCGCTCGATCAAGTCGCGCCAGTTGCCTCGCGCCAGCGCAGCCGCTGCCGCTAACTCGCACGTTGTCTGTCACGCAGCATTCATCGCATTCCAGCGTGGCAAGAAACTCACTTGGGACACGGAGAAACGCGAATTCACCAACGACGATATCGCGAACCGGATGCGCTCGCGAGCATTACGCGAGCCTTGGCGCGTCTGAGCGAAGGAGAGATACCGCCATGCAGCAAACGAAACAGCCACCCGCACCACAGCCGGCAAAGCCCAAGCCGCCGATGCCTCCGCCCGAGTTTCAAGAGGGCGACATTGCGAAAATGGACGCCTCTGCCCTGATCCACATCCTCACCGACGCTAGCTCATCGGAATTTCAAAAGGCAAAAGCTTGCCAGCGCATCGGCGAGCTCGGGGCGAAGGAGGCGGTGCCCGCTCTGTCCGCCCTTCTCAGCAACGAGCATTTGAGCTGCTACGCACGTTACGGTCTCGAGCCCATCGCCGACCCGTCGGCGGACGACGCTCTTCGCGCTGCTTTGCCGAAGCTGAAAGGGAATCTTCAGATCGGCGTCATCAACTCGATCGGGAAGCGCCGGGATGCGAACGCCGCCGCCACACTCGCCAAGATGATGTACGACCGCGATGCGGACGTGGCTCGTGCCGCCGCCGGCGCGTTGGGCAAGATCGGCGGTGTATCTTCGATGAACGCACTAGAAGCCGCGCTAGGCAAAACCAAGGGACTGACCAGGATGGCCGTGGCCGATGCCGCCCTGGTGTGCGCCGAGCGTCTGTTGGCCGAAGGTAAGCGCGATCAGGCCATGTCACTCTACGCCGCGTTGACTGCGCCCGACATTCCCAAGTCTGCGCGCCTGGGTGCGATGCAGGGAATCATCCGAGAGGAAACCTCGATCACTCGAACGCGGTAACACCTTCTTCACAAATCGGCGGGTTTAGGGGACATGTAGTCGAATGGATTACTGTTATGTCCGCGCCCGTCCCTCACAATTCCCCCAAAGACAACTCTCTCTGCCTGAATCGTTTGCACAATGCCGTTAATCGCGGGTCCGGCATCGTAATGGGCTTGACAATACTTACAAATCGAGTCACTATTGGGCTACTTTTCTGAACCTGCCGTATTGCTCCGGCGATCTGGGTAGCCTCTGCAATCCATGTCCGGACTAAATGAAGTTTACTTTACGTCTCCTGATCGCGTTCCCGCTGTTTTGTGAGTGAAAGGAGCTAACATGAACGCTAGAAAGTCCCTTTTGGCATGTCTGACCTGCCTATTCATCCTCACTTGCTGGTCCACCTCTCTATTTGCTCAGACCGCTCCCACTCTTGGTACAGCGCAGAGCTTTGGAGTTCTGGGCGCCTCAACAGTCACTAACACCGGACCGACGGTCATCAATGGAGATCTCGGCGTCAGTCCTGGGAACGCGATTACCGGCTTTCCGCCGGGCGTCGCAACGGGAACACTTCACGCCGGCGACGCGGCTGCGGCTCAGGCACAGAGCGATGCGACTACGGCGTACAATTTCCTCGCCGGGCAGCCCTGTAACACAGTTTTGACCGGGCAAGACCTGGGCGGTCTGACACTGGTGCCGGGTGTGTACTGTTTCGCCAGCACAGCGCAATTGACAGGAACGCTCACGCTGAACGGCCAAGGCAACGCCGCAGCAATTTTCATATTCAAAGTCGGATCGACGCTGATGACGGCGAGTACCTCCGCTATCTCGCTGATCAACGGAGCAACAGCGTGTAATGTGTTTTTTCAAGTTGGCAGTTCCGCAACCCTCGGCACAGGCACGCAACTGTCGGGCAGCATCTTCGCGCTTGCGAGCATAACTCTCGGCACGAACTCGACGGTAGCCGGCCGCGCCATCGCATTGAACGGCGCAGTGACGCTCGATTCGAATACTGTGACCCTGCCGGCCTGCGCCGGGCCGCCTAGGACGGGCTTCGTTCAAGTTTGTAAGGTAGCTGGCATGGGTGTAACTACCGGCACGAATTTCAGCTTCAACGTCGGGGGAACGGTGATGACGGTGCCGGCTGGAGCGGCGCCCGCAGGCTCATGCGGCACGCCAGTATCGTTGCCCGTGGGCACGGCCACGATTACCGAGACCATACCGGCTGGCGTTGCCCTGGCCGGTGTCAGTACGTTACCCGACCCCGCATTGCTGATCAGCAGCGATCTTGCGGCCGGAACCGCCAATGTCACGGTGACTGCCGGCGGCCAAACGATCGTAACGTTCGTGGACGCTGCGGTACCCGTGCCTACGACGGGCTTCGTTCAGGTATGTAAGGTAGCGGGCGCTGGAGTAGCAGTTGGCACAAATTTCAGTTTTAATGCCGCTGGCACGGCTGTTACAGTGGCGGCCGGCGCTGCACCGCTGGGACGGTGCGGGACTCCGGTATCAACAGATGCGGGAACGGCAGTCATCACAGAGACACTCCCGGCCGGTGTTGTCCTGAGCGGAGTGAGTACGCTGCCCACGGCGGGCTTGCTGGTGAGCAGCAATCTCGGCGCGGGAACTGCAACAGTCACAGTCGCAGCGGGGGCCACTACGATAGTTACGTTCATCGACTCAGCGGCGCTGCCTCCGGCCAACGGCTCGATTCAGGTCTGCAAAATTGCCGGCGCGGGAGTAGCCGTGGGCACGCCCACAACGTTCAACGTTGCTGGAACACCGGTCACCATTAATGCAGGCGCCGCGCCAGGTGGCACGTGCGGAACACCCATTACGGTCGCTGCCGGAAACGCCGTGGTGACCGAAACGATTCCCGCGGGTACGACGCTGGCCAGTGTCAGCACGTTGCCAAGTGCGGGGCTACTGGTGAGCAGCAACCTCGCCACGGGGACGGCTACGGTGAATGTCGTCTCCAACGGCCAGACAATTGTCACGTTTGTCGATGTCGCGATCCCTCCTGCTAATGGCACGGTGCAAATCTGCAAAGTTGCCGGCGCCAATGTCGCTGTTGGCACGACGTTCTCATTCAATGTCGGAGGGACGCCTATTACCGTTGCGGCCGGAGCAGCGCCCGGAGGCACTTGCGGAACGGCCATAACCTTCGCGGCCGGGCCGGTAGCGATCACGGAAACAATTCCAGCCGGAATTGCTTTAACGGGCGTCAGCACGCTGCCTAGCGCGGCATTGCTGGTCAGCAGCAGCCTGAGCGCCGGTACCGCTACTGTAACTGTAGTTGCGGGCGGTCAGACCACCGTGACCTTCATCGATGCGGCGATACCAATCATTCCGACCAACGGCGTGGTACAGGTTTGCAAGGTAGCCGGCGCTGGAATCACGCAAGGTACGAATTTCGATTTCAACGTAGGTGGAACACTGGTGATTGTCCCGGCGGGTCCTGCTCCGGGCGGCACCTGCGCGGCCCCATTGACGGTACCAGCAGGCCAAGTCTCCATTGCGGAAACTATTCCCGCGAACACTGTCCTGGCAGGCGTCAGCACGTTGCCATCTGCCGCGCTGTTGGTGAGTAGCAATCTCGCCGCGGGCACGGCGATGGTAACTGTCGTTGCCGGCGGACAGACAATCGTGACGTTTATCGATGCGGCCGTACCGATTATTCCCGCTAACGGCTTCCTGCAGGTGTGCAAAGTCGCAGGAGCGGGGATTACCGCCGGTACACTGTTTAACTTCAACGTAGCGGGTGCGCCGATGATGGTAGCGGCCGGCGCCGCGCCAGGGGGCACGTGCACAACGCCAATTTCGCTCCCGCCGGGTCCGGCAGTAGTCACAGAGACCATTCCAGCGGGCGTCCTGCTGGCGGGTGTCAGCACCTTGCCGAGTGCCGCGCTCCTGGTGAGCAGCAATCTGACAACTGGGACCGCGACGGTGACCGTCGTTTCCAACGGTCAAACGATTGTCACGTTCATCGACGCCGCCATGCCACCCAGCACTGGCTTTGTTCAAGTGTGCAAGGTGGCCGGACTGAACGTACCCTTCGGCACGAACTTCACTTTCAACGTTGGCGGCACGCCCATCACTGTCCCCGCGGGTATACCGCCGGGTGGCACCTGCGGCACACCGGTGATGCTCACCGTCGGCAACGCGGTGATCACGGAGACGATCCCGGCCGGCATCGTGTTGACGGGCGTCAGTACCTTGCCTGGCGCTGGATTGCTCGTCAGCAGCGACCTCGGCGCAGGCACCGCCACGGTGACGGTTGTGGCCGGTGGTCAGACCATCGTGACGTTTATCGATGCCGCGCTACCGCCTGTTCCGTCCGACGGTCTGGTTCAGGTCTGCAAGGTTGCCGGTCCCGGTGTTCCGGTCGGCACGACGTTCGACTTCAACGTTGGTGGAAACTTGGTAATCGTTTCGGCAGGCTCCGCGCCAGGCGGCACCTGTGCGGCGCCGGTTTTGGTTCCCACTGGAGCCGTCGTAGTACGTGAGAATATTCCGCTCGGTACGACGCTGGCAAGTGTGACCACGCTGCCCAACGCTGGGCTGTTGCTTAACAGCAACCTCGATTCGGGCATGGCGACGATCACCGTGCTTGCGGGCCTACAGACAATTGTCACTTTCGTTGACACCGCCGTCCCGATTCCAAACGCCAGCGGCCTGTTGCAGGTTTGCAAGGTGGCAGGCGCGGGAATTACGGCCGGCACGAACTTCACCTTCAATGTGGCTGGTACGACGGTGACCGTTCCCGCCGGACCCGCTCCGGGCGGAACATGTGCGATTCCGGTTACTGCTCCGGTCGGCGCTGCCGTGGTCACTGAATTGCCTTCGGCCGGTAGCTCTGTGGCCGGAATCGGCACAACGCCAGCCGGGTTGCTGTTGAGCAGTAATCTCGCCGCGGGTACGGCGACGGTAATGATCGCCGGCAATGGTCTGACCATCGTTACGTTCATCGACACAGCCGCGTCGGTTGCGCCCAACGGTCAGGTTCAGGTCTGCAAGGTGGCGGGAACTGGGGTCGCCGTTGGCACGAATTTCACCTTCAATGTGGGTGGAACCCCGGTGGTCGTTCCTGCCGGTGCAACGCCAGGCGCATCGTGCTCGGCGCCGGTATCGCTTCCGGCCGGCACCGCTGTGGTCGCCGAGATCCCGGCCTATATCTCGCAAGGTGAGTTTCAAGTTCGATACGCGGGTAATCTGGGCGCGGGTGACTCGTATATCAATCTCACCAACGCGGGCACCCTCAGCGGTGTTGACCCAACCGGAAGAATCTGCGCGAACATCTACACCTTCGATCCAGCCGAGGAACTCATCTCGTGCTGCGCGTGTCCGATTACACCGAACGGACTCAATTCGCTCTCGGTGCGGAACGACTTGATCAGCAATACGCTTACTCCCGGTGTTCCGTCATCGGTGGTGATCAAGCTGGTCGCATCGGTGCCAATAGCGGGTGCTTGCAACGCGGCCACGCCAACCGCCTCCAACTTAGTCCGCGGTTTGCGGGCTTGGGGCACTACCCTTCACGCTTCGACGGCCGCTGTGGCTGCCGTCTACGATCTCACCGAGACTCCGTTCTCGGCGGCACAACTGAGCGTGACTGGCGTGACGGGAGTTACCGCATCGCCAGCCGGCGCGCTACTGAGTAGCGATCTCACATTGTCGAGGGCTGTCGTAACCGTGAACCCTGGAGGGCAAACGGTGGTGACATTCACCAACGGTTCTGGTGGGAGCGAGTTAGCGCATTTGACTTCGTTCTGCCAGTTCATTCAATCCAACGGCAGCGGCTATGGCTTATGCAGATCGTGCCGGATTGGCGCGCTTGGAGCGAGCCAGAAATAGCTACGAAGGTCCTGGCCGTGAACGAACGGCCAGGAAACCCATATAGATCGCCAGAGCCGTCATGATAACCGGCGGTGCCCGACGCTGGAGCCCGGACACCCTTGCAGTAGCCAGCCACAATATCGCCACCGCAACCCCGAAAATAGCGGTCGCCCAACGGAACCAAGGCCGCTGAGCCAATGGGACGCTCATAGTGAGAGTATAGTCACACGCGTATGCCGGTCGAATCTGGATCTCATCATCCTCTGCCAGCCAGAAAGAGATTACGCATGCCACGTTCCTGCTGACTTCATGGACGATCTGCGGCAGCGTGTACCTCCGGGACGGAAATGACCGCGGGTCGAAACTTTCTTGAGAATACCGGCGCCCCGTGAACACTACATTCACAGGGACCGCTAAGGCATGCACGATTACGACCCGGTATTGAAATTCATTCTGCAACGAAGGTCCTCGGAAAGATTGCTTACGGCGGTTTCGGGCGCCGCGCATCTGAATTGGGTACCCGGCGGATTTGCGAGGACACATAGAATGGAAAAGCGGCAGGCGGATCTGTTGGGCGAAGCGCCGGATGGCACGATGGTGCAGATTGAGTTCCAGAGCACCAACGATCGGGACATCGCTCTGAGGATGGCCGAGCATTATGTCGACATCTACCGCCGCCGGTCGCAATTCACCCGGCAAACCGTGCTGTACGTGGGCAATGCTCCCATGCAGATGCCGACCGGACTCGGGCCGGATAATTGGTTCGGTTACAGGCTCGTCGACGCTCGGGAACTCGACGGCGAAGAACTGCTCGACAGCCCGGGCCTCGGCGACAACATCCTGGCGGTCCTGACGCGATTGCGAGACCGGAAAGCGGCGATTCGTCGAGTGCTGGAGAAAATCGCGGAGTTAGATCCCAGCAAACAGGGCGACGCCTTGTGGCACTTGATGTTAATGGCGGGCTTGCGCCGGATGGGAAACGAAGTAGAGGAGGAAGTCAAGAAAATGCCAATTCTAGACGACATCATGGATCATGAAGTACTCGGTCGGGAGTACAGGCGAGGCCGTAAAGAGGGCGAAGTAGAGATGTTTCGCCGTCAGCTTGAAATTGAATTTGGCCCTTTGCCGGAAGGCATCACAGAAAAGATTGCGGCCCGCCCCAGTGACCACATAGCGCGTCTGATGAACATGCTCATCAAGGGCGTCACCCTGGAGGATATTCTGGTACGCCTGGAGCCTTCGAACCCGCTGATCTGACCAGGCTCAATTCACTTCCAGCACGACCCACCCAGGCAAAGTGCCCGGCTGGTTGTCCAGAAACACAACGCGCCGCGTTTTAGGAAACGGCATGCCCGATTGAATTGCGCGCGAATAGAACGGCAGAGCGCGCAGGATCTGACGGTACGCCTCATCCTTAGTGTCGAGGTAGGGAGCTTTGCTCAAAAACCCTCCGCCCCAGCCGATCGACATCATGCAGCCGTGCCCGGACGCCTTCACCTCGCCCAACCGCTGCTCCAGTTCATCGATCGAGCACTGAACACCGGAGAGTCCCATCGACGCGGCGTACTCCCGGTGCATCGTCAGTTGCGCCTGAGCGTAATCGTTCACCGCGGCAAAGGCGTGCTTATGATCGGGGTCCTTCCAGTGCAGCGCGCGGGCGATTTCGGGCCGCTTGAGGAACTCCTTCTCATCCCACCGCCCCTCGAAGCTGGTGCCCGGGATCGTCATCTCGGCGAACAACGGCGTTGCATCATCCGCCCGCGAGACGGTACCGCGCGGACTCACTTTCCAACCCAACTCCAACTTCCCCGCCCCGCGCGCCTGCATCGTCGAGACTCGAACCATGTAGACCTTGAACGCCGCGGTAGGCACCGGCTCGGAATCCGCGACCGCCATGAATTTCATGCGATCGGAACCCGACGAGCCGAGCGCCCCGCTCTCGGCCGCGCTCGATACGCGCCGGAAGAATCGCTCGGATTCCAAGCGCCGCGCGGCTTCCTCGATGGTGCCGTGATTCCATCGCTGAAACAGGACGCCCGTGCGGAGCGCACCCTTTATGGCGCTGGCCGGCAGATACGGGCCGCGTGGACCGGACGCAAAGGTCGGGATAAACAGGTTATCGGTGTGCGCCTTCTGCCAAAATCCGGAGATGCTGGCGTGCTCAAACGGAATGCGGCGGCCGGCGAAATTCTGCGCAAATCCTCCCCAACTCGCGAAGTCGAGCCGGTCCGATTTCTTCAATTGCGCAAGATAGGAATCCAAACGTGGACCCTTGGCCAGCAACTTGAAAATGCGGCGTTGATCCAAAACATTCACTTGGTCTTTCCAAACCATGTAATCGATTGGAGATAGGCGCTGGCCGTCGCCTACCAGCGTGGGCGTAAGGCAAGTGACACGATAGTTCATGCGGCACCTTTGGCCGGGATGGGAATCGCCAGCGGGCAGCCGTAGCGATACACCGGATGGGCGAACCCTTCGGGCGCGATATCGACAGCGGCGCCGCGGGGAGCCGTTTTCGAAACCAGCACTGAGCCCTCTATGACCATCCGGCTGGCGCGCTTGGAAACTCCCCAACCCGACGCGCTTTCAATACGCCCGCCGCGCGACGCCACTTGATAGTTGCCGCGGCTCCAATCCACCTGGTCCTCAGCAGCGGGTGAAAACACGGACAACAACCACCAGGCAGCATCTTCGCCTTCGGCGGGCAAACCTCGATCAAGGATCAGCGCCGGCAGGCTTCCATCGGTGAACAGCGGCGTCTCGGCGCGGCCCCAACCTCGGGAGCGCTCGCCGCCAAATCCGGAGTCGGCAAGCAGCCGCAACGCGCCTTTCACCGGGTCGGACCAGCGTTTCGCGCTCTCGTCGCTTGAGAAGGCGACGGTACACCACAATCCGGCATCGGCCCGGAACTCGATACATGCCGTCGAATGCGGCGCGGTCTGGCCTGTGATCCGGTCGAGAGCCGCGGCGCTGCGAACAGACGTTTTGAAAGGTCCCGACAGCGCACGCTCGGGCGATAGCAGACACCCGGTTGCGCCGTCCACCACCCAGCGGTCTTCATCGACCGACTGCTCGGACAACAGCCGCACGACGACGTTCGACGGAACGAAGCATGCGCCCTGCCACCGCAACTTGCCCGTACCCGGAGGCGGCCACAACGTTCGGGGCGGCGGCACGAATAGCACGTCGCGTTGATAAGGGAATAGAGAACTCAGCCGAACCGCGGGCTCGTCGGTAAAGGTAGCGGTGGCGGCGATCCACTCGTCGAGAGAATCGATTTGAGCGATCGCGCTGGTGACCGCTGAATACAGCGTGTCGCTGTGATACAGATTGCCGGCGACATTACGTGCGCCCGAGGCCGGTCCGATCCGCCACGGGCCCGCAGGCCGCAACCTCGCGATGAAACCAGGATGCATGGCCTCGCGCCCGCTCCTCAGGCCAGACGCCCGGCGAATTCGGCTGCGTTCACAACCGTCTGCAGACCACCCAGGTCCGCAGCCTCGCCCAACGTCTCTTCGCCGCCGCCCGAGGCGTAGAACGACCGGTTGCGCCAGCTTAGCTTCAGCCCCGAAAAACGCACTCGCCCGTTCCCGCGCGATCCGCCGCCGCCCAACGAATCGTCTTCGAGCAGGCGCATGGCTTCGAGTACCCTTGGCGCGAGCACGGTGTCGGCCTCCGTCATGATGTCCAGCACCATGCGAAACCGGAAACGCGCACCGGCAGGAACCCGTTCGAGCGTGCGCGGATTGGCTTGCGAGGTGATGCGGTCCACTGCGTTCTCGCTCTTCACTTCGGTCAACTCGTCATCGAGGTTCTCGCGCATTTGGGCTGTGATGCTGTCGGCAATCAGCGGCGCATCATACACGGACAGCCGTGCGGGCGTCGCGTTTGCCGTGTCCAAGGTGTCGCCGCTGAACTTCTCCACTCGACCCGGATTTCTTCCGAACAGCAAACAGATCTCGTCGTCGGGACGATCGCTTTGGTGAATGCGCACCTCCTGGCCTTTGCGTTTGGACAGGTACACCAACTCGCCCGGGACGGCGGCTCCCGAGGATTGCTCGAGCAGAGAGCGAAGTTTCCCGCGCAGGCTGCTTCCCGGCACGTACGGCATCCCGAAGGCGTCCTTCACCACGGGATTATCGGCGCCCCCAATTTCCAGCGCTCCCTTTCCGGCACCGATGTGCAGACCTGTTTCGCACTGCAGTTCGCCTTCGAGAATCAGTTTTCCAATCAGCTTCAATTGTGTGTCGGCGGTATGCGAACTCATGGTCGTCCTCTACTCGTTATAGGCGATGATGGCTTCGAACAGATCCTTGAATCGCTCGTAGCCGCGGGCGTCGTTCTTGCGCGTCACCTGCAACAACAGCTTCTCCAGCGTATCGAGGCTGCGAAGCGAATGCCGCGCGATGGTGTAAGCCAGCCGTGCGCGCAGCATGACAAATTCGTGTTGGCGATCGCCTTCGGGCGCGCGAACGGCCCGCCGCACCGCATTATACAGGCGGCGCAACTGGCTCTTGGTGCCCGAATCCATGTCGCGCATCCGGCTCACGACGATGTGCGCCTGGTTGTCCAGGTAGAGAGGATCGGACATCAATTTTTCGACGTCGATTTCCGGCGGACCCTCGAACCGTCCTCCGCCGCCGCGTCCGCCTTCGCGCAGACCCCGGTCGCGGTCACGATCGCGGTCTCCTCCCGGCCCGCGGCCCTCACGGTCGCGAGGCGGCCGGGATTCGCGATTTTTCTGTTGTTCATTCGGAGCTTCTGGCATAGTGCATGCGCCTCAACGGTTTTGGTCTTGAATGGATAGACGCGCCCATTCCAGGGCAACGCGCCCGGACGGCCGCAACTTAACGTGCGCGGGATTCTTGCCGATCAGGTCCGCAATCAGCGCCGCACGGGCTTTTTGAAATGCACGGTCCCGCGAGGCCGGCAGTATGCGATTCAGGCGGCGGTGGAAACGCCATGGCCGCTCAGTCGCGCGGCTCTTGCGCCGGCTCACCACAGCCGTCTCCCGGTAGGTGCCGCACAGCTCGTCGATGTACTCAGGGGATGCGCCAAAGTCGCGGACCAGTCCTGTCAGATCATCCTTCAACGACGCCGCATCCGCAAGCTGCTTCCACTCGAGAACGCGCCCCAGCACATAGATGCAGTCCTTATCGGCGCTCTTGGCCAGCTCAAGCGCGCTTCCGGCGTTCTCAAACACTGCGGCCAGCGGATCGTCCACCCCCGCGGCGAGCGCCAGCGCCATGGTGATCGTCTTGCCTTCTGGTCCGGGCAAGTCCTTCAGATTCTCGACGGCGAAGCGCTGGAATAATCGCTGGATCTCGCGCGCCAGCGGAATAAGAGCGTCCCATGCGCCGAACACCGCGAAGTCGTCGCCACCGCTGTAGATGATGCTTACCTTGCGCCAGTAATCCGGCATCGAGCAAAGAATCTTCAATTCACCGGCGAAGAACTGCTTGTAAGTCATCGAGAGAAGCAGATGTTCTTCGATCGTCTGCAAGCGGCGCAGCCGGATCGCGAAGTTGTCGACGTCGCCGCGCAGAACACCCCAGATCGGGCGTCCGCCGGCGCGCGCCGCAAGTTCGGCCGGCGAAGCAGGTCCGTGCTCGTCGGTCAGCGCGTTATGGCTCAGAAACGGTAACGCGTCCGCGTTGCCGTCGAGCGTCCAGGTATGCCGGCCCTCATTCACCAGGACTTCACCCGGCCGGTCCGCCGAGTATCCCAGGGTTTTCGCATCGGCGAGTTGCGAGGCGAAGCGCGCGAAGTACTCGTCATCCACGGGTTCCGCCGCGGCGCTGGAAGCAGTGAACCAGTTGTTGCCGTGTTGCGCGGCCGGAGCGCTCCTGACCCGGTGCATTGCATCATTCAGGCGCTTGCGAACGTCGCTCCAATCGCCCAGGTTTTCCGTGCTCACCCACACCAGATGCACCATCCCGCCGGTCAGCCGTTCGATATCCAGGGCGGCTGCGGTCAGGAAAGCCGAAGCATTGTCGCGCGACTCCGCCGGCAGGACGACAAGGAATTGATCGCCGCCGCTTGCGCCCAGCAGGAGTTTCGACAATCCGATTTCGGCCAGCAGGGCGCGGGGCAGCACTTCCGCCATCAAGCTGACCCAATGCGATCGTCCAAGAAATGTAGCGGTGCCGGGGCACGTCGCCGGAGTGGCGAGAAAGGCTTCGATGCCGAGGAGTTTTCCGTGTACGAAGATCTGAACCGACATGGATCGAGGCCGACGTTGCGGTGACGCGAAGTATCACTGTAGCACAGGGGTGCGGAAGCGCACTGCTCGGTAATTCGCCGGCTACGGACGAAAGCGCTTTGCGTTGGCCTTGCACAGTGCCCGGGAATATTCAATAGCTGTGGCCGCGATCAATGCGTCGGCTACTTGAATGCCTTGGGCGAGAGCATGCTCTTCGATCAGCGGCGGCGGTGGCGCCGATGGGTTCGGACATAGGCAGGACTCGGAACTGAAGTCGTCGAAGCATCTGCTGGGCGGAATTCCAACTTCGAGCGGGCCCCCTGAACCAGTTCCATAAAGGAGATGATTGAGAGTGCACGGTCGCCAGCCGAGTCGATAGTCTGGGCCGCGCCTAGGTTGCCTCGCGATGCCCAAATTAGAACGTCGGTGTCGAATATCATTTCCGTTTCCTGGCCTCGGGTTGCTTCTTGGTGCTGTCACCGCGGAGCACCGGGCGCGGATGGCGCACGTTGCGAACGTAAGAAGCCGGATCCGTGAGATCGTCGCGATCGCTCCACATGCCAAAAAAAGGTTGATCCCTGATCTTAGCGGCACCCGTTTGTGCATCGAAAGGCGGAGCGATGGGCGATAGCGTGGCCTTCTCTTTTCCACGATAAAGGACAGTAACAGTTTCGCCGCGATCTATGGCGCGGAGTACGTCCTTCATGCGGTAGCGGAGATCGGTGATGGTCGCCTTCATATGAATATCGAGACCCTGCTACCGCCATCGTACCTGGTGCGCTAAACTACCCGTGCAGTTATCATCGGCAAGGAGATTTTCGTGGGGGATTGGAACTTCGCGCAGGAAAACTCGTTCGAGCACTTGTGTAAGCTTCACCTGTTCGCGATGAAGAACAAGGCGGGAGTGGAATTCACGATCACCGTCCGCGAGTACATAACGCCGCCCGACCCGAGCCTGCGATTCTTCGCCCAAGCGGACAAGCAGACCAATCAGAAGACCGCCCTTACGTCCCGACCGGGTGGGGAAACAGCATCCTCAGTGCCCTGCACGAGTGCATAAAGGCCGTACACCTGTTCCCGTACGAACCGCCGGATTAACTGGCCGAAATTCCCGCGATCGCGCTGCCCAGGTCCGCATAAACCGGGATAATCCTGTCGAGGTGCGCGATCTCGAACGATCGGGCAACGCTTCCGCGCGCGCCCGCAACGGCCATCTTCCCACCTGTCTGTTCCGCTCGCCCAGCAACCACAATTAACGTTCCGAGCCCGGCGCTGTCGATCTGATCCAACCCGGTCACGTCGATGATCATCCGTTGGGCGTTCCTGGCCGCCAGTTCCTGTAACGCGTTTTCAATACTCATCAAGGTGTTACCCAAACTCAGCCGCCCACGGATTGCATAGACGAGTACGCCGGATTCGAGAACCTGCTGGCTTGTCTCCACCGTCATGGATGCCCAGCATGACAGCCTGAGCGGGCCGCGTCAAGCTCATGCACGGCAAAATTGCCGTACACATTCTTATTCGCCGCCGCTTCGCCGAAAAGAAATTCAGATGCAGACTGTGCACCTTTCCGAAGACGACATCGAACAGTACGCCATGGCCAAGTTGCCGGAGCCCGAAGCTGCTTACGCTGAAGAACACCTGCTGATCTGTCAGAAGTGCCGCGACGATCTGGAATTGATCGGGCTCATCATCGCAGGGCTGCGGGAAGAGGTGTGCCGCGCCGATTAGAGCCCTGGCGCTGGTACGATATCTGGCGAGTACCAATGAACGTCTCCAGGTCCGCTTCAGCGCTGTGTTTGCTCTTAGCCGGGTTGATCTCTGCCGCACATGTCGGCCCGAATCGCGGGACGCTCGTAATCGCTGGAGGCGGCAAGCTCGGGCCGGAGGTCATGGAGCGCTTCATCGCGGCGGCAGGCGGTCCCGATGCTCCGGCGGTTTTTATCCCCACCGCCGAGGACGGCGATCCTAAGCCCGATCCGTCGGCCACCCTGCTGGCAAAGGCCGGGATGAAGAACATCACCGTGCTGCACACGCGCGATCGGGCGGTCGCCAACAGCGAGGCGTTCGCGGCTCCCTTGCGCAAAGCGCGCGCGGTCTGGTTTTCAGGCGGACGCCAGTGGAGGCTGGTGGACGCGTACCTCGATACCCGGACCGCAAAGGCGATCCGTGGCGTGCTCGATCGCGGCGGAGTGGTCGGCGGCAGTTCGGCAGGCGCAACGATCCAGGGCTCCTATCTTGTGCGGGGCGCGCACGAAGGCAACACTTTGATGATGGCGCCCGGCTACGAGCGCGGCCTGGGCTTGCTGCGGGATGCCGCCATCGATCAGCATCTGATCACGCGGCGCCGCGAAAACGACATGATTCAAGTGATCGCGGCGCATCCCAACCTGCTCGGGATCGGTATTGACGAAGGCACCGCGATCGTCGTGCGCGGCGACGGATTCGAGGTCGTCGGCGCCAGCAAGGTCGCTATTTATGATGCGCGCCACGAGCCTGAGCCGGGCGGGAAAGTGTATTACTTCCTCTCGCAGGGCGACCGGTTCGACCTCCGCCGCCGTACGGCTCTCACCAACTTGAGACCCGGGTTGCTGGCCTCAGCCTCCAAAGTTGCCATCACGCCCGATCTTGCTGCGCACGGTCCGGTTTACATGGCCGGTTTCGGCAACAATCGCGTAGCTACAGGAATTCACGACGAACTCTACGCGCGATGCGTCGCGCTCAGTGTCCATGACAAGCAACTTGCGGTGTGCGAAGCCGACCTGATCGGCCTCTTTCTCGACGATACGGATCGCATCCGCGCGGCGGTGAAGCGCAAGTTCCCGAACGCGGCGGTCGTTATCGCCTCCACTCACGTTCACGAAGGTCCGGACACGATGGGACAGTGGGGGTCTCGCCAAGGCGTCTCCGGGATCGACGAACGCTACATGAGCTTGGTTGCCGAGCGTATCACTCAGGCGGCGGTGACTGCACTCGAGAGTCTGCGCCCCGCATCCGCGCGGCTCGCGACGGTTTCCAGCCCTGAACTGGACGGCTTTATTCACGACAACCGGCCTCCCGACAAACACGACGCCGCGCTGATACTGATGTCGCTCTCCGACGCAGCCGGCAAGCCCATCGCAACCGTCGTCAACTGGGCGAATCACCCCGAGACCTTGGGATCGAAGAACACGTCGATCACCGCCGATTACCCGTTCTACTTGTGCTCGGAACTCGAATCGCGAGTGGGCGGAACAGGCATATTGTGGAATGGCGCCGTCGGCGGCATGCAATCGCCACTGGGCGCCAAGGTGCAGGATCCTGACACCGGGGCGGAAGCGCCCGACTCGAGCTTTCGAAAAGCTGAAATTATCGGCCGCCGAGTGGCCGCGATCGCGACCCACGCACTCTCGGGTGCCGCTGCCGTCTCCATCGACGACGTCATGTTCCGCGAGTCACGGATCAAGATTCCGATGACGAACCCCGGATTCAACGCAGCCGCGAAAGCAGGCATCTTCAAAGGCCGCAAGGAACCGCAGGATGGCGACACTTTGACGACCGTGGGCCTGATCCGATTGAGCGGCGCGGGCAAGCCAGTACTCGAGATCGCCCTGATTCCGGGTGAGCTGTATCCGGAGCTGAGCGTCGGCGGTGTCGAACGGTACTCCGGGGCGGACTTCGCGGACGCGCCGGTCGAGCCCGCGCTGAAATCGATGATGACCGCGCCCTACCGCATGCTCATCGGTTTGGCG
This sequence comes from Bryobacterales bacterium, assembly GCA_038322705.1. Classification (GTDB taxonomy): domain Bacteria; phylum Acidobacteriota; class Terriglobia; order Bryobacterales; family Bryobacteraceae; genus TMP-7. Next base: position 41,366 of record JBBQGC010000004.1, on the reverse strand, counting down.
AACGACGAGATCGGCTACATCATTCCCAAAGCGGAATGGGACGAGAAGCCGCCGTATCTGAACAACTCGCCGAAGCGTTATTACGGGGAAGTGAATTCGGTGGGACCGGTCGCCGCGCCCCGCATCGCGGAAGCGTTTCGCGACTTGTTACGCGGCGTCCAGCAATAGCGGGTTCTACACCTTTTCGGGAACGATGAACGGCGACCGGTACTTGCGCGACAACATCGCGTTTGCTTCCTTATCGCCTACGATCTGCATCTTCTCGGAGTCGAACTCGAGACTGCGCCCGACGCGGTAGGAGATGTTAGCCAGGTGCATCAGCACGCACGAGATCGCCCCCTCCTCGATCGGGTTGTTCTGCTTCGACACGTCGCGGCTGCGAACCACGTCGATGAAGTTCTGCCAGTTGTTGCCGCCCTCGTTGCGTGAGGGACCCGGTTCCTGCTCTTTGCCGAGATAAGAGTAGTACTTGTTGTATCCGTCAATCGCCAGATAGCCCTTGGAGCCGAAGAACGTGTTGCCCACGGTATTGGCATCCTTGCGGGCGCCGGCTTTCGCTTCACCGATCCCCGCTTCGTGGTTGCTGATCCAGTGGCGAACCTCGAACTCCATGATGCGCTTGCGGCCGCCTTCATTGAATTCGAACGCAGCGTTCAGCGTATTCGGCGTCTCCTGATCGTCGTCGAACATGAAGTGCCCGCCAATGGCGCTCACCTTGCGCGGATACTTCACGCCCAGACCCCAACGCGCGATGTCCATCTCGTGAATGCCCTGGTTGCCGATGTCGCCGTTGCCGTAATCCCAGAACCAGTGCCAGTTGTAGTGGAAGCGGTTCTTCGTGAATTCTCGCTTGGGCGCCGGGCCGAGCCACAAGTCGTAATCCACGCCGGCGGGAACCCGTTCAACCGGTGTGCGCCCGATGGTGTCGCGCCACTTAAAACATAATCCGCGTGCCATGTAGACATCGCCGATCAGTCCTTCGCGCATCTTCTGCACGGCCTCCTGCGGACCGGCGCTCGAGCGCGCGTTTACGCCGTGCTGCACGACCTTGTTATACTTCTTCGCCGCCTTCACAATCTGCTGGCACTCGTAGATATTGTGCGAGCAAGGCTTCTCGACGTAGACGTCCTTTCCGGCCTGCAGCGCCCAAATCGTCTGCATCGTGTGGTTGTGATTCGGCGTCGCGATCGACACCGCATCAATGTCTTTGTTGTCCAGAAGCTTGCGGAGATCGCTGTAACCCGTAGGCCGCTTGCCCGACTTCTGCTCGATCTCGCCGAGCCGCTTGTTCAGAACCGATTCATCGATGTCCACAACCGCGGCGATCTCGACATTCGGCATCTTCAGATAATTGGAAATATGGGAACCGCCCTGGCCGCGTACGCCGACGCAGGCGACGCGCACGCGGTCGCTGGGGCTGCCCAACATCGGGCGTGCCGCGGTCAGTGCGCCGGCGGCTGTGCTGGCAAGAAAGTGCCTTCGTTGCATCATTGGATCACTCCGGAGAAAAGGGTATTTATACTTTATCGCAGTAAGGACGAAAAACGCGCCGCTGAGGTTATGCGGGCGCGCACAAGAAGTTGTGATGGAACCTGGGTTCGGGCGATGATAGTAGCTGGACAATGCAGGAACACGAACTCTGGCTCACCCGCCTGTTTAACGACCACCTGGCGGCGCTGGCTAACACCGTTCTTGGCTGGTTTGGCGTGCACGCTCATCATCCCGCCCGCCCTTGGGAGAACTGGCTGGTGATGGAGCTGCTGGTGGTCGTACTGATGATGATCGGAGTGGCGGTCATACGCGGCGGCCTTTCGGTCGACAAGCCGGGCAAGATGCAGCACCTCATCGAGGTGATCTGGGCGTTTCTCCGCGAGGCGGCCGACGATGCCGGATTGCATCACCCGGAAAAATATCTCCCCTACTTCGCAACGCTCTTCTTCTTTATCTTGATTTGCAACCTCATCGGCGTCATTCCGGCGTTCGAGTCGCCCACGATGGTTCCATCGGTTCCCGCCGGTCTCGCGCTTGCGACCTTCGCCTACTACAATTTCTGGGGCTTTCGCGAGCAGGGCGTCTGGCCGTATATAAAACACTTCGCCGGTCCTATGCCCATCCTCGCGCCGTTGATGGTGCCCATCGAAGTTGTCAGTCATCTCGCTCGGCCGATGTCACTCACCATTCGTCTTTTCGCCAATATGTTTGCTGGCGAGCAAGTGACGATGGCATTCTTGAAACTTACGTTCCTGGTTGCCCCTGCGCTGTTCATGGGGCTGCATGTCTTTGTATCGTTCCTGCAGGCTTATATTTTTGCGCTGCTCACCATGATTTACGTCAGCAGCGCTGTAGCACACGAGCACTAATTCCGGCATTTTGCGCCTTTTCAGTGTGAGGGCGGCGGGCTCCCAAGTCATGCCGCCAACCACCTCCTGGAGGCAATTACTAAAGGAGACACAAGTGAAGATCAAACTCACTTTGCTTTTCGCGATTCTGTTCCTGCTGGCCACCCCGATTTTTGCGCAGACCACGGGCGGCACGGCAGGGACGGTTACTAACTGGCAGCCCGCCGCCGCGGTGTTGGGCATGGGATTGGCCTCCGGTTTATGCGGCCTGGCACAGGGCAAGGCAGTCGCCGGGGCCACGGAAGCCATGGCACGCAATCCAGCCGCAAGCGCGGGAATCCGCTTTGCGCTGATTCTCGGTCTCGTGCTGATCGAATCGCTGGCATTGTACACCCTCGTTATTACGTTCACCACGAAGTAACTCCAAGTCAAGTGGCGGTCCTGTCTCGTCAAAAGCAGGGCCGCCACGCTCTAACCTTTTCTATGAAGCTCCAAGGCATTTTTCCTCCCCTCGCAACCCCCTTCGATCACAAAGGCGACTTATACAAAGTCAAACTCCAGCACAACGTCGAGAAGTGGAATCGGACCGGCTTGTCGGGGTATGTCGTATGCGGGTCCACCGGCGAAAGCGTCATGCTCACCACCGAAGAAAAGATTCAACTTTGGGAGTGGGTGGCCCAGTATGCCGATTCGAATAAGTTGCTGATCGCGGGCACAGGTGTCGAGAGCGTCCGCGAAACGGTCGAGCTAACTAATCGCGCGGCTTCGATCGGCTACAAAGCCGCCATGGTCAGAACGCCGCATTATTACAAAAACCTTCTGAATAACACGGACGCGCAGGCGCTGTTCTTCCGCGCCGTTGCCGATCAGGTCAGGATTCCGATCATGATCTACAACTGGCCGCAAGCCACCGGCTTAGATATCACTCCGGAAGCCGTTGTGCGCTGTTCCGAACATCCCAATATCATCGCTATCAAGGAGAGTTCGGGCAGTCTCGAAAAGGTGATGCAGATGATTCGCGAGGTAAAGCCCGGGTTCCAGGTCCTGGTAGGTTCGGCTCCGACACTCGCGCCGTCCCTGGCTGTAGGCGCAGTTGGAGCAGTACTCGCGTTCGCCAATGCTGCGCCATACGCAACCATCACCATCTGGGAAGCGCACCGCACGCGTGACACTGAGGCTGCAAGCGACTGGCAGAATCGAATCGCACGCGCCGCTCAACTGGTCACCACCAAGTACGGCATCCCCGGACTGAAACACGCGATGGACCTGAACGGCTACTACGGCGGCCCACCGCGTTTGCCGCTCACCCCCGTTTCACCCGCGGGCCAGCGCGAGATCGAGCAAGCGTTCGAAGGCCTGCGCGGCTAGCCCGCACGTTTTCTTTATCCTAGACTCGCGTTCCCGTGCATCCTATAATGGGCTCCAACTAGTGAGGGGTCCATATGCTCAACCGTATTATCTTAGGCGTGGTTTCTCTCTCCGCGCTGGTATGCTTCGCTCAAACCTCCGCCACCGTCCAGGGCACTGTCTCTGACGCCACCGGCGCCTTCGTTCCCAACGCAAAAATAGTTCTTCACAACGATCAGACGGGCGAGGAGCGTGTCACCCAAAGCGATGATGCGGGCGTTTATCTGGCCGCATCATTGCCGCTTGGCACCTATCGCGTTTCTGTGTTTGCGCCCGGAATGCAGTCCACGACAGCCACGGGGCTCGTGCTGCAAGTGGGTCAGGCTGTCATTCAGAATTTCGCGCTCAAAGTTGCCTCCACGTCCGAGACGATTGAAATTCACGCGGCTGCAACGGTGATCGACACGGGCTCAGTCGCGGTGAGCACGGTCATCGATCAGCGCACCGTGCAGGAGATCCCGCTCAATGGGCGCCATTTCGTCGACCTCGGATTGTTGATTCCCGGCTCTGTCACGCCGCCTCAGAACGGCTTTCTCACCGCGCCACTACGCGGTCAAGGGTCGTTCGGGTTGAATACCGCGGGCAACCGCGAGGATACCGTTAATTTCATGATCAACGGGATCAACCTGAACGATCCCGCTCAAAACCAGATCACGTTCCAGCCCTCGATCAACACGGTCTCCGAGTTCAAAGTGGATAACTCGACTTACAGCGCCGAGTACGGGCGTAACTCAGGCGCAATTGTAAATATCGCAACACGTGCGGGCAGCAACGCTTTTCACGGCGAAGCTTTCGAATACCTGCGGAACAGCGCCATGGATGCGCGGAATTATTTCAACCGGACGCCCGTACCTCAGTCCCCGTTCAAACGGAACCAATATGGTGCGGCGTTCGGCGGTCCCCTGTGGAAGGACCGCACGTTCTTTTTCTTCAGTTGGGAAGCCCTCCGCCAGCGCCAGGGGCTCACCATCAATCAGACCGTGTTCACGGATGCGCAACGGACTCAAGCCGCTGCGATCGGAAATCCCACGGTACAGAAATTGCTGCCCTTGATCCCTCGAGCTAATTCCGGCGCGTCTCTGTTCGCCGGGTCGGCTACGGCTCCGGTCAACATCGACCAGGGCACGGCTAACGTCAGTCATAACTTCAGTCCCAAAGACCGGATCAACGGCTACATCGCTATTCAGGAAGATCTTCGCCAGGAACCAACGCTTCAAAGCAACAATATTCCCGGCTTCGGCGACACACGCCAATCGCGGCGCCAGATCTTCACGTTCAATGAGACACATGTCTTTTCTCCGAACGTGGTGAACGAGATTCGAGCTGGTTATAACCGCATCCACATCGTATTCGCTCCCAACGCCGCTCTCAATCCGGCGGACTTCGGCATGAATGTCGGAGTCACTACGGCCATCGGTCTGCCGCAAATTACACTGAGTGACATCGGCCTGAACTTCGGCGGCCCTGCCGGATTCCCGCAAGGACGCGGCGATTACGTAGCGGTCCTCTCGGATACTTTGAACTGGATCAAGGGCCGCCATTCACTCAAGTACGGCGCCGAAGTGCGGCGGCAAAACAATAATAACTTCGGGCTTACTCCGGGGACACTGGCGTTCAATACTATTACTGACTTTTTCAACGGCCAGGCGGCACGGTTTACAGCCAATCCAGTTGCGACCGCCAACCGGATGTACGCCACATCGGTGGGCGGTTTCGTCGTCGATCAATTCAAGGCAACACGCTCCCTCACGCTCGACCTGGGTCTCCGCTATGAATGGAATGGAACTCCTGTGGAAGCCATGAACCGCTTCACCGCGTTCGATCCGGCGACGTCCTCCCTGGTCAGGGTCGGATCCGGCAACTACGACAAGGCGTATCAGCAGAGTCTGCTCAATTTCCAACCGCGAGTTGGCCTTGCATGGGACGTATTTTCCGATCACAAGACTGTGGCTCGCGGTGCCTATGCCGTCCAGACCGACCAGCCCGTATTCAACCTGGTAAGCCCGCTCAACTCGAATCCGCCGTTCGCGAATCCCGTATCGTTTGGCGGACCGGGCACGGTCACCTTCGCCAATGCATCGGCCGCCGCTCAGGCAGCGGGGTCACTCGCGCCCATCACCGTTTCCCGCGACTATCACAATCCGTACGTGCAATCGTGGAATTTCAACATTCAACGCGAAGTTCCCGGAGACATCGGACTCATGATTGGTTACTTCGGAAACAAGGGCACGCACCTGCGTATTCAGCGTAATTTGAACCAGTTTGTACCAGGAACCACGGCGCGGCCGTATACCGCTCTGTCTGCGTCCAGCCCCATCGCTCCGGGCGCTTCCCTGGGCAACATCGCCGTCAATGAGAGCACGGGTAACTCGCTGTACAACGCCCTGTGGATTACAGCTACGAAGCGCTTCTCGCACAACCTGCAGTTCAACACGTCGTATACATGGTCTAAGTCGCTCGACTACAACTCACTCAACTCCCAAGCAGTTACTGTGCAGAACAGTTACAATCTTCGCGGCGATCGCGGCCTGTCCGACTTCGACGCTCGTCACCGTTTCGTGTTCAGCGGTATCTACGACCTGCCGTTTCATAGAAACCGCCTCGTAGATGGGTGGGAACTCAGCGGCATTCTTCAGCTTCAAACCGGCAACCCGGTGAACCTTCTTACCAGCAACAGCGCCTACACCGGCATTGCCAGTGTGCGGCCCGATGTGTTGGGCCCTGTTCCCACCGGGGCCCGTCCCGCCGCAGACGGCAACGTGCTGTGGTTCCCCGCGTTCTCCGGCTGCACTGGCACGGCCACTCCCGGCTGTCTATTCCTAGCGCCAACTCCTGCCCGGTTCGGCAATCTCGGCCGCAACGTAATCATAGGTCCGGATTTTCGGAATCTTGACTTGTCGCTGATCAAGAACACAAAGATTACCGAGCGCGTCAAGCTGCAGTTCAGGGCGGACACATTCGACTTAGCCAATCATCCCAACTTCGGACAACCGAACCGCATCGTCAGCACCAGCGCAACATTCGGCGAAATCACCAGCACGCGCTTTCCGACCGGGGATTCGGGCTCATCGCGGCAGATTCAACTAGCGCTTAAACTGATCTTTTAAGATGCTCCTCCGTACCGTGATCGTGGCTGCAACTGCTTTGGCGGTTGCGGCCGCCCAGCCGCCTCCGTCCCGGATCAATCCAGCGATTGAGAGTGTCGTCAAGGATGTCTCTCCGCAGCGTATTGCGGCGATCCTCGACAAACTGCAGTCGTTCGGAACCCGTCACGTCATGTCGGACCAAAGCGACCCGGAGCACGGCATCGGCGCCGCGCAGCGCTGGATCGCCGAACAACTCAGGAGCTACAGCCCGCGCCTTCAGGTTCGCATCGAGACATTCAAACTGCCCAAGGGTGGTGGGCGCGGCGCTGTCCTGCATGACGTCGAACTGGCCAACGTCGTAGCAGTTCTGCCCGGCGAACTGGAGAAAGATCGCTACGTGCTAGTAACTGGTCACTACGATTCGCTCGATATCGTGCGCAAGCCGGTCGTCTCTGCAACGCAACGCATCGCCGACTTGGTGAAGGAGGGCGTCGCCGAGGCCGAAGCGCGCCGCTACGCCGAGTTGTTGCCGGTTTCCGAAACTCGCGGGCGCGCCGATGATGAGGCCATCGCTAATCAGAAATCGGCGCCAGGAATTACCGATGACGGCAGCGGCACTGCCGCCGTTTTGGAGTTGGCCCGCGTAATGAGCCAGCACACTTTCGACAAAAGCATTGTCTTTGTCGCGTTCACGGCCGAAGAGATCGGTTTGGAAGGGTCGAAGGCGTATGTCGCCAGGCACTCCTCCGAACAGATCGAGGCTTTGCTGAACAACGACATTATCGGCAGCGAAGTATCGGGCAATGGCCGCTCCGATAACAGCACGCTTCGCATATTCTCGGCGGGTCCCGAAGACTCCCCCGCCCGCGCCCTGGCTCGCTACACCAAGGAGATCGCCGAACGCTACGTGCCGTCGATGAAGGCCGACCTGATCTTCCGGCGCGACCGCTTCATGCGCGGCGGCGATCATACGCCCTTCGCCGACGCTGGATTGGCGGCCGTCCGCCTCACAACCGCGAGCGAAGATTTCGAGAATCAACACACGGCAACCGACACTGTGGCGAACACGTCCGTTCCATACACGACGCGAGTGGTGCGGATGAATGCGGCGGTTCTGGCGAGTCTTGCCCTGGCCCCACGTCCGCCGGAGGTTTCGTTTACCTGGACATCCGGCAAGCAGAAGGGCATCCGCGTTCCCCTGCTTTCCCGCGGCAAATCGGGCTACGATGCCGTGCTCCGCTGGATCCCGAATCCGGAGCCCGATATCGCGGGTTACTCCATCGTTATTCGCGCGACCACGTCACCGTACTGGGAACGCGAAATCTACGCCGGCAACGTTACCACCTACACCTTGCCCGACTTCTCCATCGATGACGTCGTGATCGGCGTGAAAGCGATCGATCGCGATGGCAACCAGAGCCTGGTCTCGGCGTACGATCTGCCGGTCACGCGCCGCGGTGCTCCACGGGCGGCGCCGAAGACTTCCACCGGCGAGTCCCAGTAGAATGGCTTGGTGTATCGCAGAAGCTTTCTCTCAACCGTTGCCGCTGGCTCACAGATACGAGCGGGCGCGCAGTCTGTCCCTGGAGCGGTACCGCTGTTTGACGGAACCAGCTTAGCCGGCTGGAATATCGAAGAGGGCCCGGAGACAGCTTTCTATGTCGCTGACCGCGCGATCGTAGTACATTCCAGCGCGAGCTACCCAACGTGGTTACGGTCAGCGCGCCAGTACGAAAACTTCGATTTCCGCTGCGAGTTTTTCGTGCAGGGATGGATCGACTCGGGCATATACATTCATGCTCCGGAGCACGGCCGCAATACCTGGGAAGGATTTCAGGTCAAGATTTTTCACCAGAACGATGAGAAGCCGGAATCGAATTCGATGGGCGCCTTGTTCCCCTTGATCGCGCCGCGGCTCGTGAATGTCCGCAATAAGGGCGAATGGAATACAATGCGCATTCGCATGGACTGGCCGCGCCTGCGGGTTTGGACCAATGACGCCGTCATCCACGATCTCGATCTGGAACAAAACCCGGAGCTGCGTTATCGACGCCGCAGCGGATACATAGGCTTGGCGAGTCTCTCCTACCCCATCCGCTTCCGCAATCTCACGATCGAGGAACTCCCCGCGAAAGAGAGATGGGACGTGCTATTTGACGGTCCCGCCAGCATGGACCGCTGGTTTGTGTCCGATGGCAAGCCGCACTTCGAAGCGCTTGGCCGGGTGCTTCGCGCCGATGGATCGGGATATCTCGCCACCAGGGAGAAATTCCGCGATTTCGAGTTACGGATGTATGCGCGCGGCATGAGGGATCATAACAGCGGCGTACTGTTCCGCACCGATGGGAAAGGATCGAGCAGCCGGCATTACGAGATTCAATTGCACGATGTCGAGGAGGCGCATTACCCGACCGGCTCGCTGTATCACCTCCAACGCGCCGTCTATCCGCGCATCGAGCATGAAGCCTGGTATCCGTTGCACCTGATCGCGAACGGCAAACGCTGTATCGTGCGGATCAATGGTGACACGGTTTGCGATTACTCAGACATGACCAACCTCGAAGAAGGTCACATCGAGTTGCAGGCTCACCGCAACGGCTATTGGACCGAGTTCAAAGACATCCGTATCAAGCGCCTGGCCGGGGCCTGATTAGAATCAATTGTGCCGCGCACCGTTCACGCAACCCGTTACGTTACGCCCTTGCGTGAGGGCGGTTCCCTGCCCGCGATCATCGAAGCTGACGACCTTGGCCTTTACGTGCTGAAATTCCGCGGCGCCGGGCAGGGCCCGCTGGCGTTGGTTGCCGAGCTCGTGGCCGGAGAGATCGGCCGCGCTGCAGGCGTCGCTGTACCGGAGTTGGTGCTGGTCGAAGTGGATTCCGCGCTCGGCCGCAACGAGCCTGACGAAGAGATACGCGATCTTCTGCGTGCCAGCGTGGGCCTGAACCTCGGCATGGACTACCTGCCGGGCTCGCTGATGTTCGATCCCGCCGCCCGCGATCGCGCAACCCCCGAAGTGGCCTCATCCGCAGTCTGGTTCGATGCGTTCATCACCAACGTCGACCGCACCGCGCGCAACCCGAATCTGCTGTGGTGGCACAAGTCGCTGTACTTCATCGATCACGGCGCGAGCTTGTACTTTCACCACGACTGGCCCTCGATCGAGCAAGCCGCGCTCACGCCGTTTCCGCTCATCCGCCATCATGTCCTGTTGCCATGGGCGGACTCGATTGCCGGGGCTGGGGCTCTGCTGCGCGAGCGCCTGAACCGCGCAGTATTCGAGACCGTTCTCGAGCAGGTTCCCGGCGAGTGGCTGCTTCCTGAACCCGGAGCACCTACGCCCGAGGACAAGCGGCGCGCCTATGTCGACTTCCTGTCGCGCCGTCTGAGCGCCCACGCGATATTCATGGAGGAGGCGATTCGTGCCCGCGCTAAGCTCCTTTGATTACGCCGCAATCCGCGTAGTGCCGCGCGTCGATCGCGAGGAGTTCGTCAACGCGGGAGTCATCGTGTTTTGTCTCGACCGGAAGTTTCTGCGCGCGAGGGTACAGGCCGATGAGAGCCGGTGGCGTGCGTTGTGGCCCGACGTCGATGTCGAAGCCGTCTCGCGTCACCTGCAGGCGATTGCACGCGTCAGCGCGGGCGAGCCCGATGCCGGTCCCGTGGCCCAATTATCCGCGCGGGAACGTTTCCATTGGCTCGTGTCGCCGCGCAGTACAGTGATTCAAGTGTCGCCCGCGCACAGCGGCCTCTGCGAATCGCCCGAAACAATTCTTGAAGAGTTGTTCCAGCGGCTGGTCACTTGCGCATGAGGCGCGAGGCCGCGGACCGTCCCGGTTCGTGGTCGTCCAAAGCCTGTGGATGCCTGCGGGAGGCAAGAGTGGCACTCCGGTACGGGGCCATGCATCACTGACACCGTCGGGATCGCCGGCTCTCCCAACGGATCGACCGGGCCACGGGCGAGTTCTTCACCCGCGGCCCGGTAGAGGCATCAACCTGCTACGGCCTGACAACAAGCGGCCGCATCATGTCATGCTCTTCGTGCTCGAGTATATGGCAGTGCCACACATACTCATACCCGCCCGTTCTCGGGCTTACCGGCACCGTAAACGGAACCGTGGGCAAATCGAACCTCATGATGATCTCCGTCATCTCGTTCGGGTTCATGCGCACGGTCTCTTTCCATCCCAGTTCATTTGCGTCGGGTCCGCGGAACGGGCCCGTGAACGTCGGCGTCCCGTTGTAGGTAGCGGCGTTGAAAGGCCGCCGGCCGAGCACCAGGACATTCACCAAATGGAAATGCATGGGGTGTGTATCGGCGGTCAGGTTGAAGATGCGCCAGATCTCGATGGCGCCCGGGCGGACATTCTCCGTTACCGGATCGCCGTAACCGCGTCCGAAGCCAGCCGAGTTCGCAGGCTTGACGTTGGTTCCCAACATCTGGATCAAGCGGCCGAACTCATCGAAATCTTCGTTCAGCGTGAGGTCGCGCGTGAGGCTGGCGGAACTGCTGGAAAGGGTCGCCGCATTCTGGCCAAGTGCGTTCTGGAGTGAGGACATGAGCTCCGGCGCAGCGCTAACTCCTGTTAGCGCCGTTCCAACGGCGATCCTCATAAGTGTCCGGGTGTTCGGACCATGGCCGGGCGTTGTGGCGGGCGCGCCGCCGATAGGTGTCGCATCCACGTCGCCGGTGTAGTAGTCGTTGCGTTGATCGCCGCCGGGGAACGGAGCGGGCGCATCGTTGTACAGGATCAGACTCCTGCCGGCCGCAGCCGAGAAGTCGATGATCAGGTCGGCGCGTTCGGCCGGTCCGAGCAACAGGTTATAACGGTTCACGTTGCCGAACGTCGGACTCACCGGATTCGTGTCCCAACCAATCTGCCGCGGCGGCTGGTTCAGTATCGCGGGCGCGAACAAGAAACCGCCTTCGGTTCCGATCTGGATCATGGCCGGTCCCGGCTTGGTCAGATCGGCTTCACCGGGCGTTCTCGTGGACTCGTAGTACAGTTGCAGGTTGTAGAACCGCGCCTGCGACCCATTCAACAGCCGCAGACGAACCGGGGCGGCGGGCACACTGGCGTTGGGCCACGGAGCGCCGTTTACCAAAATCGTGTCGGAGAAGAACTCGGGCACGCAGGATGGCACGGGCGGTAGAGGCTTGGTCGCGTCCCGGTCCCAGCGCCCTCGATGGCCGGCTTCCCTGTTAACGGTCGCCTGGTCGAGAGGAAGCCATGGGTCGGGCAGCGCCGGAAGTACGTAGGCGTTCGGCCCTTCGTAGACCGACGGATACCACAAGCTGCCGTCATTGTTGAACGATTTGTCCTGGATGATGAGCGGAATCTGAGTGGATGGAATGACTCCGATTCTGATCAGGTAATCTTCAAAGTCATCTCCAATCAGGTAGGCCGAGACGACTCCCGCGTAAGCGTTCAGGCGCGTGATCCCGATCGCGTGATCGTGATACCACAACATGCGCGCGGACTGATCGTTGGGATAGTAGTACTCCGCTTGGCCGTCAACACCGGTCCCATTCAGGAAGTCGATGCCGCGGCGTTTGGTCAGGTCGCCCGTCCAGGGTTTCGGCGTGAACCAGGAAAATGGACCGCCGTCGCTGGTCCACGGCACCAGACCGCCGTGCAGGTGCACCGTGATCCGGTTCTGCAGTTGACCGGGCTCGGCGCCCATGAGGCTGGTGTCGATCGGGAAGATATGCGTTCCGGGCAGTTCGTTGGTGACCCGAAGCTTCACGGGCCGTCCTTTGCGGGCCAGCACCACTGGTCCCAGGTAGCGCGCAGTGTTGGTCGAGCCGTCAACATAGCCCCATAATTTAGTCGTCCCATACGGCGCCGGAAGCACTTGTTGACTGAACTGCCGCACGCGAAGGTCGTACAAATCGAAAGCGGAATTTGGATTGGAAATCGGCTTCGCAATTGGAATTCCGGTCGGTCCGAGCCCCGGCAGCGCCTGTGTGAACTTTTGAATTGCCGGACTCTGGTGAAATGCAAACAGGCGTCCGCGCACGGCGAAAAACGCCGACGCGCCGGCCGTAGCCTTTAAAAAATCACGTCTTTTAATCATGGTCTCCTCTAATACGCACGGCTGCGGTGTGAACGAGTCATCCACCAGTTCAGAGCAGCCGGAGTTGAACGCAGGTTGTTGTTTGATTAAAGAGGGGAAGTATATCGCTTTAATCTATAGGACAGAACGATATTAAACTGCGGTATGAGTATGTCGGAGGGAGTTAGAAATATCAAGCGATAAATCTAATAAAAAGAATTAACGGCAGCGTGGCCGGGCAGTGAGTAATGGAACGCTGGATCTATATGGTTCATGCCGCACGGTACGGGACTTTAACGGACAGCAGTTCCGGGCCGTATCTCATCGGAGCCGCGCCGCACCACGGCATCGCCTGGCTGCAGCGCCCCGAATACTTCGACCTGATCGCCCGACACGGCGCCCTTGCGAACGTCGACCCACTCGGCGCGTCCGCCCTTGTCGCGAACTACGAACGTTCGCTCCGAAGTGGTTACGACGCTGGTTGCCGGCACCAGCAGCGACGACCCGCCGCGCCGCACCGGCCACGTCACTTGCGGATACATCCCCGGCGCGAGCTTCAGGTCTGGATTAGCCACTTCGAGTTCGACCGGCATTGTCCGGCTCTTTGTGTCAATTGAATGCGACACGCGCGCGACGGTCCCGTGGAATTGACCTCCCGGATATGCGGGAACGGTGAATGGGACATGCGCTCCGCGAACGATCCCCGAGACGGCAGATTCCGGAACCGCCACCACCAGCCGCAGCCGTGAATTCCATTCGATGCGCAACAACGCTCCGCCGCCGCTCGCCGGACCGACCAGCGCACCAGGGTGCACCATGCGCTCGGTGATCACGCCGGCGAATGGCGCAGTCACGTTCAGATACGATTCCATTTGCTTCAGCGATTGAACTGCCGATTGCGCCGCCCGCGCCGATTCCCGCCCCGCCCGCACTGCCGCGTTCGCCGCATCCACCAGCTTCTCCGCCTGCAACAACTCGTTCGCTGAAATCGCCCCCGCAGTCTGCGACGCGGTCTTCAGGCGTTCGTACGTGCTCTGCGACCCCGCCAGACGCGCCTGCGCCTCGGCCTGCTGTGAAACCGCCACCTGCGCGCGGGACTCGGCTTCGGCGATCTGCGCCTTCATCTCCGGCGCTGAAACCTCCACCAGCACTTGCCCCTTCTTCACCACGCTTCCGCGGTCAACCAGCACTCTTTCCACATATCCATTCACACGCGCCCGCACATCGACGCTCTCCCACGGCGCAAATTCTCCCGGCAAACGGAGAGTCTGCTCTAACGGTTTTGCCGTCACGCGAGCCAATCCCGCGGCTCCCACAGGCAGCGTCGTGCATGTCAACAGCAGTAGCAGTCTCATCGAACTCGCCCCAATCGTATCAACCCGAAGAGCCCCACGGCGAGCAAAACCGCGGAGCTTGCGAAGTACACCGCGACAATGCCGAAACGCGACGCGAAATCGCCCGCGAAAAGGAGCGCGATGCCTTGCGATAACGCGATCAGCGATACGGAGCTGCTGCTGACCCGGCCGCGCATCTCGGCCGGCGTCTCCGATTGCATCAGTGCGCTGGCAGGGATCACGATCAGCGCAGTCGCCCCGCCGATCAGCACACAGGTCACCATCGTCACCATCCGGTTTCCCGCCGCCGCGATCACAAGTATGAACACGCCCGTGAGGATAATCCCGAAAACCACCAGGTACTCCTTGCGCGCCATCCGCCTTGCTACGGTTGTGATCGCAGCACCGCCCGCAAGCATCCCGGCCCCGACCAGCGAGCCCAGCGCTCCGAACAGGTAAGCCTCGCCGTGCAGCACATCGCGAACATATACGGCTATGAGAGCGCTGAAACACGCGATCGCAAACGTACCGGCCGCGATGGACAGGATCACGAAGCCGATCACCGCATGGGTCAGGATGAAGCGCATGCCTGAAAACAATTCCGACACGGCGGAGCCTAGTTGTTTATTGGCATGGGGTGGCCGCGCCGCCACAGCGATACTTCCGATCAACGCCGCCGAGACAATGAAGCTCGCGCTATCCAGGTAATAACAGGGACGCTCGCCGAGCGAACTAACCAGGGCGCCTGACACCAGCGGGCTCACGATCCGTACAACTTGCAGGGTCTGCTGCATGGCCCCGCTCGCGCTCAACAGAGCTTCGCGCGGCACGATCATCGGCGTGGTGACGCTCTGGGCCGGCACAAAGAAACTCGACACCGTGCTGAGCGCCAGCAGGATGCCATAGATGTGGTAAGGCGTCGACGCCAGAATCAGCAACAGCGCGAGCGCGGCTCGGATCAGATCGCTCGCGATCATGGTCCGTTTCGCGACCCAGCGGTCAACGAATACACCGGCAATCGGGCCGATCAACGCAAAGGGCAGCAGGAACGAAACGGTGATGAGACTCACTTGGCGCGCCGTCCCGTGCAGCCGGAACGACACCATGCTGTACACCGCGTAGAGCGCAACGAAGTCGCCGAATATACTGACAAATTGCGCCAGCCACAAGCGCCGGAACTCCGGAATCGCGATCACCTGCCGCATGGTAAATTGCGGAGCGGGCGCCGGCGATGTCATACATGGCAGTTTGCCACACCAGCTATCCCGGCGTGCACACCGGGGCGCGCGGTACCATGGAGCGCATGGCTAGACTGGCGCTGGTGTACGGCATGAGATTGCTTCCTGCCGATGAGATCGAGACCGTGGGCGCGGCCGAAATCGCGCTCGCTAATGGCAAGAAGGCGCATGTCACCATGCATCTGATCGAGGGCGGCGAGAATGAAATACGCCAGCAGCTAAACCAGTCGCTCGACGCCTTCTTCGAATTCTACCCGGAGATCTGATATGAACCGACGATACGCGCTCATCGCCCTTTTGGGCACTTGCCTGTTGATGGCCGATCCTCTGGCTGGCGGAAAATACACCGGAAAATGGGAAGGCGCATCGGGCGGCTCCGGCGACTTCCGCATGACGCTGACACCAGCCGAAGAAGGCAAATGGACCGCGAACATCTCCTTCTCGCTCGGCGGTCAGGAAGTGAAGTGCACCGTGAAATCGTTGAGCGTCGACGGCTCGAAACTACGCGCCGTATACAGCTTCGATCTGCAGGGCAATCAGCTCGAATCGACGATTGAGGGCGAAATGACCGGCGCTAAGCTCGGCGGAAAATACACGACGAAGACGGCAGGCGACGGGTCTGCCGTGGACGAGGGTACCTGGGCGACTACCGCGGCGAACTGACACCGGCCCTGGACAGCTTGTGCCACCAGGGCGTCGCGGACTGAATCGCTCGATTCACGGCCTCGATGTTCTTCACGCCTTCGCCCGACAGCCAGTCCTCCAGCGCGCGCACACCATCGCGGGCGTAAACAGGGATGGCGTCTTTCCACGTAGCCCGGCCGCACAGTACGCCCGAGTAGTCCGTTCCAGCCTCCGCTGCCATGTTCAGCGACTCGACGAATTGTGCGTTGCTTACCCCGGCGCTGAGATAGATGAACGGCTTCCCGGCACTTGCGGCGGCTTCGCGGAACAGGTCCAGCGCCTCTTGCCGGGATTGCGCCTTCTGGCCTTTGTAAGCGGCGCTGCCCTCCACGAAATTCGCGTTGACCGGAACTTCGACCTTCAGAACGTCCACGTTGTATTCGGGCTTGGAAAACTCCTGCATAGTGCCGATCACCACGCGCGGTTTCAGCTTCGCGAACTCCAGTCCCTTCTCATCGCCGCCCTTGGGATCGTATCCGATAAATTCCAGGAAGAACGGAATCTGGTACGTCTCACATTCCGCGCCGATGCGCTCAATAAATGCGTGTTTGATATCCTTCACGCCGGCGTCGTCAAACGGGCTGTAGTAAATCAGAACCTTTACGGCATCGGCGCCCCAGTCTACGATGCGCTTCACTGAGACATGCGGCAGCAGATCGGGCAGGCGCCCCGGCTTGGTGTTGTCGTATCCGCTCTCCTCGTACGCCAACAACAATCCGGCATTGGGCGCGCGAACTTTGGATGCCGCGATGCCATACTCGGGATCGAGCAGAATCGCGCTGGCATGCGGTGTCAACACCCGGACCACGGCGGTCTTAAACTCCGACATCATCTCCGGCGTCACCTGGTCAGCGCCGATACCTTTGGCTGCGGCGATCGACTTCTGCAAGCTGCCGCGCTGGTCCATTGCAGCGGCGGCGATGACGCCCGCCTCCGTTGACAGCTTCTTCAGGTGCTCGACTTTGCCCGGCGATAAATCCATCAGCCTAGTCTATCAGCGCCGGTGCGGGAACCTTCCTGATACAGACCCATCACGTTGCCAGCCGGATCGCGGAAGGTCGCGATCCACTCGCCGCCGGGCGAATCGAGATGCGGCGGTTCGACGGCTTCCCCGCCCTCAGCGGCAATGAGTTCGAGCGTCGCGTCGATATCGTCCACCCAAATGTAGGCGAGCAGCCCGGGTTCACGCGAGATGGGCCGTCCAGTCACCCACGCGCCGCTGATGTTCCCGGTCGCGTCATCGAAGCTCGGACGAGCGGTGTCGCGCCCGCGAATGTTCCACCCGAACACGTTCTGGTAAAAAGAGACGGAGTTCGCGATATCCATCGCAGGAATCTGCAGATAGCAGAAGCGCGGCCGCGGCAACTGCGCCACCCGGCTCTGCGGGTTCCCAACCACCGCGCCCCACTGCTCCGGCGCAACGTCGGCCACCGCTTGTGAAAAGGTCCAGCGGTGGCCTTCCAGGTCCTCCGCCGTGTACTGCCTCTCGCCAAACGGGTACGTGGCGGGAGGCCGCACGATTTGCGCGCCGTTCTGTTTTGCCCGCTCATGATGGGCGTCCACATCGGCGACGCGGACAGTGACACTCTGGCCGGGCTCACCGGCGCGGGCGGCCCCGAGCAGTACGCCCGCATCGCCCGCTTCGAGTTGCGCATGGCTGACCGTGCCGTCTTCGCCCGCGGCACGCAGCCGTTCGGTAAAGCCGAAAGCCGTGCACAGCCAATCCATTGCCTCCAAGACGTTGGTATAGAGTACATGCGGGATGATACTGCCCGGCGGAGCGGACCGGTTCTGGATCACTTTGGAACCTCAAACGCGCCAAAGCCCGAACCAACAGTCTGGCTCGGGCTTCGGTGAAATCGGAATGCGCACCAGATGATTTTACGCTACGTGTTGCGTACGATAGCGGGCCATTATCTCCGTCATTTGATCCTTGAGATGGAGCTTCTTCTTCTTCAACCGCTGCTCCTCAATCTCGTCTTCACTGGTCAAATGGGACTTGGCTTCAATTGCTTCAATTTGCTTCTTGTACGCAGCGTGTTCTTGGGCCAACCGGCGAAAACTTTCGTCGGTGGCCATCAGGTGCGCTTTCAGCTCGTCTTGATTCTTGTCCATCCAGCGGTTCTCCTTTTGGATCGATCAATTTGACACTATCATGAACGGATTCTCATGACAATCGCGTTTCCAGCCGGTTCGGAGTAGTAGTTCTGGCGCTTACCAACCTCTTGGAACCCGGCTTTCCTGTACAATGCACGCGCTGCCCCGTTGGACTCGCGCACCTCCAGAAACCACGTGCCGTCCCCCCGCTCCATCACATGCGAGAGTAAGGCCAACGCCACCCCGCGCCGCCGGAATTCGGGCGCAACCGCCAGGTTCAGAATCTCGAACTCGTCCGCCGCAACGGCTCGCGTTGCCACGAATCCCGCCACTTGCGAATCACACTCCGCGACAACACACGTCTCCGGCGTCCACTGCGAAGCCTCTGCGCTGCCGGCCTGAATCGCCGCAATCGCGGGCGCATCGGCCTCCGTCGCAGGACGGATCACCACCGTTGTCCGTCTCCGGCTCCGATGCGCAGAACGCCAACCGCCGCGAGCGGCAGGACACTGAAGGCGAGGCACACCGGCGCGAACCCAAAGGAGTGGATCAGTTCGCCGATCAGCGGCGAGACGAACGCTTGCATGATGCCGTAAGCGAAGGTCAGCGCCGAGACGCCGAAAGCCGCGCGAGATGCTCCGAAGAAATCGATCGGCATCACGTACACGTTGGTGCTCATCGCAGTCACCCAGAAGAAGCTGAATGAGATCGCAACGGCGGCCCAGGCGGCGCTGGGCATATACGGCACAAGCGCCGTGGCAAGCAGCAGCACCGCACTCAGCAAACACACTCGCATCCGCGCGCGCATCACCGGCATGCCCGCGCGAATCAGCCGGAACGCGATCGCGCCCCCAAGTAAGCCGCCCGCTGTCGCGAAGATCGGCGGGATCCACGCAAACTCGCGATTCGCCTCGGCCTGAGTCATGCCGCGCGCTTCTACGAAATACAGCGTGGTCCAGTTGGTCCACAGCGTATACATCGTCATGTACAGCATGTTGGCGATCACCAGTGCCCAGAAGCGGCGGTCGCGCAGCATGTCGCCTCCGCTCATTGGAACGCCGGTGGGCCGAGCCTGCACCGGCGCGCGCGAAGCGGTGAATAGCCACGCGGGGATCCACAGGAATCCGAGCGCGCCGCACAAGATGAACAGCCCGCGCCAACCGATCGAGGCGGCCAGATAGCCGGCAAGCAACGGCGCAGCCATTCCGCCAATGCTCAGTCCGATCTGGCTGACCGCCGTGCCTAGCGCCAGTTCGTGCGAGAGCAGGTACGTGCCGTTCGCTTTTCCAAAGCCGGGGATCGCCGCGGCTTGCGACATTCCCAGCCACGCGCGGCACAGCAGCAACGCTTCAATGCCGCCCGCAAAACCCGTCGCAATGCCCGCGAGCGACCATGCGGCCACGGCCAGCGTCATGCCGCGATTCAACCCCACTCGGTCAATCAATAATCCGGCAAAGGGCGCGGCGAGTGCGTACGCGATCGAGAACGCCAGCACGAGCACGCCGTAATCCCGATCGGTCAAGTGAAACTCGGCCTTGATCGAGGGCGCAACAGCCGCCAGCAGTTGGCGGTCGAGATAGTTCAGGGTCGAGGAAAACAGGAAAACAGTGATCGCGATCCAGCGAAACGGAATCCGCTGCATCTACCGGAACTCGACCGTTTGAATCTCACCCGTTGTGCCCAGCTTCGGATCGCGTCCGGGCGCGAACTCAACGGTAACGGTGTGGGCCGGTCGCTGCACGCCGCACCCCATACTCTTTTGATTCTCGCCGCGCAAGGCGATCTTGCCCGGATCGCGAACCAGTAGAATGAGCGGAGTCTTCGAAGCAGAAGTTTGGAGCGTCCAACGCGAGCGTCCGCCACTCAGGCAATCCACGCGCACCAAGGTGCCCTCAACGGTCTGCGCCGGGCCGGCCGGGTCGACCCACCACGCCTGTGGTTTCGACGGTACCGCGCCGCCCGCAGCCATCTGCTGATTGGCCTTCGTCTCCGCCGCCTTCACCTCCGCCATGGATTGCTGTCTGATGCGCTCTAAATCGCGCGCCTCATCGTCGGCGATTCGTTTACGCTCAGCCGCATCGAATTCGGCCCGCTGCCGCTCGTTGTCCATCCGCGCTTGCCGTAGCTGCTCGCGCTCGGCGTCTGTCGTTGCAGCGCGCTCGGCTCCAGCCCAGGCTTTGGCCGCTTCCGGAAACTGATTCGCCGCGGCATAGGCCAGCGCTGCCCGCTTCCACAGGCCCACATCCCGCGTTGCCAGCGCAGCGGCCTTGCCCAACTCGGCTGCTTTCACATTAGGAGCCGTTGCTAACTCCGCCAGCCGTACATGCGGCTCCGCCCACTTCGGGTTCAGTTCGATGGCTTTGATCGCGCCTTCTTTGGAACCCGTCCCCAGCCACGCCCGCGGATTCTTCGAGCCCGCTTTCGTCGCGCCTTCAAACGCCTTCGCCGCGGCGGGATCGTGGCGAGCCGCGGCCAGCATCGCCGTGCCTTCCAGAGCCTCCGTACCGGTTAGCGCTCGATACGCGCTTTGGGCGGCAGCGGACTTCGCTGGGTCGGCAAGCAGCAGATCGGCAAATGCGATACGGCCGTCATAGGTCTCGACATCGCGAACAACGAAGTCCTTTTCGGAAAGTGCACGCCCCGAAAACGGAACCGCCTCGAACTTGCCGGCCGCAAAGTACGCATCGACGCGCTTCTCCATCTCGGCAGCGGGCTTCTCGAATGCATTGCGGCAGGCTGCGTCATACTCGCCGCCATGCGCCAGGTTCGATAACAAGATTCGCAAGCGGCCGGCGTACTCCGGCTGCGTAGCGAACAGGTGCATGCGGGCCCAATCGCGCGTTCTTCCGGCAGCCGGCGGCGGCGTGCCGAGCGTCAACTTCGGACCATTCACCTCGAGCGTCGAGACAAGCGCGACCACGCCGTCCTCGATACCCGGCGGCAAGCGTCCCGTGTTGTCACCGATCAGGATTCGCGCGCAGGCGTTGCGCCACTCGGGCGCGGACGGATCGCCTGCAGCGGCCACCGACATCCACGCGTCACGACCCATCGCGATCGATCCCGGCAGATCGGACTTCGCGTTCTTCAACACCACGATGCGCAAGGGCCAGACCGTGTTGATGTCTTTGGCTCCGAACAGTTCGCCAACAACATGCCGGAACTCCTCGGCCTGCATCATCTGCTGCCGTGCCGCGCGTTCGCCGGCGGGAGTGAGCACCTCAAAAGGACCGGATACGATGCGCACCCAGTGGTCCGCGCCTGCGGCACTAGTCGTGTATGCGGCGACGAGGAATGCGAGCCGTGCGATGCGGGACACTCAATCCGATTGTACCGGGCGGCTGTTATCAGAGCCACGCGCGTAAGCAAGTGATCTCTGGGCCCCAAATGTGCTCACGCCCGCCACCTGCGACGGGAAGTTGCGGAACCCTCAATCCGCTTTCACCGGGCTGCAGTTATCAGAGCCACGCGCGTAAGCAAGTGATCTCTTGGGCCCCGATGTGCCCACGCCCGTCACCTGCGACGGGAAGTTGTACCACGCTCAATCCGCTTTCACGGGGCGCAATGCCGCGACGCGCATTATACCCACCGCCTCCGCGACAACTCGATCGGACGATACGCGGGTCATGCAGCGGTGATCGATCGGGCATTCCCGCAGCAGGCAGGGGCTGCACTCCACTGTCTCTCGCACGACCTGCGCCAAATCGCCCGTAGGTCCCGTGGTCACATCATTCGTCGCTCCGAATATCGCCACGGTCGGCACGCCGAGCGCCGACGCGATGTGCATCGCCCCCGAGTCGTTGGTCAGAAACACGCGGCAGGCGGCGGCCATATCGATGAACTCCCGCAATGTCGTTTCGCCCGCGAAGTTGATCGCCGTCGCACCACACGCGCGCACCCCGGTCGCCACGTGCTCGCACAATTCGCGTTCTGCCGCTGAACCGAAGACAGCCACTCCGCCGCCCGTTTCCCTCGCCAACTGTGCGGCGCTGGCCGCGAAACGCTCGGGCAGCCACTGTTTGGCCGAGCCGTAGGCAGCCCCCGGACTCACGCCCACGGTGCACCCCTGCAATCGCTCGAAACCTGCCGTAGCCGCCTCTGCCGCGCCCTCCAGCCGGATCTCTTTCACTTCAGGAATTTCGCCGATGATTCCGGCGCGCCGCAACAGCTCCAGATAATAGAAGCGCTCGTGTGGCGGAATCTCGCCGCCTTGTGGGACAGCGATCGAATGCGTCAGCAGCAACCGGCGTGCATCGCGATCGTAGCCGGTGCGCACCGGAATGCGTGCGAGCCACGCGACCAGCGCTGCGTCGAAGGCATTCTGCAGCAGTATGGCGCAATCGAAACGCCCCCGACGGAGTTCCACGGCAGCCCGCAGCCGCGCCCGCATCCCGCGTCCGTAAGGAATTACGCGAGTACACCAGGACTCGCGCGCGTACAGATCCGCAATGTGGGGTCGCGCTAGGACCCAAATTTCAGCGGCCGGATATCGCCCATGAATCGCGCGGCAGGCGGGCAGCGACATCACCGCATCGCCAACCCAGTTGGTCGCGCGGACCAGAATTCGCGAAAACTCCACTAAACCTATGGTAGAGGGCCAGGCCGCCTCGCCTGACGTCCGGCCGCGTCCGGCATTGGCGGATCCGGTGGACCGGCATGCGGTACGACAGGTTGGCTGCGTCCGCGGAACGATTCGCCACGCTCCAACAACATCAGCGCGTCAGCGATTTTGTTCACCACCTGCTCTTCCACATCCTTCCGGTTCAGGTCGCGCGGGAGTGCCGACAGTTGCAGGTGCACAAGCTCATGCACCACGGTGTACTCCATGTCCTCCGCAACCTCAGCCGCGGGAATCTCGTAGTCGGCTGGGCTCAGCACTTTGATCACCGCTGTGCGCGCCAGGCTGTTCCACTTCAAGTTGCCCAACGTATCCGGCCGCAAATCCGTGGCGGGTACGATGCGAACTTCCACCTTCCAATCCTCGAGATGGAGGCGCTTTTGCCAGAGCCGGACCCAGTTTGAAACCTGGGCGTCTCCGATCACAGCCTTCGCTTTCGCCTCCGCAAACGTGGAAGATGCGCCGAAGGCAACACTTGCCCCCAGGCACAGGACAGCAGCCAACCGCATAATTGTGTGCCAACAATCTTATCGTCTTTTTCTGGCTGCGCAACACAAGAAATGTTTATGGGGCTATCAGTCGATGTCCTTGCCCATATACAGCTCGCTGATCAGGTTCCGGTGGTTCTCTATAACCTGGCTCCGCCGCACCTTCATCGTCGGCGTGAGCTCGCCGCTCTCGATGGTGAAGTCGCGCTCCAGAATCCGAAACTTGCGCACCTGCTCAAACGACGCAAGCTGCTTGTTCACGCGCGAGACAGCCTGTTGCATCTCGATCGCGACCGGCGGGGAAGAGGCAATCTCGTTCGCCGGCTTGCCGCGAAACTCTTCCATCCCCTTCAGCCCTTCCGCTGCAGCCGGGTTGACCGTGAACAGGGCCGTCACGTACGGCATCTTGTCGCCAATCAGAATCATTTGATTAACCAGCGGTTCGGACTTGAACAGTCCCTCAATACGGCTGGGGTAAATCTTCTTTCCGTTGGACGAAACGATCAGTTCCTTCTTGCGCCCGGTGATCGTGTAATAGCCTTCGTCGTCGACCTCGGCGACATCGCCCGTGTACAGCCAGCCGTCCTTCAATACCGCGGCCGTCGCTTCCGGGTCCCTGTAATAGCCCGAGAAAAGACACGGGCTCCTCAGCAGCAACTCGCCGTCGCTGGCAATGCGCGCCTCCACTCCCGGCAGCAGCTTCCCGATGCTGCCAGGCTTCGGGCGTTCCATCGGATTTAAACAGGCCACCCCGCCTTCGGTGAGCCCGTAACCCTCGATCAACGGCATTCCGATCGCCGCGTAGAATTCGCCGAGATCGCGGCTGAGCGGAGCGGCGCCCGAGGCGGCAAACGTCATCTGACCGCCGAGGCGCTCGCGGATCTTGCTATACACCAGCCGGTCGAACACCTTGAGCGATCCACGAATCCAGGCCGGTATGGGCTTGCCTGCCTGCTTCAAACGCGCCGCTTCGGAGCCCACGCCGATGGCCGCGTAAAACAGCCGCTGCGAGAAGCCGGGCCGCTTCTTCACCTCCGTGCAGACGGTGGCATAGATGCGCTCCCAAACCCGCGGCGGGGCCAGAAAAAACGTGGGCCGGATGGATTTCAGCTCGCTCGGCATTTTCGCAAGCCCTTCGGAAAACCACACGGGCACGTGCATCCCCATCGTCAGGAATTCGAGTACGATTCGTTGCGCGATGTGCGCAGAAGGCAGAAACGACAATGCACGATCGTTCGCATTCAGCGTCAGCACCTGCTTGCCCATCTCGATATTTGAGACGACCGCCGAATGCGTCACCAGGCCCATCTTCGGCTCCCCGGTTGCGCCGGACGTCAGATACAGAATCGCGTAATCCGAAGGTCCGTACTCGGCCTTGACGCGTTCAAAGGCGCCCGGCTCGCGTCGCGCGAGTTCACGCCCTTTCTCACGAAGCCCGTCGAGAGTCATGACGTCCGGCGCCGTCCCAGTCATCAGAATCCAGTGCGTGTCGAACGTCTCTGGCCCTAATGCGCTCTGCAGCCCGCGCAGCGATTTCTCGTTCTCGACAATGAACGCCTTCGGTTGTGCGATGCGCAGATTCTTCACCTGATCCGCCATCGGATAGCTGGTGTACAGTGCCGCCGCCACCGAGCCGTTGGCCATCACCCCGAGGTCGGCGAGATAAAACTCGGCCCGCGTTTCCGAATAGATCGTGACAATATCGCCTTTGCCGATTCCCAGGCTGCGCAGACCGAGCGCGATCTCGCGGGCGATGTCACGATACTCGTTCCACGTGTAAACACGGTGCTTGCCGGATTTGGCCAGTGGCTGATACAGGGCGGGACGGTCGCGCAGCTCGGCCGCGGATTGTTCGAGGATCGTGTATACGGTTTCAGAAGCCATGATCGAACGCGGGTACGCCTGACTATAATAGAGGACTTCGAGTACCATTATGCCCCGCCCGACGCCCACCCGCCGCCAGTTCCTTTCAACGGCAGCCGCCGCCGCACTCCTGCGCGCACAAACGGTCACTCCGGCTTCCGTCAAAATCGCCGTACTCTCCGACGCGGCAATCGGCGAGATCCGGCCTGAGTTGCACAGCCACTTTGCCGAGCACCTGGGCAACTGCACCTACAACGGCCTGTGGGTTGGCCCGAACTCGCCCATACCGAACATCGCGGGCTACCGCAGAGACGCCGTCACCTATCTGAAAGCGCTCGGAATTCCCGTCCTGCGCTGGCCCGGCGGATGTTTCGCCGACGACTATCATTGGCGCGACGGCATCGGGCCCGCCGCCAAACGCCCCCGCCGCGTGAATCTCTGGTGGGGTCAGTACACCGAAGACAACAGCTTCGGCACGCATGAGTTTCTGGGCCTCTGCAAGCTGATCGGCGCCGAGCCGTATCTGGCCGGCAACGTCGGCAGCGGCACTCCGGCGGAGTTGCGCGACTGGATGGAATACTGCAACTTCCCGTCCGGCAGCACGCTATCGGACGAGCGTATTTCCAACGGCGCGCGCGAACCGTTCGCAGTGAAGTATTGGGGCGTCGGCAACGAGAACTGGGGCTGCGGCGGTCATATGTCTCCCGAGGAATACGCCGCCAATTACAAACGCTACTCGAACTACCTCACCCCCCGCGGAGGCATCGGCAACACCCGTGCCTTCTTAATCGCGTGCGGCCCCAACCGCAACGACATCGATTGGAGCCGCCGGTTCTTCGCGGCGATGGGCAATCAACCGGGCTCGGTCAACGGCTTCGCGATGCACTTCTATTCGAACGGCAAGAAGCGCGCGACCGATTTCGACGTCGAGAGCATGCGCGAGCAACTCTCCAGCTTCACTGCCATGGAGAGCGCGATCCGTCAGCAACACGCTCTGCTTCGTGCCATCGATCCGGCCGGGCGCGTCGGGCTGTTGGTGGATGAGTGGGGCGTCTGGGATCGCATTCCGCCCGAGGACGAGCAGCGCTACGGCAAGCTGTGGCAGCAGATCACCATGCGCAGCGCCGTCGCGGCCGCGATGGGCTTGAACGTGTTCCATCGCCACGCCGACAAGTTGGTAATGTGCAACATCGCCCAGATCGTGAACGTTCTGCATTCGCTGCTGCTCACCGATGGCCCGCAGTGCGTGCGCACGTCCACCTACTACGCCTACGAGATGATGAAGCGGCATCGCGGCGCAACGGCATTGCGCATCGAGGCAGCCGATGCCGGCCCGCTCGGCTTATCCGTCTCGGCATCCCGCCGCGCCGATCAACTCCATCTCACGCTGGTGAATCCGAAACACGGTACGCCGCTGTCCGTGACTTGTTCGCTGCCCGGAGTCACAGCCGTGGCGCCCCAAGCGGTCATGCTGCATCATGCCGACTGGAACGCCTGCAACACCTTCACGGCCCCCGATACGATCGTGCCCAAACCCCACACAGTGGAGTTGGTCAACGGATCACTCTCAGTCGCAATGCCGCCGCTGTCGATCGTGTCGGTGACGGTGCGCGCGTAGAGCCAGACTGCGGCAGGCGAGCGTTGTCATCGCGGCCCACGTAGTAGCTCCGCATTACAGTGGGCTGTTAGCGTAGGATGTCGAAGTTACGGACGAATTCAAAGCTTGGTGGAACGAACTCACCGAAGGCGAACGAATATCGGTCGAAAGGGCCGTTTTGCTGCTGGAGGAATGTGGCCCCAATCTCCGTTTTCCGTACAGCAGCAGAGTAATTGGCTCGCGCCATTCCGCACTGCATGAGTACGAACTCCAGGAGGAAGACCATGCCAAAAACAACCAGGTTCAGTAGACTCCGCGAGAGCATGTCACCGGAGGCCCGCGCTGAAGCGCACCGTCGCGCCGATCAGGATCTCAAACACATGCCTTTCGACGAGCTGCTCGCCGCCCGCCACCTTACTCAAGTCAAGAACAGCTCGCTAATACTCTCGACATGACCCAGGTAGCGGTTTCCCAACTGGAACAGCGCACGGACCTTTACCTGAGCACGCTCGAAAAATCCGACGAAGCGATGGGCGGCCGCCTGGAATTGTATGCGGTTTTCCCGATGGCAAAGTGAGACTCGGTCTGGAGCACGAAGCATCATAGGGCGCGGGACGCGAAGCACTGCTATGCTAGCTCTTAGTAGCCGTACGGAAAGTCCGCCCGGCTGACTTTCGGACCGCCACATGAATTTATGACCCACACTCTCGTGAGACTGCAAAAGAAAGGCCAGATGGTTATTCCGCTATCTCTGCGGGAGCTAGCAGGCGTAAGTGAAGGCACCCTCATCAAGATTGCCTTAATCGACGGCGGTCGATTCTTGTTGACGCCGCAGTTCACCGTCGATCGGTCCGTTGTTACCGGAAAGAAAGACCGCAAGCAGGCTCTTCAACAACTCGCCCAGATAGTGGCTGAGATACGGGACGAGGCCAGAGAGAAGGGCATCGATAAAATGAGTAAGCGCGAGATCAACGCTGCCGTCTCCGCAGCTAGGAAGAGCCTGAAGAAGACTGCGAAACCCGCCGTCACGTGATTCGAGTCGTACTCGACACCAGCGTTTTGGTTTCCGCCGTCATCTCTCCTGACGGGCCAAATGCCGCAGTATTTGCATTGATCAGCGCGGGAAAACTCCGCCCTTACCTGACCGAAGATGTGGTTGCCGAATATTATCAGGTGTTCAACTACGAGCGTCTGCAACACCTGAATCGCCGTCGAATCGCGCATTTACGCGGCGCGCTTGAAGGGGCAAGCGTCAAGGTCAATCCGCGCGGTAAGTTGAGGATCTCCCCTCACGAACAGGACAACCGAATCTACGAATGCGCGGTCGCGGCGAAAGCCGACTACATCGTGACCGAAAACACGAAACACTTCCAACGCCCATACAAGACCACGAAGATCGTTACAGCCCGGCAACTGATTGAAATCCTCGCAGGGAATACCTGAGCCAATCCCGTCTCACGTCCGCAGCACGCTTCTCCAATCAACGTCGCCGTACAGACTTTCGCGGCTGATCGCTTCATCCGATAGAGGTGGAGTGTGCGGAAGCCGTTCCGCCGTCTCACGCCAGCCCTTCGCGCGCTCGGCGGGCGACAGGACCGGCTCAGAAACACCTGGAACTTGCTCTCGCGATTCACCCTCTCGGTACTTGTCCATTGCCCGCCACCCCTTACTTCGTAAACGGCAACCAGTCTTCCTCAGCCGTAGGCGGCTCCGCACGCCCCCACAAATACCGCGCTAAAAACTGCTCCATCGCCGCAAAGAATCGCAGATTATTCTCCGGCCTCACGAAGCCGTGGCCCTCATCGGCGAACACGATGTACTCCACCGGCTTGCCGTTCTCGCGCATCGCCTGCACGATCTGATCGCTTTCCGATTGCTTCACCCGCGGATCGTTCGCGCCCTGCCCGATCAGCAACGGCGCCTTGATGCGATCCGCCTTAAACAACGGCGACCGCGACCTCAGAAACTCCTGCTCCTGCTCGACGTGCCCCACGCGCTTGTCGAAGATCGCCCGCATCGGCGCCCAGTACGGCGGAATCGAGTTGAGCAACGTCGACAGATTCGAAGGACCCACGATGTCCACGCCGCATACGAACTCATCGGGCGTGAACGTCAACCCCACCAGCGCCGCATATCCGCCGTAGCTGCCCCCCATGATCGCCACCCGGTTCGGATCCGCATAGCCCTGCGCGACCGCCCACTGTTTCGCGTCCAGAAGATCGTCGTGCATCTTGGCGGCCCACTCGCGATCACCCGCGTTCAAAAAATCCTTGCCGTATCCCGTCGACCCCCGGAAGTTCACCTGCAACACCGAGTAGCCGCGATTCGCCAGCAGTTGCACCAGCCCGCTGTATCCCCAAACATCGCGCGCCCACGGCCCGCCATGCACCAGCAGCACCATCGGCGCGTCCCGTTCGATCCCCACCGGCATCGTCAGGTATCCGTGAATCGTCAGCCCGTCGCGCGCCTGGTACGAGATCGAGTCCATGTGCGCCAGCCGGTACTGTTCCAGCGCCGGCCGGGCATCGAATAGAAATTTCGTACAGCGCGCCTCGCGATCGTAAACGTAATAAGTCGCCGGCACCGTGTCCGACGAAAACGAAACGATCCACTCCTTGTCGTCGTAGCTGCGGCTCTCGATGTTCACTTCTCCATCGCGAACATTGCGCAATACCTCGAAATCGGCTTCAATCGCCGGATCGAAAAACTGCCACTCCAGGCGCGCGCGTACGAACCCCACCGCTTCAAGCGTATGCGACCGCGGATTCTCGATCGCCGCGCTGACGTCGTAATGCGCATCTTCGGCGATCACACGGCAGGACTGCGTCGCGATGTCCACCTCGATCAATCGCGAGGCATTGGCGTCCACGCTCGAGATCAGCCACAGCGCCTTATTATCCGGCGAGAAACCAGCAACGCCGCCCAGCGTCTCATCCGGACCCCAGCGTTGAAAACCCTTCCACGGCGAGTTCGCGTCGTTGCGGACGCGGATCTCTTGATACCCTCCGGGAAGAATCGCACTCGCCGCCCGCACATGGAAATCGTTGTCGGCATTCCATCCCGTAATGTCGCCCGGATTCTCGGTATCAAGCGTCAGCGTCCCGGCCGCGAAGTCGTAACGGTACACGTCGAACAATTCAGGATCCCGGCTATTGAGCGCCAGCAGCATGCAATCCGGATGATCCGAATCCACCGAGACGATGTGCGCGCGCACGTGCTCGAACGGAGTAAGATCCTTCGTTTCGCGCGTGCTCAACGCGGTCTGATAGATGTGAAAATTCTCGTTCCCGTCGGTGTCTTGCGCGTAAATAATATGCGCGCTATCGGGCTGCCAAAAGAAAATGTGCACGCCCCGATTCGTGTCCGATGTGATCACCCGATCGTCATCGGCGCCGATGGTGCGCACCCAGACGTTGAGTACTCCATCTTCGGGCGCAAGATAGGCAATCATGCGTCCGTCGGGAGATAGGTCCGGCCCTGATCTCTCTGGATTTCCGAACAGAATCGTGCGCGGGATCAGCGGCGTATCCGCCCAGGTTTGGCTCATAGAGGCTGCGTGTAATCAAGTGGCGCGAAAGTTGCGCCGCATCTCAAGCCTATGCCCGCGCGGCACCCATCGTACTCGCCCAATCGGCGGGCGCCTGACCTTCAGGCAAAAGCCGCCCCTTCTCTAAATAGCGCACTTTCGAAGCGAAATGTGCGGCGTGCGGATCGTGCGTCACCATCACCACCGTTTTTCCGAATTCTTTATTCAGGCGCGAGAGCAGCGTCAGCACCTCCTGCGCCGACGTTGCATCCAGATTCCCGGTCGGCTCGTCGGCCAGAATCAGGTCGGGATCCGTGACGATGGCGCGCGCGATGGCGACTCGCTGCTCCTGTCCGCCGGAAAGCTGGCGCGGAGAATGCGTCAATCGGTCGCCCAACCCCACCAGCGTCAGAGCGGTCTTGGCATGCTCCATGCGCTCCTTGCCGCTCAGGTTCGTCAGCTTCAACAGCAGCTCGACATTCTCGATCGCCGTCAGCACCGGAATCAGATTGAACGATTGAAAAATGAAGCCGATGTGGATGTTGCGCCAGTGCGCGATCTCGCGGTCCGATAGCTCAGCTAAATTCTCGCCAAGCACCAGAATCTCGCCGCTGGTGGGCCGGTCCATCGCCGCAATCAGGTGCAGCAGCGTCGACTTGCCCGAACCCGATGGCCCCATCAACGCCACGAATTCGCCCTTGTTGATGTCGATCGCCGCGTCTTCGAGCGCAAGCACATGAAACTCGTCGCGGACGTATTCTTTCGTCAGACCGCGTGTTTGGATAACAGGTTCGGACATTTACGCCTTCACTTTCACTTTGCTGCCGTCTTTCAAATCCGCCGGCGGATCGGCGACCACGTCCTCTCCGCCACTCAAACCTTCCTCGATCAGGACGCCCTTCTCGTTCACCCCGCCGGTCTTCACCATCCGCCGCACCGCGCGTCCGTTGGCCACCACGAACACCGATCCATCCTTCACCGCGGCCGCGGGAATCACGATCAGCGGCTTCGATACCGCACCCGATTTCGGTTGTTGTTCCCGCGCAATAAATGCGACGCTCGCATTCATCTCGGGACGAAGATAATCGTCCGGGTTCAGCACCTTCACCTTCACTTGAACCGTCGCTTTTTGGCGGTTCGCCTCGGGCGAAATCTCGTCGATAACACCGTCGTACTTGCGGTCCGGAAATGCATCGGTCGTGACAATGGCCTTCTGCTTGGGGTCGAGTTTCGCGAAATCGTTCTGGTTGATGTCCAACTCCACCTTCAAATCATTCAGATCCGCAATCGACACCACGTAGCCCTTTGCGCCGCGATCGCCCACGAAACCCGTCGTCACGAATTCGCCACGCTCGACGTTGCGCTCCAAAATGGTCCCTGTGATTGGCGCGCGGATCACCGTGTTTGCAAGCTGCGTCTCGGCGTAGGCCAACTGTCCTTTTGCCTGCTCGATCTGTCCCCGCGCCGCGTCGATCTGTTCCCGCCGCGGTCCGATCGTCACCAGGTCCGAGGTGCGCTGCATGGAGTTGGTCCGCGCGAGTTGCCCGTCGTATCGCGCTTGCGCATCGTCCAACGCCTGCCGCGCCATTACGCCCTCCTGCACCAGTTTCCGCGTGCGCTCCAGTTGCACCCGCGCGTTCTCTAAATCGGCCTTGTTCTGCTCCACGTCCGACTTCGCGCGCGCGATCTCTTCCGGACGCGAACCGTTCTGCAACTCCGCCAGCCGCGCCTGCAAGTTCAGCAGATTGCCCCGCGCTTGCTGCACCTGCGCGCGATACTCGTCGTCCTCGAGGCGCACCAGAACCTGATCCTTCTTCACGTGATCGCCCTTTTCCACGCCGATCCACGCTACTTTGCCCACCACCTTCGCCGCCAGCTCGATCTTGTGTGCGGCGATAATGTACCCCGTCGCATTCAATACCACCGCGCCCGAAGCAGGACCTTCGCCCACAGCCGCCGGACGCACGCGAAACGTCGTAACCTCAGGCGCCGCGTTCAGCTTGCCATACACAAAACGCGCAAGCCCCAGCAGCACGAACAGAAGTACGCCCGCCACGATAATTCGCGAGGCCCAATTCGAACCGCGCGGCTTCCCCTTACGCCCGCGGTCGATCCGCAAACCGCCCAGATCGGGTTGTGTGATAGTACTCATTCACTAAATCTCTCTCAATGACGTCAGAATCTCTTTGTTCGCCGCCGAACGGGCCGGAAACAGCCCGCCCAATGCGCCCATCACCAGCGCGAAACCAACGCCCAGCAGCATCACCTTTGGGCCCACCCGGAAATCGAAGCTCGTCTCGCTGAACGTAATGAAGTTGCCCACGCTGGTGCTCATGTTGTTCAGCGGTAGCACCAGCAGGATTCCCAACACGCCTCCGATCCCCGCCAAAAGCAGCGATTCCAGAAAGAAGCTCAGCAGAATGGACCCCTTCGAAAACCCGAGAACACGCAGCGTCCCGATCTCGCGAGCACGCCGCGCCACGGCCGCATACATGGTGTTCATTGCCGCGAAACTGCTGCCCACCGCCATGATGATCGACACGAAAATGCCGAGATACTCAATCGGCGCCGCCGCAATCGTCTGGCTCTCGTAGTATTCGCGCTCGGTGCGCGCGGTCATATTCAGCTTGCGATCGTCGTTGATGGAGTTGATCAGCGCGGGCACGGCGGCCTCATCGACAGCGCGCACCAGAACCGAACTCAACCCGTCGGGACGGTTGAAGTCGCTGCTCACCTGGTTCAAGTCGCCCCAAACCTCGCTGTTCAGCGCGCTCTGTCCGCCGTCCATCACGCCCACCACGTTCCACGATCCGCGTCCGAAACGGAGCTGCCCGCCCAGGCGCGCGTCCGGGAAATTCGCGGCGATCGATTTGCCCACCACCACCTCGCGCTGGCCAGGATTGAACCAGCGCCCGCTCGCTATCTTCACATCGCGCAGCCCGAAACCCACGGGCAAAATCCCGCGCAGGTTGGTGTTGCTGCCCTCCGGCTTCGAGGGTCCGCGCAAACTCAATACCGTGATCATCTCGAGCGAGGCCAGCGGCTCGCCCTGAGAGTTGCGGGCGATCCCCGGCTTGAACTTGATGTTCTGAAACCCCTCGCGCGTGATCGCGCTGGTCAATTCCGACGTGCCTGCCTTTCTCAGAACCAGGACATTCATCGGATTCCCAGTTGCCTGAAACGCCTGCCGTATGCCCGTCACCAAAGCTAAGTCGGCGGCAAGCACCGCGACTGTCAGCGCAATGCCCAGCGCGGTCATGATCGTCGTGGTTTTCCGGACCACGAGATTTCGCAGATTGTAACTGACTGGAAGAGTCATGATATCAGCCCGTGTTCCTCAAAGCATCGAGTATCGACGTTCGCGCAGCGCCCGCTGCCGGCACTAGCGAACTCACCAGTCCGATCAGCACGGAGAATGCGAGGCAGAACAGCGCGACCGGCGGCGTGATACTCAGCGTTTTCATCTGCTGCAGAAACGCCGGCAATTGCCGGATCCCGTACGCGATCCCGCTCGCGAGAACGATCCCCAGCATGCCTCCCAGCATCGCGATGAACGCCGACTCGCCCAGAATGATTCCCAAAATTGCGCCATTCGGAAATCCCAGCGTCTTCAATATGCCGACCTCGCGAATCCGTTCCCGGACCGTCATCGCCATCGTGTTGCCCGACACCAGCAGAATCGTGAACGTCACCGCCCCGCAAATCACCATCAGGAACACCTTCACGTTGCCAATGAACGATACGAAACTCAACGCGAAAGCCTGCTCGGATTCGGTGCGCGTCGGCGCGGTCGAATTATCGAACATCTTGTCCACAGTGGCGGCGACGCGCGGCACCGCTGCAGCGTCTTCGCACTGCACTAGCACAGCGCCGATCTGATCTTTTCTGGGTCCCGTCAGGCTTTCGCGCAAATAGGCCTGATTGAAAAACAGAATGTCGCCCTTCTCCGGATCGTCGAAAATGCCCACCAGGTTCAAATCGAGAGTGACGGGGAAAATGTCGCCCACCAGCGTAATTCGCTGCCCCGCTTTCCAGCCGAACTTGTCTGCCAGCGAGCGGCTCACGACGCACGCCGTACGATTCGAAATGAAGGCCTTCTTCTCCTCGCTGGAAATGCCGTAGTCGGTGTGTATATTGAACAGATGTTCGGGCTCCACGCCAAAGCGCGCAAAGAAGTTGCGCTGGTCCCGTGCGTCTTTATAAGCGCCGCCGAACCACTGCCAGATCGTTACGTCCTTCACTCCCGGCACACGCCGGATCTTGTCCTCATAGGCGCCGGGCAGCGATTGTGTCAACGACACCTTATGATACGTAATCAACCGCAGTTCCTGCCCCGGCGTAGGCGGGCTCAGAAACAACGCGTGGTACAACGCGAACAGTACGCCCAATAAACACATCGAGGCGGCAATGCTCGAGATGGTCAGCACACTGCGCCTCCGGTTGCGTAACGTATTTTTAATAATGAGCGGCAGATACCGGAACATGGTTAGTCTCCAGTTTAGATGACGCCAGCAGCGCTAACGAGGTAGTTCCGGCGAATATCCGGACGCCGCCGGTGAACGCCCCCGCCGCTGCCCGGAGCGGCGATATCATCGAAGCGTTGAACGACGAAGACTTCATGCGTGAGGCGCTCGCCGAGGCGCGCATCGCCGATTCCGAAGGCGAGGTGCCCGTGGGAGCCGTCCTGGTGATGGATGGCGTTATCGCAGCGCGCGCCCACAACTCGCCCATCTCGCTTGCCGACCCCACCGCCCACGCCGAGATGCTCGTCTTACGCGAGGCCGCGCGCCGTGCCGCCAATTACCGCTTGAACGGCGCAGCCCTCTACGTCACGCTGGAGCCCTGCGCGATGTGCGCCGGAGCCCTGGTCAACGCCCGCGTCGAGCGTTTGATCTTCGCCTGCCGCGATATCCGCTTCGGCGCTGTCCGCAGTAAGTTCCGCATTGCCGATTCCGGCCTGCTCAATCATCAGGTCCACGTCACCGAAGGCGTTTTGGGCGCCGATTGCATGCAGCTTATGAAGCGCTTCTTCGACCAGCGCCGTTAAGCGGACGTATCATTGAAAGATGATGCGCACCCTACTGATCCTCTTGTCCGCCCTCATCGCACTGGCGCAGGATGCCGGCCCGTGGAAAGCGGCCGACCTCATGCAACCGGAGACCTTGGCCGCGCGCTTGAAAGACGGCAGCCCCGCGCCAGTCATCCTCTACGTCGGATTTCCCGTCCTCTACCGCGGCGCCCACATCCCCGGCGCCCTCATGGCCGGCCCTGGCAGCAAACCGGAAGGGATGGATGCCCTTAAACAACACGTCGCGCGCCTGCCCAAAAATGCCTCGATCGTGTTGTACTGTGGCTGCTGCCCCTTCGAAAAATGTCCGAACGTCCGGCCCGCTTTCCGGACATTGAAAGACATGGGTTATACCAATGTGAAACTGGTTGTCATCCCCACAAACCTATCCACCGATTGGGTCCAGAAAGGGTTTCCCATCGATAAAGCAGCCGTCGCGCCGGCCGGTCAATAACGCATTTCAGTACGCCAACGGAAGCGGGTTCGCGATCTGCCGTCCCTGCCGCGTTGGCGCGCTCGGAGCGGAGAATAAATAGCCGCCATACAGGCGGGGTCGTTGCGCGGGAGCCGCTCAAGTACGAGCGGCCCGCCTAGCGCTTTTTCGTCGCGGTCTTCTTTGCCGGGCTATTCTTGGCCGCCATCTTCTTGGTTGCCACTGTCTTGGTTGCCGCCTTCTTTACCGCGGTTTTCTTCGCCGCCGCTTTCTTGGGCGCGGCCTTCTTCGCGCTAGGCGCCGATTTCTTCACCGCACTCTTCTTTACTGCTGCGTTCTTTACAGGCATTCCGATTCTCCCTAATGAAAGTGGTACTGCTCTGTAGGAAACTTAGCATTAAAACATGTCCGGTGCCTAGTGTTTTATTTAGGCGCTCTCCCCGCTAGGTCTTCCCTTGAAACGTTTCCGGCGTTCCGGAGTCCCAGGGTTCGGACCAATTCAGACCCGAGGAGGCTACAGGCCCATGGACAACGAACGTCAGAATCGCGCGCCCGAATCCGGCGCCGACGACAATTGGAGGCCCGATCCCGCCGAGGTGGCTCGACTCGCCTACTCCTATTATGAGCAGCGCGCCTGCGAACATGGCGCGCACGAAGACGACTGGCATCGTGCCGAACGCGAGTTGCGCGAACGGTACGCCGCGGGCCGCACAAGCCCCGCAGCCGCCGCATCAGACACCGCCCCACGCACGGTCGTGGGCGTGTTTCCCACCATCCGCGACGCTCGCCGGGCCTTCGACGATCTCCACGCGGAAGGATTCTCGCGCGATGAACTCAGCCTCATCGGAAACCGCAGCGGCTCAGACGACCCTGACAGCCCGCCCGTCGAAGGAGCCGCGGAATCCGCCATCGTCACCGACGCTGGTATCGGCGCCGCCGTCGGGGGCACCGGCGGCCTGCTGCTTGGCCTGGCCGCGCTCGCCATCCCCGGCGTCGGCCCTGTTTTGGCTGCCGGCCCGATTCTCGCCGCCCTCGGCGGAGCGGGCCTCGGCGCTGCCGCCGGTGGTCTCATCGGCGCTCTCACCGAACGCGGTATTCCAGAAGAATCGGCCGGCCATTACGCCGAGAGTATCCGCCGCGGCGGATTCCTCGTTACCGTCCAAGGCTCTGGCGACCGCGCCAGCCGCGCTGCCGAAATCCTCGACCGCAACGGCCCAATCGACATCGACGACAACATCGCCGAGTGGCGCCAGCGCGGCTGGACGTCGCACGACACCTCCGCCGCCCCGCTCGATGCAAGCGAGGTTCGGCGCGAGCGCGACTACTTCCGCGCTGCTGATTCCCAGGCCCGCGAGTGGTCCCGCGAGAGCAGCGCTGAGGAAAGCTCCATCCGGCGCGCTTCAAAGATCTACGATCCCGCCGGCCGCACATGAAGAGCTATCGCCACGAACTGTGGTTCGAAACGCCCGAGCGCCGCGCGTTCATCAACATCACGCCGCAGGTCGAAAAGTGCTTGCGCGAAAGCGGTATCAAAGAAGGTCTGGTGCTGGTGAACGCAATGCACATCACTGCCTCGGTTTTCATCAACGACGATGAATCCGGGTTGCATCAGGATTACGAGCGCTGGCTCGAGAAGATCGCGCCCCATGAACCCGTGTCCGCGTACCTTCACAACCGTACCGGCGAGGACAACGCCGATGCTCACCTGAAGCGCCAGGTGATGGGCCGCGAGGTCGTGGTTGCTGTTACCGCCGGCAAACTCGACTTCGGGCCCTGGGAGCAGATCTTCTACGGCGAATTCGATGGCCGCCGCAAAAAGCGCGCGCTGGTCAAAATCATCGGCGATTGAGACCGCAGTCGCTGCTCACCCACTTTTAGTCCGCCTTACTCTGAAAATCGTCAAACGTGGGTGATGCTTCGCCGGCTATTGGCTGACGTCGGCGTACTGCGATCGCCCCCGCCTCATTTCGCTGGTGGGGTTAGCGCGGAAATGTCCAGGTTATGCATCACCACGATCTCCCATTTTTCACCATTCTTAGCCATCACCAAGCTGAGAAGTCCGTTGCGATCCTGCCGTGGACGACCGTCCTTCTCTAGCCCGCCAGTCAAATTCCACCGCACGTCCACAGCGGCGACATCGGGGCGGACGAAGCGGGTCTTGATGGACGTATACTCCTGCTGG
The DNA here is from genome assembly GCA_038322705.1 of Bryobacterales bacterium. Lineage (GTDB taxonomy): Bacteria > Acidobacteriota > Terriglobia > Bryobacterales > Bryobacteraceae > TMP-7. Next base: position 3,352 of record JBBQGC010000004.1, on the reverse strand, counting down.
CTTTTGCTGAAGATGGTGGCGAACGTCGGCGCGTGTACCTATTCAATTGACGCTCGCCCTCTCATGCTCTTCCCGGTCCAGTTAATCAAATCTGCATCTTCGGCAAACAGGGCGACAAACGCTTTGATGTCGTGCCGGTTCCATGCTGACATGAATTGGCCGACTACGTTTCGGACGGCGATTTCGTCAAGATTTCTCCCGTTCTGACCAGGCACTACCGATGGCAGCATTAGTATGCCGATAGCAAATTGCCTTCCACATAGCCAACATTCTCCGTTACGACTCGGGGTATGAATCACTTCATAAGGACGGATTAATGCCTTCGAGAGTCGCTGGAATGAGTCTACGATGAGAACGGGCGTTTTCGGAAGGGGTAGCGGCTTATTCCTCCTCTGTGGAGATTTCGGCATTGCGGACGGGCGCGGGACTCAGCAACAGCGCGTTCCTCTTCTTCGCTGATCTCTTCGTCTTCATCCGGCGTGTTGGCAAGCGCCTGGGAAACCGGATCGAGCAACTTCCCGCCTCCTTTCTTAACGCCGCAGGCGGGCGATGACCAGCGGCGGACTTCATGCTTGAGAATCATGCCTTCGAGCAGACTGCGAACAACCTGCTTCTCGTCGGCCTCGAAGCTGTTGATCCCTCCAACTCTTGGCTATCATATTCAACGCGCCCCCGGCCCGCATCGTCAAACTTGGGTGATGCTTCGCCTGTACTGTACCTTGGCGCTGGTGGCCCTCGCTGCATCCAGCCAATCGGCCCGCAAAGGCGCGCCAATACCTGCCAGCGACGGGTCCATACGCGGCTCGGTTCTTAGCGCCATCTCAGGCGAGCCACTCACGCGGGCGCGCGTCTACCTCAAATCCGTCACGGGTGAAACGGCAAGCCTGGCCGTGGAAGCCGATGAGCATGGATCGTTCGCCTTCACCAGCCTCGTTCCTGGAAAGTACGCCATCTCTGCCCAGCGCGACGGATACTTGCCGGGAGCCGCCGCCTACACCGGCGTTACGCGCTTGCCCGCCGTCATCGCGGTCGACTCGGAAACAAAACTGCGCGACCTGAGCTTCCGCCTGACGCCGTGGAGCGTCATCGCCGGCCACATCCGCTTCGACGACGCCGAACCTGCCAACGGCGTGCTCGTGCAAATCTTCCAGGACGCGTACTCGCGCGGCCGGCGTGCCTTCCGCCTGGTCTCATTCAACCGCACCAACGATCGCGGTGAGTACCGCATCCCTGGCCTTGCGCCCGGAGCTTACTACATCGCAGCCAGCTACGATCGGCCGCTCGCCGCGGAGTTCCGTGAACACGATGCGGCCGACGAGGCCGGCAAGCCACTCCCGCAGTTCCGTTACGCAACGACGTTTTATCCCGGCGCGCAGAAGCTCTCTGAAGCGCTGCCGGTCCATGTCGCTTCCGCCCAGGAATCCTCCGGCGTCGACATCTTCCTCCAGCCCGTTCGAACAGTCAGTATCCGCGGCGTCGCCGTCAGCGGACTCGACGGCCAGGAGATCAAGTCCCCGAGCATCAGTCTCCGTCGCTTGTCTGGCGACGAACGCACCAGCATCAACGCCGCCGTCTCGCTGACCCCTCGCAATAGCGGCTTTGAACTACGCGGCGTTACCCCCGGACCTTATCTTTTGGTGGCCGACACGCTCCAGGAGGGCAAACGCCTTTTCGCCCGTGTACCTGTAGTGGTCACCGACGCGAATATCGATGACATGCGCGTACTGCTGCTCCCCGAACGCGCCTGGCGTGGTTCCGTGTCGGTTTCGGATGCGCCGAATCTGCGCCGGGCCAACCTCCGCGTTCTGCTCGAGCCGCGTAGCGACCTGAATCCGATCGCCTCCGCCGATGTGCGCAACGATGGCACCTTCACCATCAATGTAGTCCCCGACGAGGTGTATGACACCTACATCGTGAACGCTCCCGACGAGGTCTATCTCGATTCGGTCCGCGTCGCCAATTCCACGGTTGGACCCGAGGGTCTGTCGGGACAGATGGCCGGATCCGCCGTGCCGCTCGAAATCCGTTTGAGCGGAAAGGATGGTGTTCTCGCCGGTCGCGCCTGGACTGCGGATGGCACGCCCGCTCCAGGAGCAACCGTCGGCATCGTCCCCGATCCCGCGGCCGGGCGCGCGCACCTGTTCAAAACGGGTTCTGCCGATGCCTACGGTCTGTTTCGGATCCGCGGCCTCGCACCCGGCCGGTACACCGCGTTCGCCTACTTCGACAATCCACCCTGCGATTTATACGACATGGAAGCCCTACCGGCCTGTCGCGGCAGGGGCTCCGACTTCACCGTTGCCGCCGGCGAGCAGTCCATGCTCGGCCTCCGCGTTCAATAATCCTCCCGTGATGCGGATGGCTGCGACGAATGCTAGCCTGTGACTTCCCCCGGAATGGAGACCGGCGGCTGGGCTGACCACTGACCACCGGCCACTGACCACTAACTAACTAAACTAACTAACCAACAGGTCGCCGGTCCGAGAGCTGTTTGCCGAACCAAATATTCCGACTTCGAGGTCCGCGAACTTTCGATTGACTGGTTGGTGGCGCGAACTCTTCGGAAATGGCCAATCCTCGGCGTTATTAGCCCTCTCACAAAGCCCAGGAGAGCGCCTTCGCTCAGACAGGCAAACCTTCAGGCGCCTACATGCCACTTTCTCAGTGTCTCCGGAAGGGCGTGCGTGTTTGGTTAACTGACGCATTAGCGTCTGGTCGGCCGAACGCCACGGAATTCGCCGACGTATTTGTTTCCGTTCGCGCCAGGGTGCGTCGCACAACTTCGTGTATAACAACGGCCCGCTGCCGCACCTGACAGCGATCAATGCGAACGGAGTAAACGAGAGCTACACATTTGGCTGCACGGGCTTCACCCTCGCAGGCCCGTTTGCCAGCGCAAGCGTCGGCGCGGCGCGGAAGCTTGCGTCACCACGCAAGGTCTGAGAACGGCGCACCAGTTCGCCTACAATGCGAGCGGCGCATCACCGTTGAAGCGGTATCGTCCCGCCATACGCTTTTCGGATCGCCTCGATCTCGGCGTTTCTCCGTTGCACCAACGCGGCATCATGAACCGCAGTCACGGTTGGGCGCCGTCCTGGAGCCAGGCGCCTGATTCGTGCCGCCGACGCCGGCGATGAGGTCGACACAACCGCCGCCGCTCCGGTGTGAATCGTCAGCTTGGTCACCTGCCTGCGCGGCCCTTGAGCTGCCTTAGCAGCCCGTGGTTAAAGTCCTTATTTTCGCGGCGGCGTGAAATGGGCAGAACTTGACCTTCACAGACGCGCTACAACGCGCTGCCAGCGGGTGCTTGATGGTTTAGGTACCCCCGAAAACTGACCGAAATCCCTATACT